>NZ_JAPUVQ010000122.1:0-50975 GCF_029255145.1 Accumulibacter sp.
GCGCGAAAGTTCGTAGGCAATCGACTGATAGCGGTCACCCTTGGCCTCGATGCCGCGCTCGTTCGATGGACCGAGGGGGGCGCTGAGCATTCCGGCGTCGCTTGAATGTCAACACACTCTAGCGCAATCTCGGGGTCGCCCCGACCACCGGGTGCTGCCGGGGGAACAAGGCGATTGACCACAGGCGGCCTGGGCGGTGGCCAGCGCTGTGATGCTGCACTGCGGTAAGCTAGAATTCGCCCTTTGCCGGCAGCCGAGGTTATCGATGAACGCACGTCTGCGCGAAATCCCCTACAACTACACCTCGTTTTCCGACCGCGAGATCGTCATCCGACTGCTCGGCGAGGAACAATGGGCGCTGCTCGACCAGTTGCGCGTCGAGCGTGTCACCGGCCGTTCGGCGCGAATGCTCTACGAGGTGCTGGGCGACATCTGGGTGGTGCAGCGCAATCCTTACCTCGAGGACGATCTGCTGGCCAACCGCGAGCGGCGAATCGCCCTGGTCGAGGCGCTTCGCCACCGTCTGCGGGAAATCGAGAAGCGCCGTCAGGGCAACGACCGGGTATCGCCACTGATCGTCGCTGCGGCGGCAGCGGTCGATGCCTTCGAGCGCCATTTCGACGACACCGCCAGGCTGCGCGCGCGGGTCAGGAAGGCCTTGCTCAGGCACACCCGTCGCGACAACATCGCCTTCGATGGCCTGGCGCGCGTCTCGCACGTGACCGATGCGACCGACTGGCGCATCGAGTACCCCTTCGTCGTCCTCCACCCGGACAGCGAAGAAGAGATTGCTCCGTTGGTGCGCGCCTGCATCAAGCTCGGGCTGACGATCATCCCGCGCGGTGGCGGCACGGGCTACACCGGCGGCGCGATACCCCTGACGCCGATGTCGGCAGTGATCAACACCGAGAAGCTGCTGGACATTGGCGGCGTCGAAGAAATCCTGCTGCCCGGATGCGAACGCCGGTACGCGACGATCCGGACCGGCGCCGGGGTGGTCACTGCCCGCGTCGCGGAAGCCGCGGCGGCGGCCGGCCGCGTCTTTGCCGTCGATCCGACCTCGGCCGAAGCTTCGTGCATCGGCGGCAACATCGCGATGAACGCCGGTGGCAAGAAGGCGGTACTGTGGGGGACGGCGCTCGACAACCTGGCGTGGTGGAAGCTGGTCGATGCCAGCGGTCACTTGATGGAAGTGACGCGGATCGGGCACAACTTCGGCAAGATCCACGAACAGGAGTTGGTGTCCTTCGAGATCAGGCGCTTCCGCAGAGATGGCAGGACGCTCTACGGGCAGCCGGAAATCCTCGAAATCCCGGGTCGACGGTTTCGCAAGGCGGGGCTCGGCAAGGATGTCACCGACAAGTTTCTGGCTGGTCTGCCGGGAGTGCAAAAGGAGGGGACCGATGGCCTGATCGTCGCCGCCCGCTGGGTATTGCACCGGATGCCGCAGCACACGCGCACCGTCTGCCTGGAGTTCTTCGGGCAGGTGCGCGAGGCGGTGCCGGCGATTGTCGAGATCACCGATCATTTCCAGCCCGGTGGCGGCGGCCAGCAGGCCGGGGTGCTGCTCGCCGGCCTCGAACACCTCGACGAGCGCTACCTGCGCGCCGTCGGCTACGCCACCAAGGCCAAGCGCAAGGCCGAGACTGCCGGACGACCGAAAATGGTCCTGATCGGCGACCTGGTCGGCGACGACGAGAGGGCCGTAATGAACGCTGCATCGGAAGTCGTACGGCTGTGCAACGTGCGCGGTGCCGAAGGCTTCATCGCCGTCGACGCCGAGACCCGCCGGAAGTTCTGGCTCGATCGCTCGCGCACGGCGGCGATTTCAAGGCACACCAACGCCTTCAAGCTCAACGAGGACGTGGTCATTCCGCTGCCCCGGATGGGCGAGTACTGCGACGGCATCGAGCGTATCAACATCGAACTGTCGATCCGCAACAAGCTGGCGTTGTGCGAGGCGCTGACGGACTTTCTGGCCGGCGACCTGCCCTTGCATCGTGGCGACGCCGACCTGGAAAAGGAACTGCTGATCGGTGAGCGGCGATCGGCAGCGATCGACGCGGTGGCCATGGTGCGCAGGCGCTGGCAGTGGCTGCTCGACAGTCTCGACCGGCCGCTGGCCGAAGCCGAAGGGCAGTTCACGGCGCTCGGTGTGCACGCCGGTATGCTGAAGAACCGGGCGTCTACCCCGACGCTGTTCCATCGCCTCCAGGACTACTCGGTACGCGTGTCGTGGAAGAGCGAACTCAAACCGCTGCTCGCCGACATCTTTGACGGCATCGTCTATCGGCCGGTCGTCGAGCGGATCGCCGCCATCCACCAGGAAACGCTGCGCAGCCGCCTGTTCGTGGCGCTGCACATGCACGCCGGCGACGGCAACGTGCATACCAATATCCCGGTCAACTCCGACCATTACGAGATGCTGCAGACCGCTTACGCGGTCGTCGAGCGGATCATGGCGCTGGCACGGGCGCTCGACGGCGTGGTATCGGGTGAGCACGGCATCGGGATCACCAAGCTGGAATTCCTGAGCGAGGACGAAATCCAGCCGTTCCGTGACTACAAGGCCAGGGTTGACCCCGAAGGCCGTTTCAACCAGGGCAAGCTGCTCCCGGGAGCCGACCTGAGCAGGGCCTACACGCCGTCGTTTTCGCTGCTCGGCACCGAATCGTTGATCATGGAGCAGTCGGAGATCGGCCACATCGCGACGATGGTCAAGGACTGCCTGCGTTGCGGCAAGTGCAAGCCGGTGTGCTCGACGCATGTGCCACGTGCCAACCTGCTGTACTCGCCACGCAACAAGATCCTCGCCACGTCACTGCTGATCGAGGCCTTCCTCTACGAGGAGCAGACCCGGCGCGGCGTTTCGCTGAAGCACTTCGAGGAGTTCAACGACGTCGCCGACCACTGCACGATCTGCCACAAATGCGTCACGCCCTGCCCGGTCGATATCGACTTCGGCGACGTTTCGATCAGGATGCGCAATCTGCTGCGCGAGCAGGGCAAGAAGAAGTTCGTCCCGGCGAAGGCGGCGGCGATGGCCTTCCTGACGATCAAGGACCCGGCGACGATCAAGTTGCTCCGCAAGCTGATGATCGACTGGGGCTATCGGGCGCAGCGGCTGGCGCACCGGCTGGCCAGGTCGCTCGGCCTGATCCAGGGTCAGACCAGGCAACCGCCGGCGACGCTCGGTTCGCCGACGCTGCGCGCGCAAGTCATCCATTTCATCAACAAACCGATGCCCGGCGGATTGCCCAAGCGCACCGCGCGCGCCTTGCTCGACATCGAGGATGACAGGATCGTGCCGGTCATTCGCGACCCGCACCAGGTCAGCGCGCCCGATTATGACGGCGAAGCGGTGTTCTACTTTCCCGGCTGCGGATCGGAGCGTCTGTTTTCGCAGGTGGCGCTGGCGACCCAGGCGATGCTCTACGAGATTGGCGCGCAAACGGTCCTGCCGCCGGGCTATCTGTGCTGTGGCTATCCGCAGACGGCGGCTGGCGAAGCCGACCAGGGGCAGAGGATCACCACCGATAACCGGGTACTGTTCCACCGGGTCGCCAATACGCTGAACTATCTGGACATCAAGACCGTTATCGTCTCGTGCGGGACTTGCATGGATCAGCTCGAAAAATACCACTTCGAGCAGATCTTTCCCGGCTGCCGCTTGCTCGACATCCACGAATACCTGCTTGAGAAGGGGGTCAGGCTGGATGGCGTCGGCGGCACTCGCTATCTGTACCATGACCCCTGCCATGCGCCGATGCGGACGATGCCGGGGATCAAGGTGGTCAACAGCCTGATGGCGCAGCCGGTCGACCTCTCCGATCGCTGCTGTGGCGAGTCGGGGACGCTGGCAGTCACGCGTCCCGACGTGTCGACGCAGGTCCGCTTCCGCAAGCAGGAGGAGATCGAAAAAGGCGTCGGCAAACAGCGCGCGGATGGTTTTGCCGGCCCGATCAAGGTGCTCACCTCGTGTCCGTCGTGCCTGCAGGGTCTGTCGCGCTACCACGATGACACCGGCACCGAGGCCGACTACATCGTCGTCGAGATGGCCAAGCGTCTGCTCGGTGACGACTGGATGGCACGCTACGTCAGCAAAGCCAACCATGGCGGCATCGAGCGGGTGCTGCTGTAGGCGCCGGCCGATGCTGCGCGGATCGCCTGGCAGCGTGGCAAACCGGCGGTTTGCTGGGGAGTTCGCGTTAGAATGCCAGCCACACTGCGGCGGCCGGGATCGACGATGGTCCCGCACCCGCGGCTGATTTTCTTCCCTGTCCTTGTTCGTTTCGGATTTGCCCGTGCCTGGCCGATCCCGGCCTGCTCCCCGGCGGATCAGCAAAGCTGGTGGCCAAGATCGTGAAGCTGTCTGGTTTGTCGTCACTTGCCGCAGGCCCGCGAGGGTTTCTCGCGGCGAACCGTTTCGCTCCCGCGCTGTACGTTCTCGGCGTGCTGATCACCGGTTTCGGCTTCCTGATGCTGATCCCCCTGGCGATCTCCTGGCTCACCGCCGACGGCGCGCACGGCGCCTACGACGAGGCGGTACTGATCACCATCGTCAGCGGCTCGCTGTTGTCGCTGTCGGTTGGCCGGCAGCATCGCGAAATGCGGGTCCGCGAAAGTTTCCTGCTGGTGGCCTTGATCTGGTCGCTGTTGCCGGCTTTCGGCGCGCTGCCACTGTACCTGCAGATCGACGGTCTGTCGTGGACCGACGCTTATTTCGAGGCCGTTTCGGGCTTGACGGCAACCGGCGCGACGGTGCTGTCGGGGCTTGACCGGCTGCCGCTGTCGATCAACTTCTGGCGCACTTTCATGCACTGGGTCGGCGGCCTCGGGGTGGTCGTTCTGGCGGTCGCCGTCCTGCCTTTGCTCGGTTTCGGTGGGCGCGGCATGCTCCGGGCGGAAACGCCGGGGCCGATGAAGGATTCGAAGATCACGCCGCGGATTACCGAAACGGCCAAGGGTCTGTGGGTGGTCTACGTGATCCTGACCATCGCCTGTGGATCCAGCCTGTACCAGATGGGGATGGGCGGCTGGGACGCCATGATGCACGCTTTCTCGATCATGGGCCTCGGCGGTTTTTCGAGCAAGGACGCCAGCCTGGGCCACTTCGACAGCCTGGAGATCGAACTGGTAGTGATCTTTTTCGCGCTGCTCGCCGGGATCAGCTTCAGCACCCACTTTCTCGCTTTCTCGCAGCGCTCGCTGCGGGCCTATCGTTTCGATATCGAAGCGCACTATTTCCTCGGCACGCTTGCCCTGAGCATCCTCGCGCTGTCGCTCTACCTGTGGCCGACGGACATCTATCCGGATTACCCGACGACGCTCCGCTATGTCGCTTTCCACTCGGTTTCGCTGGCCACGTCGCTCGGCTTCGCGACTACCGACTATGTGCTGTGGCCCTTGTTCGGGCAACTGTGGATACTTTTCCTGGGCAGCTTCGTCGCCTGCTCGGGGTCGGCCGGCGGTGGCATCAAGATGATGCGCGCCGTGGTCCTCTACAAGCAGGTGTCCCGCGAGCTGATGCGCGCCATGCACCCGCGCGGAATGCAGGCCGTACGCTTTGGCGAGACGGTGATTCCCGACCCCGTGTTGCACGCCATCCTCGGGTTCATGTTCATTTACGTGGTCAGCATCGTCTTGCTGACGCTGCTGATGGTTGCCACGCAGCTCGATATCATTACTGCCTTCTCGGCGGTCGTTGCCTGTCTGAACAACACCGGCCCCGGGCTCAATCTGGTCGGTCCGTCGACCACCTACGCCGTCCTGACCGACTTCCAGACCTGGGTGTGCACCTGGGCAATGTTGCTCGGTCGCCTGGAGATTTTCACCCTGCTGGTGCTGCTGACACCCGGTTTTTGGCGGCACTAGAAGGCAGCGCTCCGGACAGGCGCTCTGGCGCCAGGGGACCGCGCGATCGCGAGATAGTTCTCGGAAAGCGTTGACTTTCCGAGCTGGTGTCAGCTTCCAGTAAGAATCGCCATCAATAATCGCCCCGTGGTTCCTCTGGACGCTCTGAGGACCGCTAAACCGATCGAAAAAAATAATTGGAGGAGGTAATCATGGATGATGGCGGAAAGGCCTACTGGTCGGCGACCCTCGGGTTGCTGGCCAAGATCCTGGTCGTGTGGTTCCTGGTCTCGTTCGGGGCGGGCATCCTGTTCGCGCCGGCATTGAATGGCATCCATCTGGGTGGCTATCCCCTGGGTTTCTGGTTTGCCCAGCAGGGTTCGATGTACGTGTTCATCGCGCTGATCTTCTACTACCGGAAGAAGATGGGCGAAATCGACCGTCAGTTCGACGTTCACGAAGAGTAAGGGGCCAACATGGAACTGCAAACAACGATTTATCTGGTCGTCGGCGCGACCTTCGCGCTGTACATCGGCATCGCCCTCTGGGCTCGTGCCGGTAGCACCAGCGAGTTCTACGCCGCTGGCGGACAGGTGCCACCGGTGATGAACGGCATGGCGACGGCCGCGGACTGGATGTCCGCGGCTTCGTTCATTTCGATGGCCGGCCTGATCTCCAACATGGGCTATGGCGGCGGCCTGTTCCTGATGGGCTGGACCGGCGGCTACGTCCTGCTGGCGATGCTGCTCGCGCCGTATCTCCGGAAATTCGGCAAGTTCACCGTGCCGCAGTTCATTGGCGACCGCTTCTACTCGAAGTCGGCCAGCACGGTCGCGGTGGCCTGCCTGCTCACTGCCTCGATCACCTACATCATCGGGCAGATGACCGGCGTCGGCGTCGCCTTCTCGCGCTTCCTCGGCGTATCGAGTGAAACCGGGATCTACGTCGGCATGGGCATCGTCTTTCTGTACGCAGTGTTCGGTGGCATGAAGGGCATCACTTACACCCAGGTCGCCCAGTACATCGTGCTGATCGCTGCCTACATCATCCCGGCGGTGTTCATCTCGATCCAGCTCACCGGCAACCCGATCCCGCAACTCGGTCTCGGCTCCAGCCTCTCTGGCCACGACATTTCGCTGCTCGCCACGCTAGACAAGGTGGTCACCGACCTGGGCTTTCCCAAGTACACCACGTCGGATGCCGGTGGCATGCTGAACATGTTCGTGTACACGATGTCGCTGATGATCGGAACGGCTGGTCTGCCGCACGTCATCATGCGCTTCTTCACGGTGCCGACGGTCGCTGCCGCGCGTAGTTCCGCCGGTTGGGCGCTGGTCTTCATCGCCCTGCTATACACGACCGCGCCTGCGGTGGCGGCGATGGCCAGGACCAACCTGATCCGGACGATCACGCCGGGCGTGGTGATGGAAAACAAGGACCCGTACGCGGCCGACTCGCAGATCGTGTACGACGAGCGTCCGGACTGGATGAAGCGCTGGGAGAAGACCGGCCTGCTCAAGTGGGAAGACAAGAACGGCGACGGTCGCATCCAGTACTACAACGACAAGTCGAAGAGCGAAGCCTTCAAGGCCAAGGCCGCAGAGGCGGGCTGGAAGGGCAACGAGCTGACGGTCAACGCCGACATCATCGTTCTCGCCAACCCGGAAATCGCGCTGCTGCCGAACTGGGTGATCGCTCTGGTTGCTGCCGGTGGTCTGGCTGCCGCTCTGTCGACTGCTGCCGGCTTGCTGATGGCCATTTCCGCCGCGGTTTCGCACGACCTGATCAAGAACGTCTTCGTTCCCGATATCAGCGAGAAGAACGAGTTGCTGGCCGGTAAGATCTCGATGGCGGTGGCGATCGTCATCTCCGGCTACCTGGGGCTTAACCCGCCCGGGTTCGCAGCGGGCACCGTCGCTCTGGCTTTCGGGATCGCGGCGAGTTCACTGTTCCCGGCGATCATGATGGGCATCTTCTCGAAGAAGATGAACAAGGAGGGCGCAATGTGCGGCATGCTCGCCGGCCTGTTCATCACCCTGTTCTACGTGTTTGCGCACAAGGGGATCTTCTTCATCAAGGGAACCGAGTACGTGGAGCTGATCGGCGGCCCGAATTCATTCTTCGGGATCACGCCGGAAGCCTTCGGTGCGATTGGCGCGCTGTTCAACTTCATCGTCGCCTTCGTGGTCGACAAGATGACCCCGGAACCTCCGGAGCACATCCAGGCGATGGTCGAGGCCGTGCGCATCCCGCGTGGGTCAGGCGCCGTTCATGGTGCTCACTGAGCGCAGTTAGCCGTATCATCACGCTGCCGTCGGCTCTCCGCTGGCGGCAGCGGGCAACAAGGGCAACCCCGCTGGCAGGTCTGGCGGGGTTTTTCTTTGCCCCTTTCCGACACCCGTAGCGCCATCGCTGGCGCGCGGCACAAAAAGGAGTCGTGGATGACTATCAGCATCGCGCTGACATGGATACTGTTTCTCGGGCTGTTCCCGATCGCCTTCTTCTGGCTGCGGCGGGCGTGGCGGATCCTCGTCAGGCGGGATTTTTCCGAGGTGGCCCTGAAGCGTGGCGAGCCGCCCGCTGATCCGGCAAAGTACGCGCCCTACGCGGCGGCCATCAATCTGGTTGCCGGCGGGGTCGCGGTGGCGGTAATCCTGATGGTGGTGGTCGGCGGAGCAGCTTACGACACCTGGACGGCGATTGCCGGCTCGACGATTTGGATGAAATTCTTTGCGGACTTCATTCTCAGCCGGCAGGCCCACCCCATATGGGGTCAGAAGAAGCAAGCGGAAACGTCTACCACGCCCAAAGACCGTCGCTGACGCTTCGCTGCTCGATGCGGTAGCGGTCTTGTGACGATCTGGTCCAGTGCTCCCTGACCGGGATGACGGTTCGCCGGGCTTTGCGGCGCGGTGGTTGGTCAGCCGCCAACAATGCTCTCGGGGTTGGCCGGCTGGCTCGGCTCGATGTGTACACCAAGTTCCCTGGCCTTGGCGTCGGGGATGATCTCCAGCAGGGTGACCACCTTTTGCACGTCGCTGGTGGTTCGCGCAACCTGGATGGCGGCATCCGCTTCCTGCTGGGTGACCAGGCCGAGCAGATAGACGACACCCGCTTCGGTCACCACCTTGACGTAGACCGCATTGAACTTGCCCGCGTCAACGAAGCGCGCCTTGACCTTGGTCGTGATATAGGAATCCTTGCTGCGCGTCCCGAGCGAGGTGGCGGGCGCAATGGCGAGCTCATTGTAGACCCCGCGCACCTGTGGTATCGCGGCGACCAGGCGTTCGACCTCGGCCTTGATCTCCGCGGAGGCTACTTCGCCGGTCACCAGTACCTTGCGGTTGTAGCTGGTGAAGTTGACGTGCGATTCCTTGCCGGCTTTCTCACTGATCTCCAGCGAGGCCTTCCATTCGATGGTTTCGTCTTCGGTCTGCGTGCCGAGAGAGCGGCGATCGATCGCTGCCAGGGTGGCCTGGGTCGCGCCGACGGCGGCGACCGTAACGCAGCCCTGCAGCATCGGCAGTAGCATGGCGCCGAGTACCAGCGTGGTGGGCAGGACTCTGTTCATTCTTCTACTCCCATGAGCAGGCAATCAATACCATCGCAAAGGCAGTGGATGGTGAGCAGGTGCGTTTCCTGAATTCGTGCAGTACGTTCGGCCGGGACCGAGATATGGACGTCGCTGTCGTACAGCAGCTCACCGATGGCGCCGCCACCCTTGCCGGTCAGCGCAACGACGCGCAGATCATTCTCGTGCGCGGCATGGATCGCTTCGATGACGTTGGGCGAGTTCCCGGAGGTCGAGATGGCGACCAGCACGTCGCCGGGCTGGCCGAGTGCACGCACCTGCTTGGCGAAAACCATCTTGAAGCCGTAGTCGTTGGCGATCGCCGAGAGGATCGACGAGTCGGTGGTCAGCGCGATCGCCGCCAGTTCGTGTCGTTCGGCTTCGAAGCGGCCGACCATCTCGGCGGCCAGGTGCTGCGCGTCGGCGGCCGAGCCGCCGTTGCCGCAGGCGAGGATCTTGCCATTGCCGAGCAGGCAGCCGACCATTGTCTCGATCGCCTGCGCGATCGGCCCGGCCAGTGGTTCCATGGCGTCCAGCTTGGTCTGCGCGCTGTCCCTGAAGTGCTGGCTGATTCGCTTGATCAAGTCCATGGGCTGTGCTTCGGCTCCGACCAAAGGAGGGGATTCTAACATCAGAGGATCAGCAGGACCTCGATCTCGACGCGGCGCCAGGGGTCGGGATGGTCGCGGACCCGTGCGACCCGCGCTTCGAGTTGCTCACCGTCGTCGAGCGCCCTGGCGACGGCAGCGTTCTCGCTGCGTGGCAAGTAGCCGAGCCGTCGCCCGTTCCAATCGACGCGAATCGCCTTGTGGTCGTGCCGATTGCCCGGCTCGCGAATCAGCTCCAGGCGGTCGCCAGGCCTGATCTGCGACGACACTTCGGCCAGCGCATAGTACTGACCGCCGGCCAGCGGCGAGGTCTGCACCAGAATCCTGACGCTTTCGGCGGCTATGGCAGGCCAGCAACACGCCAGCCCCAGCGCCGCGCTAAACAGCAGAAAACGCATCGCGGATCCATTCGATCGCGGTGTCCGACAGCGCGTCGAGCAGGATGCAGTCGAAGCGGCAGTCGGACTCGCGGCCTGGATGCGACGCCAGGTAGTGCTGCGCGGCGAGGGCGATACGCGCTTGCTTGGCGGCGGTGATGCTGGCCGCGGCGCCACCGTGGCTGGCGCTGCGGCGCAAGCGCACCTCGACAAATACCAACACCCGCTGGTCAGTGCAGATCAGGTCGACCTCGCCACCCCGGCAGCGATAGTTGCGCGCCACGATGGTCAGCGCGTGCCGCTCAAGAAAGCGCGCGGCGAGTCCCTCGGCAAGCGCGCCCGGGCTGGCCGAGTGCCCGCCTGACGCAGTCGTGCTATCTTTGTCGCTCACCTGTCGGCCTCCGATCATGACGGAAGAATTTCCCGCATTATATGTAGTTCCGACGCCGCTCGGCCACCTCGGCGATATCTCCCAGCGGGCCATCGACGTGCTGCGGCAAGTGTCCTGGGTGGCTGCCGAAGATACTCGCCACAGCGCGCCGTTGCTGCGGCATTACGGCTGCAATGCTCGCCTGCTCGCGGCGCACCAGCATAACGAAGAGGGTGCCGCACAACAGGTCATCGGACACCTCGCCGCCGGCGAGTCGGTCGCCTTGGTCGTCGATGCCGGCACGCCTGCAGTGTCCGATCCGGGCGCGCGATTGGTCTCCAGAGTGCGGGCCGCCGGCTATCGCGTGATACCGCTGCCGGGACCGTGTGCGGCGGTCGTCGCGCTTTCAGCCGCCGGCCTCAGTGAAGCCCACTTCTTGTTCTACGGTTTCTTGCCGGCGAAGGCCGGGCAGCGCGCGGAGGTCTTGCGCGGGCTCGCCAACTTGCCTTACGCACTGGTCTTTTACGAAGCGCCGCACCGAATTGTGGACACCGTGGCCGCTTTGGCGGCCGTTCTTCAGCCGACACGGACGCTGGTGCTGGCGCGCGAGCTGACCAAGTTGTTCGAGAGTGTGCATAGCTGTGCGCTCGGCGACGCGCACGACTGGCTGCTGGCCGACGCCAACCGGCAGCGCGGCGAGTTCGTGCTGCTGGTCTCCGCGGCTCCAGCGGTCGACAACGACGCCGATGGCGAGCGGGTATTGAAGTTGCTGCTCACTGACGGACTGTCGGTCAGCCAGGCGAGTCGGCTGGCGCACGCGATTACCGGCGCAGGAAAGCACGCCCTGTATCAACAGGCTTTGCGCTTGAAGGGATAGCGCACGCCGCGCTGGCGAGCGGTGGGCGCCGGCACCGAGCGCGCTCGGCAGGTTTCGGCTGGAGCCGAAGAAATCATCTAGAATTCCCGGATTCGCAAACTTGGCCAATTGTTTCGATGACCTCGACCATGCAGATTGCCCTGACCCGTCCTGACGACTGGCACCTTCATCTGCGCGATGGTGACGCGCTGGCGACCGTCTTGCCGCATAGCGCGCGGCAGTTCGCGCGGGCCATCGTGATGCCCAATTTGCGGCCGCCGGTGACCACCGTCGCCGCCGCGACCGCCTACCGCGCGCGTATCCTCGCCGCCTTGCCGGCCGGCATGGCGTTCGAGCCGTTGATGACCTTGTACCTGACCGACAGCACGCCGGTCGACGAAATCCGGCGGGCGGTGGCTAGCGAATTCGTGCGCGCGGTGAAGCTCTATCCGGCGGGGGCGACGACCAATTCCGACGCGGGCGTGACCAATCTGGACCGCTGTGCGGCGGTGCTGACCGAGATGGAAAGGTCGGGGTTGCCGCTGCTGGTGCACGGCGAGGTGACAGACTCGAAGATCGACGTCTTCGACCGCGAAAAGGTGTTCATTGAACGCGTCTTGAAGCCGTTACTGGTGCGCTATCCCGGCCTGAAAGTTGTTTTCGAGCATATCACCACCCGCGACGCCGCTGATTTTGTCGCCGCCTGCGGACCGAACATCGCCGCGACGATCACCGCGCATCACCTCTTGTACAACCGCAACGCCATGTTTGCGGGCGGCCTCCGTCCGCATTACTACTGCCTGCCGGTTCTCAAACGAGAGGTCCATCGCCAGGCGCTGCTGCGCGCGGCAACTTCCGGCAACCCGCGATTCTTCCTGGGCACCGATTCCGCGCCGCATCCGCGGGTCAGCAAGGAGGTCGACTGCGGCTGTGCAGGCTGCTACACCGCGCATGCGGCGCTGGAGCTGTACGCGGAGGCCTTCGACGCCGCCGATGCTCTGCATCGACTGGAGGCTTTCGCCAGCTTCAACGGTCCGGACTTCTACGGCTTGCCACGCAACACCGGTTCGGTGACGCTGGTGCGCGAGGCTTGGCGACCACCGGCGGCCTTCGCTTACCTGGGCGACGATACGCTGGTACCGTTGGCTGCTGGCGAGCTGCTACGATGGAAGATGCGCGGCTGATGTCGCCGCGTTGTGCTGTTTTCTGTTCCGGGGCTGGCCCGAGGAGATTGCGTGTGTCGCGGAAGACGCTGCTGCCGATGCTGTTGCTGCCCTTGCTGGTTGCCTGCTCCGATCAGCGGGCGGCCTTCGAGATTGACTCGAGCCAGCATTCCTTGACGCTGATTCGCGTCCAGGACTTCTTCTGGCAAAAAACCGCCGCCTACTCCGTCGTCGCGGCCCGGATGCCGGAGTGCATGCGTCGCCACGACATCGGCTCGGGCAGTGCCAATACCAGAATCGAGGTCTATGCCCCGGGGAACGATGCCTGGATTCTCAAACAGGGCAAGCGGATGGTCGTCGTCGAGACGCGAACCTGTCAGGGCTTTGCCCGGCTCGACGAGGAGCCTGCGGATGGCATGGGTCCTTTGCAGGGAAGCTTCCAGATGCGCGGTGGCAGTTTGACATTTGTCGCTGCGGCGAAGGGCGATGCGGACGCTGTGGCGCCGGCGCCGAATTGAGTGGGCACCACTGGCCTTCACCGGGTGGCCTGTTCGCCCCCTTGTGGCCGCTGCTGACGAGGATTCCCTTCGCGCCGGATTTTGCCTCGCTGGACTTCCTGAGTTCGGGGCTCGACCTGCGCACGGCCAGTGGCCAGCACCTGTCTTTCGTACCGCCGCCGCTTGACGGGCTGGCCTACGAAACGCGCATCTGGGTACGCGGCGAGGTCGCCACGCGCGCCGGCAACTGGCACGATTTTTTCAATGCGCTGGTCTGGCTGAGCTTTCCGCTGAGCAAGGCGGCGCTCAACGCGCGCCACGCCGGGGCGCTGGCCGTTCAAGGCACGGGTCGTGGCAGCGAGCGCGATGCCTTGACTCATTTTGACGAATGCGGCGTCGTCGTGGTCTCATCCGACCCTTCGTTGCTGGCCCTGTTGCGCAACTTCGAGTGGCGAGCGCTGTTCTGGGAGCGCCGCGACGAATTGGGTCGCGCGCTACGCTGTTTCGTTTTTGGTCACGCTACCTATGAGCAGTTGTTGCGACCGTTTCGCGGGCTGACCGCCAAGGCGCTGCTGTACGAGGTCAGCGAAGACTGGCTGTGGCGCCGGCCGCCGCTGGC
This sequence comes from Accumulibacter sp., assembly GCF_029255145.1. Taxonomy (GTDB): domain Bacteria; phylum Pseudomonadota; class Gammaproteobacteria; order Burkholderiales; family Rhodocyclaceae; genus Accumulibacter. The sequence goes on from NZ_JAPUVQ010000122.1 coordinate 13,915, forward strand.
TCAGCTGGCCGATCTAGACCGGCGTCTGGCGGGTGAACTGGATGGCGGCCTGCAGCCGCAGCCGCGAGCTTTCCACCCGCTACCCCTGATGGGCCTGCCCGGCGTGACGCCGGACAGCGACAGCGCCAGCTACTACGACGACCAGTGGCAATTCCGGTCGGGCCGCGCTGGGCGCGGCGTATAATTGCTGCGGGAAGTCGGTCAGGCAGCCGCTGGGCAAAGGGTGAAAGCCTGGCGCCGAGAGGAAAGTCCGGGCTCCGCAGAGCAGGATGCCGGTTAACGACCGGGCACCGTGAGGTGACGGAAAGTGCAACAGAAAGCAGACCGCCGATGTCCTCACGCAGGCAGGGCAGGTAAGGGTGAAACGGCGAGGTAAGAGCTCACCGCGTTCGTGGTAACACGGACGGCACGGTAAACCCCATCCGGAGCAAGGCCAAATAGGGAAGCGTCGGCGTGGCTCGCGCTGCTTCCGGGTAGGCTGCTTGAGCGTGCTGGTAACAGTACGCCTAGAGGAATGGCTGTCCACGACAGAACCCGGCTTATCGACCGGCTTCCCCCCCCGCCCCCCGCTTTTCCCTTTCTTCCGCGTGGCCGACCGAGTTCCCCGCCGGCACTTCTGCGTCTCCAGGCCCCCGATTCGGATCCGATCAATTCCCGTCACCTGGCCGGCGCGCCTGCGCGGCAGCGCTGCCACCATTTTGCCCCCTGTTTGTAAGAAAGCACTTTAACTACACCAATTTTGCCATTGTTTTTAATAAGCAATAAGGTTTCTAATCTGTCTCAAGAGTCGTCGATAAGTCCTTGTAGCCATTGGGAAAAGCCACGCCATATCCCTTGCTTTAGTGCAATCTTTGTCTTAAAGTGGGGGCAAGTAGGAAAAAGTGGGAAGCTTGGCGTTCTGTCGGCAAGAAAACTAGGGGCGATTCGAACAGATGTTTCAGGGTGCGGCGGCGTTAAGTCTCGACGTCAAGGGCAGGCTGGCGATCCCGGTACGTCATCGGGAGGCGCTGGCTGCGGCCGCCGACGGCCGCCTGGTGCTTACCGCGCACCCCCACGGTTGCCTGTTGCTCTATCCGGAGCCAGCGTGGGAACCCATTCGCGACAAGGTTCTGGCGGCTTCGAGTTTCAACAAGCAGGCGGCGGCGATCAAGCGCCTGCTGGTGGGTAACGCCCGCGAAGAGGAAATGGATGCTGCCGGTCGTTTGCTGATCGCGCCGGAACTGCGCCGCTTTGCGGTTCTCGAAAAACAGGTCTGGCTGGTCGGTCAGGGAAGTCACTTCGAAATCTGGTCGGACAGTGGTTGGCAGCAACAGCAGGAAGCCGTGCTTGCCCTTGGTGAGCAGTTCTTGCCTCCGGGTCTGGAGGATCTGGCGCTGTGACCTTGCCGTCGCAGCATCAAACGGTGTTGCTGCGGGAAGCGGTTGATGCTCTGGAGATCAACCCCGCGGGGATTTACGTCGACGGCACTTTCGGCTGTGGGGGCCACAGTCGGGCGATTCTCGAACGGCTAGGGCCAAACGGCCGACTGCTGGCCATTGACCGTGACCCCGAGGCGGTCGCACTGGCCCGCGAAATGAACGATCAGCGGCTGTTCGTCGTGCATCAGTGCTTCGGCGAACTGGCGGAAGCCTTGCAACGGGCCCGGATCGAAATCGGCGAAGGGGTCGATGGCGTCCTGCTCGATATCGGCGTTTCGTCGCCGCAGCTCGACGACGGGCGGCGGGGGTTCAGTTTCCGCCAGGACGCACCGCTCGACATGCGGATGGATACGAGCCAGGGCGAGACGGTGGCGCAGTGGCTGCAGCGGGTGGACGTGCAGGAGATTACGGAGGTCATCAGGGGCTATGGGGAAGAACGGTTTGCTTTCCAGATTGCAAAGAAGATTGTGGCTGCTCGCCGAGAGCGGCCGCTTGCAACCACGGGTGAGCTCGCCGCCCTTGTACGCGCGACCGTGCGGACCCGCGAGCCCGGGCAGGATGCGGCGACGCGTACCTTTCAAGCTTTACGGATTCATATCAATCAAGAGCTCGAACAGCTCTCGCTAGCGCTGCCGCGGGCAATGGCGCTTCTCAGGCAGGGAGGTCGACTGGTGGTGATAAGTTTCCATTCGCTCGAAGACCGGATCGTCAAGCGCTTTATGCGCGATCAGGCCGCGGCTGACCGTTTGCCGAGGGGGCTGCCCTTGCGTGCCGCGGAGTTGCCGGCGCCCGCCCTTCGCCTGGTCGGCAAACTGACCAGGGCGAGCGTCGCCGAAGTGGCGGCCAATCCGCGGGCGCGCAGCGCGGTGATGCGGGTTGCCGAAAAACTGGCCAGAAGGGCAGCTTGAGATGGCTCGTCTGAACGTTTTCCTGTTGTTGGCGGTGGTCATCTGCAGCCTCGGGGTGGTTACGTCGCAGCATAAGGCGCGGCAGCTTTTTCAGGCTCTGGAAGTTCAGCAGGAACGCGCGCGCCAGCTTGAAGTCGAGTTCGGGCAGCTGCAACTGGAGCTTTCGACCTGGGGAACGGCGCCACGAATCGAAAAAATCGCCGTCGAGAAGCTCGGCATGCATACGCCCGAAATCGAGGCGTTACCGCTCGCTGCCAAACCTGCGGGAGGTGCCTCGCGATGATGCGCTTCAAGGGAAAAGTGTCCCACAAGTTTGCCGAAAGCCCCTTGCTGGAGCTGCGCATGCCGCCTTGGCGTTCGCGCCTGATGGCTTTGCTGATCCTCGGCTCCTTTGTCGTACTGATTGGCCGCGCCTTCTATCTGCAAATCGTGAACACCGATTTCCTGCAGGAGAAGGGGGAGTCGCGCTACCGCCGGGACATCGAAATAACGGCTTCGCGCGGGCGGATCGCCGACCGCCATGGCGACGTTCTGGCCATCTCGACGCCGATGAAGTCGATCTGGGCGGTGCCGTCGGCGGCCACGCTGACCCCCGAGCAAACCCGTCAGCTGGCGGAGCTGCTGGAAACGAACGTGCAGCAGCTGGCCCGCAAGCTGGATGGCGAAAGACCCTTCGTCTTCCTGGGTCGACAGATCCCGCCTGCGGTCGCGGAGCGGGTGGCGGCGCTGAAGCTGCCTGGCATCGGCCAGGACAAGGAGTATCGCCGCTTCTATCCTACCGGCGAGATGACTGCGCACATGGTCGGTTTCACGGGCGTTGACGACAAGGGACTGGAAGGCGTCGAGCTGGCCTTCCACGGCCAGCTGCTGGGGCAACCCGGCAGTCGTAGCGTGATCAAGGACCGCCGTGGCCAGATCGTCGAGGACGTTGGTTCGATCAAGCCGCCGCAGGATGGCCAGGACATCCGCCTGGCGCTCGATTCCAAGATTCAGTATCTGGCCTACAGCCACCTCAAGCAGGCGATTGCCGATAACAAGGCGCAGGCCGGCGGCGTCGTCGTACTCGACGCCCGGAGCGGCGAAATCCTGGCGCTGGCCAATTGGCCGACCTACAACCCGAACAACCGCGAGAGCCTGACCGGCAGTCAGCTACGCAATCGCGCGGTGACCGATACCTTCGAGCCCGGTTCGACGCTCAAGCCGTTCACCATCGCGCAGGCGATGGAGAGCGGCAAGGTTCGTTTCGACACGATCATCAACTGCGCCCCTGGACGCCTGTCCATTGGCAAGGCGACGATTTCCGACGCTCACCCGCACGGCGCCTTGACCGTCGCGCAGGTGATTCAGAAATCGTCGAACGTCGGCGCGGCGAAGATCGCCGCGATGCTGCCGTCGCAGAAGATGTGGGAAATGTTTGACGCCGTCGGTTTCGGCCAGGTACCCCGCCTGGGCTTTCCCGGTGAGGTCAGCGGCCGCCTTCGCCCCTGGAAGACCTGGAAGCCGATCGAGCAGGCCACCATGGCTTATGGGCATGGCATCTCGGTGTCGCTGATCCAACTGGCGCGTGCCTATTCGGTTTTCGCGCGCGACGGCGATCTGGTGCCGCTGTCGCTGACCCGCGTCGATTCGCCGACGCCGCGCGGCATGCAGGTGTTCAGCCCGCAGACCGCCCGCGAAGTTCGCGCGATGCTCGAGATGGCCGTCCAGCCGGGCGGAACGGCGCCCAAGGCCCAGATTCCCGGATATCGCGTGGCCGGCAAAACCGGTACCGCGCACAAACTATCGGGCGGACGTTACGCGAACAAGTATGTCTCCTCGTTCGTCGGCTTCGCACCGGCATCGGAACCGCGGTTGATCGTCGCGGTGATGATCGACGAAGCGGCTGCCGGACAATACTACGGTGGTCTGGTTGCCGCGCCAGTCTTTGCGGCGGTGATGAGCAGCGCCCTGAGAACCCTTGGCGTGGCTCCGGACGCGCCGCTGGAGGTGGCGCCAGGCCCCACCAAGAGCCCGATCTTGAAGGCCAGGTTTTGAGCACCTCGAACAGCGCCTCGTGCGCCGGCGCCATTGGCGCTACGCTGGCCCGACTGGCGGCTCTCGGCGTTGTGCCGAGCGGCGTCACCGACGACAGCCGGCAGGTAGCGCCCGGCGACCTCTTTCTGGCTTATCCCGGTGACCTCGCCGACGGTCGCTGCCACGTCGTCGAGGCTATTGCCAGCGGCGCCGCAGCCGTCCTCTGGGAAGCGAACGCTGCCGGACGATCCGACACGTTTTTCTGGAGCAGCGACTGGCAGGTCGTCAATTTACCGGTGGCGGGTTTGCGCCAGCTCTGCGGACCAATGGCCAGTGCCATCTACGGCCACCCGAGCGAGCGCCTGTCGCTGGTCGCGGTGACCGGCACCAACGGCAAGACCAGCGTCGCGCAGTGGCTCGCCGCCAGTCACCCGCGCCGTTGCCCGAGTATTGGCACCCTGGGTGCCGGGATGGCTGGCGAACTGGTGGAAACCGGGTTCACGACCCCCACAGCGACGACGTTGATGCGTTATCTGGCGCGATTTGCCGATGACCATGCGCAGGCGTGTGCGCTCGAAGCGAGTTCGATCGGGATTGCCGAAGGACGTCTTGATGGAGCCCGCATCGACGTCGCGGTATTCACCAATCTGACCCGTGACCATCTCGACTACCACGGCAGTATGGAAGCCTACGCGCAGGCCAAGGCCAGGCTCTTCAGTTGGCCGCGCCTGCGCCTGGCGGTGTGCAATCTCGACGACCCCTTCGGGCGCCAACTGGCAGCGCTGACCAGCGCCACCAAAGTGGTCGGCTATACCCAGCAAGACCAGTCTGACGACCGGCAGGGGACGATTCGCGCCGAGGATGTCGAGGAAACCATCGACGGCCTGCGCTTTCGCCTCTGCGCTCCGAATGGTCGGGCGCTGGTCGAGACCGGTTTGCTCGGCCGTTACAATGTCTCGAATCTGCTCGCCGTGGCAGCGGTATTGATCGACGCCGGGCTGGCGCCGCAGGCTGTCGCCGAGCGCTTCGCCAGCCTGCGTTCGCCGGCAGGTCGCCTGGAAAAACTCGGTGGTCACAACCAGCCGCTGGTCGTCATTGATTACGCGCACACCCCGGACGCGCTGCAGAGTGCCCTGGGCGCCTTGCGCCCGGTCGCCGAGGCGCGGGGCGCTGGTCTGGTGGTCGTTTTCGGCTGTGGCGGCGATCGTGATCGCGGCAAGCGGCCGTTGATGGGCACAGTCGCGGCGCGGCTTGCCGATCGGGTCGTACTGACCAGCGACAATCCTCGTGGCGAGGATCCGCAGGCGATCCTCGACGAAATCCGTGTCGGGGCGCCGGCCGCCGAGATCGTCACCGACCGTGCACAGGCGATTCGCCAGACCATCATTGCCGCACATCCGGCCGAGGTGGTCCTGCTCGCCGGCAAGGGGCACGAGTCTTATCAGGAGATCGCTGGCGTACGTCGTCCGTTTTCGGACGTGGCGAACGCGGCAGCCGCACTCGCCGCCCGTCGGGAGGTCGCGCTGTGACGGTCATGATGGATCTCATGGCGGCTGCACGTGCGACGGCCGGCCAGCTCGCCGGCGGGAATGTGACCTTCAGCGGCGTGTCGACCGACAGTCGGGCAATTTCCCCTGGCGAGCTGTTCGTCGCCCTGCGCGGCGAGCATTTCGACGGCCACCACTACCTCGCCGCGGCGATGGCGCGTGGCGCCGCTGCCGCGGTGGTGGCGGCAGACTGCGCCGATGGCCTGCTGGTCGCTGGTCTGCCCTTGCTTCGGGTTGCCGAGACCCGCCTGTCGCTGGGTGCGCTGGCGGCCGACTGGCGCAATCGCTTCGCGCTGCCGCTGCTGGCGGTGACCGGCAGCAATGGCAAGACCACCACCAAGGAGATGATCGCGAGCATCTTGAAGGTCGCTTTCGACGGCGCGGTGCTGGCCTCCCAAGGCAACTTCAACAACGACATCGGTCTGCCGCTCACCCTGCTCAAGCTGAACGCGACGCATCGCGCCGCGATCATCGAGATGGGGATGAATCATCCGGGCGAGATCGCCTATCTGGCCGGAATCGCTCGCCCCAGCGTCGCCGTGGTGACCAATGCCCAGCGGGCGCATCTGGAGGGGATGGGTTCGCTGGAGGCGATTGCCGCCGAAAAGGGCAGCATCTACAGCGGTCTCGACGAAAACGGCGTGGCTGTCTTCAACGCCGACGACCTCTGGGCAGACCTGTGGCGTGGCCAGTGTCGCGGCCTGCGGGTGAGCACTTTCGGTTTCGACAAGCCGGCCGATGTCACCGGCCGGTTCTATCTGCACGGTCTCGAGAGCCGGCTGACCGTGCGCGCTCCCGAAGGCGAGGTGGACATCGTCCTGGCCGTGCCGGGGCAGCACAATGCACGCAACGCCTTGGCCGCCGCCACCGCGTGCCTGGCGGCCGGTGTGCCTCTGGCCGCGATTCACGCTGGCCTGAGCGCTTTTCGTGGGCTCAAGGGGCGGTTGCAACGGCGGACCGCGTTGCAGCAGGCGGTGTTGCTCGACGACACCTACAATGCCAACCCGGACTCTGTGCGCGCGGGCATCGACGTACTTGCGGCGACGATCGGCAAGACCGTTCTGGTGCTCGGCGACATGGGTGAAATCGGTGACATGAGCGGCCAGTTTCACGACGAAATTGGCGGCTACGCCAAGAGCCAGGGTATCGATCGGCTGTTGACCCTGGGTGAGGCGAGTGCCCTCACCGCGCACAACTTCGGCAGCGGTGGCCAGCACTACAGCACCATCGACGCGCTGATCGAGGCCCTGGTCGCCGAACTGACGCCGGAGACGACGGTTCTGGTCAAGGGCTCCCGCTTCATGCGCATGGAACGGGTGGCCGACGCCGTCGCGCTGCCACCGGCTGCAGGAGGCGACTGATGCTGCTCCTGGTGACGCAGTGGCTGGCGCAGGACGTGCGCGCCTTCAACGTCTTTTCGTACATCACCTTGCGGACGGTGCTCGCCGTGATGACCGCCTTGATCATCTCATTCGTGGCTGGCCCGCCGCTGATCCGCTGGCTGGCCGCCAAGAAGATCGGCCAGGCGGTTCGCCAGGACGGCCCGCAGTCACACCTCGTCAAGTCCGGAACGCCGACCATGGGTGGCGCGCTGATCCTGATCGCGATCAGCGTCACCACGCTGCTGTGGGGCGACCTCAGCAACCGCTACGTGTGGGTGGTGCTGATCGTTACGATCGGCTTTGGCGGTATCGGCTGGTACGACGACTGGCAGAAAGTCGTCAACCGTGATCCGCGCGGGCTGGCCTCGCGCTGGAAGTACTTCTGGCAATCGGCGCTCGGTTTGCTGGTGGCGCTGTATCTGGCGCTGAGCGCCAGCGGCCCGGCGCAACTGCAGCTGATCGTGCCTTTCTTCAAGACCGTCTCGTACCCGCTGGGGATCGTCGGCTTCATCGTCCTGAGCTATCTGGTGGTCGTCGGTACCAGCAACGCCGTCAACCTCACCGATGGCCTCGATGGTCTGGCGATCATGCCGGCGGTGATGATCGCCGCCGCCCTGGCGATCTTCGCCTACGTTGCCGGCAACGCGGTCTATGCCCGCTATCTGTTCCTGCCCTACGTCCCGGGAGCCGGCGAACTGGCGATCTTCCTCGGCGCCATGGCTGGTGCCGGCCTTGGCTTTCTGTGGTTCAACGCCTATCCGGCCGAGGTCTTCATGGGCGACGTTGGCGCCCTGGCACTGGGCGCGGCGCTGGGAACGGTGGCGATCATCGTCCGCCAGGAAATCGTGCTGGCGATCATGGGCGGTGTCTTCGTCGCTGAAACGCTGTCGGTCGCCGCGCAGGTCGTCTACTACAAGGTCACCGGTGGCCGGCGGATCTTCCGCATGGCCCCCTTGCATCACCATTTTGAACTGGGCGGCTGGAAGGAGACGCAGGTCGTCGTCCGCTTCTGGATCATCACCATCATGCTGGTGCTGATCGGCTTGTCCAGCCTGAAGTTGCGCTGAGATGGAACTGAGCGGAAAGTTGATCCTCGTCATCGGCCTTGGCCAAAGCGGCCTGGCGATGGCCAGGTGGCTGGCCCGTCAGGGCGCGCGCGTGCGCGTTGCCGACAGCCGCAGCGCCCCGCCGCAGGCCGCTGCGCTGCGGGTCGCGGTTCCCGAAGCAGTGGTCTTTGCCGGCCCGTTCGCCGCGGAAGCCTTCGCCGGGGTCGAGTTGATGGCCATTTCTCCAGGCGTGCCAGTAGCCGAACCGCTGGTTCAGGAGGCGCGTGTGCGCGGCGTTCCGCTGGTTTCCGAGGTCGAATTGTTCGCCTGGGCGGTCCGCCGGTTGACCCCCGAGGCGCTGGTGATTGCGATCACCGGCAGCAACGGCAAGACCACCACCACTGCGCTTACCGGCGCCCTGTGCCGGGCGGCGGGCCGGCCTACGATGGTTGCCGGCAACATCGGCCCGGCCGCACTCGACGCCTTGATGGCAGCCATCGACAGCGGCCAGCTACCGGCGGTCTGGGTGCTGGAGCTGTCGAGTTTCCAGCTCGAAACGACCTCCTCGCTGGCTGCCGACGCGGCAACGGTGCTCAATGTCTGCGAGGATCATCTCGACCGCTATCGGGGCCTCGACGAATACGCCGAGGCCAAGGCGCGGATCTTCCAGGGTGAGGGCGTAATGGTCGTCAATCGCGACGACAGCCGCAGCCTGGCCGCCGCGCGCATGAACGGTCGGGTGATCAGCTTTGGTCTCAAGGCACCGGCGCGGGCAGGTGACTACGGAATCGCCGACGGCTGGCTGCTGCGCGGAGCCGAGCGGCTGATTGCACGCAGTGAGCTCAAGCTGGTCGGCGCCCACAACGCGGCCAACGCGCTCGCTGCGCTGGCCTTGTGCGAGGCGGTTGGCATCGACCCGCATACCGTCTTGCCGGCGCTGGCCGCCTTTGGCGGTCTGGCCCACCGCGTCGAATGGGTCGCCGAGATCAACGGCGTGCGCTACTTCGACGACTCCAAGGGAACCAATGTCGGCGCGACGCTGGCCGCTGTCGAGGGGTTGGGCTGCAAGGTGGCGATCATTCTTGGTGGTGATGGCAAGGGGCAGGACTTCTCGCCGCTGCGGCGGGCGATCGCCGGGCACGCGCGTGCGGTGGCGCTGATCGGCCGCGATGCGCCGCTGATCGCTGCGCTTCTCGCAGATTGCGGCGTGCCGCTGCGTACCTTTGGCGAGATGGCCGAAGCGGTCGGCTGGTGTGCGGCGCAGGCACAGCGCGGCGATGCGGTCCTGCTCTCGCCGGCCTGCGCGAGCCTCGACATGTACCGCGACTATGCGCATCGCGCCGCGGTATTCGTCGACGCCGTTCGCGGTCTCGAACGGGAGGCCGCCTGATGTTGCGAGCTCTCGACGCGCCGCGCCGGCTGCCTTCGGAGATCGATCTGGCGCTGCTCTGGAGCAGCCTGATCCTGCTCATGATCGGCATGGTGATGGTCTACTCGGCGTCGATGGCGACCGCCGAGGCGGCGCGCGGAACCGGCAATCAGCCGGCCTATTTCCTGGTTCGCCATGCGGTCTTCCTGATTATCGGGTTGCTCGCCGCGGCCGTCGCCTTTCAGGTCCCGTTGTCGACCTGGCAACAATGGTCGCCATGGCTGTTCGTCGGCGGCTTCCTGCTGCTGGCGCTGGTACTCGTTCCAGGAATTGGTCGCGAGGTCAACGGCGCGCAGCGCTGGCTGCCGCTGGGAATCGTCAATCTGCAGCCGTCTGAGTTGATGAAGCTGTTTGCCGTTCTATACGCCGCCGACTACACGGCGCGCAAGATGCCGCACATGCATGACCTGAAGAAGGCTTTTCTGCCGATGGCGGTGGCGATGGTCGCGGTCGGCATCCTGCTGCTCAAGGAACCGGACTTCGGGGCTTTCGTGGTGATCATTTCGGTGGCCTTCAGCATTCTCTTTCTCGGCGGCATGCGGGCACGCCTGTTCGTCGTCCTGATCGTCGTGCTGGTCGCCGCCTTCGCCGCGCTGATCATCCTGTCGCCTTACCGACGCGACCGCATTTTTGGTTTCATGGACCCCTGGGCCGACGCCTTCGGCCGCGGCTACCAGCTGTCGCACGCGCTGATCGCCTTCGGGCGCGGCGAACTGATGGGGGTCGGCCTTGGCGCCAGCGTCGAGAAACTGTTCTACCTGCCGGAGGCGCATACCGACTTCCTGCTTGCCGTGATCGCCGAGGAACTAGGCTTTGTCGGCGTCGTGGTGGTGATCTTCCTGTTTGGCCTGCTGGTCCAGCGGGCTTTCGCCATCGGTCGTCAGGCGGTGGCCCTCGACCGCCTGTACTCGGCGCTGGTGGCGCAGGGCCTGGGCGTCTGGCTGGGTGTGCAGAGCTTCATCAATATGGGAGTCAACACCGGCCTGCTGCCGACCAAGGGACTGACCCTGCCGCTGATGAGCTTCGGCGGTTCCGGGATCCTGGCCAATTGCGTGGCGGTGGCGGTTCTGCTCCGGATCGACTGGGAAAACCGCCAGCTGATGCGCGGGGCGAAAATATGAGCGCGACGATCGGCAAGACCCTGCTGGTAATGGCCGGTGGCACCGGCGGGCACGTCTTCCCTGGCCTGGCGGTCGCCGATCTGCTCCGGAGCCGCAACTGGAAGGTCGTCTGGATGGGCGCGCCCGACAGCATGGAAGCCCGGCTGGTCCCTGCGCGCGGTTACGAAATGGCCTGGGTCCGCTTTGCCGCGCTGCGCGGCAAGGGCCTGCTGCGCAAGCTGCTGCTTCCCTTCCACCTGTTGTCGGCGTGCTGGCAGGCGCGCCGGGAGCTGCGCCGGGTCAGGCCGGACGTGGTACTGGGCATGGGTGGCTATATCAGCTTTCCCGGCGGGATCATGGCGGCGCTCCTGCGTTACCCTCTCGTCATCCACGAACAGAATTCTGTGGCCGGCCTTGCCAACCGGGTGCTGGCCCGGCTGGCCGACCGCGTCGCCTGTGGTTTCCCCGATGTGCTGCCGAAGGGCGTCTGGGTAGGCAATCCCTTGCGTCCGGAGATGAGCCGCGTCGCGCCGCCGGCCGAGCGCCTCGCCGGGCGCCAGCCGCCGCTGCACCTGCTGGTTCTCGGCGGCAGCCTGGGAGCCGCGGCGCTCAACGAGATGGTCCCCAGGGGGCTGGCCCTGATTGACGCCGACCAGCGACCGCAGGTCGTCCATCAGGCTGGCGAGAAGCATCTCGCGCAACTGCGCGAGAACTACCAGGCGGCTGGCGTGCAGGCGCATTGCGCGGCGTTCATCGACGACATGGCGGGGGCCTACGAGTGGGCTGATCTGGTGCTCTGCCGAGCCGGCGCGCTGACCGTCGCCGAGCTCGCCGCGACCGGCGTGGCGAGCATCCTGGTCCCCTTCCCGCACGCGGTCGACGATCATCAGACCAGCAACGCGAAATTCCTGTCGTCGGCAGGTGGCGCGACGCTGCTGCCGCAAGCCGAGCTGACGCCGGAGTCGATCAGCCTGCTGCGCAACTTCTCGCGCAGCCGGTTGGCGGAAATGGCCGAGCGCGCCCGCGAGCTGGCCAAGCCGGAAGCGACCGCAGACGTGGCGCGGATGTGCGAGGAGCTGGTCGCGTGAAACATAAAGTCAAGAGCATTCACTTCGTCGGTATCGGCGGCGCGGGGATGAGCGGCATTGCCGAGGTGCTGGCCAACCTGGGCTTTTCGGTCAGCGGTTCCGACCTGGCGGAGAATGCGACGACCAGGCGCCTCGCCGAAATTGGCGTGCGCACGCTCCTCGGGCACGCGGCCGAAAACGTCAACGGGGCCGACGCGGTGGTCGTTTCTTCGGCGGTCAAGGCGGATAACCCCGAGGTGATCGCGGCGCGGCAGCGCAAGGTGCCGGTAGTGCCGCGGGCGCAGATGCTGGCCGAGTTGATGCGCCTCAAGCAGGGTATCGCGGTCGCCGGAACGCACGGCAAGACCACCACCACCAGCCTGGCGGCGTCGATTCTCGCCGAGGGCGGGATGGACCCGACCTTCGTCATCGGCGGCCTGCTCAACGCCGCCGGCGCCAACGCTCGCCTGGGCTCCGGCGAATTCCTGGTCGCCGAAGCCGACGAATCCGATGCCTCTTTCCTGTTTCTATCGCCGGTGATCTCGGTGGTCACCAACATCGATGCCGATCACATGGAAACCTACGGCCACGATTTCAACCGCCTCAAACAGGCTTTCGTCGATTTCCTGCAGCGCCTGCCGTTCTACGGGGTGGCGGTGCTCTGCATCGACGACGCCAACGTTCGTGAAATCATCCCGCAGGTCAGCAAGCAGATCGTCACTTACGGGTTCGACCCTTCGGCCAATGTCTATGCCGACAATGTCAGCGCGGCCGCGGGCCAGATGCGCTTTGACTGCGTGCGCGTCAACGGCAGCGTCAGCCGCCTGCCGGTGATCCTCAATCTGCCCGGCCGGCACAATGTCCTGAACGCCCTGGCGGCGATTGCCGTAGCCAGCGAGCTGGGGGTTGCCGACGCGGCGATCGTCAAGGCGCTGACCGACTTCAAGGGGGTCGGTCGTCGCTTCCAGCGCTACGCCGACGTCAAGCTGGCCAACGGCGGCCGCTTCAGTCTGGTCGACGACTACGGCCATCATCCGGTAGAGATGGGGGCGACCATCGCCGCCGCCCGTGGCGCCTTCCCCGGTCGTCGCCTGCTGCTGGCTTTTCAGCCGCACCGCTATACCCGTACGCGCGACTGTTTCGAGGATTTCGTCAAGGTGCTGAGCGCTGTTGACGCCTTGGTGCTGGGTGAAGTTTATGCCGCGGGCGAGCAAGCCATCGTCGCCGCCGATGGTCGCGCACTGGCCCGCGCCTTGCGCGTCGCCGGCAAGGTCGAGCCGGTTTTCGTCGAGCACATCGGCGACCTGCCGCAAGCGATACGGGACGTCGCGCGCGATGGCGACGTGGTGATCACCATGGGTGCCGGTTCAATCGGCACGGTCCCCGGCAAACTGGTGGCTGGCTAGCATGAGTACCGTCAACGTCAGCGATTTCGGCAGGGTCGCCGTCCTTTTCGGCGGCCGTTCGGCCGAACGCGAGGTCTCGTTGAACAGCGGCTCCAGGGTCCTGGCGGCCTTGCGTGGTCGAGGCGTCGATGCGCATGCCTTCGACCCGGCGTCGCGCAAGCTCGAGGAACTGGCGGAATTCGATCGGGCTTTCATCGCGCTGCACGGCCGTTACGGCGAAGACGGGACGATCCAGGGCGTCCTGGAACTGATGGGCATTCCGTATACGGGTAGCGGCGTGCTGGCGTCGGCGGTGGGGATGGACAAGTGGCGCAGCAAGATGCTCTGGCACGCCGCCGGCGTGCCGGTACCGCAATACACGCTGCTCACCCCGGACAGCGATTTTGGTCGTGTCGAAGCCGAGCTGGGGCTGCCGTTGTTTGTCAAGCCCGCGTGCGAAGGGTCGTCGATCGGCATCAGCAAGGTATCCCGAGCCGGTGAGCTGGCTGCTGCGCATGCCGCCGCCGCAAAACATGATTCGCTGGTGATAGCCGAACGCGCCATTCTTGGCGGAGAATACACGGTTGCCATTCTCGGTGACCGGGCCCTGCCGATTGTCAAGATCGAGCCGACCACCGAGTTCTACGATTACGACGCCAAGTACCTGCGTGACGATACCGTCTACCGATGCCCATGCGGCCTGCCCGAGAGCCGTGAACGCGACCTGCGCGAGCAGGCTTTCGAGGCGTTTCGCATTCTCGGCGGCCGTGGCTGGGGTAGGGTCGATTTTCTGATGGATCGGACGCCGCCCGACGGGACCGCCCCGGCCTATTTTCTCGAGGTGAATACCTCGCCCGGGATGACCGACCACTCGCTGGTGCCGATGGCGGCGCGGGCAGCGGGCATTCCCTACGACGAACTGGTCGTTCGCGTCCTCGCACTTGCTGCCCTGGGATGAGCGATGTGGCACAAACCGCACCTATTGACGGCGCTTTCCGACCTGCTGTTTCTGGCAGCAGGTGCGGCGCTGCTGGCTGCTGCGGTGATCTGGAGTGCACCGCGCCTGAACGCCTTTCCGCTGCGCGAAGTCCGGGTGAAACACGAGTTGCGGGAGGTGCAGCGCGTCGATCTGGAGCAATCGCTGGCAGAGCTGCTGCGCGGCAGCTTCTTCACCGTCAATCTGGAAACCCTGCGTTTGTCGCTCGAGCAGCTGCCCTGGGTACGGCGCGCGGAGATCTGGCGGGAGTGGCCTGCACGGATCGAAATCCGCATCGAGGAACAGCAGGCGGTAGCCCATTGGGGCGATGGAACCGGCGAACTGGTCAATACTTTTGGCGAGGTCTTTGCCGCCTCGCTGTCCGGCGAGCAGCAACTGCCACGCTTCACCGGGCCGGCAGGTTCGGCTGCCGAAGTGCTGCGTCGTCACGACGAGTTTGCGCGGCTATTGAAACCGGTCGGGCAGCCGCTGGCACGGGTGGCGCTGTCGCCGCGTTTGGCGTGGGCAATCGAACTGGAGGACGGGATGTTCGTTGAACTAGGGCGCGAGCAGGCCAAGGCGCCGATCCGCATTCGCCTGCAACGTTTTGTAGACTACTACCCGACGCTGTCGGAGACCCGCCATGGGCGGCCGCTGGCGGTGGACATGCGGTATCCCAACGGCTTCGCACTGCGTTTTGCGGCGAGTGTGGGTCAAGAACGCAAAGGAAAGAAATGAGCAGGGACAGCAAGGATCTGATCGTCGGACTCGACATCGGCACGTCGAAGATCGTGGCGTTGGTCGCCGAACTCACTCCCGAGGGTCGGGTGAACGTGATTGGAATGGGTTCGCAGGAGTCCCGAGGCCTGAAGAAGGGCGTGGTGGTCAATATCGAAGAGACCGTGGCCACCATTTCGCGCGTGCTGCAGGAAGTGGAACTGATGGCCGACTGCAAGGTTCGGGACGTCTATACCGGTATTGCCGGCAGCCACATCAGGAGCTTCAACTCGAACGGCATGGTCGCCATCAAGGACCGGGAAGTCACCACGATGGACGTCGAACGGGTGATCGAGACGGCGCGTGCGATGCCGATCCCTGCCGATCAGGAAATCCTGCACATCCTGACGCAGGAGTTCATCATCGACGATCAGGACGGGATCCGTGAGCCGATCGGGATGAGCGGCTTTCGCCTCGAGGTCAAGGTGCACATCGTGACCGGTGCGGTCTCCGCGGCCCAGAACATCGTCAAGTGCGTGCGTCGCTGCGGCCTGGAGGTCAACGATCTGGTGCTGCAGCCGCTCGCCTCGAGCTGCGCCGTGCTCTCCGAGGACGAAAAGGATCTCGGCATCTGCCTGATCGACATTGGCGGTGGTACCACCGATCTGGCGGTGTGGACGCAAGGAGCGATCCGGCACACCTCGGTCATCCCGATCGCCGGCGACCAGGTGACCAACGACATCGCCATGGCTCTGCGTACGCCGACGCGCGAGGCCGAAGACATCAAGCGCCGCTACGGTTGCGCCCTGGCCGACTTGGCCGACCCGGAAGACACCATCGACGTGGTCGGCGTCGACGACCGTCCGTCGCGCAAGCTGTCACGGCGCGCCCTGGCCGACGTCATCCAGCCGCGCGTCGAGGAACTCTTCGAGCTGATCCAGGCCGAGCTTCGGCGTTCCGGTTTCGAGGATGTTCTGTCGTCGGGAATCGTCCTGACCGGCGGCGCGTCGGTAATGCCGGGAATGATCGAACTCGGAGAGGAGATATTCCACATGCCGGTCCGCCTGGGGATCCCGAAGTATCAGGGGGCTCTCGCCGATGTCGTGCAGAGCCCCCGCTTCGCCACTGCTTGCGGCCTGTTGCTTGAAGCGCAGACGCAACGGAAGCGCGGCTTGAAAGTGCGTGAAACACGAGACGTTAAACAGGTGTTCGGGCGCATGAGATCCTGGTTTGGCAAGAACTTCTGATCCCATGCTGGGTGGCAATCATCAATTTTTCAGTAGTTGGCAGGCTTTTTGCAGAGGAGACGACAATGTTTGAAATCATCGACAGGGAAGACAGGGGCGGCGAGCGGGATACCGTGATCAAGGTGATCGGAATCGGCGGAGCCGGTGGCAACGCCGTCGACCACATGATCCGCGAAGGCGTCAATGGCGTCGACTTCATCACCGCCAATACCGATTCGCAGGCGCTCGGCCGCAGCGTTGCCGTCGACCGGCTGCAACTCGGGAAATCCGGCCTGGGTGCTGGCGCCAAGCCGGAAGCCGGACGCAGCGCGGCGATGGAGGCTCGCGACGCGATCGCCGAAGCGCTGACCGGCGCGCACATGGTGTTCATTACCGCAGGCATGGGCGGCGGTACCGGCACTGGCGCCGCGCCGATCGTGGCCGAGGTGGCGCGCGAGTTGGGGGTGCTGACCGTCGCCGTGGTCACCAAACCGTTCGGCTTCGAGGGCAAGCGCCTGAAAATTGCCGAGGCGGGGATTGCCGAACTCCAGAAGCACGTCGATTCGCTGATCGTCATCCTCAATGACCGGCTGATGGACGTCCTGGGCGATGACGTGTCGATGGACGACGCCTTCAAGGCCGCCGACAACGTCCTGCGCAATGCGGTGGGCGGGATTGCCGAAATCATCAACTTCCCCGGCCTGGTCAACGTCGACTTCGAAGACGTGCGCACGGTAATGGGCGAGATGGGAATGGCGATGATGGGTTCGGCCAACGCCGCTGGCGTCGACCGCGCGCGGATCGCCGCCGAGCGGGCTGTCGCCTCGCCGCTGCTCGAGGGTGTCAACCTGTCCGGTGCCAAGGGCGTGCTGGTTAACATCACGGCCACGCGGTCGCTGAAGATGAAGGAAGTGAACGAGGTCATGAACACCGTCCGCGCTTTCGCCGCCGACGACGCGCACATCATTTTCGGCGCGGTCTACGACGAAAGTATCGGCGACGACATCCGCGTCACGGTGGTCGCCACCGGCCTGGGCCATACGCAGGCCAAGCGGCAGAGCTTCGAAGTGATCAACAGTTCGCTCACCCAGGCAACGGGTACCGATGGCCGTTTCGCCAATGGCCAGGGCATCGACTACTCCAGCCTCGACCAGACGCCGGCCGTGTTCCGCAAGGGCCGCAGCGCGACCGTCGAGGCGTTGGCCAACAGCGGCGTCGATCGCTGGGATATTCCGGCGTTTCTCAGGAAGCAGGCCGACTGAGCCTGTCTGCGGGTGCCTCCTCTGCGGGATGGGCGGGTTCCGGGACAGCGCAGGCTGTGCTAGGATCCGCCGGTTCCACTGTTTGTCGAAAACATGTTAAAGCAAAGAACACTGAAGTCCGTGATCCGCGCCGCTGGCGTTGGCCTCCATTCCGGCGTCAAGGTCAATATCTGCCTGCGCCCGGCCGCGCCGGCAACCGG
The DNA here is from genome assembly GCF_029255145.1 of Accumulibacter sp. Classification (GTDB taxonomy): domain Bacteria; phylum Pseudomonadota; class Gammaproteobacteria; order Burkholderiales; family Rhodocyclaceae; genus Accumulibacter. The sequence goes on from NZ_JAPUVQ010000122.1 coordinate 31,591, forward strand.
AATTGTCTTTCGACGCATCGATCTTGACCCGGTGGTCGATCTGCCCGCGTCGGCGCTGCTGATCGGCGACACGCGAATGTGCTCGTGCCTGGAGCGTGACGGCGTCAAGGTGGGAACCGTTGAACACCTGATGTCGGCGTTTGCCGGCCTCGGGATCGACAATGCCTTTGTCGATCTGGATGCCGCCGAACTGCCAATCCTCGACGGTTCGGCGTCGCCGTTTGTCTTCCTGATCCAGTCAGCGGGGATCGAGGAGCAGGCGGTGGCGAAGAAGTTCATCCGTGTGAAGCGACCCATCGAGGTTCGCGAGACCGACCAGGCTGGCGACAAATGGGCCCGTTTCGAGCCTTACGACGGCTATCGACTCTCATTCTCGATCGGTTTCAACCATCCGGCAATCGACCGCACGGGGCAGTCGGTAAGCATCGATTTTGCTGAAAACTCCTACGTCCGCGAAGTCGCGCGGGCGCGCACCTTCGGCTTCATGCAGGAGGTGGAATGGCTGCGCGAGCACGGTCTCGCCCAGGGTGGCGGGTTGGAGAACGCGGTAGTGCTCGACGAGTACCGGGTGTTGAATGCGGAGGGCCTGCGTTACAGCGACGAGTTCGTCAAGCACAAGGTGCTCGACGCCATCGGTGACCTCTATTTGCTCGGCCACCCGCTGCTGGCATCATTCTCCGCCCACAAGTCCGGACACGCCATGAACAACGCGCTGGCCCGCGAACTGCTGGCCTGCCCGGACGCCTGGGAATACGTCAGCTTCGACGACCGCGAGCTGGCTCCGCAGTCGCTTTCCCGCTGGCTGGCCTTGCCGGCGGTCTGACCCGATGTGGTTGATGCGCCTGCTGGCGGTGCTGACGGTGATTACCGTTGCCGCAGGCGTGGTGATCTTCCTGTTTACCAGGGACCCGCGCTACCTGCATTTCTCCTGGCGCGTGTTTCGCTATTCGCTGATCGTGGCGCTGCTGGTCTTCGCCTTGCTCATCATCGAGCGGGTGGCGGTCATTCCTGTCTAGCGGCGTGCGCCAGCAGTCTGTCAAGCGCTCCGCGCAAGGGCGAGTTCGGCAGTGAATCGCGCAAGGCGGTCAGATCCTGGCCGGTGCGGACGCTCAACGGCTTCTGTGCTGGCACCCGGACCGGTTGACGCTGGACGCGGGCCTGCACTTTGACCTGAACGCCCCGGCACTCGATTCCCCGCCTCAGCAACTCGTCGACCAGCGTCGGTGCCATCTGGCGCAGTTTGGTCGCGACCGCGCCATTAGTGGCGTGAATAAGGACGATCCCCGACTTGTAGTTGGCCAAGCTACTCGCCTGGCCGAGATGTGGCGGCGCGATCTGTTGGTAGACGCCGGCAAGCTCGCCGAGCAGCCTGGCGTGCGCCAGAACCTTGCCGGCGCCATCGGCTGCTTCGAGATAGTTCTGGAGTGAGACGACCATCGGGGGCTTCAGCGGGAGGCAAGCGTGCATCTTATTCTCGCCGCCGGTCGCCTGGCAACTGGCGGCCAAGTCGCGGAGCATCACCCCGCGTTCGAGGTCGCTTGGGGGTGGGCTCCGCGCTGGCCCTGATCTGGTACTGGCGGCGGCTTGACGCAGCCGCTTGCCGAGCGGCGCTCGTAGACCACGAAATCGAATGGCAAGGTACGGTCAGCGGCGCCCCGTGGCAGCGAATTGCCGGCGCGGCGAGAAACTTCCCGCCACTCGTCGCTAGCAAATTCGGGGAAAAAACGGTCTCCCGGGCAGTCATCATCGACTTCGGTCAGGTACAACCGTGTCGCCAGCGGCAGGGCCTGCCGATAGAGTTCCGCGCCACCGATGACAAAGATCTCGCTCGCATCACCGGCCAAGCCGATCGCCTCGTCGATCGAGCAGGCCAGCACGGCGCCGTTCAGCGGGTAGGCGGGGTCATGGCTGACGACGATATTGTGCCTCCCCGGCAAGGGTCGAAAGGCCCCCGGCAGCGACTCCCAGGTCTTTCTGCCCATGATCACGGTCTTGTCGCGGGTCGTTTCACGAAAGTGCTTCATGTCCTCCGGCAGGCGCCAGAGCAAGTGCTGATCCTTGCCAATGGCACGGTTTCTGGCCACCGCGGCGATCAGCGAGATGATCGCCGCCGGTTGCCGCTGGCCGCAGGGTGTCGTCGCGCGGGTCATTGATCTAGACCGCAATCGGTGCGGCAATGTGCGGATGTGGATCGTAGCCTTCGAGGCTGAAGTCCGGAAAGCGGAAAGCGAACAGGTCATCGACTGCCGGATTCAAGCGCATGCTCGGCAGGGGACGAACCTCTCGGGTCAATTGCAGACGCGCCTGGTCGAAATGATTGCGGTAGAGATGCGCGTCACCGAGGGTGTGCACGAAGTCCCCCGGCTGGTAGCCGCAGACCTGTGCCAGCATCAGCGTGAGCAAGGCGTACGAGGCGATATTGAACGGTACGCCAAGGAAGATGTCCGCGCTGCGCTGGTATAGCTGGCAGGACAGTTTCGGACGCCGATCCGCATCGGCAGGCCCGGCTTCGGCAACGTAGAACTGGAAGATGGCGTGGCATGGCGGCAGCGCCATCCGCTCGACGTCGGCCGGATTCCAGGCGGTCACCAGGTGCCGGCGCGAATCAGGGTTGTTCTTCAGGCCGTCAACGAGTTGCGCGATCTGGTCTATTTCGCGCCCATCCGAGGTTTGCCAGTGGCGCCACTGATGGCCATAGACCGGGCCCAGATCGCCGTTCGCGTCGGCCCATTCGTCCCAGATGCGGACGCCGTTCTGCCGCAGGTAGCGGATGTTGGTGTCGCCCTGCAGGAACCACAGCAACTCGTGGATGATCGATCGCAAGTGCAGCTTCTTGGTGGTCAACAGGGGAAATCCGCTGCCAAGGTCGAAACGCATCTGCCAGCCGAACACCGAACAGGTACCCGTTCCGGTGCGGTCTGCTTTGGCGTTGCCGCGTTCGAGGACGTGGCGCATCAGGTGGAGATACTGCTGCATGGTTCCTGCCGGTCGATCTGTCAGGCCGAATTGTAGAGGAGTCGAGTGTGATGTGGAAACAAGCGCCAAGACGGCGCAAGACGCAGCGGCGGCGCGCGCAACTTCCGATCGCTGCCAAGCACTCTTCGCGCGGAATTTACTGCCGTCGTAGTTTACAATTCGCCGTCTGTTCCCGGCGGTTCCTGACAAGGTCTTGCTTCCCATGCGCCTCAATTTCTTTGCGCAACGCCCTGATCATCTCCTGGCTGACGCCAAGGAGTTGAAGCGGGTACTCGCCGACCTGCACGTCGATAAGGCAGCAAAGGCCGTGGACGAGCTGCGAAGCTGGTTCGAATCGCTCAAGCACGCCGAGCACTTCCGCCTTGACCACTATTTCGACGTGCTTCGCCAACTTGACGATGCCGCGCAGGAACATCTGCGGCCCCTGCTGCGAACCTACCTGCAGTCGCCAAGCCTGTCCAAGGTCGAAGACGAACGCCAGTGGGCGAGGGTCTACGGCTATTGGGGCGACATCGCCGAGCTCTACACCGAATGCGTCGAACGCGCGCGACTCGATCCGAAGGACAAGGGCAGCGAAGCGTTCAAAGTGTCGGTTCCGCTGGCGCAGCTTCGTTCTCAGGCCGCCCGCTGCACGCAACTCAAGTGGTTGGCGTATCGCTACGCGGCGACTCCGGAAGACCTCTGGAAGTCCCTGGGTGCAACCTTTCTCGCCGCCGAGACCGCTGCCAACGCGCACAAGCCGCTGCCCGTCTATCCGACCCAGCGAGGATTGAGCAGCGTTGCGCAGCAGTACCTGCATGCGGTGGTCTTTTCGACCTCGTCGATGGACAGCTTGATGCCCTTGCAGATCGAGTTGGCAGACCGGCTGATCGCCCACTTTCTGTCAAACTTTGTCCTCTCGCCGGACTGCCGCCCGGACAGTGTGTACTGGGTCGACGCCGCCAGTGGCTCGGCGCCCTTCCGCCTGGCGCGTCATCCCGGCACCAGCAGACCCGGTCTGCGCTTCTTCTCGCCAGGGAAGGTACCGCAGGCCCTGGACGATCTAATCCACGTCGTCGAACGTGGCGAGCTGCCGCCGGACCTCAATCTTGGCGGCGAGCACACGCAGCGGGTATTGCTGCCCGTGCTGCGCCACTTGCGCGTCTACTGGGCGATGCATCCGCCGCAGCGGCGCCATCGGCGGCACGCGGTCAAGACCAGAATGCTGGTGCTGCGTGGCTTCGACGAAAGCTATACCGTCTTCGCGGGCGTCCATCCGTCTGCGGCGAGCACTCCGAAGGTCGAAAGCTGGGTGGTCGAAAACGTCAGCCTCGGTGGCTTCCGCGCCTACCTGGACGACGCGCCAGAGCTTCAGGTGAAGCTTGGCGCCCTGCTCTGCGCGCAGCCGGACGGTAGCGGAAACTGGCTGCTGGGAGTGGCCAGGCGCTTCAACCGGATCGGCGGCCGGCGTGCCAGCCTGGGCGTCCAAGTGCTTTCCAGGCAGGCGCAGAGCATCGAATTGCGACCACGCCGAAGCGGCTTTTCGGCGGCTATCGCCATTCCGGGCATCTGGCTGCGTGACGGTGGCGAGGCTGGCGTGGAGCGTATCCTGTTGCCGCTTGGCGCTTTCAACGTGCGCGAATCGGTCGAGTTCAGCCACGACGATCGACGGTATTCATTGACTCCGGTCGAGTTGGAGGAAACCGGTGCCGACTACGAGATTGGCCGCTTCCATGGACAGGCGCCGGCGTGAGGCGCTGGCGTCAGGCTGCCGATCCTGGCCGGCGCGCAGACTTGGGTCTGAAGGCCTTCACGATCTCGTCGGCGGTTTCGACGTAGGGGCCGGCCAACAGGTCGATGCAGTAGGGGACGGCGGCGAAGATGCCGTTGACCAGCACCGTGCCGTCCGCCGCCTTCACTCCCTCCAGCGTTTCCCCGATCGACTTGGGTTGTCCTGGCAGATTGAGGATCAGGGCCCGGCCACGGATCACTCCGAGCTGGCGCGAGAGGATGGCGGTGGGGACGAAGTTGAGGCTGATCCGTCGCATCTCCTCGCCAAAGCCGGGCATCAGCTTGTCGGCGACGGCCAGGGTGGCTTCCGGGGTGACGTCGCGGGCGGCCGGGCCGGTGCCGCCGGTGGTCAGCACCAGATTGCAGCCGAGCTCGTCGACCAGCTCGATCAGGGCTCTTTCAATCGATGGCTGGTCGTCGGCGATCAGACGCGTCACCGTTCGCCACGGGCTGCGCAGCGCGCGGCCAAACCAGTCCTCCAAGGCCGGAATCCCCTGATCCTGGTAGACCCCCTGCGAGGCACGGTCGCTGATCGACACCAGACCGATCAGCAGCTCCTGATCAGCGCCGAGCGTGCTCATCGTCATCGGCCGTGGGGTTTGCCGAGAAATCGAGTTCCTTGAGCAGCTGGAAGATCGCGCGATAGCTGCGCGGCGCTTTTCCCTGCGTCTGCTCGAGCAGGGCTGCGCGGCGTAGCGAGCGCAGATGCTGCAGGTCGACCGACGGGCAGGCTTCGGCAATTCCATACAGCGTCCCTTCGTCGGCCAGCAGCTCGCTACGCAGTCGCTCGAGGCGGTGCAGGTTCGCCGTCTCCTCGACCGAGTCACCGCGCAGGATTGCCAGCGAGCGGCGAATCGGTTCCGGGTCCACGTCGCGCATCAGGCGACCGACAAATTGCAGCTGTCGCCGCCGCGCCTCGTCGTGCCGGCTCATCCGCTGCGCCTCAGCGACCGCTTCGCGCAGTTCCTCCGGAAGCTCGATTTTCTTCAGGCGATCCGCCGGCAGCTCCACCAGTTCCTGGCCGAGTTCCTGCAGAGCCTCCATGGCGCGCTTGCGCTGCGTCTTCGATGGCGGGGCTGGTTCTTCCTCGGGGGTGTTCATGGTCTGCGCACTTGTCTCTCGCCGTGGGTGCCGGGAAGCTTCGGGTGGTGAAAAGCCGGAACTGATCACCTCCGGCGAACTGCTATGATAGCGACTTTTGCTCTTGGCCACCGTCCCATGTCCCGTCCAGCCGCCTCCGGCGCCAGCGAATCGCGCTTCAGCCACCGTGCCGATACCCTGCAGCAACTGGCGCGGGACGTCCTCGCGCGCGCCGAACAGAACGGTGCCAGTGCCTGCGAGGTCGACGTCTCGGACGGTTTCGGTCAGTCGGTGACCGTTCGCCGCGGTGCGGTCGAAACCATCGAGTACAACCGCGACAAGGCGATCGCGGTGGCCGTCTACCTCGGCCAGCGGAAGGGTCAGGCCAGCACCTCCGATTTCTCGCCGACCGCTCTGCGCGAGACCGTGGACGCTGCGCTGAACATCGCCCGCTTTACTGCCGCCGATCCCTGTGCCGGACTGCCCGATGCCGAGTTGCTGGCGATCGGCAGCGCCGACCTGCCGGACCTCGATCTCTACCACCCCTGGTTGCTTTCCGTCGAAGGCGCGGTCGACCTCGCCCGGCGCTGCGAACAGGCGGCCTTCGCGGTCAGCCCGCAGTTGAACAACTCGGAAGGCGCCACCGTCTCGACCCAGGAAGGGCAGTTCGTTTCGGCCAACAGCCTGGGTTTCATCGGCGGCTACCCGACCTCGCGGCATTACCTGTCGTGCTCGATGATTGCCGGTACCAACGAGAACATGCAGCGCGACGACTGGTATTCGACCGCCCGCGATCCGCTGGCGATCGGCTCGGCCGAGTCGATCGGCGAGCGCGCCGCCCGGCGCGCGCTATCGCGGCTCGGTGCGCGCAAGATCAAGACCTGCAAGGTGCCGGTGTTGTTCGAGGCGCCCCTGGCGGCGTCATTGATCGGGCACTTTGTGCACGCCGCAAGCGGTGGCAGCCTTTACCGCAAGACCTCTTTCCTGGTCGATAGTCTCGGCAAGCGGGTGTTCTCCAGGAAAGTGCAGATCAGTGAGCGGCCGCACCTCGCAGGTGGCCTGGCGAGCGGTTACTTCGACAGCGACGGCGTTGCCACCCGTGACCGCGAGGTGGTCGTCGACGGCAGGCTGCAGGGCTACTTCCTGAGCACCTACAGCGGGCGCAAGCTGGGCATGCCGACCACCGGTAACGCGGGTGGCTGTCACAATCTTGTCGTTCGTCCCGGGAAGCGCGATTTCGGCGGCCTGCTCAAGAAAATGGGCCGTGGTCTGCTGGTCACCGAGTTGCTCGGGCACGGCGTCAACTACGTCACCGGCGACTATTCGCGTGGCGCTGCCGGCTTCTGGATCGAGGATGGCGGGATCGCCCACCCGGTCGAAGAGATTACCATTGCCGGCAATCTTCGCGATATGTTCAGGAACGTCGCGGCGGTCGGCAACGATGTCCTGGTCCGCGGCTCGAAGCAGGTCGGTTCGCTGCTGATCGAGCAAATGAAAGTCGCGGGCCGGTAGGGCTGCCGGACGCTGGATGTGCTCCGGCGTATCGTTTCACCCCTCACGCCGTAGCGGCAAATGCTTGTTCCAAGCCGGATTCCTTTCGCTATAATCGCCGGGCAACAACTTTAAAAGAACCCTATAGGAAACAAGTTGTGGAAAGACGTTCATTTCTGAAGAATGCGGGTGTCGGCCTGGCGGCCGGCACCGTTGCCATGCCCGCGATTGCCCAGAGCGCGCCGACCATCAAGTGGCGTCTCGCTTCCAGCTTCCCGAAGAGCCTCGACACCATCTACGGTGGGGCTGAGGTGATGGCCAACCGGGTTGCCGAGGCGACTGGCGGCAAGTTCCAGATCCAGGTCTTCGCCGGCGGCGAAATCGTCCCCGGGCCGGCGGTGTTCGATGCCGTCAAAGACAACACGGTGGAGATGGCGCACACCGCGTCGTACTATTTCTTCGGCAAGGATCCGACCTACGCCTTTGACTGTGCGATCCCCTTCGGAATGAACAACCGCCAGCTCGATGCCTGGATGCGTTACGGCAACGGTACCAAGCTGATGGGCGAGCTGTACGGCAAGTCGAACATCGTCCCCATCCCCTGCGGCAATACCGGCACCCAGATGGGTGGCTGGTTCCGCAAGGAAATCAAGACGGTTGCCGATATCAAGGGTCTGAAGATCCGCATCGGCGGCTTCGCTGGCGAGGTTCTCACCAAGCTCGGGGCGGTGCCGCAGCAGATTCCGGGCGGCGACATCTACCCGTCACTGGAGAAGGGCACCATCGACGCCGCCGAGTGGGTTGGCCCCTACGACGACCAGAAGCTCGGCTTCAACAAGGTCGCCAAGTACTACTACTACCCCGGCTGGTGGGAGGGTGGCCCGCAGCTGTCGGTCTATGTCAATAGTGCCAAGTACGCCGAGTTGCCGAAGGAGTACAAGGCGATTCTGCACATGGCCTGCGCTGACGCGCACGTGGACATGATGGCCAAGTACGACGCCAAGAACCCGATTGCTCTCAAGCAGCTGGTCGGTTCTGGGACGCAGTTGCGGCAGTTCCCGAAGGCGATCATGGACGCGTCGTACAAGGCGGCAATGGAAGTCTATGCCGAGACCTCGGCCAAGAATCCGGGTTTCAAGAAGGTCTATGACGACTACTCGAAGTTCATGGCCGACGAGGTGCTGTGGTTCCGCATTGCCGAAGGCGCCTACTCGAACTACCTGGCGACGGTCAAATAGCCATCGTTTGAGCCGTGGGGCCGTTCGGCGGCTCCAGCGCCAAACATGAAGAAACGGAGGCCAAGGCCTCCGTTTCTTGTCGACGGGCTCGCAGGCGTCCTGCTGCCGGAGCTGGTACCGATGGCTCTCGCGCCCGACGGAGGCCGAAGGTGCTGTCCGGCCTCCGTCGGTGACTGCGCATCCTACTTGTCCTTGCCCTGTTCCTTGAGCATTTCCAGGATGGCATCGGTCGCAGCTGCTCCCGGTCTGCCTGGCTCGCCTTTCGGGGTGTCCATCCCCGCCGGCGCCGAGTAGGTTCCGCCGTAGTCCGAAGTCGGGATGTCGATCTCGACCTTGTCGAGGTCGACCTTGACGTTCTTGTCGAGGCCGAACGTCACCAGCTGCGGGAACGCGATCAGCAGGCCGACCATGACGATCTGGATGCAGACGAAGGGAATCGCTCCCCAGTAGATATCGGTGGTCTTTACCGAGGCGGGTGCCACCGAACGCAGGAAGAACAGCGCAAAGCCAAACGGTGGATGCATGAACGAGGTCTGCATGTTCACCGCCAGCAGGATCCCGAACCAGATCAGGTCGATACCCAGCGCCTGTGCCACCGGCCCAAGCAGCGGCACGACGATGAACGACAGTTCGAAGAAGTCGAGGAAGAACGCCAGCAGGAAAACCAGGACGTTGACCACGATCAGGAAACCGACCTCGCCGCCCGGCAGTCCGGTGAGCAGATGCTCGACCCAGCGGTGGCCGTCTACGCCGTAGAAGGTCAGCGAAAAGACGCGCGCACCAACCAGGATGAAAATCACGAAGGTGGTCAGCTTGGCGGTCGATTCCATCGCCTGCTTGAGCAGGCTCAGCGAAAGTCGTCGGCGCGCCACGGCCATGATCAGGGCACCGGTCGCGCCCATCGCGCCGCCTTCGGTCGGCGTCGCGATCCCCATGAAAATCGTGCCGAGGACCAGGAAGATCAGAAACAGCGGTGGCACCATGGTCGTCATCGCGCGAATGAACAGCTTCATGCCGTGCAGTGTGCGCGCCTCGAGCGGCAACGCCGGTACCCAGTCTGCCCTGAAGATCGCCACCAGTGCCACGTAGCCGACGTACAGGAAGGTCAGGACCATCGCCGGGATGAATGCGCCCTGATACATGTCGCCGACCGATTTGCCGAGCTGATCGGCCATGATGATCAGCACCAGCGACGGGGGGATGATTTGCGCCAGGGTACCGGAGGCGGCGATGACCCCAGCGGCAAGTTTGGTGTTGTAGCCGTAGCGCAGCATGATCGGCAGCGAGATCAGCCCCATCGAGATCACCGATGCCGCGACCACGCCGGTGGTCGCCGCGAGCAGCGCGCCGACGAAGATCACCGCAAAGGCCAGGCCGCCGCGCAGCGGGCCGAAAATTTGGCCGATGGTGTCGAGCAGGTCTTCGGCCATCCCCGATCGTTCGAGGATCAGCCCCATGAACGTGAAGAAGGGAATGGCCAGCAAGGTGTCGTTGTTCATGATGCCGAAGATGCGGTCCGGCAACGCCTGGAACAGCTGTGGGCCGAGCAGGCCGAGTTCGATGCCGATCAGACCGAAGAAGATGCCGTTGGCCGCCAGCGCGAACGACACCGGGAAACCGACGAGCAGGAACAGGACCATCGAAGCGAAGATGATCGGCGCCATGTTGTTGATCAGGAACTCGGTCATCACAGTTCTCCCTTCCGCGCCTTGATGGCCAGCGCCAGCTCTTCTTCCGCAGTCGGTTTGTGCGGCTTGGCCGTCGGGTCGGGACACAGTCCCTGCAGAAAACCGATCCGTTTGATCAACTCCGAGACGCCCTGCATGACCAGCAGAAAGAAGCCGATCGGTACCAGGAGGCGTACCGGCCAGACCGTCAGGCCGCCGGCGTTGCTCGATTGTTCGTTGTTATGAAACGCCAGCAGGAAGATCGGCCACGACATGTACATGATGGCGACGGCCATCGGCATCAGGAAGAAAATGATCCCGAAGATGTCGATCCAGGCCTGGCCGCGCTTGGAGAGGTGGCCGGCAATCAGGTCGATGCGCACGTGTTCGTTGCGCATCAGGGTATAGCCCGAGCCGAGGAGGAAAATCGCCGAGAACAGGTACCACTGGATCTCGAGGAAGGCGTTTGAGCTGAAGTCGATGGTGTAGCGCATGACGGCGTTGCCGGCGCCAATCAGGGTGACGACCAGGACCAGCCAGATGATGCTCTTGCCGACGCGTTCGGTGATACCGTCGATCAGACTCGATAGCTTGAGTAAACCATTCACGGGAAACCCTCCATAGGCGGCTGAAAATTCGGTCCTCCCAGACCCGAGCCTTTGCATCTTGCCGTCTCGCCGGGCGGTGGCCTTGGCCACCGGATCAATACCACAGCCTGTGCCGAACAGGCGGCATGAAAGCGGCGTGATTATGGCACATCTTTTCTCTATGCGAAAACGATTTCACCCGCTGGAAACCATCCCCCAAGAATGGGAAAAATTCTGGTCTATCAGCTATTTAAACTTCGACTCCGGTTCCGGTCAGCGGTCGCTTGCGCGAACCCGGCCGGTCAGGGCGAGCACCCGGGCTGTCCCTTCCGTCAGGGCGCCGCTGCGTCAAAGCCGGTCGAGCGCCGGCTTGACGGACCTGATGACGTCTCGGGGATACGGTGCGCCCGAGCTTCGGCGGCAGTAGGCGCTCGGGGCCGGTGCGACGCTGGTTGCCGCAGCCAGCAAGCGGTTGGGCGGCAGCAAGCGGCATGGAGCCCTGGCAGGTCGAGCAGGGCCAGGAGAGTGGCGGCGACGATCAGCCCGCCCATGATGGCTACCGCCATCGGCCCCCGGAAGACGCTGTGGGTCAGCATGATCGGCCGGAAACGTCGGACGGCCGGCGCGATGACCGCCAGGACGCCACCGGGCAGGTGTTTGTCGGCCAGCCGACAGAATGCGGAGCTGTAGAGCTTGCCAATCGCGAAGTTCGGCGGGTCGGGAAAATCGACGACGACGAAATCGGAACGAGCGTCGTTTTCCTCCAGCCACTGCCGGGGGTCGGCATTGGCCACCGTCACTTCCGGCGAGTGCAGCGCGTCGTGATTGATCTGGCGCAAGGGTGGTGCGCTGGCGAACAGTCGGGTCATCGCCGGGTCGCGTTCGGCCAGCGTCACCGACGCGACCTGTGGGTACCTGAGAATCCCGAATGCCGCCAGCCCGTCGCCGCCCCGGGGTACCAGCACCCGCCGCACGGCCGGCTGGCCAGTCCGGAATAAACCAGTGCTTCGTGGTTGCGGTACTCGTCGCGCGAGCTGAACGGCAGGCTGTTGTTCAGGTGCAGGCGCAAGTCGTCCTTGCAGCGGGTCGGGACGATCCGTTGATAGGGTGTGCTCTCGGCATCGACGATCTCGTCTGCGTAGAGGTGGGCCTCGGCCAGCGCGCTCAGTTCGCCAGCCGCGACGAAGGCCAGCCGCAGTCCGAGCATGGCCGCCGCGCATCGGCCCGGATGCCGGACCAGCAGCAGCGGAAAGAGGACCGACACGACGAGTGCTCCGAGCTAATCGACGGTGAGCACCTGCGAGACCAGATCCTCGAACGCCAGGTCGTGCTTGAGGATGCGCATGATCAACGGGATTTCGAGTCCGACCATCACCCCCTGTCTGAGTACCGCCAGGTACAGCGCCAGCTTGAACGGTGCCGCCGACCACGCGACGAAGAAGAACAGTCCGGTAGCCGACAGGCAACCGACGACGCCGACCATCAACTCGATCTGGATGAGGCCCGGCACCAGGTGCTGTTCGACGTGGCGCGACAGCCACGAGCCGATACCCATGGCCAACAGGCAAGTGCCGATGATCGTCGAGAACTGGGTGACCGAGTCACCGAGCAGCGCGCCGGCGATCAACTCGTAGGCCAGACCACATGCGGCGATAAAGAACACCGAGAAGAGCAGCCCGTGTTTCATGGCCAGCAGCGGCCAGCGATTCCCGGCCCGGGCGTGTCGACTGGGGTGGCGGATGGTTGGCGCTGCGCCGTTGGCTTGCTCTCTTTCGCTCGTCGTCCATTCCATTCCTGAAAGCCGGACGCGCCGTGGTCGGCTTCTGCGCGCCCAGGCGGCGGCCGGAATGACTGTCCGGAAAGCCGGCAGCATGCGAATTGCGCTACCATGTCCAGCCCTGAGGCTGCTCTTTGTACTGCGGCTGGTCCATCGCCGCAAGGGCGAGAAGCAGGCGACGCCAGCGAATCGACGATCCGGATGACTTCACGATGAACCTTACGACAAGCAAACCCGAACTGGCCCGAAACACGCTGGCGATCCTTTTCATCGGCCTGCTGATCGCCGCTTCCGGCTGGATCCTGAAGCCCTTCCTGCCGGCGCTGATCTGGGCGACGATGGTCGTTGTCGCCACCTGGCCGGTGATGTTGCGGGTGCAGCGGCACCTCGGCAATCGGCGTACGCCGGCGGTCGTGGTGATGACCGTGCTGGTGCTGCTGGTGCTGGTGGTCCCCTTGTCGCTGGCGATCGCCACCCTGGTGGAAAACGCCGACCGGATCACCGGATGGGGAAAATACCTCGCCACCGTCGAGGTGCCTGAGCCACCCGCCTGGGTCGCTACCGTGCCGCTGGTCGGCGACAAGATCGAGCACGCCTGGCTGCAGCTGGCGGCGGCTGGAAGGTCGGGGATAGCGGCCAAGGTGGCGCCCTATGCGGGCAACTTGACCAAGTGGTTCGTCGCCGAGGTCGGCAGTTTCGGGCTGGTCTTCGTGCAGTTCCTGCTCACCGTTGCCTTGTCGGCGATCCTCTACGCCAGCGGTGAGCAGGCGGCGGTCGGAGTGCGGCGCTTCGGCCGGCGGCTGGCCGGAGAACGCGGCGACGGCGCGGTTGTACTGGCGGCGCAAGCGGTTCGTGCGGTGGCGCTGGGTGTCGGCATTACCGCGCTGGTACAGGCTCTGCTCGGCGGCATCGGCCTGGCGATCGCCGGCGTTCCGCTGGCCGGGATCCTGACCGCGCTGATGTTCATGCTGTGTCTTGCTCAACTCGGCCCGACCATGGTGCTGGCGCCAGCGGTCGTCTGGTTGTACTGGAGCGGCGACACCGGCTGGGGCACCTTCCTGCTGGTGTGGACGGTGATCGTTGGCACAATGGACAATTTCCTGCGTCCGCTGCTGATCAAACAAGGCGCAGACCTGCCCTTGCTGCTGATTCTCGCGGGTGTGATCGGCGGCCTGCTGGCCTTCGGTCTGGTCGGGATCTTCGTCGGGCCGGTCGTCCTGGCGGTCGCCTATACGCTGCTCGAAGCCTGGCTCGAAGAGGCCGCGGCGCAGGGCGAAGAACGCCCGGTCGAACTCGGCGCGGCGCCGGACCCCGTCAGGACCAGCCCCCAAGCCGCTGCCGACTGATCGTTGCGCTGCCGGCTGGCCCGGCGAAGGTGCGCCAGCGCCGCATGCTAGAATCCGGCGTCTGTTCGATCACCCCTGCGCCGGATCTTCGCCATGTTCTCAGGAATCATCGCCGCCGTTGGCCACATCACCGAGATCACGGCGCGCCACGACGGCGCCGCGACCGTTCGCCTGACGATCGACGCGGGCAAGCTCGACCTCGCCGACGTCTCGGTCGGCGATTCGATTGCCTGCAGCGGCGTTTGCCTGACGGTGGTCGAGCAGCAGGGCCGGTGCTTCTTCGTTGACGTTTCGCCGGAATCGCTGGCGTGCACGGCGGGTCTTGCCGAACCGGGAGCAATCAATCTCGAAAAAGCGCTACGCCTGGGCGATCGCCTTGGCGGGCATCTGGTCTCCGGCCACGTCGATGGCATCGGCGTGGTGCTGCGTTTCGACCCCGTCGGCGACAACCGCTTGCTCCAAATCCGGGCGCCGGCAGGTCTCGCCCGATACATCGCCCGCAAGGGCTCGATCACTGTCGATGGCGTCAGCCTGACGACCAACTCGGTCGACGGCGCCACCTTCACCATCAACCTGATCCCGCACACGCTGGCTGCCACTACCCTGGGGCGCCTGCAGCCAGGCCGCCGGGTGAATCTCGAAATCGACCTGATCGCCCGCTATTGCGAACGACTGCTGAGCGCCGATAGCGAGCCGTGAGGATGACTGCCCTGGCGCTTCTGGCCAGGGTGCTGACGAATACCATCTTTATCGAATGGTGTAACTTCGGGCAACGATCGGCGTACTATCGTCTGTGCGCATGCCCAGCATCCGGAGACTCGCGAAGGCCGTCTCCGTCCCCGCGGGGGGAGCGGTGCCTTCAGGCATGAGCGTCGCCCGAACGAATCTGCCACCCTACGAGGAGTGCTTAATGGCCAATAAAAGTGACGATGTATGCGGTTTTCTCCCCAAGATCGATGCGCATAGTCCGCAAGGCACGCTGGGGCGCCTGAAGCTCAGCCAGCTGATGCCCACCCAGAACGCTGTCGGGATGGACGAAGTGAACGAAAAGATTGCCAAGATCAAGGACAAGACCGACAGCGCTCTCGAGGACTATCTGCTGCCGCGTGCCGTCCCCGTGATCATCGGCAACGGCGGCCGCTACTACCTGATCGACCACCACCATTTGAGCATCTCCCTGTGGCGAGCCAAGGGGGACGTGGATATCCCGGTTCAGGTCACACGCAACTGGAGTTCGCTCGCGGGCAAACACTTCTGGAAAACGATGGCAGCCAGCAACTGGGTCTATCCATTCGACGCCATGGGTGCTGGCCCGTCGAATCCGGACACCCTCAAGCAACACGTGAAAGACCTTGACAACGACCTGTACCGGAGCCTGTCCTGGCTCGTTCGCGAGGGCTACGGGTACGTCAAGGACCCCAACAACGCGATCTTCGCAGAGTTCAAATGGGGCAGCTTCTTCCGCACCCGGGTGATCTTCGCGGCGCAACTGACCTGCAAGAAGAATTGCATGGAAATGACCCTGGCAGACATTCGCGAGGCCGACCCGGACGACTACGCTGAGAAGGTCGGCTACGCGCGATACCTGGCCAGTTCGCCCGAAGCAGCCGGTCTTCCCGGCTTCGTCGGTCGCTTGGCGTAACATCGATGGCCGCGCCGGTTGCAGATCGGAGGCGACTGGCAAGACCGCCTAACGGCTACCGCCGTCGCTGGACGTTTGGCTAGAACGGGATCCGGCCCGCTCCATGGTCGAGGTGCGCGAGCAGCTTGATCTTGCCAACCTGACGCGGCACCATGCGCGGCGAGGATCGCGTTGCGCCTTGGCAACAATTCGTCCTGGCGTGGCGAACTGGAAGGTCTGCGGCCCAGAGCCAGAACGACGTTCCGGGGCCGCTCTGGCGATTATTGTCCGGCGAGCGGCTGTTCAAGCAAGATTGTTGGCAGCGTCGAGGATCGCCTGTGGTGCGGCGCGCGGGGCGCTCACGCCGGCCGACGGAAGGGGAACCATCACCGGTTGCCCTGGCTGGGTGCAACCGCTGTCGCAGCAACGCCCCGGTTGACGGTTGCGGCCGATTGGCCGGGACGGGTCGTCGACCAGGCCACGATCGAGCAGGCGCTCGACCAGAGCCACCTTCTCGCCAACCGGGTAGTTTCGCCAGATCTCCTGCTTCATCGCCGCCGGCGAGCCGCCACCGTGCAGGCTGATCACTGAATACCAACCGGCCTGATAGGACGCCGTGAGATCCTCCATGAAGCGCGCGACCTCGATCCGCTTTTCGTAGGGAATATCGGGATTGGCGCGCAGCACTTCCGCCAGGCTGGCGGCGGTGGCTGGATTGTGGTCTTCGTCCGGCCCCGGAAGGGCAACGATCAGGCCGCCGGAAACCTCGTGCGCCAGGCGGTGCATATCGTAGATCTTCGTTCCCAGCAGCAGCTTGCCGATGTTGGCAAAGACCGGGTCCGGCATGAAGCTGCCGCTGGCGTCGTCGGCTCTGGCATAGACGCTGGCCGCCACGCCGCAGGCGAAGAATCCTTCGACGATGGTGATCAACTCGACCATGGCGTCGCGCAGATTCGACCTGGCACCGGGGTCGAAGCCGTTGGCTTCGCAGATCAGCGCGCCGGCGCCGATCAACAGGTCGCCGAAGCCGGCTCGTGCGCCGATGCAGCTGTGGCGGTGGTGCGTCGCATAGTTGTAAGTCAGAATCCCCGAGTGTTCCCAGTCGCCAGCGCAGAACACCCTGTCCCAGGGGACGAAGACGCGCTCGAAGAGGACTACCGCAGTGGCTTGGCCATAGCGGCGCGAAAACAGCGGCTGGCCATGCTCGGGCTTCTCGCCCGGCCGTCCGGCTGGTCGCGAGACGATGGTTACGCCATCGGCGTCTACCGGCACCGCGCAGCAGACTGCGAAGTCGGCGTCTTCCGGACCCATGTTGCGGCACGGCATGACCAGCAGCTCGTGCATGTACGGCGCGCCGGTGACGATTGCCTTGGCGCCCGAGATGATGATGCCCTGGCCGTTGCGGTCGACGATGTGCAGGTAGGAATCGCTATTGTCCTGCAGGTGCGGACGCTTGTTGCGGTCGCCCTTGGCGTCGGTCATGGCGATGCCCAGCGACAGGTCTCGGTCCTGTACGTGCGTCAGGTAGGCGGCGAAGCGTGCCCGATGCTCGCTGCTACCGCGCGCGTCGTCGATACGCGCGCTGACCTGATGAATGGCATTCAGCGCGTCGTGCGCGAGGTAGCGCTGGGCGCAGCCGGTTTCCTGACAGAGCAGGCGAACGGCTTCGAGCTTGTTGAGCAGATCGCCTGCCGACTCGTCGATATGCAGCATGCGGTTTACCACGCTGGTCCGCTGCGACTGGCGTGCGGTCATCAGGGGAGCTTTCGCGGGGTCCAGCGCAAAGTCGTAGGTGACCGCCAAGGCATTGATTCCCGGCTGCAACTCGGGCGCATCGGCCACCGACTCGATCTGCCGGCCATCGACATACACCATCGGCCGATAACGGCGCAGAGATTCCCGGTAGTCACTGCCACTCATCAATCGGTCGGAGCGGTCGGGCTGGTCGGCGGTTTCCATGGCTAATCTTCCTCGCAGTTCGGGAGTTCATTGAACGGTGTTCAATATTGCGACAAGCGTAGAATGCGATCATGCGCAAGTCAATCCCGAAATCGCTGAGCGACCCAAAGACTGCTGCAGAAGGTGTGCGCGAGGGCAATGCGCGCACCTTGCGCGCGGCTACGATGTTACAGCTACGGCGCGGCCTGGTTCTCGATGCGGCGCGCGCCGCATTCTTCGAACTGGGGCTGGAGGGCGTCAGCATGCGCGAGATCGCCAGGCGCGCTGGCTATACGCCGGGAGCGATCTATAGCTATTTTGCCAGCAAGGAAGAAATCTACGCGGCCTTGCTCGGTGAGTCGCTGGTGCGGTTGAACGCGCAGGTGGCCGAAGCACCCGATGGCGGCAGCGCAGCCGACCGGGTGACCAGCAAGGCCGGTGCGTTCTTCGATTTCTACCGCGCAAACCCGCGTGATCTCGATCTGGGTTTTTATCTGTTCCAGGGCGTGCGGCCGCAGGGCCTGACCCGGGAACTCGACGCGCACCTCAACGCCCAGCTGCGGGCCGCCCTGCAGCCGACCGCGGCGGCCCTCGCCGAGTGCGGCCTCGATGCGGCTGCGGCCGAAATGGAAGTCACGGCGCTGTTCGCGCACATGGTGGGATTGCTGGTGCTGATCCACACCGGACGCCTCCGCATGTTCCGGCAGCACGCGCCGCAGCTCCTCGAGCGCTATCTTGACCAGTTGACCGAGCGGCTGCAGCGCCTTTGAACCAGGGCGGTGCAGGGACTTGACTTGGCCAAGGTGCCGGCGAGGCTCAGTCGGTGTGGAACTGGCTGGCATTGCGGCCCCTGAAAGGCGCATAGAAGGCCTTGATCGCCGCCATGTCGATGTCGATGTCACCGCTTGGCTGGAAAATCGCTCCCAGTCCGCTGATCTTCTTGTCGTAATCCATGTAGGCCAGCACGATCGGTACCTGCGCGCTCACGGCGATGTGGTAGAAGCCGGTTTTCCACTGCCGCGCCTTGCTGCGCGTGCCCTCGGGAGGGACGATCAGTTGCAGGGGTCCGTCGGCCTGGGTGATTGCCGAGGCCGACGCGGCCACCAGGTTGTTCGCCGTCTCGCGTTGCACGGGGATGCCGCCCAGCCACATCATCAGCCCACGAAATGGCGGTCGGAAGATCTGTGCCTTGCCCATCCAGTAGATGTTCAGGCGTAGCGCAAAGGCGACCATCAGCGTGTAGGGCAGGTCCCAGTTGCTGGTGTGCGGAGCGGCGATCAACACGCTCTTGCTGGCGCCGAATGGCAGGCTGCCCTCCACCGTCCAGCCTGTGAGTCTCAGAAAGCTCACCGAGAAGGCGCGCAGCAAGGTGTTGACGATCGGCGTAGTGAAAATGGTGCGGTGCATGCGTCGGCCTGTCAGTTGAGGCGCACAGCAGTACACCGGGAGGCAGACCACCGCGTTTCAATTTGTCGGTGCATTATCGCCTACCAGCGGCCGGGGTTCCCGCCGCGCGTTGTCGATTGCCGTCTACGCACGCTGCTTCCGTGGTGCTCGGCCGTGCGTGCCACAAAAGATGCGGCGGCGTGCCGGGTGGGCCGAACGGCATGGCGCTGAATGTTCTTGACAAGCTTCCGGCGGCTGGCTGCACGAGCAGGTGCGCCGGACCGTGTGCCGGCAACTGGCTGCCGCTGGCCCGCGCTTGCGGGCGACATCGACAAGGCGGAACTGCTGCGCGTGGCGACCGCGGTCTATCAACAGCTCAACCCCTTGTCAGCAACGGAAGTAAATTGATACAGCGCAACGATTGAAAGTTGATACACCGAACTGAGAAGATCGGCGATTTTTTGAGGCGCCGATGATCACGAAGGAGGTGTATGTGGAAATCGAAGTA
>NZ_JAPUVQ010000123.1:0-4968 GCF_029255145.1 Accumulibacter sp.
AAGTTCCAGGCGCTGATCGTTCGCCGGGGTTACAAACGGGCCATCGTCGCTCTGGCTCACAAAATGTTGCGCACCATCTTCTTCATGCTCAAGCGTGGCGAACACTACCGGGATTCCGCCATCAATTATGAGCAGCTCTCCGTGCAGCCAAACGCTTCTCGCTGGATCAAGGCTCTGACTCGCTTCGGCTTCATCCCCGCAGCCGCTTGATTCACGACAACCCATTTCCGTGACCGGTGCCGGTCAGGGCTTCGTGCGTCTTCAAGGAGGGTTCTTTCACATTAACCGCCCGCTGCGTGAAGGCGTCGCCTTGAAGTCATGGCGAGGTGCGCGTTCCCGTACAATGGAAGGCTGGCCTGATCGTGACTGCCGAAGGTGGGCCGAATGTTGTCAGAGCTCTGAATGAGGTCCGAATGTTCCCGTTGACCAGCATGGCCGTACTCGCGCCACGCCGATGGTGCGCGTCGCTGCGTATCGTCGCGATGCTGGCCACCTGCCTGTTCTGGGTGCTGGCCTGTGCGCCGCCCGAGCCGGTGCGCATCGGCTTCCTGGGCGGACTTTCCGGGCGCGTCGCCGACCTCGGCATCGGCGGGCGCAACGGCGCCATCCTAGCGGTCGAGATGCGCAACCAGCAAGGTGGAATCAATGGACGGCCGATCGAACTGATCGCCGAGGATGATCAGCAGGACGCCGCAGTCGCCGTACTGGCTGTCGCACGCCTGCTGGCCCGCAAGGTCGAGTTGGTGATCGGGCCGATGACCAGCGCGATGGCGCTGACTGTACTGCCGCAGTTCAACGCCGCAGGGATTCCGCTGATCTCCCCGACGGCGACGACCAACGCGCTGACGGCGGTCGACGACCAGTTCTTTCGGGTCGTCGCTCCTACTGCCGCACACGTCTTCAAGTCCGCCGAACATCATTTCTGCCGCAGCGGTCTGCGTCGCATGGTACTCGTCTGCGATCTGCGCAACAAGGCCTACAGCCAGAGCTGGGCTGACGATTTCCGCACGGCTTTCGAGCGCCTGGGGGGGCAAGTCACCGCGGCCGTCGACTTCGATGCCGGCGAGTCCCTGGCGGTGGTCGCCAGCAGGGTTCTGGCCAGCAAACCAGACGGTGTGGTGATTATCAGCAACTCGGTGGACACCGCCCTGCTGGTCCAGCAGATCCGCATGCGCGATACGGCCGTTCGCATCGGCACTTCCGAATGGGCAGCGACCGAACGACTGATCGAACTTGGCGGCCGGGCGGTCGAAGGGCTGGTGGTCGCCCAGTACATCGACCGCGCAAGCACTGCGCCGACCTACCTGGCATTTCTTCGCGCTTACCGCGAGCGCTTCGGCCATGAGCCGGGCTTCCCGGGACTGACCTCTTTCGACGCCACCAACGTCGCCCTTGATGCCCTCGCCACCAGGTCCCGTGGTCAGTCGCTCAAGGAGGCCTTGCTGGCGCACGCGGCGTTCGCCGGCGCGCAATCGCCGATCCACTTCGACGCCAAGGGCGACGCGCAACGCGACACCTTTCTCTCAGTGATCCACAATGGCCAGTTCAAGCCCTTGTACTGACCTGGGCGGCAGCTTTTCAAGGCAGCAAGCCGACTTCGCGCCGACCGGTCGGCTGGCCGTCTTGCGGTAGGATTCGCCAGATGGCTCACTCGCTTCGCTTCTGGCTTGCGCTGGGCCTTTCGGCGATGGTCGGAGTAGCGATGGTGGCAGTCGCTGCAGTCCTGCTTGGAGTCTTGCTGCCGCGCCTCAACGATCAGGTGGCGGCCAGCAACAAGGCCCTGAGCACGGTGATCTCCCGACAGGTCGACGATTTCCTGCGGGGATCGGCCGCCGAGCTCGAGCGCGTCGCCGCCGAAATCGAAATGCCGCCGGGCGCCAACCCCGAGCGGACGCGCATCATCATCGATACCCAGGCCAGCGCGCACGCGCCGCTGGATGCGCTCTACGTCCTTGATAGCGATGCACGAGTGGTCGACGTCGGATTGCCGCCAAGTTGCCGGGACGGGCGTGGCGACCTGCTCGGACTGGATTTCTCGGCACGAAGCTTCTTCAGCGCCGTGCAAGCGAGCGACACGGTGATCTGGTCCGACAGCTACCTGTCACAGCGTGGCAAAATTGTCGTTGCCGTCACCGTGCCCCTTGGCAGATCAGCAGCGCCCGGCGCGCGAACACACGGAGCGCTGCTTGGCGAGCTCGATCTTGAGCAACTCTCGGAACACATCGGAGAACTCGGACGATCAGCCGCCGTGCTGCCGATCGTCATCGACAGCCTGGGCCAGGTCGTCGCCCACCCCGATGCCGGTCGCCCCGCCCGCCAGGAAAACCTTGGCAACTTGCCCCCGGTGAAGGCCGGGCTGGCGGGCCACTTCGAAACCGGGCGCTTCTCGCTCGACGGCGTCGAGCAAATCGGCACCGTGACACCGGTCAGCACGTCGGGCTGGCTGACGCTGGTTGCGCAGCCGACCGAACTGGCCTTCGCCACCATGCGCTCGACCTTGCTGGCGATCGCCGCCGGCCTGGCGGTGGCGCTTGCGTTGGCCTTGCTCTGCGCCTACGTCTTTGGTCAGAAGCTGGCACGTGGCGTGGCCGACTTCGGACGGCATGTGCAGGCCATCGCCGACGGCGACTATCAGGCGCCCCTACCCACATCGCGGGCCGAGGAACTGGCCAATCTGGCGGTAAGCATGCGCCGCATGGCCCAAGCCATCCTGGAGCGCGAAGCAGCGCTGGCCGCCTCCGAGGGACACTATCGCGCCTTGTTCAGCGGTGCGCCGCTCGCCTACCAGTCGGTGGACGTCGGGAGCCGCAAGCTCGTCGAGGTCAACGACGCCTGGCTGAGCCTGCTGGGTTACCGGCGCGACGAAGTGATCGGCCACTCGCTCAACGATTTCATCGTTGAGCAATCCTTGCCCGCGGTTGCCGCGAACTTCGCGAAATTCGTCGCCGTTGGGAGGACCGACGACTTCGTCTTCGACGCCCGTCACAAGAACGGCACGGCGATCAGTCTGCTGGTCAGTGGCCGGGTCCACCATGGCGTACATGGACAGCCACGTACCCATTGCATCCTGACCGACGTCACCGAGCGCCAACGCGTCGACCAGGCGCGGCGGCGGTCGGCAGAGCTGCTGGAGCATCAGGCCGAGCGCGCGCTGGCAATGCTCGAACTGCCCAAGGCAGCCGAACGGATGGACGAGGACGAGTTCATCCAGCACGGGCTGGCAGTCGCCGAGCGCCTGACCGGCAGCCGAATCTCCTTCCTGTATTTCGTCGATCCAGATCAGCAGGCGAGCGAGTCGGTGAGCTGGTCGCATGCCACCCGCAGGGGCACCTCGGCGGCGCTCGCCGACCCACTCTGCTCGGTTACTTTGGCCGGACTGTGGGCCCGGGCCATGCGCCAGCGCGCGCCGGTGGTCTGCAACGAGCAAGCGGCAGCGCTTACCAGCGCTCCACCCACCGCCATTACCGGCCTCAAGCGATTGATCAGCGTGCCGGTAATTGAGGGTGGCGTCGGACGCATGCTGCTCGGCGTCGCCAACAAGGCCACTCCGTACAGCGAGTGCGAAATCGAGACCACGCGCCTGCTCAGCCAGGACATCTGGCGAATCGTCAATCAGCGGCGCGCCGAGCAGGCCCAGCGGCTGGCGGCGACGGTGTTCTCGGCCAGCACATCGGCAATCTGCATCACCGACGCGAAGGAACGCATCGTCTCGGTCAACCCGGCACTGACCCTGATCACCGGCTATACCCCGGAGGAAGTCATCGGCCAGACGCCCAAGCTGTTTTCCGCCGGCCTTCAGGGCGAAGCGTCCGGTGACGAGATGTGGGCCCGGATCACGGCGCGCGGACTGTGGAACGGCGAGGTCTGGAATCGCCGCAAAAACGGCGAGGTCTTTCCGGCATGGCTGACGATTACCGCGGTCAAGGACGGCGACGGTGCTGTGACCCACTATACGGGAAGTTTCGACGACATCAGCGAGCGCAAGCGGTCGCAAGAACACATCCAGTTCCTGGCCCACCACGATGCGTTGACCAGGCTACCGAACCGCACCCTGCTCGAGGACCGCATTCGCCAGGCGATCGCTAAGTCCAGACGCGACGGCAAGCACACCGCGGTGCTGTTCCTGGACCTCGACCGCTTCAAGCTGATCAACGACACGCTTGGGCACGATACCAGCGACCAACTGCTGGCGCGCGTCGCCGAGCGCCTCAAGAGCGTGCTGCGCGAAACCGAGACGGTCGCCAGGCTGGGAGGCGACGAGTTCATTATTGTCATCCCCGGACTGGCCGACGTCGAGCGCGCGGCGCGCGTCGCGCAGAAGGTGCTCGAGGTCGTCTCGGCGCCGCAGCTGATCGATGAGCGTCCGTTGCACGTGACTCCGAGTATCGGGATCAGCATCTTTCCGGAAGACGGTGACGACGTCCCGACGCTGCTGCGCAACGCCGACACCGCGATGTATCACGCCAAGGAAAGCGGTCGCAATAACTTCCAGTTTTTTACTCAGGACATGAACCAGGCGGTCCAGGAACGGGTTTCGATCGAGAGTGACTTGCGGACGGCGATTGATAACGAACAGTTCGTGCTTTTCTACCAGCCACAGGTCGACTGCCGCAGTGGCGAGGTCAGCGGCATGGAGGCGTTGATCCGCTGGCGTCACCCGCAGCACGGCCTGGTGCCGCCGAATCGTTTCATTCCGATTGCCGAGGAAACCGGATTGATCGTCGCGATCGGCGACTGGGTACTGCGCGAGGCTTGCCGCCAGGCCAGGGGCTGGCACGACCAGGGACAGCACGGCCTGCGCGTCAGCGTGAACCTTTCCGCACGGCAGTTGCGGCAGGCCAACCTCAGATTTCCTGATCTCGGAGGAAACCCGGTTGGCACTTTAGACGAGGGCGAAGGTCATTCTTGCCCCGGTTTCCGGATGCGGGAAATCTTGCAGGGTGAGTTCCTCGAGGAGCGCGGCGATAG
>NZ_JAPUVQ010000124.1:0-52190 GCF_029255145.1 Accumulibacter sp.
CTTCCTCGGCCCGGAGGAAGCGTAAGCGAGCGGGCAGCGATGTAAAGGGTTCGGCTGCGCCCGGACTGCGTCCGCCCTTGACATCACCGCCCCCTCAAACCGCCAAAACCAGCGCCCGTTCCACACGAAACGACATAGAGCCGATGTTATCCGCAGGCGTTTCGCGGCAGGGCTACGGAATTTCGAGCGGGTCTATCGCGAAGCAGTGGATGCCTGGGCGCTCTATGACAATGGCGGCGATGAGCCGGAACTGGCTAATTGGGGAGAAAAGCCATGAACGAGAAAAAAAAATCGAACTCGCCAATGACCCTGATTTGGCGGCTTCCTGGGTTGCCATCCGCCGTGCCGCAAAACGGGCGGCGCAAGTGGCGCTTAGTACGAATACCGAGCTTGTCGTGCTGCGCGACGGCCAGTGCGTCCGTGTCAAGCCAGGCGGGAAGCCAGAGCCCCGATGAACCGCCACGTCAACGCCATTGCCGGCCGCCTGAGTCTGCGTCACCCGCAGCGCCGCTCGCTGGAGATTCTCGACCGCATTACGGAAATTGCCCCGCCCGGCAAGGGGGCCGATGTGGCGGCGATGCTGGCGGCGATCCGCAGCGAGTTTCCTTCGGTCACGGACTTCGAACGCGACTTCCCCTCGCTGTGCTTCGCGCTCGCCACCGGCGTCGGCAAGACGCGGCTGATGGGCGCTTTCATCAGCTATCTGCATCTGGCGCACGGCATAGACAACTTCTTTGTGCTGGCGCCGAACCTGACCATCTACAACAAGCTGATCGCCGATTTCAGCGACCGCAATCATCCCAAGTACGTTTTCCGGGGCATCGCCGAATTCGCCATCGATGCGCCTTCGATCATCACCGGCGACAACTACGATCAGCATGACCCGCGCAGCGGTACCTTCCCCGGCGGCGTGCGGATCAACATCTTCAACATTTCCAAGATCAACGCCGAGATGCGCGGTGGCCGCAGTGGCCAACGCTCGCCGCGTATCAAGCGGCTTTCCGAGTACATCGGCGAAAGTTATTTCGACTACCTGGCTGGCTTGCCGGACCTGGTGATGCTGATGGATGAATCGCATCGCTACCGCGCCAGCGCCGGCATTCGCGCGATCAACGAGCTGAAGCCGATCCTCGGGCTGGAACTGACCGCGACGCCGTTTGTCGAGACCCCGCGCGGCGCGGTGGCGTTCAGGAACGTGATCGTCGACTACCCCTTGGGTCGCGCCATGGCCGACGGCTTCGTCAAGGAACCGGCGGTGGTCACGCGCAAGAACTTCAACCCGGCCGGCATGTCGGCCGAGGAGATCGAGCGGCTGAAGCTGGAAGACGGGCTGCGCCTGCACGAAAGCGTCAAGGTGGAACTGGAGACCTACGCCCGCGAGACCGACAACGCCATCGTCAAACCCTTCCTGCTGGTGATCGCCCGCGATACCACCCATGCCGGGCAACTGTCCGAGCTGATCAAGTCCGACAAGTTCTTTGCGGGGCGCTACCGCGACAAGGTCATCCAGGTGGATTCGAGCAAGACCGGCGCGGAAGAAGAGGCGATGATCGGGCGGCTGCTCAAGGTGGAGCACAGCGACGAGCCGACGGAGATCGTGGTTCACGTCAACATGCTCAAGGAAGGCTGGGACGTCACCAACCTCTACACCATCGTGCCGCTGCGGGCGGCCAATGCCCGCATCCTCATCGAGCAGTCGATCGGGCGCGGCCTGCGCCTGCCCTACGGCAAGCGCACCGGCGTTACCGCCGTTGATCGGCTGAACATCGTCGCCCACGACCGGTTTCAGGAGATCGTCGCCGAAGCCAACAGGCCGGACTCGGCGATGCACTTGCAGACCCTGGTGCTGGATGCGGATGCGCTCGGGCAGCAAACGACCACCGTGGTGTCGCAATCGCAACTGGCCAGCAATCTGGGCTTGACGCCTGCCCACGCGACCAGCAGCACGACGGTGGCCGGACACGATCAGGCGCCTGCCTTCACCAGGCCGGACGAGCAGAAGGTCGCGCAGATCACCTATGAGGTCATCCGCAAGCTGGAAAATCAGCCGCAAGTACTGCCCACCATCGAGTACCTGAAGAAACCCGAAATCCAGGCGGCCATCGTCAAAGCGGTTGAACAGCAGCATCAGCCGAGCCAATTGGAACTGGCCGGGGTGACGGAGAAGCCGGACTTCGCGGCCGTGGTGGCGAAAACCGTCGAACTGGTGACCCAACAAACCATCGACATTCCACGCATTCTGGTGGTGCCCAGGGGCGAAGTGAAATCGGGCTTCAACGCCTTCTCGCTGCGGCTGGATACCTTGAAATATCCCGCGGTCTCCGATGAGCTTTGGATTCAGCACCTGCGAACGAACCAGCTCGAAGTGGTCTCGGCAGGACCTGGCGGTAGCGACGAGGCGCGACTGGAGGACTATGTGGTCAGCGGGCTGGTGGCTTTCGACGACGTTTCCTACGACGAACACGCCGACCTGCTCTACGACCTCGCCGCGCAGACGGTGCGGCATTTCGAGGGCTACCTGTCCGAGGACGACACCCGCAAGGTGCTGCGCTGCTACCAGCGGGACATTGCGCGCTACATCCACGCCCAGATGCAGGCGCATTACTGGGAAGACGTCGTTGGCTACGAGGTGAAGGTCAGCAAGGGCTTTACCGAACTGAAGCAGAGCGCCTACTCGCATTCCGTGCAGGAGGCGACTGCCAACTACCGGGTCGAGCCGGCGGACAAGAGCAACATGGCGAAGTACCTGTTTGGCGGCTTCGAGCGCTGCCTCTATCCGGTGCAGAGGTTTGATTCCGATTCGGAGCGCAAGCTGGCGGTGATTCTGGAGCGCGAGGCCAGCAAGTGGTTCAAGCCCGCCAAGGGCCAGTTCCGGATCTCCTACCGGAATGGCGCGGACCATCTGGAATACCAGCCGGACTTCGTTGCTGAAACTGCTGTCACGATCTACATGCTGGAACCCAAGAAGCGCACCGAACTTGACGACCCGCTGGTGATCGCCAAGAAGGATGCCGCCGTCAAGTGGTGCGCGAATGCGTCAGGGCATGCGGCAAGCTACGGCGGCAAGCCGTGGCGATACCTGCTGATTCCACATGACGAGATCGTGGGGAACATGACGCTGGATGGTCTGGCGGCTCGCTTCGCTTGCGGCAGCTAGAAATCGGCGCTGCTGCGGCAAGCACTTGGCGCTCGAATTCCCTTGAATTCCCTTGAATTCCCCCGACCAAGGTGTCTCAGAGTGGCTTGTCCTGCCAGCGATGCACAGGGTCCATCGGTCCGAGATCGAAAACGATCCCTCGTCGCGTTTTAGGCGAACGAATCGCCAGCCGTTTCCTGCCCGTGCCAGACGGGTGCCTATTCCCACTCGATCGTCGCCGGCGGTTTCCCCGAAATGTCGTAAACCACGCGGTTGATGCCGCGGACCTCGTTGATGATCCGGTTCGAGACCTTGCCGAGCAGGCTGTGCGGCAGTTCTGCCCACTGGGCGGTCATGAAGTCCTGCGTCTCGACGGCTCGCAGGGCGACCACGTACTCGTAGGTCCGTCCGTCGCCCATGACGCCGACCGATTTCACCGGCAGGAACACGGCAAAGGCCTGGCTGGTCTTTTCGTACCAGCCGGCGGCGCGCAACTCGTCGATGAAAATGGCGTCGGCCCGGCGCAACAGGTCGGCGAACTCGGGCCTCACCTCGCCGAGGATCCTGACGCCGAGACCGGGGCCGGGGAAGGGGTGGCGATAGACCATGTCGTGGGCGAGGCCGAGCGCGACGCCGAGCTCGCGGACCTCGTCCTTGAACAGTTCGCGGAGCGGTTCGAGCAGCTTCAGACTGAGTTGTTCGGGCAGGCCTCCGACGTTGTGATGGCTCTTGATGGTGTGCGCTTTCTTGGTCTTGGCACCCGCGGACTCGATCACGTCCGGGTAGATCGTCCCCTGTGCCAGCCATCTGGCGTTGCCCAGCCGGTCCGCTTCGGCCTGGAACACCTCGACAAACTCGCGGCCGATGATCCTGCGCTTCTGTTCCGGGTCAGAGACGCCCCGCAGATGGCCCATGAATTGCGCGGCAGCGTCGACGTGTACGACCTTGACGCCGAGGTTGCGGGCGAATGTCTGCATCACCTGCTCGGCTTCGTTGAGCCGCAGCAGCCCGTTGTCGACAAAGACACAGGTCAGTTGGTCGCCGATCGCGCGGTGGATCAGCGCGGCGGCCACCGACGAATCGACGCCGCCGGAAAGGCCGAGGATCACTTCTTCTTTGCCGACCTGCGACCGGATTCTGGCGACCGCCTCGTCGACGTAGTCGGGCATGTTCCAGTCGTGTCCGCAGCCGCAGATGTCGCGGACGAAGCGGCCGAGGATCTCCTTGCCCTTGAGGGTGTGGGTGACCTCGGGATGAAACTGCACCGCGTAGAACTTGCGCTGTTCGTCGGCCATCGCCGCGATCGCCGTTGATTCGTTGCTGCCGATCAGCGTGAATCCCGGTGGCAAGGCGGTGACCTTGTCGCCGTGGCTCATCCAGACGTCGAGCAGACCGTGGCCTTGGTCATTGCGGCGATCCTCGATGCCCGTGAACAACGCCGAGTGGCCACGGGCGCGCATTTCGGCGTAGCCGAATTCGCGTTTCGTCGAGCTTTCGACGCTGCCACCCAACTGCGCCGCCATCAGGTGCATGCCGTAGCAGATCCCGAGCACTGGCACACCGAGCTCGAACACCACTTGCGGCGCCTTGAAATCGTCTACCGCATAGACCGAATTGGGACCGCCAGAGAGAATGATTCCCCGCGGCTTGAAGTCGCGGATGAAGTTCTCGTCGATGTCGTAGGGATGCAGCTCGCAATAGACCTGTTGTTCGCGGACGCGGCGGGCGATCAGCTGGACAACCTGTGAGCCGAAGTCGAGAATCAGGATCTTTTGATGGGACATGGCGACGCCTCAAATGAAGCGGGCGGCCAGCAGCCGCCCGTCGTTCGTCGATCGGTGCTCAATCGACGTGGTAGTTGGGAGCTTCCTTGGTGATCTGCACATCGTGGACATGCGACTCGCGAACGCCGGCCGAGGTGATCTGGACGAAGGTCGCCCGCTCGTGCATTTCGGCTATCGTCCGGCAGCCAAGATATCCCATCGACGAGCGCAGGCCGCCCATCAACTGGTGAATCACCGCCAGCACCGAGCCCTTGTAGGGGACGCGGCCTTCGATGCCTTCCGGGACCAGCTTGTCGACGTTGGCGGTTTCGTCCTGGAAATAGCGGTCCGCCGCACCGGCAGCCATGGCGCCGATCGAGCCCATCCCGCGGTAGGATTTGTACGACCGTCCCTGGAACAGTTCGACCTCGCCGGGCGCTTCTTCGGTACCGGCGAAGAGGCCGCCGAGCATCACCGCGTTGCCACCGGCGGCGATCGCTTTCGAGATGTCGCCGGAGTAGCGCACGCCACCGTCGGCGATCAGCGGCACGCCGCTCTCCTTGAGCGCGTCGTACACGTTCTGGATGGCGGTGATCTGTGGCACGCCGACGCCGGCGACGATGCGCGTGGTGCAGATCGAGCCGGGGCCGATGCCGACCTTGACCCCGTCGGCGCCATGGTCGACCATCGCGCGCGCGGCTTCGGCCGTGGCGATGTTGCCGCCGATGACCTCGACGTCGGGGAAGTTCTTCCTGATCCAGTTGACGCGGTCGAGGACGCCCTGCGAGTGGCCGTGGGCGGTGTCGACGACCAGCACGTCGACGCCCGCCTCGGCGAGCAGTTCGGCGCGCTCTTCGGTGCCGGGGCCGACGCCGACCGCGGCGCCCGCGCGCAGGCGGCCAGCCGCGTCCTTGCTGGCATAGGGATGCTCGGTGGTCTTGATGATGTCCTTGACGGTGATCAGGCCGCGAAGTTCGAAAGCATCGTTGATCACCAGCACCCGCTCCAGGCGGTGTTTGTGGATCACCGCCTTGCCTTCCTCGACGGTGGTTCCCTCGGGAACCGTGACCAGGCGATCCTGCGGGGTCATGATGTTTCGGACCGGCTGATCGAGATTGGTCTCGAAACGCAGGTCGCGGTTGGTGACGATGCCGACGACCACCCGGCCATCGAGCACTGGCACGCCGGAGATCTTGTGCAGGCTGGTCAGCGCCAGCACGTCGCGCACCGGCATGTTCGGCGAAACGGTGATCGGATCCTTGAGAATCCCGGATTCGAAGCGCTTGACCTTGGCGACTTCGGCGGCTTGCGCCTTCGGGCTGAGGTTCTTGTGAACGATTCCGATGCCGCCCTCCTGAGCGAGGGCAATCGCCAGGCGGCTCTCGGTGACGGTGTCCATGGCCGCCGACACCAGGGGCAGATTGAGGCTGATGTTGCGGGTCAGGCGCGTCTTGAGGTCTACGTCGCGCGGCACGACGACCGAGTGGGCCGGGACGAGGAGGACGTCGTCGAACGTCAGCGCCCGTTGGATTAAACGCATGGCCTTTGATCCGAGGTCACAAAAACGTATTATACAGTGTGCTCCCCAACCGCTGAACGACCATGAAGCGCATTGCCTTTGCTGCTGCCACCCTGCTTGCCGCGCTGGCGGCGGAAGCGCAGATCTATCAATGGCTGGACGAGAACAACAAGACCGTGATCTCCGACAGACCGCCGGTCGGCAAGGTCAAACAGCCGCGGCTGATCGACGCCGACGCGCCGCCGGCGGGCAGCGAAGCCGGCAAGACGCTGGCCGACCGCGAGATGGACTTCCGCAAGCGCCAGAAGGAGTCGCGCGAGGGCGCCGACAAGGCCGAAAAAGACGCCTACGCGGCGGCGCAAAGAAGGGAAAATTGCGACGCCGCCCGCCGCCTGCTGCAGGTCCTGGAATCCGGCGAGCGGGTGTCGATGCGTGACAACAAGGGCGAACGTTACTATCTCGACGAGGCGCAGCGTGAACAGGAGATTGCCAGGGCGCGCCAGGCCGCGCAAACCAGTTGCAAGTGAGCGGCTCCGCTCACTCGCTGCTGTCGCCGTCACCGGCGCCCTTTTTCATGACCTTGCCGGCGGCGGCGCGCTGTTTGCGCACTTCCTTGGGGTCGGCAATCAAAGGCCGGTAGATTTCGACGCGGTCCTGATCGCGCAAGGGCGCGTCGGGTTTGGTGAGCTTGGCGAAGACCCCGATCTTGTTCCTGGCCAGGTCGATTTCCGGATACTTCTGCAGCAGGCCGGACGCTTCGATTGCCTGCCGCGCGGTACTGCCATCGGGCAGCTTCAGGCTGATCAGCTGCTGCTTGCCCGGCAGGGCATAGATCACGTCGATGCTGAGCATTTCAGCTGGTCGGCAAGCCATGCACCTCGTTGGCGCGTTTGACGAAGGCATCGACGAAGGTGTTGGCGATCTGGCTGAAAACCGGACCGATCACTTTCTCGAGCATCTTGCTGGAAAACTCGTACGACAGCTGGAACTCGATCTTGCAGGCGTAATCGGCCAGCGGCTTGAAGTGCCAGAAGCCGTCAAGCCGGCGAAACGGGCCATCGACCAGCCGGATTTTCATCGACAGCGGCGATTCCTTGTCGTTCTCGGTGGTGAAGTGCGAACTCACCCGGCGGTAGTTGATATGCAGCGTGGCGACCGTTTTCCGGGCGTCACGAAACTGGCAGCGCGTCTCGCTGCACCACGGCAGGAATTGCGGATAGTCCTCGACACGGTCGACGAGGTCGAACATCTGTTGCGATGATCGCTCGATCAGCACCGATTTCTTGACCGTGGCCATTCTCTGCCGTACCTCGTCAATCCTGTAGAATCGCGCATTCTAGCACTCCAGACTCCTAATTTCCCGAGAAAAAGCACCATGAGCATCATCGCCAACAAGAAGGCTTTTCATGACTATTTCATAGAAGAGAAGGTCGAGGCCGGGATGGCTCTGGAGGGCTGGGAAGTGAAGGCGATCCGTGCCGGGCGGGCGAGCATCAAGGAAGCGTACGTCCTCGTGCGCAATGGCGAAGTGTTCATTTTCGGGATGCACATCACGCCGCTGATGGCCGCGTCGTCGCACGTCACACCCGACCCGGTCCGCACCCGCAAGCTGCTGCTGCACGCCAGACAGATCAGCAAGCTGATCGGACAGGTCGAGCGCGCGGGCTACACCCTGCTACCGCTGGACCTGCATTTTCAGCGCGGCCGGATCAAGGCCGAGATCGGCCTGGCCAAGGGCAAGAAGCAATTCGACAAGCGCGACGCCGAGAAGGAGCGCGACTGGGTCCGCGAGAAAGCGCGCCTGATGCGCGCCAAGGTCTAGCGTGCCGGCTCAGCTGAAGTGCCGCAGCGAGCGCTGCTGTCTTTGCTCGGATGCCGCGGCTTCGCTCAGGCGCTGCCTGACGAAGCCGATGTGCGTCTGGGCGGCCAGCCGGGCGGCGGCAGGCTGACGGCTGCGAATCGCATCGCGGATCGTCAGGTGCTGCGCCATCAGTTGCCGACCGGTCTCGGGACTGACCGCGATCTCGCGGAGGCTGCGCCGCACGTGCTCGTGCAGCAGGCGCAGAACGCTGGCCACCACGTGACCGAACAGCGCGTTGTGCGCCGACTCGGCGATGGTCAGATGAAAAGCGACGTCGGCTGCCACCTGTGCGCTGCGGTCGTCGCCCAGATAAGCGGCGTCAAGCCGGCCATAGACCTCGTCGAGACGTCGCAGGTCGGCGTCGGTGGCGCGTTGCGCGGCCAGTTCGGCGGCCGACGCTTCGAGCAGGTAGCGGAACTCGAGGACGTCGTCCTGGAGCAGGGGGTGCTGCTCGAGCAGTTGCTGCCAGGGGTCGATGAAAGTTGCTTCGAGGCGGTCGGTGACGTACGTTCCGCCGCCGTGGCGACTGATCAGCAGTTCACGCGAGACGAGTTTCTTGATTGCTTCGCGCAGCGAGGGACGTGAAACCCCCAGTTCGACCGCCAGTTCCCGCTCGGCCGGCAGGCGATCACCGGGTTTCAGTGATCCTTCGAGAATGCGCGTCTCGAGCTGATGAGCGATGGCGTCGGGGATCCGCGGCAGGTTGAGCTTGCTGTAAGTCATGCTGATCTGCGGGGGGGGCCTGAGATTGGTCGCCGAATTATTGCAGGTATCGAGTGGTCTTACCAGTTTCCGTCAGCGTGGGCAAGCGCGAGCCGTGCTCCGCCGTCGATCGCTCCACGGCGGCTGCTCCTGCTGCTAGGCTGCGGGCGAAAGCGATCCGGCGGGCGCCGATTGACAAAGCCCGGGGGCGGAACTAGTGTACGTGGCTAATTGGTCTTACCACTTTGCAGTCCATCGATCAACAGGAGACGCTCATGGATCAAGCAGGGAGCCGCCATTACCCGGACAAACCAGGCAAGGTTTACCTCTTCGGAACCTGCCTGATCGACCTCTTCTGTCCAGACGCGGGAGTCAACGCCGTCAAGCTGCTCGAGCGCGAGGGCATCGAGGTCCACTTCCCGGCCGATCAGACCTGCTGCGGGCAACCGGCGCACAGCAGCGGTTTCCCCGAACAGGCGCGCGCCGTCGCCCTGGCGCAGTTGCGGCTCTTTCCGGAGCCCTGGCCGGTGATTGTTCCCTCGGGGTCGTGCGCCGGCACCATGCGCCACCACTATCCGGAGATGTTCGCCGACGATCCGCGCCTGCAGGCGGAAGCGGCAGCGCTTGGCGACCGCGTTTTCGAACTCACCGAATTCCTCGTCCATGTCGCCAGGGTCGATCTGGCTGACCGGGGCGCGCCGACCCGCGTTGCGCTGCACACCTCGTGCGCCGCCCGCCGCGAGATGGGTACGCACCTGCACGGGCGCTCGCTGCTGGCTCAGCTTGCCGATGTCGAAGTGATCATCCACGAGCACGAAGCGGAGTGTTGCGGTTTCGGCGGCACCTTCTCGCTCAAGCACCCGGCGATCTCGTCGGCGATGGCCGGCGACAAGGTCGACGCGCTGCAGGAGACCGGTGCGCAGACCTTCGTGTCGGCGGACTGCGGCTGCATGCTCAGCCTGAACCACACCCTGCAGAAGCGCGGCGATGGCTTTCAGGGCCAGCACCTGGCGACCTTCCTGTGGCAGCGCACCAGCGGTGAGGGAGGGCAGCCATGAGCGCGCGCGACAATATCCTGCGGCGCCTGCGCGCGGCGCCGCAGGGGCAGCCGCCGATGGCGCCGGATGTGGCCGCTTTCCATGCCGCGGTCACCGCCGCAGCGGCGCCCAGCACCCGTGCTTCGCGAATCGAGCTGTTCTGCGAAAAGATGGCTTTCTGGCATGGCGAGGTGATCCGGGTGACCCGCGACGACTGGCCGCAGAAGCTGCGCGAGCTGTGCGTCGCCAAGGGCGTGCGGTCGCTGCTCTACGGCGAGGACAGCGCGCACGCAGCGCAGCTCGAGGCCGCCAGCATCGACGGTCTGAGGCCTTACGATCGACCGATCGACGGCTGGAAAAAGGAACTGTTCGAAGACACCGACGCCGGTCTGAGTGCGACCCGAGGCGGCATCGCCGAGACCGGGACGCTGATCGTCTGGCCAGGCGCCAGCGAACCGCGCCTGATGTCACTGGTGCCGCCGATCCACTTCGCGCTGCTCGACGCAAACCAGCTTTACGACACCTTCTTCCAGGCGATGATCGAGCAGCGCTGGAGCGACGGCATGCCGACCAACGCGCTGCTCGTCTCGGGCCCGTCGAAGACCGCCGACATCCAGGTCACGCTGGCCTACGGTGCGCACGGGCCGAAGGAGCTGATCGTCCTGCTGCTGGTCAATGAGGAGGAACGGCCATGAACGCACAGCAATTGAAGTTCGTCCCGGCCAGCGAATTCAAGCAGCGCGCCGCTGTTGCCGTCGCCGACGACCATCTGCGCAAGAGTTTCCGTGGTGCGATGGATTTTCTGATCAACAAGCGCGCCGCGCAGTTCCCCGATCCCGAAGCGCTCGAACGTCAGCGCTCGCTTGCCGAGCACATCCGCCAGTACAGCCTGGCGCGCCTGCCCGAGCTGCTGGAGCAGCTCGAGCGCAAGCTCACCGACAACGGGGTCAAGGTGCATTGGGCCGAGAGCGCCGAAGAGGCTTGCGCGATCATCATCGGCATCGCGCAGCGCCACTCGACGAAACTGATGGTCAAGGGCAAGTCGATGGTCAGCGAGGAGGTCGAGCTCAACCACGCGATGGCCGACGTCGGCATCGACGCGCTGGAGAGCGACATGGGCGAGTACATCGTCCAGCTCGACGGCGAGAAGCCCTCGCACATCATCATGCCGGCGATCCACAAGACCAAGCAACAGATCGCCCGGCTGTTCGCCGACAAGGTCCCCGGCGCACGTTACACCGAATCGGTCGACGAACTGATCGGCATCGGCCGCGCCGTCCTGCGCGAAAAGTTCATGACCGCCGAGGTCGGGATGTCCGGCGTGAACTTCGCCGTTGCCGAAACCGGCACCCTGTGTCTGGTCGAGAACGAAGGCAACGGCCGCATGTGCACCACCGTCCCGGACGTGCATATCGCCATTACCGGCATCGAGAAAGTGGTCGAGAAGCTCGAACACGTGCCGCCACTGTTCGGCCTGTTGACGCGTTCGGCGACCGGCCAGGCGATCACCACCTACTTCAACATGATCAGCGGTCCGCGCCGGCCGGGCGAGAAGGACGGCCCGCGCGAGGTGCACCTGGTGCTGGTCGACAACGGCCGCACGCAGGCCTACGCCGACCAACAGCTGCGCTCGACGCTGCAGTGTATCCGCTGCGGCGCGTGCATGAATCATTGCCCGGTGTATACGCGCATCGGCGGCCACGCCTACGGCACCACCTATCCCGGGCCGATCGGCGAAATAATCTCGCCCCATATGATGGGCCTGGCGGCGACGCACGTCCTGCCGACCGCTTCCAGCCTCTGTGGCGCCTGCGGCGAAGTCTGTCCGGTGCGCATCCCGATTCCGGAACTGCTGGTCCGCCTGCGCGAGGAAGCGCAGCACGATGCGCGCCCCGGCCATGCACCGCTGCTTGGGCAGGGCGCTGCCAGGAGCCGCCTGGTCGACGCCGTCTGGTCGGGCTGGGCGGCGCTGTACACCCGCCCGGCGTTCTATCGCGCCTTCGGCTGGCTGGCGACGCGCTTGCGCGCCCTGACGCCGCCGCTGCAAGGCGGCTGGACGGTCAGCCGCACGCCGATGAAGCCGGCTGCGCGGACGCTGCACGAGCTGATGGCGGCGAGAAGCAAGAGGCGCTGAAGCGGTCCAGCGGCGCACCGCGGAGCGGCGAAGCCGATCACGGTTCAGGGGTCAGCGGCGGCTGTCAGGCCGAAAAGCGCACGCAGGTCATGGGCCAGCCCTGCGCGCTGATCCTTCTCCGCGACGGACACTGCTGCTCCGGCCCGACCCGGCAGCCCGACCGGCGATACGACCACCCGCACCGCTGACGCTTCCTGGCCGGAAGGGAGTGTTGCCCTCGTCTGCGTCGACCACGCATCGCCCGCTGCCGACGCTCACCATCCGTTCCGTTCGCGCGCATGAATGAGCGCGAGGATCGCTTCGTTGACGGGCGTAGCGATGCCGCATGCATGGCCCATGCTGGCGACTGCACCGTTCAAGTAGTCGATCTCGGTACGGCGCCCGGCTTCAACATCCTGCAGCATCGATGAGCGGTGGGCTGCGGCCTTCGGAATGACCAACGGGGTCAAAATATTCTCGACATAGTGCGCACCGCCTTCGGCTGCCTGGTAGTCCCGCGCGGCGGCGAGAACCCGGATCGCCTCATCGGCGAGATCAATGATCAAACGGCGCGAATGCGGGTTGCCGAGCAGTTCGCCATAGGTCTTACCGGTCAAGGCGCCGCTGGCGTTGAGGCAGTTGTTGAACAGGAACTTGCTCAGTATCGCCTGCTCGATCTTCTCGTCGTAGACCATCGGCAGGATACCGTTCGCGGCCGCGGCAATCAGCGCCCGAATAACGTCCGATGCGCTGCCGAACAGGCTGCCGATCCGCACCGGCCCGGCCTGGACATTGATATTGACCTGCCTTGCCGACCGCCGCTCGCTGCCGATCAGCATGACACTTGAGAAGATTGCGGTAGCGCCCGGCATCATCGCTCTCGCCTCGTCAGCCGATCCCCAGCCATTCTGGAGCAGAAGAATCGTGCGAGGAGCCGCTGTATCTCCCGCCTTCGCTGCGATCGGTCGCAGCACACCGGCGAGCTGATAGGCCTTCGTCGCCACGATCAGGACGTCGCAATCAAGGCTGGCGGCGTCGGGACGATCCGCGTCGTCAATGGCGATCGTTCCCGGTGCGACGGTGTGCGTGCCCAGGACACCGGTGACCTCGATGCCGTCGCGGCGCAGTTGACCCACCGCAGGACCCCGCGCCAGCAGCGTGAGGTCAATGCCCGCCAGCGCCAAGCTTGCCGCCATCACCAGCCCCACCGAGCCACCGCCAATGACCGTCAGGCGCAGCTTGCTCATCAGGACTCTCCTCATTGCCCGTGCCGGTTGGCCAACCGGCCGACCGGCCAAGGGTGGCAGCATACGAGGCGTGCCGGTCGGTGTCCACCGGCGACGATCCTTGATCCGCCGGCACGGCCGGTGCCCGCCGGTAGAGCCGAAAATGCCAGGCGGCGGCCGGCAGTGGCACTGGTGCGCCGCTGCCGGGCCACTGGCGCTTGCCAGCGCGCCAGCGCTGCTCGATACTCTGGCAATCTCCAGTCCGCACGGCGGCTTCGTGATGCCACAGTCCTCTCTGCCATTGTCGCCAACGCCAGGCCGGTCGATCGACAGCTTCGCGCAATTGCCGGCCGGTTCCGCGACGCGGGTCGTGCAGCTTGTCCTGCTGCTGGCGCTGCCATCGTTGGCCCAGGCACAGGAGGTCTTCGTCACCCGTGGCGCCGGCGGTACGGTTTATTCGGACAAGCCGCAGCCCGGTGCGAAGGCGGTGAACCTGCCGCCAATCACCGTCGTCGAGCCCGTTCCCGTTGCCAAAGACAGCGCCGCTGCCGCCCGCAAGCCGCAGGAATCATCCAGGCCGGTCGCCGCCGGACCGGTGTACCGCAGCTTCAGCATCGTTTCGCCCGAGGACAACGGCAGCGTCGCGGCCAATGCCGCGCCCTTCGAGGTGCGCGTCGCGGTTGATCCGCCGCTGCAACTGGGCGACGGGCACGCGATCATGGTCCGCGTCAACGGCCAACCGGTCGGCCAGCGCTTCACCGCCAGCGAATTCACCATTCCGCCCGAGTTCTGGGGCGATACCCTGCCACCGGCCAATCAGCGCTATCAGCTCGACGCGGCGATCGTCGACCGCGGCGGCGAGGTGCTCAGGAACGCGCCGCCGGTGAGCTTCATCCTGCGCTACGTTGCTGGCGCCTTCCGGCCGCCATGGTACGGGCCAGGGCACCGGCCGAGGCCGACGCCGCTACCGGCCGACAAGCCCAAGCCGCCGCCGGCGCCGCCATTTGATCCATGGGAGAAAAAATTCGAGCAGCAGGGACTGCGTTTCTACCAGCGCTAGCGGCGGCGTCGCCGCGCACGGCGGTGGCACTGCCTTCGCCCTCAGGCGGTGGCTCTGGCGAGAAACTCACCTCCCTGCACCAGCAGTTCGCCGGAACGACCGGCGACGCTGCCCCAGGCGATTTCGTGGCGTGGCAGCCGGTCGGCGTCGAGGCCGGCACGGACCTGGCGCAGGGTGCTCAGCGTATAGCCCTGCTGTTGCCAGCCGAGCAACAGCTTTTCGAGCACCGGCAGCAGCTTCATTCCTTCGAGTTCGGCGTGCAGGGTGAATACGTGGCCGCTGGCTGGCGGGTCACGGGTCAGTGCCAGCAGGTGTTGATCGACGTTTCCTTCGTCGATGCCGTCGATGCCGATCAGTTCGTCGAGCGTCGGCAGGGTCGTCGGCAGTTGCGGGCAGGTGACGATTTCGGCGTTCCATACCGGCAAGAACGGGTGGCGGCCGCGGCAGTCGGAGGCGTGGCTGAAGCCAAGGCGCTGCGTCAGGCGCAGCGCCTGGCCGTTCATCTGCCAGCCGGCGGCGCCATGGACGGTCGCCGGTTCACCGAAGATTTCCTGATAGCGCTTGCCGGCCAGGGCCATCTCGCGGTCGGTCCAGCGCACGTCGGCCGGGCGAACGCCATCCTGCCAGCGGATGTGGTCCCAGCAGTGGATGCCGGTCTCGAAACCCGCGTCGCGGACGCCGCGCAGGATGTCGGCGCAGCGGCGGCCGATATCCGGGCCCGGCAGCAGGGTGCCGTACAGCAGCGTCTTGAAGCCGTAGTGCGAGACCACCGAGGTTCGTGAGACTTTCTGCATGAAGCCGCGCCGGAAGACGCGCTTGATCGCCCGGCCGGTATGGTCGGGACCGAGCGAGAACAGGAAGGTGGCGTCGGCCCGGTGCCGGCGCAGCAGGTCTACCAGCCGCGGCACGCCGATCAGCGTGCCGCGGTAGGTGTCGACGTCGATCTTGAGGACCAGCGAGGGCATGTGGCTGCGGCCGATCTCAGTCCATCAGCCGGCGCGCGGCGGCGACGTCGCTGCGATAGGCCTCGAAAATCCCGCGCAGTGCGTCCTCGAAGCCGACCTGCGGTTGCCAGCCGAGGTCGGCCATGGTGTTGGTGATCATCGGCACGCGGTGCTGGGTATCCTGATAGCCTTTGCCGTAGTACTCGGCGGAGGTGGTTTCGATCACCTTGACCTGCGCCGCCGAGTCGGCGTACTCCGGGTATTCCTGGGCCAGATCGAGCATCAGCGTCGCCAACTCGCGGATCGAGTAATTGTTCTTCGGGTTGCCAATGTTGTAGATCTTGCTGTCGGCGACGCCGTCCTTGTTTTCGATGATCTTCATCAGCGCGTCGATGCCGTCGCTGACGTAGGTGAAGGAGCGTTTCTGGGCGCCGCCGTCGACCAGCTTGATCGCTTCGCCGCGGACGATGTGACCGAGGAACTGGGTGATCACCCGCGACGAGCCTTCCTTGGGCGTGTGGATCGAGTCCAGGCCGGGGCCGATCCAGTTGAACGGGCGAAACAGCGTGTACTGCAGCCCTTCCTGCTGGCCGTAGGCGTGGATCACCCGGTCCATCATCTGCTTGGCGCAGGCGTAGATCCAGCGCGGCTTGTTGATCGGGCCGTAGATCAGTGGCGAACTCTCCGGGTCGAATTCGGGGTCCTGGCTCATCCCGTAGACCTCGGAGGTTGACGGGAAGAGCACGCGCTTCCGGTACTTGACCGCCTGCCGGATGATCGGCAGGTTGGCCTCGAAGTCCAGCTCGAAGACACGCAAGGGTTCGGTGACGTAGGTCGCCGGGGTGGCGATGGCGACCAGCGGCAGGATCACGTCGCACTTGCGCACGTGATACTCGATCCACTCCCTGCTGATCATGATGTCGCCCTCGAAGAAGTGAAAGCGCGGATGTGCCATCAAGTCGGACACCCGCTCGCTGTTGACGTCCATCCCGTAGACCTCCCAGCCGGTGCTGGCCAGGATGCGCTGTGAGAGGTGGTGGCCGATGAAGCCGTTGACGCCGAGGATCAGGATTTTTTTCATGAGGATCAGACCAGAGGGAAGGAGAGGGGTAGAGGGATTGGGTTGTGGCCAAGGCGGGCGGGCAAGGCGGCGGGGGCGATCTCTTCGCCGCCTACCTCAAGCGCCAGAATGCTCAGTACGCCGCCGTCGTTGCAGCGAGCAAACAGTCGGTTGCCGTCGGTATACAGCTCCGGGTGTCCGCCCGGCCCGCTCCAGCCGGGTCGCGACAGGCTGCGGGTGACGACGATGCGCTGCCCGCCGAAGTCGAAGAAAGCGCCGGGATAGGGCGGCGCGACGGCCCGGATCAGGTTGTGCACGGCGGCCGCTGGTTGACTCCAGTCGATACGGCCGTCCTCGGGCTTGCGGCCGCCGAAATAGCTGCCCGCCGCCAGGTCGGGCTGAAGGTGCGGCGCGGTGCCGGCGAGCAGCGCCGGCAACACCCGGTCGAGCGCCAGTTCGGCGGCCAGGGTGACCTTGATGAACACTTCGCCAGCGGTGTCGTCGGGCAGGATCGGCACCGCCTGGCGGGCGACGATCTCGCCGGCATCGGGTTTGTCGACCATCCGGTGCAGGGTCGCACCGGTTTCCCGCTCGCCGTGGAGCACCGCCCAGTTCACCGGCACCCGGCCGCGGTACCTGGGGAGCAGCGAGCCGTGCATGTTGTAGCCACCGCGGGTCGGAATGGCCAGCAGCGCCGGCTTGAGCATCAGCCGGTAGTAGAAGGAGAAGAAGAAATCGGGCCGCAGCGCTTGCAGCCGGGCGCAGAATTCGGGCGTGTTGGGGTCCTCTGGCGTGGCCACCGGGACGACGTAGTCTTGCGCCAGATCGGCGACCCGCTCGAACCAGATGTTCTCGTCGGGGTTGTCCTGGTGGGTCACCACCAGCGCCACGTCTACGCCGTGCGCCAGCAGCACGCGCAGACAGCGCGCGCCGACGTTGTGGTAGGCGAAGACCACCGCCCTCGGCGCTGCACTCACCGTTGCTGTTCCAGCACGGCTTCGATCAGGTAGCGCGGGCGGTGACGTACCTGTTGGTAGACCCGGCCGACGTACTCGCCGAGCAGGCCGATCCCGAACAGCGCCAGGCCGATCAGGAAGAACATCAAGGCAAAGAGGGTGAACAGACCCTCGGCCTCGGGGCCGACGATCAGGCGGCGCACGATCAGCAGCACGAACAGTGCCGCCGACCCCAGCGAGACGACGATGCCGAGCATCGAGAACCACTGCAGCGGCACCAGCGAAAAGCCGGTCATCAGGTCGAAGTTGAGGCGGATCAGGCTGTAGAGCGAATACTTCGATTCGCCGGCGGCGCGCTCCTCGTGCTCGACGATCACCTCGGCCGGGTTGCGGGCGAAGGTGTAGGCCAGCGCCGGAATGAAGGTGCTGACTTCCTGGCACAAGTTGATGGCGTCCACCACCTTGCGCGAATAGGCGCGCAGCATGTTCCCCTGATCGGTGATGCGGATGCGGGTGATCTTCTCGCGGACGTAGTTCATGGCCTTCGACGCGCCGCTGCGAAAGATGCTGTCCTGGCGCTCGCGGCGGATGCTGCCGACGTAGTCGTGGCCTTCATGCATCTTGCCGATCACCTTGCCGATCTCCTCGGGCGGGTTCTGCAGGTCGGCGTCGAGGGTGACGATGATCTGGCCACGGGCGTGCTCGAAGCCGGCCATGATCGCCATGTGCTGGCCGGCGTTGGTGGCCAGGAGAATGGCCCGGGTGACGTCCGGGCGCCGCTCGAACTGTTCGCGGAGCAGCGCCGCCGAACGGTCGCGGCTGCCATCGTTGACGAAGATGACTTCGTACGGCAGGCCGAGTCGATCGAGCGCCGGATAGAGGCGGTCGAAAAGTGTCGGCAGGCCGTCTTCCTCGTTATAGACGGGAATGACGACCGAAATGTCGGGAGTGATCATCGTTCGGGGCTCAGGGTTTGAGGACACGGGTCAGGGCGGTGCACACGCGATCGACATCGGCGTCGCTCATTGCCGGGAAAAGGGGCAGTGTAACGGTTCTGGCGCCAACGCTCTCGGCATGCGGAAACTGACCAGGCCGGAACCCGAGCCCGCGGTAGAGCGTAAACAGGTGCAGCGCCGGATAATGGACGCCGACGCCGATGCCCAGGTCGCGCATCGCGGCGATGAAGGCAGCACGGTCGGACCCCGCCGGCAGCAGTGGCTGGAACATGTGCCAGTTGCAGTTGCTGAAGTCGGCCAGCGGCAGGTCCAGCCCCAGATTCGGTCCCCGGCGCGGATCCAGGCGCTCGAAGTAGCGCCTGGCCAGGGCGCGGCGACGCGCGGTGAATTCGTGCAGGTGCTTGAGTTGTCCGAGGCCCACGGCGGCGGCGACATCCGTGAGATTGAACTTGCCGCCGAGCAGGTCGACGTCCATCCCGCCGTCGGCCAAGCGCTTGACGCCCTGCAGCCGGCGTCTTTCGCAGAGCGCCGGGTCGATGTCCGGCGGCAGCACCAGTGCGCCGCCTTCGCAGGTCGTCAGGTTCTTGTTGGCGTGGAAACTGAAGGAGACGAAGTCGCCGCCGCTGCCGATCGGCTTGCCGTTCCACGACGCGCCGATCGACTGGGCGGCGTCCTCGACGACGCGCAGCTGATGCCTGTCGGCAATCGCGTAAAGCCGGTCGCGGTCCACCGGCAGGCCAGCCAGGTCTACCGGGAGCAGCGCTCGGGTCCGCCGGGTGATCGCGGCCTCGATGCCTTCGAGGTCGATGTTGCGCGTCGCCGGGTCGATGTCGACCAGCACCGGTGTGGCGCCGACTTCAAGGATCACGTTGGCCGTCGCCACCCAGGTCAGCGGGGTGGTGATCACCTCGTCACCGGCGCCGACGCCGGCCAGGCGCAGCGCCACCTCCAGCGTCGCCGTCCCGGAGTTGAAGGCGCGCACCGGGCGGCCGCCGCAGAGTTCCGAGAGCGCCGCTTCGAAAGCCTGTACCTTGGGGCCGCTGGTAATCCAGCCGGAGCGCAGCACCTCGCAGACGGCGGCGATGGTTTCCTCATCGATCGCCGGGCGGGTGATCGGCAGCAGCGGCACGCTCATGAGTTGGCGACCAGGATCACGCCGATGATGATGAAGCCGATACCCAGCATCTTCTGCATCACCAGGACTTCGCCGAACCAGTAATGGGCCAGCAGCGCGTTGACCACGTAGCCGATCGAGAG
Source organism: Accumulibacter sp. (assembly GCF_029255145.1). Classification (GTDB taxonomy): domain Bacteria; phylum Pseudomonadota; class Gammaproteobacteria; order Burkholderiales; family Rhodocyclaceae; genus Accumulibacter. The sequence goes on from NZ_JAPUVQ010000124.1 coordinate 19,591, forward strand.
CATCGGATAGGCGATGCTCACCGGCACGCGCGACAGGGCCATGATCCACACCACCACGCTCACCGCGTAGCAGGCCAGACCGCCGATGATCGGTGGCTGGGCGGCGATCTTCAGGCCGATCGGAATGATGTTGTGCAGCGAGAAGTCGAAGTGGCCGACGGCATTGGTTCCGGCCTTGAGCAGCAGTTGCGCCGCGGCGTTGAGCAGCACCCCGGCGAGCACCAGGGCAAAGGCGATAGGGGTCATCTCAGCGCGGTGCTCCGTTGCACGGTCGAGAGGTCGCCGGACCGCAGTCGGCGCTGTCGCTGCCCGGGCGTGCGGCAGCGGGCGCTTCGGGCTTTTCGACGATGACGTGGCGCCGGTCGCGGGCGATCACGGTCATTGGCAGACCGGCGACGGCGAGGTCGTCGAAGGCGGCCAGAGTCATCGTCGCGTAGGCTGGGCGGTCGTCGCGCCAGCGCTGCTTGAACTCCTCGACCGTCGCGATCCATTTGTGCGGCTCCTGGGTGACGCCGAACTCCATCTCGTTCTGGTTCTGGACCAGCGTCAGCGTGCGCCGGATGTAGAAGGGCAGCGTCTGCTCGTAAGTAAGCACGCTGTAGAAGGGTGCATCGGCTTTCATTCGGGGTAATGCCTGTGTCGCCAGGCTCCTGGCGGAACTGTAGCTTGACACGTGGTCGTGCCCCAGCAGGCCGGCGCTGGTGCTCAGGCAGCCGCCGATGGCCAGCACCGTCGCCGCCGCCGCGTTGCGCTGCTTCCAGACCAGCCACATCGCCAGCAGAATGCTGGCCAGCGACACCGTCGCGGCACCGAGCAGCCAGTTGACCACGCCCTGCAGCATTTCCACCGAGTACGCCTGGCCGGCCATCCCCAGCACCCTTGGCGCCATCGCCAGTGCGGCGACCGCCAGTGTCGCCAGTACTGCCAGGTGGATCAGCCAGGCGCGCCGCGACAGCGCGGCGATGTGGCGACCGCCGAGCAGCGCCAGCGCCGGGAACACCGGCAGGATATAAGGGGCCATCTTCGAGCTGGAGATACTGAAGAAAGCGAAGGTGGCGGCGATCCACAGCAGCAGGAAGCGCTCGGCGCTGAAGCGGCCCGGTACGCGCCGGCCCCAGGACTTGAGCAGGGTGTGCGCCAGCAGCAGCGTCCACGGCAAGGCGCCGAGCGCGTAGACAAGCAGGAAGTACCAGGCCGGCTCGTCGCGGCGGTGCACCGCGGTCAGGAAGCGGTCGAAGTGCTCGTGGATGAAGAAGAACTGCGGAAACTCTGGATTGGCCAGCGAAACGGTGACGAACCAGGGCACCGTGAGCGCCAGGAACAAGAGCAGACCGTGTAGCGGCGCGAGCTTCTGCCACGGTGACAGGTCGCGGTTGAGCAGCGTATAGCCGAGCAGCGCGGCGCCGACCAGCACCAGCGCCACCAGGCCCTTGGAGAGCACCGCCAGCGCCAGCCCTGCCCAGGCCAGCAGCATCCAGCGCCGGCTCTCGCGGCGCTCGCCCTGCTGCGCGAGCATGAAGCCGGTCCATGCCACCTGCAGGAAGAACGACAGTCCCATGTCGAGGGTGATCAGGTGGCCGAGAACGACGAACAGCAGCGAACTGGCGAGGATCGCCGCCGCCAGTTGGCCAGCCAGCGCGCCCCACAGCCGCCGTCCGGTCCACCAGGCGAGGACGATGCTCAGGAAACCGGTCAGCGCCGGCCATAGCCGGGCGGTCCATTCGCTGATCCCGAACAGCTGGTAGCCGGTCGCCGTCGCCCAGTATTGCAGGGCGGGTTTCTCGAAGTACTTGAAGTCGTTGAGGCGCGGCGTTACCCAGTCGCCGCTGGCGACCATTTCGCGCGGGATTTCCGCATAACGGCCCTCGTCGGGCCGTACCAGCGCGCGCTGGTCGAGCGTGCCGAACCAGACCGCGGCGAGGGCGATCCACAGCAGCCAGGTGACTCGCCTGTTCATCGGCCATTCAGCACGCCGCTGGCGTGTCGGATCCGCAATGCACAGCCAGCGGGCAGTGAGCGCAGCCGCTCGGGAGGCGACGTTTCATCGGGGAGAGGCGGTGCTCTGCGAGGGGGAGGGGAGAAGCGCTGCGTCCTGTGCCATCGGCCGGGATTATACACGCTCGGCGGGGTCACTCCGGGTGCCCTGAGGCAACGGTGAGGTCGCCGCGCGGCCGGGGTGGCGTCGCTCCCCCGACTCCACTCCGACTCCACTCCGAGCCCCGGCCGTCGATGGCAACCACCGTGCGGCTGGTGGCATGTCTTGACGCGCCTGCCGGTCGGAATCGACCTTGCCCGTGCCGACAACGCCACGGGGAGCATTCGTCGCGGGCGGCCGGCACATTCCGGCCGGTTTCCGGCCGAGGTCGGCAAGCTGGCGCTGGGCCGCCCGACGATCGGGCGAAGGGCGCTGCTGTCCTTCAGCCCAATTCGCGTGCCACCGCCGCCACCGAGCCGGCGTCGGGCAGTCTGGCGAGTTGCGCGAGCATGTAGTCCTTGACCAGCGCCAGCAGCTCGTCGACGCGCGTCGCTGCCATCCCGATCTCGGCGGCGACGGCGTGAACCGCCGCCAGCTCTTTGTCGATCAGCGCGCCGTCGGCGTAGGCCACCATCAGGCAGGTGGCGACGACCACGTCGCGTTGCGCCGGTTCGGTGAAGTGGCCGGCCGCGTCGCTATCGGCGGTCCCGCTCTGCAGCGAGTCGAAAGCGGGCCAGTCAGGTGCGCCGTTGCGACAGCCGTCGTAGAACTGGCGAATCAGCGCCACCTCCTCGGCGGTCCTGGCACCATCGACGTGGGCGACGCGCAGCAGCAGTTGTGTGGCGGCGACGGTCTGGTCGGCATCAAGCGAAACGTCATCGAACGCGGGAAACATGGCAGCTCCTTCAAAGGTTGATCTGGCGCCGGAACTCGGCGAGTCGGGTCTGGACTTCCTGGGCCGACAGCGAGCGGAAGCGCTGCGGCAGCAACGAGCGTCGCGAGGTCTCCGAGACGGCCAGCATCTCCATATAGCGCACCATCGCGATCTCCTGTGGTGGCATGAAGTCGTCGATCGCACGCGCCAGGACCGCGCTGGTCAAGGGTCCTCGCTCGCGCTCGGCGAATTCGGCGGCGAGCAGCGCCAGCGCTTCGAGGTCGGCGTTGGAATAGCCTGCCAGTGCTTCGCAGGCGTCCCGCAGCGCCTCGTCGGCGAGTTCGACGGACACCTGGTAGCGCCGGAAAATGGCACCGACGACCGCCGCGCGCTCGGCCGCCGTGTCGGCGTAGAAGAACGGAATCTTGCGGTCGAGACGCCCCGGGCGCTTGATGTCGGTATCGAGCTTGTCCGGGCGGTTGGTCATCAGGATGAACAGCACCTGGCCGCGGTTGTCGGGGTCGGACATGAACTCCTTGAGGCGGGCAATGACCCGCGAACCGGTACCGCCGTCGGCGTCGCCACCGCTGCCGAAGCTGCGGTCGCCCTCGTCGATGACCAGCGCGATCGGCCCCATGGCCTTGACCGTCGCCAGCACGCGCTCGAGGTTGGCCTCGGTCGAACCGACCCACTTCGAGCGGAAGTTCTTCAGCGCCACTCCGGACAATCCCGCCTCCTTGAGGAAAGCCTTGATCACGAAGGTCTTGCCGGCGCCCATCGGGCCCACCGCCAGCAGTCCCATCGGCGCCCGCGCGCGGTCGTCGCTGCGGATCAGCCGGGCAATCTCGATCAGTTCGCTCTTGATGTGCTCGTTGCCGCCGACGCTGTCGAGTCCGTGGCGGGGCTCGATGAATTCGATCAGGCCGGCGCACTCCTTCTCGATCAGCTCGCGCTTGCGCTGGCGGACGACGGCCAGCATCTCGCCGGCCGGATCTCCTTCGGGCAGCGCCCGGGTCGGGTCGACCAGTTGCTGGATCTCGCCTGGCGTCATGCCGGCGGTGATCGCCGCGAGGCGGTGTGCGCGCTGCTCGGCGTTCGGGCTGCCCTGCAGCAGGCCGGCGATCAGGCTTCGTCGCTGCCGCTCGCTCAGCCCCTGCGGCGCTTCGCTGGCAACGATGCTGGCCAACTGGATCAGGCGCAGGCCGGCGGTATGATCGGCCAGCAGATCGGCTTCAGCGGTGGGCATGGCCGGCGCGTAATGCCCGATCGCCGCGCGGCGCGCGTCGCGATCCGGCATCGGCAGCTCGATGGCGACGATTCGCGGATGCGTCAGCAGCGCCGGGCTGATGTCGGCGAGCGATTCACTGACCAGGATCACGACGTTGTCGCGATCGGAGAAATCCTCGTCGAGCGACCAGCGGTGCAGCGCGGTGAAGGCGCCGCGCTCGTCGAGTGACAGGAAGTGCGGTTCGGCGGCCGGAAAGATGGTCCCGGCGTAGGGAATCAGCAGCGCGCTGGAACGCTGTTCGAGCATCTGCCGTTCCAGCGACTCGAAAATGCCGGCCAGGCCCTTGCCTTCCAGATGACGATAGAGCTCGGTCTTCCCCTGTGGACTGCTTCCCTGGACGACGCGCACGCCGCGGTCGATGCTCAGCTCGAAGATCTGCTGCTTGTTGTCCTTGAGCAGCACGCCGCCGAGCAAGGGCAACAGCGTGTAGTAGCGGTCGCCGACCTGGTAACGGTCAAAAACATTCCGGTAGATGACGAACACCGAAGCTTCGCCGGCCAGATACTTCTGGCGCAGGGTCTCCGCCCAGCCCGGCAGAGGCGGGCGCGGCGGATGCCGCGGACTATCCGCGGCTTCGCTCACGGTGCGGGACATGGTCTTCCGCAGCCTCTACATCGACTTGCCGGCAGCATCGGTCTGGCCGGCCCGCGCGCGCTTCATCTCCTCGAGCTGCTGGCGTGCGGTCACCGCGCCGCTGCTCTGGCGAAGCCTGGCGAGCTTGACGTCGAGGTCGGAATCGCGCAATTCGGAGCCCATTTTCGCTTCGGCTACGGTCGTCCTGATGTGTTCGCGGACGTTGTCGAGGGCGCGCACCTCGGCATCGACCGACAAGCCATCGAGCTGATTCTGGATCTTGAGGCGCGCCTGCGCGCTGAGCATCTGCGCCAGCATGCGGTCCTTCTCGTCCTTGAGTTTCTGGATTTCGGACTTGACCTGCAGCAGCGAGTCCTTCGCTTCCTGGGCATCGGTACGCGCCTGCTCCATGTCCTGTTCGAGCGTCTTGATGCTGGCGTCGAGGGCGTTCTTCTTCTGGATCAGGACGATGCCGAGGTCGTCCTGGGCGGTTGCCAGGGCGGTGTTGAGGTCGGCGGTGACCGCCGCGAGTTCGTTGCGCTCGCTGTCGAGACGCGCTGAAACGTCCTCACGGCGGCGCATGATGGCCGCCGTGGCGCTTTTCAGCCTGCCGTACTTGTCGATCATCGAATCGATCGCGTTCTGGTAGGCAATCTCGGGATGCCGCTTTTCCACGTCGGTGATCCACAGCGAGACAAAGCCCGACCAGAGGTTGGACAGACGCCCCACAAGATTGATATCAGCCATTGCCTTCTTCCCTTCGTAAACCGGTTCCCCGGCCAAGCATCAGTTAGCCAGTGACGGCGACCGTCACCAGCCCCAGCAAAAAATCCGTCGCCCTGTTCAGTCCCGGTTCCTGCTGGCGCTCGCGACGGCCACCAGGCGCCGCGCGCCGCTGCCGGCAGTCGGCACGGCTACGCCAGGCAGGGCTTCGGCCAGGCCACTCGCCAGATCCGCCTCGATGTCTTCCTGCAGGCGCAGCTTGCCGACGGCCTCTTCAAGCCGGCTGCCGACGTCTTCGGAGGCCGGCAAGGTCATGATTGTCTGGTAGATTTCGTCGAGCTGGTCGGGTATCGACAGCATCGCCGCCTCGAGTGCCCGGCGGCGGCTCTGCATCCGGTTATGCCGTTCGATGAGAACCGCGTAGTCGGTGCGCGCCTTCTGCAGTTGCCGGACATCGGTTCCCGGGCGCGGTGCGGCGAGTTCCCTTTCGATGCCCGCCAGCTTGGCATCGACTTCGCGCAGGTTGATCGATTCCACGCGATCATCCATCACTAGTCCTGACAACCACAGGCCGAGGTACTCCACAGTCACGTCGTCGAGTTGCTCGACGTCCCGGTAGTTCAGGCGCGAAAGACCGGTTTCGGCGCGCTGGTAGAGCGAGTCGACACGTCCCAGCATCCGCTGGTAAGTACGCAGCCTGGTGGCATACCCTTCGCGTCTGGCGGCTCGTTTCTGGAGTTCCGCGAACAGCTGCTCGCGCGACGCCTGCCGCGCCTTGGCCCGCCAGCGGCGGTCGACCTGGTCGCGAAAGGTCGGCAGTGACGGGATATGCAGCGCGGCGAGCACTTCGCCGGCGGCAAAAGCGATCAGCGGCACCGCCCCGACGCCGAAGCCGAAGGGGATCGAGAGCAGCGCTCCGGCCGCCAGCGAGCCGAGAAAGGCATACAGATTCGCCTGGCTGGTGAGGACCTCCCTGACGTACGGCGGCTTCCCTTCGGCCATGGCTAGATGGTGACCCTGACCTGGCCCCTTCCGGGGCTGGCGTGGAGTTGGGCGAGGACGCGCTCCTCGAGGCCCTGTGCCGTTGCCGAGCGCTGCCACGCGGCCGATCGCGGACGCGGCTCGCTGACCAGAAAATCGTCGGCGACGCGTGCCGGCTGGGTTGACAGGACGATCACCCGGTCGCCGAGCAGGAGTGCTTCGGTCACGTCGTGCGTGACGAAAACGACCAGGCAAGGCCACGACTGGTAGAGGTTGATCAACAGCTGCTGCATTTCTTCGCGGGTCTGTGCGTCGAGCGCGCCAAAGGGCTCATCCATCAGCAGGATTTTCGGCCGCAGAACCAGCGCGCGCGCCAGCGCGACGCGCTGGTTCTGTCCGCCCGAGAGCTGCGCGGGACGCAGCCCGGCCTTGTCCGCCAGACCGACCGCCTTGAGCAGGTCGGCGACGCGCCCGCGCCACTGGGCTTCCGGTTCGCGCGATTTCCACAGCTTGAGGCGAAACGGGAAGGCGACGTTGTCAAACACCGACAGGTCGGGTCGATTGGCGTAGCGCTGGAAGACCATCACTGAATCGTCGTGGGCGCCATGACACTCGACGCCGTCGATCAGCACGCTGCCCGAGGTCGGCGTCCTGACGCCGATCGGCCGCACACCGCCGAGCATGTGCAGCAGGGTGCTCTTGCCGCAGCCGGACGGACCGAGCAGCATGTTGATCCCCGGCTGGTCGAAGGTCAGCGTCACGCGGTCGATTACCCGGGTGACGCCACCGGAGTCCGCCGGGTATTCCTGGACGATGTCCTTGACGAGCACCGATACCGACTTCGCGTCAGGCGTGTCTACCGGCACGGCGGCGACCGTCGGTGCGCTCACTGCTGTGTTTCCCACGGATAGAGGCGGCGCTTGAGCCAGATCATCAAGCGGTAGGTGGCCAGCGCCAGGGCAATGATCACCATGATGCCGGCAAACACCTGATCCCAGGCGCTGAAACGGCGGGCGTTCTGGATCAACTGGCCGAGTCCTTCACGGGCATTCACGTATTCGGCAACGGTGATGTAGGTCCACATCACCGAGAAGGCGACGACCACGGCGTCGGCGATGCGCGGCATGGCCATCGGCACCACCGCCTGGCGGATGCATTCCCAGGGCGTGGCGCCGAGGTCGCGGGCGCCGATCCAGTAGCTCTGCGGCACCGCCTGAATGGCGTCGCGGACCATCGGAATCAGGTACACCACGGCGCCGATGAACAGAAAGGCAATTTTCATCGACTCGCCGATGCCCATCCACATCACCAGAATGGGCAACAGGGCCACCACCGGCGCCGAGCGGAAGGGGTCTACCAGCGGCGACAGCGCGGCGTTGACCTGCGGCGCGGCGCCCATGACGATGCCGATCGGAATGCCGATGATGATCACCAGCATGCCGGCCACCAGCAACCGTCCGACCGACCACAGCGTCGCCGTCAGCAGCATGCTTTGGCCATCGTTCCAGGCCAGGTAGCCAAAGGCCGAAACGACGTCCCATGGCGCCGGCAGCCTGGTCTGGCTGACCAGCCCCGAAGCGGCGACAGCGCTCCACAGCAGCAGCACGGCGAGTACCGAACCGGCGCCGAGCAAGCGCCGGCGGCGCGGGTCCGGCGGCGCGTAGGGGTTCCAGAATTCGCTCATCGCGACTCGATAACCGGATCTAACGGCCGCCGTACACCGCTACCCGCGTGGTCCGGTTGATCGCCCGGCACTCTTCGAGCGACAGGCCCTCGGCGGCCGCATTGGCTTCGTTGCACAGCGGACGATCGGGGCCGTTGCCGACAACCTTGAAACGCTCGCGCGGAAACTCCCATTGCTTGACCAGATAGTCGACGACGGCCCGGGCGCGTGCCGCCGAAAGGCGCTGGTTCACGTCGCGAGCGCCGGTCGAGTCGGAATTGCCGCTGACTTCGAAGTAGGCTTTGCCGTTGTTCTCGATGAACGGCACCATCTCGTTATCGATCGTCTTCTCCGCGCGCTTGGTCAACTCAGTGCTGCCGGAGGAAAAACCAACGGTCACCGGTTTGGTCACCATCGCTTGCGTCTGGGTGGCTTCCTTGAGAGACGCCTGCGTGAAGCTGGTCTGCGGTTGCGCGGCGGCGGTCGCCGCTGGCTTGTCGCGGGCCAGCATGGCCTTGATGAAGCGGTAGTCGAAGCTGTCCTGCGGTGCGATCACCGGCGACTTGGGATTGGCCAGCGCGCCGGCCTTGCGGTAGATCTCGTCAAAACGCTTGTAGACGCGCTCGTAGTGGTTGGTGCCACCGGCCAGCCCGAGAATGCGCGCGTTCTCTTCGACGCCGGTCCACACCACATTGGCGAACAGGCTCTTGACGAAGGGGCGACCTTCCTTGTCGGCGAGCAATTTGAAGAACTCCTCGGTGTTGACCAGCGCCTCCACCGCGTTGTCCGGATTGGCGCGTGCTGCCTGCACGCCTTCCATCCAGCCTTCGACGAACTTCTGGACCACTGCCTGCCCTTCCGGCTTCGCCAGCAGGCGAGAGTCGCAGACCATCACGTCGAAGATCAGGTTGGTTGCCGTCTTCGTCGAGTAGACGACATGCGCACCTTTGACGTTGCGCAGCGCCAGGGCCAGATCGGGGTCCCAGAGCACCGCCGCATCGACGTGCCCCGACTCGAGCGCGGCGCGAACGCCAGCGGTGCCTTCCTCGGCATTGATGAAAACGATTTTGACGCTTTCCTTCTTGCGCGCTGTCAGCGAGGCGTTGTCGAGCGCGTCGATCAGCATGCCGTGCGACGGTGTGAACTGCAGCAGCGCCACCGAACGCCCGGCCAGGTCCTCGATCGCCTTCACCGCCGGATCGCTGGCGATCACCGCGTCGCCACCCTGCGTGTTATCGACAATCATCACCGCCTTGCCGTCGAGGCCCGCATTGCGCAGGTTCGGTTGCTCCTGGGCCCAGAAGTCGGACGTTCGCCACGCGCACTGCGCGGCGCCGGATTCGAAGATTGTCGCCAGCGTCGGGATGTCGTCCTGGATCACGAAGCGCACGTTCAGGCCGTTCTTGCTGTAAATCGACCCGGGCTGCGTGTTGAGGGAATTGCCGTTGGCGACCAGCGCGGGTGCGTAGCCGTGGAAGCTGACCAGGCTGACTTTCAGGGGGTTGCCCGCGGTGCCGAGCGCCGCGTTCTTGTCGTCCGTCGGGGCGGCCCTGGCCGCCGCTGGCGGCTGCTGGGCCATGGCCGGGGCCCCGGAAGGGGTGGCCGCCGGCCTGGATACCGCTACCGGGTCACTGCTGTTGGCAAAGCGCTCCTTGAGACCCAGATTCCAGGCCAGCGAACCGGCGACGCCGAGAACGATGACTGTAATCAGGCCCTTGGCCATTGGTGTCAGTTGGGCCATCTGTCTTCTCCTTGCTTATTGGGCTGCGGCGTCAGGCGCCTTGAAATTGTTCGGGATTTCGCGCAGACGTTCGATCTCGGCGTCCATGCGTCGGGTTTCGCGCGTTGCCGATTCACGCGCCGCCCGCAGGCCGGCCTCCACTCGGGTCGTTTCCTGCGCGGCGCGGGCCACCTCGCGTTCGAGCAGCTGTTCGAGTTCGGCAATCTGTTTGCGAATCGCCACGGTCGAGTTGTCGAGCGCAAGCCTGATCTGGCCGGTGGCTTCGGCGGCCTGCTGCTCGCTGTTCTGCAACTGTCCGGTCAGCTGCCGCTGGTAGGCGTCGAGCGCCGAGATCTTGAACTGGGCATCGCTGACGCAATCGGTGATCTGCCAGTTGTCATCGGCGGCGTCCATCGCCAGGACTGCCGCGTGGCGCGTCCCGGCGTCCATCGCCCGCAAGCCGTCGAGCAGGCGCAGGAGCTTCTCGGCCGGATATGGCGAAGCGGGCACGCCGGCGGCAGCGTAGATGTCGGACAAGGCGATGCCTTCCAGTCCACCCGCGAGTTGCTCTGCCGGTGCACCAGTGGCCGCCGCGCCGGGCGGTGGCGCCGAAACGCCTGGCACCTCCTCGGGCGCATGGTAAAGGTCCGCTGGCCCCGCCGCGGGCGATGGCGCGCTGGCCGCGGCCTGTTCGGCTTCGGCAGCCTCCAGTCGCTCGCTGTCGGAGAGTTCGATCAGTTTTGCTCTCGCCAGAAAATTCAGGATGCCCTTCATTCCACCTCCCGGGATGGTAGACAGGTCGTTGGACTTCGCAGGAACCAGAGTCGGGCGATTATACGAACGAAAAGACGTTTGCCAAGAGGATGATGGTAAAGACATCGCTGCCGGATAGAGTATCCATGGCCTTGACCAGCACAGTCAAGGCGGCATTCGGTGCCGCCGAGCCGGCGATGGATGACCGACGTCGCCGGGCGGCAAGCGCCTTGGGGCGCGCAAGAATGGCGTCGGCACGGACGGTCTTCTGTGCCTGTTCCTGCGAATCGAATTACCGATCGCCCCGGCCACGCGGCGTCGCGTGACGACCGCAAGCGCTTCTTCTCGGTTTGGCGTGCGCGTCGTGGCTTCGGCGCGCCAAAAAAAAGCCGCGCACCGCGTGCTTGGCAAGGTCCGGGCGGGGCTCTCATCAGCATCTGCCGGTGGGCGTGAGCCCTGGTGTCGAAGGACGCGCCCGCCCGACAGTTCCGGCTGATGTCGGCCGGCAGCTGACCGGTCTGGGCGATGCCCGTGCCGCGTCAGGCGATGGTATCGATTCGACTGCCCAGATTCGGCGGGTTGCTGGGGATTATCTTCGAAGCCGCTTCAATGAGTTGCGTGGCGTTTTGTGACTGGATATCCAGAGTCTTCTTCAGCACGGTCATCTGTACCGCGTCGGCAAATCTGGCCTGGCTCATCTCGGTCGCCGCAGCGGCGATGGCTGAAATTTCCATGCTCTCTGGCCTCCAATGATTGCTGTCTCCGAATCCGTTAATACGGCAAGTCTGGCAGATTCTTGAGAGCCAGTTGCGCTGGCGAGCTACCGACCTCCTGGCAATTGCCCGGCGTAAGGGGTACGACCACGGGAACCGGGGTCGGCAGCGGCAGGGCTTTGCCGAGCGACCTCCATCGACCGCTGCTGGCGCCGAAGCTCAGGCCGTTACCGGCACCAGGTTTTCGTTGTCCACCGGCTCGCTGGCGAAGGCCTGGAAGCCGACAGTGAATCAGGTTTCCTGCTTTCTGCGATCCGCCTGCTCCTGGTGTCCGCCGAGGTCGCGTAGCTGCCTATCGGCAGGGACTCGCCCGTTTGCTGTCGTCGATCTGGTCGATGACCTCGCCACGTTCTTCCGCCTTTTTCAAGTCGGCGCCGCCGTGCGGCGCAGAAGGCGGTACACTGGTCTGCTGCGACATGGCTGCCGAGGTCCTCGCGACACCCGCCGCTCCTGGCGACGGTGCGCAGGCGATCGAATCGTTGGCCCCGGAAGCTGACCCGCTGATGGCCTTTTTCCTCGCTTTCGACCCTTCTGTCGCGTCCCGGATGAAGAAGATTCGTCCGTCGTGGATGCGACTTTCACAGCAAATGAATGACCAATGAACGCCCCATGAAAACCCCGACAAGACTCGCAGCACTCGTTGAAGAAGGCCTCGTTGACGAGGTGATTGGCCAGTTGATGAGCGGCAAGGAGGCCACCGTCTATGTCGTTCGCTGTGGTGAAGACATTCGCTGCGCCAAGGTCTACAAGGAGTCCAATCAGCGCAGCTTCCGAAAGAACGCGTCCTATCAGGAAGGGCGCAAGGTACAGAATAGTCGGCAGGCGCGTGCCATGGAGAAAGGCAGTCGCTATGGCCGCAAGATGCAGGAAGAGGTTTGGCAAAGCGCCGAGGTCGATGCCCTGTATCGGCTATCCGCTGCCGGTGTGAGCGTTCCGCAGCCGCATAGCTGTTTCGAGGGCGTATTGCTGATGGATCTGGTGGTCGATGCCGAGGGCCGTGCGGCACCGCGCCTCAACGACGTGGAACTTAGCGAAGAACTGGCCTTGGAGTTTCATGCGACGCTGGTCAATCAGGTGGTGCGGATGCTTTGCGCCGGGATCATTCACGGCGACCTTTCCGAATACAACATTCTGGTCGGTGCAGGCGGACCGGTCATTATCGATGTACCGCAAGCGATCGATGCGGCAGGCAACAGCAACGCCGCCGAAATGTTCGCGCGTGACGTGCTCAACCTGCGAACTTACTTCAGCACCTTTGCTCCGTCGCTCAAGGACACCCAGTTCGGCAAGGAAATCTGGGCGAACTATGAAAGCGGCCTGCTGACTCCGGATTTGCCGTTGACTGGCCAGGTGGCGGTTGACGAGCGACTCGCGGATGTCGATGCTGTCTTGCAGCAGGTCGATCTGGCCATCAAGGAAAATGAAATCCGCCGCATGTGCCAGTAGTTTCAATGGGCGAGCCTCGCTTCGCCTGGTGGTTGCGGTGTTGCAGGCTGGCGTCCGGCCCAGCGCAGTGCCTGGATGGTCAGAAGAACCGGGCAAGTTGGCTGGCCAATTCCAGTTCGTTGGTGAAAGTCATGTCATGTCATGCATGGTAGTCAGGCCTCTGGCATGCTCCTCGCTTAGCCAGACACACGCTGCCGGCGGCTTTGGCCGAGATGCCTTGCCAATCAGCAAGCAACGAAGCAAGAGCGCAGCAGGAGGGATCGGTGACGCGTTGTTCTTCGGGGCCAGTTGGTGAAGTTGCGTGAGAAACATTCACATTCGCCCAGGCTTTTTGACTGTTGAGCATGTTGCGCAGCAAACGGCGCCAGCAGGAAAATGGAAGCCCTCGCATGGCTGCGGCTGCGACCGCGGTCACCGGCGCAGGGTCAGGGGTGGCGTTCCGAACGCGCCAGTGCGTCAACACCAGGAGGAATATGCTCATGTCGTCAGCCAACGGTGTCGAGGCGAGCCGGGCCGATTTGATTGTCAGGGGGCTCGCGTACCTGGCACAGGGTTTCAGTATCTTTGACCGGGAACTGCGTTTGGTAGCCTGGAACCGACAGTTTCTCGAACTGCTTGGCTTTCCCGATGACCTCGGGACGATCGGTCGGCCACTGGCGGATTTCTTCCGCTTCAACGCCGAGCGCGGCGACTACGGAGCGGGCGACATCGAGGACCTCGTCAAGGAGCGCATCACTCTGGCGAGCAAGGCGGAGCCGCATTGCTTCGAGCGCATGCGACCGAACGGCATGGTACTGGAAGTCCGAGGCACGCCCTTGCCGGGCGGCGGCTTCGTCACCACCTATAGCGACGTCACCGAGCGCAAGACCTGGGAAGAAAGCCTGCAAGCGGCGAAACAGAAGGCCGAGGAGGCCAACCAGGCGAAGTCGGCGTTTCTGAACATGGTGACGCACGATCTGCGCACACCGCTGACGTCGATTCGCTCGTTCGCCGAGATTCTCGGCGACAACCCTGAAATCGGCGCCGAGCAACGCCAGGAGTTCCTTGGCATCATCAATGGCGAATGCCTGCGTCTGGTTCGAATGATCAACGACCTACTTGACTTCGCAAAGATCGAGGCCGGCCGCATGGATTGGTGCATCGCCGACCTCGACGCCGCCGACCTCGTGAAGTCGGCGGTCACCTCGATCACGCCGATGTTCGCCGAAAAGCGCGTTGCGCTCGAATTGGTGCTGCCGACGCACGCGGCGCGGATCGTCGGCGACCACGATCGCCTGACGCAGGTGCTGATCAACCTGCTTTCGAACGCTTTGAAATTCGCGCCGGAGAGCAGCGGCCGTGTGCTGGTCAGCCTGGACTACGGACCGACCGAAACCAGGGTCTCGGTTGCCGACAATGGTCCGGGCATTCCGCCCGAGAAACACGACGAGGTCTTCGAGGAGTTTCGACAAGTGCTCGGCGCCAGCGGCGCCCGCCCCGCGGGTACCGGCCTCGGGCTGGCGATTTGCCGCCGTATCGTCGACCACCTTGGCGGACGCATCTGGGTCGAAAGCGTGCCTCCGGACGGCGCGACTTTCAGTTTCACCGTCCCCAGCAGCTCTTGACCGTCATCAGGATCCGCCATGAGCCTGCAATCCGTACGTGACTTCTTTGCCGCCCGCGATCTCGACGTGCCAATCATCGAATTGGCGGTCAGCACGGCGACCGTCGCACTGGCCGCTGAGGCGCACGGCGTCGAGCCCGGTCGCATCGCCAAGACACTCTCATTTCGGCTGGCCGATGGCCGCGTAATCATTCTGGTCGCCCGCGGTGACGCCCGCATTGACAACCGGAAATTCAAAGTGGCCTTCGGCAAGGGCAAGATGTCGCCTCCGGAAGAAGTCGTGGAGCTGACCGGGCATCCGGTCGGCGGTGTTTGTCCCTTCGGTCTGGCGCAGCCGCTGCCGATCTATCTGGATACGTCGCTGCAGGATTTCGACGAAGTCCTGCCCGCTGCCGGCGCGATCCACACCGCAGTACGGATCCGCCCGGAACAGTTGCTCGCGGTGACCAACGGCCAGTGGGTGGATGTCTGTCAGCGGTGCGCTCGGTGATCTGCGCGGAAGGGCTGCCATGGACGACCTGATCAGGCACCTCGGCCAGCCGGTCGGCGTCCCGGTCCCGGACTGGAAGGCAGCGACGCGTCGAGGTCCGGCGGTCATCAGCGGGCGATTCTGCCGCCGTGAGCGACTCCCTTCGGCAAGACACCCGCCGGACTTGTTGGCGGCTCTCTTTCGCGGCCGTCAGCACGGCGACGGGCGAGGCCGGAGGTGTGGCCGCCCGCTTGCGGATCAGTCGCAAGCGGGGCTCGACCGGGGTCGCTCACCTGAATGTCGCACCGGCGATGCGGAGGACAGCGCTGGCTACCGAAGCGATGTCGCTGATGATGCAGCTGGCCTTCCGGCGCCATGAGTGGAAGTGCAACGCTCTAAATCAAGCCTCGCGTCGTGCCGGCCAGAGCCCGGGATCCTCGTTTGAAGGCGTCTTTCGCCAGCCCGGTGTCGTCAAGGGGCGCAATCGCGACACGGCCTGATACGCCGTGATAGATCAGGCATGGCCGGCGTTGGACAAGGCTTTCCAGGCCTGGTGCGAGCAGCGGGGGCCGCTGACGAGTCTTACCGAAGGGCTCCTTGCGGCCAGCGGCTAGCGCAAGGTCCACCTGGTTTGGCGGGGCAGCGAACGTGGGCTCAGGCGGGTTTGCGGTGGCGATAGCCTGGCGCGTGGCGCTGCCAGACGTGACAACGACGGGGGCGTTACCGGCGAGGTCTTGACTGCCGTCGAGGCGATGCGAGGCAGGACTTCTGGATGTCGATGATCGCTTCCGGTGGGTCGCGTCCGACGGCCGCTACAAGGTATCGAGGGGTAGCTGGCCGGCGCGGGACGTACACCAGCGGTGGCTCGACGCGATCACCGTCAGGGTCGGCGACTGCCGGCAAGCAAATGGTCGGTGGCCAACGACCACCACCGTCGATTCGCGGTGAATTCAGCGATCCGGCCGAAGGCCGATTCGCTCGCCAGGCAAGCGACGCACCAGACCCTGCATTCGCCCGCTTTCCCTGATAGTCTTGCAGTCATGAATCATGCAGACGACGCAGTCGACCGCTGGCAGGCCGCTGACGGCAGCTGGCTCGAAATGCGGCAAATGCGGCCGGACGACGAGCCACGCGTCAAGCAGTCATTGAATACCCTGTCTGCCAATTCCAGGCGCAACCGCTTTTTTGGCTCAATCGCCGAGTTCTCGGACGAGGCGGTGCACAGGCTGGTCTCCGTCGACCCGCAAAAGGAATACCTGCTGGTGGTCGTTCGGCGCGAGGACGCGATCGAGATTCCGATCGCTGGCGGTCGTTTTGTCGAACACGAGAAACAGCCGGAGTGCACCTTTTCGCTGCTCATCGGCGACGCCTGGCAAGGACAGGGTATCGGACGGCGGCTGCTCAAGGCACTCCTTCGCGAGGCGTCGCTGCGTGGGTTGCGAACGATGCGCGGCGACGTCCTTGCCGACAACCGGCCGATGCTCAGCCTGGCACGTTCGCTGCACTTCGCGCTGGTCGACAGCGATCAGGGCGATGGTGTGGTCCAGATTGTTTGCGACCTTCCGGACGCGGCGTCGACAAGCTGGCGAAGTTTCGTGCATACCGTGTTGCGGAAATAGCGGTGGGTCCCGCAGCAGGCGACTGGAAACGCCGGCGTAAAAGCAGGATTGCCGGCTGCTCCGCTTCTTCTGCGCCGTCACTGCTTCGCCTGGTGATCCAAAGAAATTTGGCACGGAGCAGCCACCCGCAGCCAGCAGAGGGTGTTTCCAGGCAGCGAGATAGTGGCGACGCCGAATGACTGATCGCGTCAGCCAGAGGCGACCCGACTATGGTCAATGGTCGCGAGCTTGGCGTCGATGAGCAGGCGGTAATCAAGACGCTGGTGATCGAGGGCGAGGGCAGGCGTGCGCTGCTGGTGCTCAAGCACGGTGACCGCGAGGTGTTGACCAGGCAGCTTGCTCGTCACATCGGTGTCAGGACGGTTGCCCCGTTCAGCCCGACTGTGGTCAGTCGCCACTTCGCTTACCTGATCGGTGGCAGCAGCCCCTTCGGCGCGCGCAAGGTGATGCCGGTCTAGCTCGAGCGCGGCATTCTCGATCTCGACGAGATCCACATCAACGGCGGGCGTCGTGGCCATCTGTTCGGCATCGCGCCGCTGAAGGCGGCCTGGCTGCGGTGACGGCTCATTTCCCGCTGGGTGACGATTGCCTGGCCGCTTGCAGCGTACGACAGGGGGGCGCCCATCCGTCTTCCTGGTCGTGCGAGCGACCACCGCGCCCGTGGACTCAGGAATTCTCCGGGTCAATCAATCTGCGACGCGGCAAGGTGACGCGAAATACGGTTCCCTTGCCGACCTTGCTGCGCGCTTGCAGCTGGCCACTATGGCGCTGCACGATGCTGTGGGCCAGTGACAGGCCGAGGCCGGTTCCTTTGCCAGCCGCCTTGGTGGTGAAGAACGGCTCGAAAATCCTGTCCAGGTTTTCAGGTTCGATTCCCTTGCCGGTGTCGCCCACTTCAACCCAGACCGTCTGCTCGTCAAAGCCGGTGCGCAGGGTAATCACGCCGCGTTCGTCAATGGCTTGCACGGCATTGACCAGAAGGTTCAGGAATACCTGGTTGAGTTGCGGCGCAAGGCATTCTATGTCGAGGATGCCAGCATAAGCCTTCTTGATGGTGGCCTTGTACTTGATCTCGTTCCAGACGATGTTGAGCGTGCTCTCCAGGCATTTTTCGAGGTTCGCAGGGCGCCACTCGGTGGTATGTACGCGCGAGAAATCCTTGAAGTTTTCGACGATCGTCTTGGCCCGATGCACGCCGTCGAGCGATTCGGTGATCAGGTTCAGAATGTCCTGCTGCAGGAATTCGAGATTGGCCGCCGACTTCACCTGCTCGATGGTCGCCATCAAGTCGCCATGTGCGGCCAGTGCCGGTTCGGCGTTCCGGTAGGCCTCGAGCACGTTCAATAGGTCCCGCACGTGCCCCTTGAGCGCCACCAGGTGAGAGTTGATGAACGTGAAGGGATTGTCGATCTCGTGCGCCACGCCGGCTGCCAGTTGGCCCACGGAGGCCATTTTCACGGATCGCAACATCTCGTTCTGCGCGTCGATCAACATCGAATTGAGGGCGGTCAACTCGGCCATATGCACCCGGTTATCCGCTTCGATCCGCCGGTACTCGGTAATGTCTTCGTAGACACCGAGCACGCCAAAGGTCTCGTTGTGGTCATTGATCAGCGGAATCTTGGACGTCCGCAACCATACGGTCTCGCCGCTCGCGGTGGTCTGCTGTTCCTCGAAGGAAAGCCTTGCAACCCCTGACGCCATGACCGTGCGGTCGTCGGCGCGATAGAAATCGGCTTGCGCCGCCCACGCCATCTGATAGTCGTCCTTGCCGATCACGTCATCGCGGTGCTGCATTCCTCCGTCCTGGGCGAAGGCCGTATTGCAGCCGAGAAAGCGCAGCTCGGGGTCCTTCCAGAAGACTCGAGCCGGTACCGTATCGATGATCTTGAGGAGCAGGTTCCGCGATTCCGCGATCGCCGCTTCAGCCAGCCTCTGCTCGGTGATATCCTCGCCGGAGCTCAGCGTGCCGACGATTCTTCCGGTCGCGTCGGTCAGCATGCCCGTGTGCCAGGCCATCAGACGCGGTTGGCTGGTGCTGTCGAGGACGGGATATTCAGAGAGTCTTTCCTTGACTTGGCTGTCGCCCGCGACAAGTTGCCGAAACAAGGGGAGGATGACGGAGCTGCCGCCGGGCTGTGGTAGGAAACGCTCGAACCAGGCTTTCCCGAGCAGCGCGCTCTCGGGCTGACCGAGCAAAGCGCACCCCGCGCGGTTGATCATCGAGATGCAACCCGCGGTGTCCAGCGCGACGACGATGCATGGCACGGAGTCGACGTGGCGCTGCAACTGCTGGTTGGCAAGCGTCAGTTCGCTGATCCTTTCCTCGAACTGTCGCTCGGCTTCCTTGCGGGCGTTACGTTCGCGCTCGACCTCCTGTTGCAGTCGGGCGAGATCTTCTGCGCTCATGCCGTTTTACTCCGAGTGAAGCACAGCGCGGGTCCGGCTCCCGCCGGGAGCGCGCTGGGCAGATTTGTTTGGAAGGGAACGCGGTGCGGCTGCTCCGATGTCCGGGGTAGATGCTATCAGTCCCGGGCGATCAACGTCGACTCGTCCGCCAGCGGCGCGCTGCAGGCGGACGGCGCGACAGATCAGGCTTCCACGATGCCGTCCGCCAGGCTCCGCACGCCCGGGCCACGACTTCGCCGGTTTCCTGCGTGCGAAGCTGCAGCGCGGCAGTCGTCGCAGCGGCGTGCTTCTTGCCAGGCGCCTGGCGCAAGGGCATCTCGCGCCGTCTCGACCCGAGCCAACAAGCAAGCGGTGCTTGCGCCGATCATGCCAGGTCCGATAGCCGGTCGAAACCGTTCGCAGCTCATTCTAATCCGACTTCAGCTGGTTTTTCTCGTTGCGGGAAGTGGGACAGCGTGGCGGGGACGGCGGCAATCGGCGATCCGGCAGTTCCGGTCCAGCGCCGCTGTTCGCGCGAACAGCGCCGAGCCCTCCTCGTGAGGTCGACGGATTTCCGTCATCGCCTGGCGGCCCTCGCTACCCACCGGATCGCGGCGTTTCCTGCGGCTCGGTGGCGTCGGTGACACCCGTCGCCTCAAGCGCAGGGGCGAGAAGGGTCGCGCCCGGTCAGGGCGGTGCGCAGGATGAAGATGAAGACGAAGATGAAGATGGGGAATGGTCGCCACGGCGGGTCGGCGTCCATCACCGGTCGCACGATCCCCATCGACCTGGATGCCGCGGTCATGATCGCGAACAGCGTGCAGAGCGCAGATCCGACGCTGCCGAAGCACTCCGGCAAGCTGCCGCCGAAGAGCCTTGCGCGGATAACCCCACCCTGCTCACCGGCCAGAGCAGTGGCGGCAAGGTTGCCGCCTTCGTTACCGGGAGCTTGCCCTGCGTCAACGTCCTGCGGACAATGCAACGGCTGCCTTGACCGACGCCCTCCAGACTGAAGACATGACTGTCGACTTCGTTACCCTCGACCTGCTGCGCCAGAATCATCCGGCTTGGCGTTTGTTGCGCTCGGATCATGCGCCGCTGGTGGCGAGTTTTCTGGAGCGGGTGTTCATCGCGCCGAATGTGCGGGTGATGGCGCAGGCCGACCTCGCCGAGGCGCTCGAAGACGAACTGTTCGCGCTGCGTGATCGCCTTGGCGCCGAGATTTTCCCCAAATCGGCGCTCGACTACCTTAACGACTGGGCTGCCAACGACAAGGGCTGGCTGCGCAAGTTTTACGCACAGGGGTCGGACGAACCGCATTTCGACCTGATGCCGGCGACCGAGAAGGCAATCGCCTGGCTGGGGACTCTCGCCGAGCGGAGTTTTGTCGGCACCGAGTCGCGCCTGCTGACGCTGTTCGAACTGCTCAAGCAGATGAGCGAGGGTAGCGAGACCGATCCGCAGGCGCGCATCGCCGAACTGCAGCGGCGCCGCGACGAGATCGACGCCGAAATCGCCCGCGTGCTGTCGGGTGACCTGCCGATGCTCGACGATAGTGCCTTGCGCGATCGTTTTCAGCAATTCATCGCCATGGCGCGCGAGCTACTGACCGACTTCCGCGAGGTCGAGCACAATTTCCGCGGTCTGGACCGGCGGGTGCGCGAGCGAATCGCCTTGTGGGAAGGCGCCAAGGGCGCGCTGCTCGAAGAGATCATGGGCGAGCGCGACGCGATTGCCGATTCCGACCAGGGGCGGAGTTTTCGCGCTTTCTGGGATTTTCTGATGTCGAGCAGCCGTCAGGACGAGCTGTCTGCGCTGCTCGAACGCGTGCTGACGCTGCCGGCCGTCGCCGAGCTGCGCCCCGACCCGCGCACCCGGCGGGTCCACTACGACTGGCTGGAGGCCGGCGAGCACACTCAGCGCACGGTCGCCCAGCTCTCGCAGCAGTTGCGCCGTTTTCTCGACGATCAGGCGTGGCTCGAGAACCGCCGGATCATGGAAATCCTGCACGGCATCGAAGCCAAGGCGCTGGCCTTGCGCGAGTCGCCGCCGGCCGGCGAGGTGATGCGCATTGCCGACACCGGCGCCGACATCGAACTGCCGATGGAGCGGCCGTTGTACACGCCACCGATCAAGCCATCGATCGCTGATCGCGTGCTCGAGCCGGGTGACGAGGACGTCGACGCAGCGGTGCTGTTCTCGCAGGTGGTGGTAGACCGCGCGCAACTCGCCAGGCACATCCGGCAGGCGCTGCAGGAGCGCGCGCAAGTCACACTGCGCGAGCTGTGTGAGAAGCGCCCACTGGAGCACGGTCTGGCCGAACTGGTCGTCTATCTGCAACTCGCCGGCGACAGTTTCCAGTCGGTGATCGACGAAAACGTCAGCGAGCTGATCGTCTGGCACGGCGCCGGGCCGGACGGGCGGGAGTATGTCAAGCAGGCGCGGCTGTCGCGGGTGATTTTCGTCAGTGCGTAAATCGCCACAAGGGGATGACGAAGTGAAGGTCGGGCGATGCGACTTTCAGCCCAATCGGACAGTAAGTGTGAGGACGATCTCCTCGGCAGGCTCAAGGGTCGCCGCGTCGACGTTTATCGGCAAGCGGAGCAAACGCTTTCTGTAGAGGGTACGGCACCGCGAAGCTGCATTGCGAGTTGGTGGCTGGAACTGGTCTTCGCTGGTGACGCGTGGTGGTCCGTGGTGCCACGGCGCCGGGTGGTCGCGCGGTGGCCCGTGGTATCCTGCGTCTTGGCTGAGTCTCGTGACCGGGACTTCGTCGGGGGCGGCATGAAATGTCAGGGAGCAGCGCTGCAAGACCATGTACAACCATGGCTGGGCGCCTGCGCATGTCGGCCACGTTGTGCGATGTTGATGCTTGATGCGCGCACGAATCTCGTCGAGCACCGGTCTCGTTTCGGCTGGCCCGTTCGGCGTTCCGCTGGCGATGACGAATTCCGATCACCGGGACACCACCCACGAGGACCGGGAGGGTGCTGCGGCGAAGGATCACGACGATTTCGGCGAGGGTGTGCGTGGCAGGTTCTACACGCCCGATGCCGTCTTCCGGGTGCCGGTTTGCCTCGATGAACAGGTGGCGGTGGGGAGTCATCTCGCAGCCAGGCTCGACGCCAAAGGCGTCGAGATCGTGCGATCTGTTCGAACATTTGTTGCAACGCGACATCGAGACTATCGAGGCAGTCAGGTAGCTTGCCGCGTCGATTGCACGTGGCAGGGGTGGCCGAGCGGGCCAGAGCACGCCAAGCCGGGGCGGGCGTCGCCGATGATATTCGTGGAGTCAGGATGGCTGTGGCAGACGATAGGGGAGCACAGTTCGTACTCGACGAACTTGATGAACGCGACGCGTTGGCAGCGCACGCGGTAGCCGCGTCCGGCCCCGATCTGTCTGCGCTGGTGATCCCCTTGCTGAAGGGTGTGATCTATCAGGAGACCGACGCCGGTCTGTGGAACGCGCTGCTCAATCTGCAGCCGCGGGTGCGTGACTACGTGCTGGTGTTGGACCTCGAACTGGTGCTCGACGAGGCTGAAGGCTATGCCTTCCTGCGCTCGCGTCCCGAAGTGAATGAGGCCCTGGCAGCCCGCTTGCCGCGACTGGTTGCCAGGCGTCCCCTGTCTTTTCCAGTCAGCCTGCTGCTGGCGCTGCTGCGCAAGAAGCTGGCCGAGTTCGACGCCGGCGGCGGCGATACCCGGCTGGTGCTGTCGCGCGATGAGGTCGTCGAGCTGATGCGCGTCTTTCTGCGCGAAGGCAGCAACGAGGCCCGGCTGATCGACCAGATCGACTTCTATCTCGGCAAGGTCGTCGAACTTGGCTTCGTGCGCCGCCTGAAGGTACAGCCCGGGCAGATGGCGATGGTCGAGGTTCGGCGAATCCTCAAGTCGTTCGTGGACGCGCAGTGGCTGGCCGAATTCGATCAGCGGCTGCAGGCCTACCGTTCGCAGCTCGCCGGGCAAGGGCAAGCAGCCGATGAATGACGCGCAGAGCCTCGGGCTTGATTTCGTCGCCGACGACACGCTTTCTGGTTTCCGGCTGCAGCGCCTGGAAGTGTTCAATTGGGGCACTTTCGACGGCCGGGTGTGGACGCTCAGCCCTGGCGGGCAGAACTCGTTGCTGACCGGCGACATCGGTTCGGGCAAGTCGACGCTGGTCGATGCGGTGACGACGCTGCTGGTGCCGGCGCAGCGCATCGCCTACAACAAGGCGGCCGGTGCCGATAGCCGCGAGCGGACGCTGCGCTCCTACGTCCTCGGGCACTACAAGTCGGAGCGCCATGAGGTCAGCGGCACGGCTCGGCCGGTAGCGCTGCGCGACCACAACAACTACTCGGTGATCCTCGGTGTCTTTCATAACGCCGGCTACGACCAGACGGTGACCCTGGCGCAGGTGTTCTGGATCAAGGACGCGCAGGGGCAGCCGGCGCGCTTCTTCGTCGCCGCCGAGCGCGACCTGTCGATCGCCGCCGACTTCGCGAACTTCGGGTCGGACATCAGCGCCCTGCGCAAGCGTCTGCGGCGGCCCCTGGCCGAAATTTTCGACAGCTTCCCGCCATACGGCGCCTGGTTTCGGCGCCGCTTCGGGATCGACAACGAACAGGCGCTCGACCTCTTCCATCAGACCGTGTCGATGAAATCGGTCGGCAACCTGACCGACTTCGTGCGCAGCCACATGCTCGAGCCCTTCGACGTCGCGCCACGGATTGCGGCGCTGATCGGCCCCTTCGACGACCTCAATCGGGCGCACGAAGCGGTCCTCAAGGCCAAGCGACAGGTGGCGCTGCTCGCGCCGCTGGTCGCAGACGGCGAGCAGCACGCAGCGCTGGTAGCGAAGATCGACGAGCTGCGCCTTTGCCGCGAGGCGCTCAAAGCCTACTTCGCCGGCCTCAAGCTCGGGCTGCTCGACAAGCGCCTCTCCGGCCTTGCCGATGACTGGCGGCGGCACGACGCGCAACTCAAGCGCATTGACGAGCAGCGGCTTGCGCAGCGCGCCGAAGAGGGCGAGTTGAAGCGCAGCATCGCCGAGAACGGCGGCGACCGGCTCGAGCGCCTGACTGCCGAGATTCGCCGGCTGGAGCTGGAGCGCCAGGCGCGGGCGCGCAAGGCACAGCGCCATGGCGGGCTGCTTGGCCTGGTTGGTGAGAAGGTCGCGGCTGACGAAGCCGATTTTCTCAATCAACGGCAGCGCTTCGCGGCGCTGGCCGAAGGCACGCGCGAGCGCGAAGCGAGCCTGCAGAACGACCTCACCGAACTCGGCGTCAGCCTGCGCCAGGGCAAGCAGGAGTACGACGAACTGTCGGCCGAGATCGACAGCCTCAAGGCCCGCCGCAGCAACCTCCCGGCCGCGCAGGTGGCGATGCGCAGCGCGCTGTGCCAGGCGCTCGATCTCGCGGAAGAGGCGATGCCATTTGCCGGCGAGCTGCTGCAGGTGCGCGACGACGAGCGTGACTGGGAAGGCGCCGGTGAACGCCTGCTGCGCAACTTCGGCTTGTCGCTGCTGGTTCCGGACGAGGATTACACGCCGGTCGCCGAATGGGTCGATCGCACGCATCTGCGCGGGCGACTGGTCTATTTCCGCGTCCGCAAGGCGTTACGCGGCGATCTGCCCAGCCTGCACCGCGACTCGCTGGTGCGCAAGATCGCCGTCAAGCCCGACTCGCCGTACTACGACTGGCTCGAACGCGAGCTGGCGAACCGTTTCGACGTCGCGTGTTGCGTCACGCACGCGCAGTTCCGCCGCGAGACCAAAGCCATTACCCGTGCCGGTCAGATCAAGGCGCCCGGCGAACGGCACGAGAAAGACGACCGCCACCGCCTCGACGACCGCAGTCGCTACGTGCTCGGCTGGAGCAACGCCGCCAAGATCGGCGCCCTTGAAGCGAATGCCAGGCAACTCGAAGCGCGGCTCGGCGAACTGGGCAGTCGCATCGGCAAGATCCTGGGCGACCAGAGTGCGCTCAAGGAGCGCCTGATCGCGCTGTCGAAACTCGGCGAGTACGCCGACTTCAGCGAACTCGACTGGCAATCGCTGGCAACCGAGGTGGCACGGCTGCAAGACGAGAAGCGGCTGCTGGAAACGACGTCGGACGTCCTGCAGAGTCTGGCTGCGCGCCTGGCCGGCCTGCAGGGCGAGATCACCGAAACCGACGCCGCGCTCGCCGCCAAGACGCGCGAGCTGGGCGCGACGCAGGCCAAACGCGAAGCCGCCGAGGCCTTGCGCAGCGACACCCTGTCGCTGGTCGCCGACAACGCGGCGGTCGAGCCGCAGCCGAGCACCTTCTTCGAGCGCCTTGACGCGATGCGCCACGAAGCACTCGGTGAGCACCAGCTGAGCGTCGAATCCTGCGAGAACCGCGAGCGCGAAATGCGCGACTGGCTGCAGAGCCGGATCGACAAGGAGGATCAGAAACTCAAGCGCTTGCGCGACAAGATCATCGACGCCATGGGTTCGTACCGCAGCGCGTTTCCACTCGACACGCAGGAAGTCGATGTCGCCATCGAGGCCGTCGGCGAATACCGGACGATGCTCGACAAGTTGCGGAGCGACGACCTGCCGCGCTTCGAATTGCGCTTCAAGAAGCTGCTCAATGAGAACGCGATCAACGAGGTCGCCAACTTCAGCGCGCAACTGGCGATGTGGCGCGAGACGATCAAGGATCGCATCGCGCACATCAACGCCTCGCTGACGCAGATCGACTACAACCCCGGCCGCTATATCACGGTCGAAGCCCAGGCCACGCCAGACGCCGATGTCCGTGATTTCCAGGGCGAGCTGCGCGCCTGCAACGAAGGCAGTATCACCGGCTCGGACGACGCCCAGTATTCGGAAGCCAAGTTCCTGCAGGTCAAGCAGATCATCGAACGTCTGCGCGGTCGCGAGGGCCTCTCCGAGCAGGACCGCCGCTGGACGGCCAAGGTCACCGACGTTCGCTACTGGTTCGTTTTTGCCGCCAGCGAGCGCTGGCGCGAGGACCACAGCGAGCACGAGCACTACTCCGATTCGGGCGGCAAATCGGGTGGCCAGAAGGAGAAACTGGCCTACACCGTCCTGGCGGCGAGCCTGGCGTACCAGTTCGGCCTCGAATGGGGCGCGGTGCGCTCGCGCTCGTTCCGCTTCGTGGTCATCGACGAGGCTTTCGGCCGCGGCTCGGACGAGTCGGCGCAATACGGCCTGCGGCTGTTCGCGCAGCTCAACCTGCAACTGCTGATCGTCACCCCGCTGCAGAAAATCCACATCATCGAGCCCTTCGTCGCCAGCGTCGGCTTCGTTCATAACGAAGCAGGCCGCACATCGAAACTGCGCAACCTGTCGATCGAGGAGTACCGCGCCGAAAAGGCGAGGGCGGCCGGGTGAGCTGGACGCGGCCGGCGCAGCTGCGGGCGCAGGTGCAGAAATTGTGGGACCGCGGCGAGCTGCTGGCGAGCGTGGTCAGCGGCGAGCCGCTGTTTCCGCGGCGGCTCGTCCTCAAGGGCCCGACTTCGGCGGAGATGGCCGAGCGTTTCGACGCCGTCCGCGCCTGGGTCGCCGAGCTGCGGACGATGCCGCACTGCCGGGTCGAGATGCGCGACTTTCGGCACCGGGTATTCGGCGCCAACGCCGTTCCGCACGAGGCATGGGTCGACAGCCTCGACGAGGCGCTGGCGCTGATCGGCAAGCGCCACGAATGTGCACGGTTCACGGCCCTGGCCGGGCTGACGCGGCAGCGCCAGCCGCAACTGCTGCCGTGGCTGGCCAAACGGCCGCTGCGTGCGCTCGAACTGGCCGGCGAATGGAGCCGTCTGCTGGCGATTGTCGCCTGGGTCGAGGAGACGTCGAGTCACTCGTCCAGACCCGACGTCTATCTGCGGCAGGTGGACATCGCCGGCGTCCATAGCAAGTTCATCGAGACGCATCGCGGCGTACTCGCCGAATGGCTCGATCTGACCCTGCCGCCAGCCGCGGTCGACCACTCGGCGTCCGGGGTGGGCGGCTTCGCCAGGCGTTACGGCTTTCGCGACAAGCCGCTGCGAATCCGTTTCCGGATTCTCGACCCGGCGCGATCGCGCCTGCCTGGCGACTTCGGAGACGACATCACCCTCGACGCCGGGAGCTTCGCCCGCCTCGACCCCGGTGTCGCACGCGTTTTCATCACCGAGAACGAAATCAACTTCCTGGCCTTCCCGCCGGTGCGTGACAGCTTGATCGTCTTCGGCGCCGGTTACGGCTTCGAGGTTCTGGCGCAGGCGCAGTGGCTGTCAGGCTGCCGCATTCATTACTGGGGCGACATCGACACGCACGGCTTCGCCATCCTCGACCAGTTGCGCGCGCTTTTTGGTCACGTCGATTCGTTCCTGATGGATCGCGCGGCGCTGCTCGCCTTCGAAACGCAATGGGGGGAGGAGGACAAGCCGACGCGACGTGATCTGCCGCGCCTGAATCCGGAAGAGCGGGCGCTTTACGACGACCTGCGCGACAATCGGCTGCGCAAGGAGCTGCGCCTGGAACAGGAGCGGATAGGTTTCGGCTGGGTGGAGGCGGCGATAGCGAAGCTGCAAGATGCGAACGGCCCTGGCGGACCCGCTGACCGCCATCCACGGTAAGCGAGTTGGCAGCCAGGCATTGGCTCAGCAGCGCAAGTGGGGCGAGGCGGGGAACTTTTCCGGGTACCTCGCAGTGGCCGCCGTCGGTCGCTCAGTAGGAATCGCTCTGCGCTTGATGCTGACGCGTGACCAGCGTTTCGTTCGCCGCCATGACTTGAAGGAACTGGGAAGATCGCAGGCCGCGCGCGTTGATGGAACAAATGACATTCGCGGCTGGCGCCGCCGAGAGGTGGCTTCACTCGCAGTTGATGGCGTGCTCCCTGGCTCTACCCGTCGCTAGGGTTTGGTGCCGCACAACGTCCCATTTTGATCACACTGCGTCGCGATGCCCAAGGCCCCTTGGGCCTCGTTCAAACGCCATATTTCCTGGTTGGTCTTCTTGTTTGGCGCACAGCCGCAGATCTGGCTGGCCGCACAGCTCTTCCCGACTGCCATCTCCAACCTGAGAATTTCCGAAACGCCGTGCTTGTCGAGCCCGGCACACGCCTTGGCCACGAGGGCCGGATGGGAGGCGGCGGTGCACAGCGTCGCGTCGCAGGTGTAGCCTACCTGAATCCCTTTGTTGACGCTCTTGTTGTACTCGTTGCACACCTCGTTGCAGCTGATCTGTGGGGGTGCTGCCGGGATGACGGGTGGATTCGGCAAGAGCAGTGGGCAACCCTTGTCGCCTGGCGCATCGGGAATGCAATCGGGGAGTGTGGGGAAGGTGCCGCCGCCAAACGTCGAGTAGGCAGCCGACCAGACCGTGTCGCCGGGGAGTTCGCACCCCTGCGCGGCAGTCAGCTCGGTCCCCACCTGAAACGGTCCCACGTAAGTTGGGCACGCGCATTGCACCAGGAAATTGCCGGTGACCGGGTCGATTTCACCCGTCCTCTGGCACGGCGCGGTCATGCACCCGGCGTAGCGCGTATAGGGCTGCGTGGTACAGGCGTTGTTGTGTACGGCGATCGGGATCTTTTGGTCGAGGGCGAAACTGAAGGTCGAGATCAGGTCCACGTTATTGCCGGGAAACAGGGTTCCCGTGCGGATGGCTTCACAGACCGGGGCAACTTTTCTGCCCGCCGGGAGGCAGTCGCTGCCATCCCGCTTGCAGGCGATCACGGTATCAAGGTAGACGCCGAGGTCCAGGATGGCATTGATGTCGACGAAATAGGTCGACCCCGGCGGTATCTCGAAGCAGGTGCAATCGGCAATCGTCGCACCGTCACGGAGATGGCATGGGGTCTGAGTGCCCGCGGCCGATGTTTCGGGTCCCGAGTAGTAGCACAGCGCGATCGGTGAGCCCTTGCAGGCCACAAAATTTTGTGCCGCTACCAATACGTCTGCCCACGCCGGTGTATTAGGGGTGTCCGGGGGGTAGGGGGTCGTGCACAGGGTGTTGAGATGGAAGCGCTTGTTCCCGAATTCGTCGAGGCTGAAACTCGGGGGCTGCAGACACGACCCGCTGGACGGTGCCGGCGCTGGCGCAGCGCTGAACGCAAGACCCGACGCGCCCACTCCGCAGAGCACAACAAGCACTATGGCCCAGCGGTACCACTGCTTCGGTGTTGTCATTGTCCTTACTCCTCTTGTCCAAGGTAGTTTGTTCGACGCAGCCTGAGCGATTGGCGAGAGCCATTGTAGTTTAGTCGACAGCGGTTTCGACGGCGAACGTCTTTGCACCGTGCGGACACGGCGACCGCATCGAAACGCAACTACACTTGTCGTTGCCTCCTGGAAGTGCGTGTTCCGGTTGAGCGGCGTACGACCGGGCTGGTCTCTGCGCCTCGGCTTGCGCAGCGCGCTATTCGTAAACGACAAGGTAGGGTGCAGAGCAGGCTTTCGCCTGGCGGAGACGCTTGCGGTAGCGGCGAAGCCGGGCAATGCCGACAAGGGGAAGGGACGTCCGTTCGCCATCAGCGCCGCCTCGCCCCAATCGAGAACGGGATGCCGGGTCCAGCGCGCAGCAGACGCGGACGAGCCTGGGACCGGGCGCCTGTGATGCCATTGCGCCTCCGTCCCTGGGGTTCGGCT
This sequence comes from Accumulibacter sp., assembly GCF_029255145.1. Lineage (GTDB taxonomy): Bacteria > Pseudomonadota > Gammaproteobacteria > Burkholderiales > Rhodocyclaceae > Accumulibacter. The sequence goes on from NZ_JAPUVQ010000124.1 coordinate 49,038, forward strand.
TCGGAGCCCGGCTATGGCAGGGCCCTGGTTGGTCAGATGAAGCTATCGGCGAACAGTCCGTCCGCCCAGGTGAACATGTCCTGATAGTTGTCGCCGCTGATCTTGGGCGCTTCGCCCAGATCCACCCGGTGCATCCCCTTGCCCTTCACCTTGCCAGCGGCGTCGTAGATGTCGCCGTACTTGAAGTTCGCCGATAGCCAGGAGGCCGTCGTGGCCGTGATCGGGCTGAAACAGGCCGAGCTGGTGGCGATATTCGTGTCCGGCGCCTGGCCGTTCAGGGCACGCAGGATGGCATCCGCGCAGACCTTGGCTTCGGCGTTGGCCATATGCCCCGACTTGGGGACGGCCTGGCCGTCGGTTGCGGGTACCGCGCAGGCATCGCCGATCACGTGGATGTTCGGGTAGCCACTGATGCCGTAAGTGAGCGGGTCGACCGGCACGAAGCCCTGCGCATTCAGCAGCGGCCAGCCGCGGTTGGCGCTGCTTGCCGGGCCGATGGCGGCCGCCCTCTGGTTGGGGATGTAGTTGAGCACGCGGACGTTTGACCAGCTGCCGGCGCTGGTGATGATGCTGCGCGTCTGCGAAATCACCGATGAGACGGTGGCGTTGGGGACGTACTCGATCATCCCCTTGTAGATGTGGTTGAAAGCTTCGCCAAAGGCGATGGGCTCCGCCTGGATGCCGGCGTTGGCGTCGAGAACGACGACCCTGGCGAACAGGAGCCGTTTCCGTTTCAGATAGTCGGCGACGACGCAGGCGCGTTCATAGGGGCCAGGGGGGCAGCGGTACGGTGACTTGGGTACGGTCATGAGGAAGGTGTCGTGGTCCCGCATGCTCGCCAGCTGCTTCTTCAGCAACAGCGTCTGCGCCCCCGCCTGCCAGGCGTGCGGCGTGACGTTCGCATCCCAGGCCCCGGGGTCGTCGGGTGGGGCGATGAAGTCGATGCCGGGAGACAGAACCAGGTGGTCGTAATCCAGTGACCTGCCGTTGCTCAGGCTGACGCGGCCCTTGCCGGTGCCGCTGCCGTAGTTGATGGCGGTCACACGGGCCTGTATCACGGCCACGCCGTGGTTGGTTTTCAAGGCGTTGTAGCCCAGGGAGATACGGTCCATGGACAGCGCGCCAGTAAGCACCAGGTTCGAGAGAATACAGGCGATGTGATCTGCATTGGGTTCGACCAGAGTCACGGCGACCTGGCCGCCGCCCCACAGACGCAGGTACTTGGCGACCGTGGCGCCACCGAAGCCGCCGCCGACGACCACCACGCGTGCCGGGGTGGCAGCGCCGAGGGCGCGGGGTAAAGCGGCTGCGGCGGAGGCGATGCCGGCCGCCTGGAGAAATCGTCTTCTGTTGAAGGTATGCATGACGGTGCCTTCCGCGAATTAGTTGGTGCTGCCGCTGGTGTGCGCTGCAAGGTAGTCGGCGATGAGTTTGATCTGCGCGTCTGTGTAGCCTCGCGCCTGGCGGTCCATGATGCCTTCGACCGGGCGGCGTTTCATCTCCAGGAGGTCCTTGCGCAGTTCGCTGGCGCTCTTGCCGGCCACCTCGTCAAAGCCCGGGCCGTTGCCGCTGGTGCCGTGGCATTGGGCGCATTGCGCGGCCAGGAGCCGTCCGGCGGGTGGCGCTGCGTGCGCGCCTTGCGTAGCCGCCAGCAGCAGACCGAAAGGCAGCAGGAGCCGCAGTGGAATAGCCTTGAAAGACATCGTTCATCCCTCCGTAAAAGAAATACCTGCCCGCATCGTTCGAGTTCGCCATGAGCACCCGGGAGGACCGTTCAATTCCTCCTGACCGTCAACGCCGCGTCTGGCACGGCAGAATCCCGTCACTGTCGTGCGCACGGTGTTAGTTTCGCGGCCATGCCTGCGTGCATCCGGGCCTTCCCGGGAACGGCCGTTTTCATGAAACCCATGCGATCCTGATAGGCAAAGCTTAAGGCGACCTTAAGCTGCGCATCGGGCCGCCGCTGCTCAGCGATTCTATCCGTCGCGGGCAGTTGGGGCGCTGGCGGCGATGGGGGGCATCCCCGGCGGCTGCGCCCCGCGATGTGCTCCTTCGCCTTTTGCTTGTTCGAGCGCAGAAGACGCCGAACCGATCGACTCAGCCTCGGCTGGACAGAGCGCAAACATCACCGTACGCGAGCATCGCTACGTCAAATCCGGTGACCGCACTGACTGCGCGGGTGACCAAGGCTAGCGATCCAGGGCCACCGCGCTGGAGATGTCCAGAGTCCGGCTCCATGGAAACCCGGAAATCATTTGGTGCACCGCACCAAATGTTGCTATATTTAAACCCTCTGATGGCTTGCTTGACGTCTCGCGGAAACCACATGTATATCGTAGATGATCCGACACTAGCCCTGATCGCCCGCTTCGTGGGCGATTCCTCGCGTCAGGAGGTCTCGGATACGGAATTCTTTCGCCGACAGATCGCCGCCATCGAAGAGTATGTCGAGGGCTTCCCGCCGGAACAGCGTGAGCAGCGGGCCTTGGCGTGGATCGAGGGCAACGCCATGCACTATCGGCAGCAGTGGCAGAAACAGGCGGCGATCACGGCTCTGGCACTGACGCGCTGCCCTGACTGTCCGCTGGCCGGCGGCAGCCAGCGCACGCCTTGTGCGATTCACGCGCGGTGGCTGAAGCTCCTGCAGCGCTATGCCGCGAACGAGCTGTCTTCACACGATTATGTCGCGAAGAGCCTGGCGTTATTGACGGCGCACAAGGAGTGGTTGAAGGTGAGTCATCTCAGCTAGCCCTCACGGTGGCCCAGCCCGGCCGGATCTTGCCGGACCTGATGGGGCAGAGCGCTAGCCGTGCCAGGTCGGTGCGGGTGGCGCTTCCAGCCGGTCGGCCATCGGGGTTTCCCGGGTGCGGTGCACCAAATTGCATCGGCGCAGCGAGAATCAGCACCCCCGGCTGTCGCACCGGGACGAAGCCAGGCCACCGCCGCCGACGTTCGCCACGCCTGCGAGGTGACGTGGTCCCCTGAGTCAAGACAAATATCAACTCAGTCTAAGTTGTGCATTTGACTTCGCTAGCAGCCTGTCGGACTTTCCCGGCGCCAGATCCATATATGATATAATCATGCCTCTTCGAACCATCGAGTCGTCGCATGTCAAACTTTATCGTCGCTGACCGCCAGACGGCCTATCTGCTA
>NZ_JAPUVQ010000125.1:0-6347 GCF_029255145.1 Accumulibacter sp.
CCCACAGTAGGGAAAATGAGGGGAAAACCCTCGGAAAAGCCGGAAAATCACGAAAATCCGGCTTGATTGTTGCGTATGGTGAAACGCGCCGGCTTAGCCAGCGTGAAGTCCGACAGGCTGCTAGAATGCCGAAACCATGCGCGACCAAGGCCACCACGATCACCATCAGCACGAGCAGGAGCGTGGCGCCCACCATGATCACCACGATCACCACGGCGGCAACGGAAGCCACGCGCATCATCATCGAGCGGACGCCGGACCACGCCTGATCTGGGCGTTGGTACTGACCCTTGGTTTTGCCGTCGTCGAAGCGCTGGCCGGCGTCTGGTCGGGCTCACTGGCGCTGCTTGGCGACGCCGGGCATATGGTCACCGACAGTGCGTCGCTGGGCCTCGCCGCCTTTGCCGCGTGGCTGTCGCAACGCCCGCCGACGCAGCGACACACCTACGGCTATGGCCGAATCGAGACGCTGGCGGCGCTGGCCAATGTGGTGTTCATGGTCGTGGTGGTGGTCGGCCTTTCGGTGATGGCGGTGCGCCGCATTCTCGAACCCGGGGTGGTCAATGGCGAGGCGGTCACCGTGGTCGCGGGGGTCGGTCTGTGCCTCAACATTGGTGTCGCCTGGCTGCTGATGCACGGCGAACAGACGATGAATACCCGCGGCGCACTCTTGCACGTGCTCGGTGATCTGCTCGGCTCGGTCGCCGCGCTGGTTTCCGGCGCGGTCATCATGTGGACCGGCTGGACGACGGTCGATCCGCTGCTCTCGCTACTGATCTGCGCGCTGATGCTCGTTTCCAGTCTGCGCCTGTTGCGCGAGGTGTTGCAGGCGCTGATGGAGGGCGTGCCGGTCAGCCTGTCGACCGAGCAGGTCGGACGGGTGCTGGCCGGCCTGCCGGGGGTGGCGTCGGTGCACGATCTGCATATCTGGACGCTGTCTTCCAGCCGCATCGCCCTGTCAGCGCATCTGGTGGTCGACTCGCTGGAGCACTGGCCGGCGGTTCTCGCTGCCAGTCGGCACGCGCTGGCCGAGCAGGGCATTACGCACGTGACGCTGCAGCCGGAGCCGCTGCACAACACCGTGCGCTGGCTGCCTGCCGGCGCGCAGCGCTTGTCGCCGGGAAGTTGAATGGCGGTGACCCGGTGGACGCCGAGCCGACACTGAACACCCCCGCGGCGGACGAATTGCCGGAGCTGCTGGCGCTTCTCGACGCGTGCGCGTTGCCGGTCGCCGACCTCGGCGCGGGGCATCTGCCGGGTTTTCTGATCTCTCGCGTGGCTGGGCGAGTGATCGCCGTCGCTGGCCTGCAGTCCTGCGGTGAAGCGGTGCTGCTGCGTTCACTCGCCGTGGCGACCAGCCATCGCCGGCGGGGCCTGGCCGGCCGGCTGGTCGACGCGCTGCAGCGCCGCGCGTGGGCAAATGGGCAGCAGCAGATGTTTCTGCTGACCACCACCGCGCGGGACTTCTTCGCTGCACGCGGGTTTGCCGAGCTGCCTCGCCGGCTGGTCCCGCCGGCCATCGCCGCGACCAGCGAATTCAGCGGTATCTGTCCGGCGTCGGCGGTGTGCATGGTCAAGACGCTGCGTGGGGAAACGGCGCCATGAGGGTTGTCGTCCAGCGCGTCGCCTCGGCGCGCGTCGAAGTCGATGGCAGGGTGACCGGCGCCATCGCTTCGGGGCTGCTGGTCCTGGCCGGTTTCGAAACATGTGACGCCGACGCCGACCTCGGCTGGATGTCCGCCAAACTGGCCAGGCTGCGAATCTTCGCCGATGCCGCCGGGGTGATGAACCGCAGCGTCGTCGACGTCGGTGGCGAGGTCCTGGCGGTCAGCCAGTTCACGCTCTTCGCATCGACCAGGAAAGGCAATCGTCCCTCGTGGAGTCGTGCTGCGCCACCGGCGCTGGCGCAGCCGCTGTTCGAGCGCTTTGTCGGGCATCTCGACGCAGCGCTCGGCCGTCGCGTGCACACCGGCGTCTTCGGCGCCGACATGCTGCTTCACCTGGTCAACGATGGTCCGGTGACGATCAGCATCGATTCGCGCCAGCCGGAATAGCCGCAGCTCGTTCGCCAGTTGCCGCCCAAGACGGGAGCTGGCCCGGAGGCCACCTGGCTCGCACGCTGGCGCGGGCACGCAACGAGAGTCAGGATGCCGAAGCCGTTCGCGCTGCTTACACCATTCCCATCTGCGTTTGCAGATAGTTCTGTACGCCGACCTTCTCGATCAGGTCGAGCTGCGTCTCGAGGTAGTCGACATGCTCCTCGGTGTCGTTGAGGATCTCCTGCAGCAAGTCGCGCGAGACGTAATCCTTGACTGATTCGCAGTGGGCAACGCTGGCGACGAGGTCGGCGTGTGCGCCGCGTTCGAGCTTGAGGTCGCCGTCCAGACAGCCAGCAACGTCGTCTCCGATCAGCAGCTTGCTCAGCGCCTCCATCTTTGGCAGACCCTCGAGAAACAAGATGCGCTTGATCAGCTTGTCGGCGTGCTGCATTTCTTCGATCGACTCGTCGTATTCGTGCTTGCCGAGTGCGTTGAAACCCCAGTTCTGATACATCCGGGCGTGCAGGAAATACTGGTTGATCGCCGCAAGTTCATTGGCCAGCTGCTTGTTCAGCAGCTGAATGACCGTTTTGTCACCTTTCATGAAGCTCTCCGTTTCAAGGTACCGCAAACCACCTCTCGGCGGGTGATGGGGGAAGCGCGTGCCGCCAGGGCTTTCTCCAGGGCATGAGCTGCCAGGCAGCGGCTGGCACCCCGTTACAGACAGCAAGTTGTCCGCGCAATTCACCCGCGTCGGCAGGCGGCCGCATCGCTACGCCTTACGCGCTGTCGCTGTCGATCGCTGTATCGCACGCGCCGGCGCCCATGCTAACCGCTATTTGCCGACGACGAAGCGGTATTCCGCTTGCCACGGTGCGGTGGTTCAATGCGCCTGGAGTGGCTTGCCTGGTTGGCTGGCGGGCGGCACGCTTCCTGACCTGCGTGGAAGATCTGGGGAGGCGGCAGTGGTCACGGCTGCAGTGAGTTTGACCGCTGCCTCGCGAGATAGCAGCTGCCCAGCCGTTCAGCCTTAATGCGTGCGCCAAGGCTTGGCGTCCCCACGGCGAGATGAACTGTTCCCCGCTTTCAGGGCAGACGTGCGCGTCCAGGTTCCGCACAACAGACGTAGAGCATCATAGGGCACTTCCCCGAAACCACCAAGCCCAGGCCCAGGGATGTCGCTGCCACGCCGATGCGGCTGGCGCTGGCTCGCGGGCATCGCTGGCTGGCCATCCTGGAATTTGGCGAAGCACGAACCATCATCGAACTCGCCGCCCGCGAGAAGATCGACAACAGCCATATGCGCCGCATGCTCAACCTGACCACGCTCGCGCCCGATATCGTGGCGGCCATTCTGGATGAAAGCTTGCCGCAGGGCGTAGGTGTGCATGAGCTTGCGATCAGTCCGCCGGTGTTGTGGGAGGATCAACGCAAGAGGATTGGTATGGTTCGCGAGAACCTGCCGGCGGAGTGATAGACTCGTCGCGAGCCATGCGGGGTGGTGCCCGCAGGGCGACCCAAAGGCGACTATCATGCTTGCGGAAAGCCGTCGTTGGAACTCAATCCAGTTGACAGGTGGTCAAGATCGAGTGGATCGCTGTCGACATACTCCCCGGCATTCATGTCCTGCAACGTGAGGACTTGGCCTTCGATGGACTTGAACCGGCCCGTCGTCGGTACGAGTTTGAGCCACTCCTTCGAGAGGTCCGCCCAGTTCTTTCCCTCGAAGTCCGCGTCACTTTCGTTGCGGACGAACCAGAAGAAGATGTCAACCTGAGGTGCGTCCCACGAAGGCGAGGCGTGCACACGGATCTCGCGAAGCGCTCGAAGGCCATGGCCCTCGCCGGTGTTCTTCTCGTGCTTGTCCGCCATACGGCTTTGGAGCTTCCTCGCAAGCGCTGTGAAGTCGTCCGGGAAAGCGAAGCGGACGCGCTTTCGCGATAGCGCGAGCGCGAAGGCTCGGGCTTCGGCATCGGTGCTCCACCCTGGAGTACGCTCCCACGTTGCCAAAAGGGGCTTCTCAACAGTCATCACACGATCGAGGTCGGCAACGAGCCTGCGCGCTGACAGTAGCACCACGAACGCGTAGGCGGGGCGTCGACCCCGTTGGATCTCGCGAAGTCGATCATCATCGACTTCGACAAGTGGGCAGATCTCGACGAAGGGGCGCTCGGCGCACGAACGAACAACATCGCATGTCTGAGTGACGACGACGAATCCCTGGACTTCCTGCTCGGCCAGATCTGCACCTGCCTCGGCAGCAACTCGGCCAGCGTCGGTCACAGCGATCGACTTGTCGAGCCGGTGCACGAACCAGTGCTCACCCAGGGCGCAGTCCCCCTGGCGCCACGCCGCGAGAACGTTGTCGATCGATCTGATCAGCGGGTCCTGCGCACTCTCAGCCGCCACCCCGAACCCTCACACTCTTCGCCGCACGGGTTGTCCCGCCATCGCGATGAATGCGGTCTTGGAGCGCGCCGACGAGTTCCTCCGGCGATTGCGGTGCACGTGCTGTACGCGCCTCTTCCGAGAGCTTCAGCGGCGAAACCCGGCGCCCCTCGCCTGGCCCGAGTAGCGAGAGAACGCGCTCGTAGCCCCCCTCTGCCAACAAGTCGAACGGTATGTTTCCGTCCTCGCGTACACCGAGCAATATCGCTCGGTTGGCGCTCGCGGAACCCCGGTCAACCTTCCGCACCACGGCAAGGAGGCGTTGGAGGTGCTCCTCGTTACTTGGCGCCATCGACTTGCCGCTCGCCCAAAAGTGAAGTGACCGGCGGCTAACGTTGAACAGACGTGCGAGTTGATCCCAAGTAAGGCCGCTCATACGCCGCAGTTCGCCGATCGCGGAACCCGAGGGTGTCGCCGCGGACACTGATGTGCCAGCTGTCGTTCGAACTGCTACGCGCTGCGAATGCAGCACCGTGTCGGCCGGAAGCGTATATGCGGTCGAGGTTCCGATGCCAGCAAGCATGACCCCGAGAAGTACCGGCCCACGAGTTTGCCGCATGAGCATTGCGCCAGCGGCGGAAGTGGCATTGACAGGAGGATGCATCTCAAGGCTTCTCATGGCTTGCCTCCATAGCGTACAAGGAAGTCGTCTGTCACCGCCCAGCGGAAGACCGTGTAGATGCGCTCGGCGTAGCGCTGTGCCTCCGCAACGACATCCTCGACGATAAACGGCATCGGAGCAGCGCTGAACATGTCGAGGTCAAGAATCCAGCTCTTCTCGTTCTCAGGCTCAATCGCGGCAGGATCGACGGTCGCGCCTGGGGGGAGGCAGCCCCAGCGAGCAAGCACCCGCGCCTCCGGCAGTTCGAACATCGACTCGGAAAGCGCATGCACGGCGTGCGTGGCAGCGATCGTTCCGGTGATGCCGCGAACCTCCGGACGGACCAACTTGGCGATGTCATCGACCGCATCGCCGGTAATGCGATCGATATAGCGGACGCCAAGACGATCGAGTTGGCCTGGTTCGATGTGTTCGTCGAGGGCTTCTGCAAGCGACTTGAGTCGGCCAAAGAAATCAGAACGGCTCACATATTTCGTGGTCTCGAGCGCCAAGAACTCGGGGGTGAGCGAAACGCGCCAGAACCCCTCCGTGTCGCTGAAACGCCACGCTATTTGCGGCTTCGCTGGAGCCGCGCCGCCGGGGCTCAACAGAATCCCCTGTGTCTGCTCCTGCCGGAGCACGGAATACGTCCTGCGGATCGCCTCTTGGAAAGGCGCCACGAAGTCTCGCTGCTCGACCGAGAGGATTTCCGGGAAGCGGAATTGTGCGATGACGCGGACGAGGGGGGCGTCCTTGAGGGGCACCTCCGAAGGCAACGCAGCTACAAATGGATCCACGATAGAAGTCATACTACATACGATAAACGCAAAATGGCCAAATGTGAAGTGTACTGTGAAGTGAACCAAATCCATACAGCCTTCGACGTGGTTCCTCTCACGGCGCTGGCGGATCCGCCGCTAGGTCGAACATCGTGACGTGGCCCAGCAAAGTGTCGTCCAGGAGGATGGCGGCCACGATGTCCGGCGCCAGGGTAATCACGCTGACCATTCGGCCCACGTAGATTTTTTCTGCGCCTTCCCGTGGGGCGATTCCCCAAGGTCGGCAAGCGGGAAGCGAGCGGCAACTTCTGGCCGGGTGCGGCCCGACTGAAGCGATCTGCCCAGTATTTCCTGGTCGCCGGAGTAGCGCCGCTGTTTCCTCCGCCTACCAATGCTACGAATCAACCGCTTGAATGGACCACGTACAAGCTGTGGATTCATAACAGTGAAATTTCATGAACTCGTAGACTTCGGCCTCTA
>NZ_JAPUVQ010000126.1:0-18493 GCF_029255145.1 Accumulibacter sp.
CGATAAAAGCTTTCCAGAACACCACAAAGCCAACCCGCCAACCTCATCCGCCACCGGAAATCCAATCCCGTTACACTACCCCTCTAAACCATCAGCCCGCCTCGCTACCTCCCCGAGATCTTCCCCCCTTCAGGCTCATACCTGAATTGGAAAATACTGCACCAGCACCACCTGAAAGCAAGAATTCCAGAGTCAGTGAACGGTCATGCCCGGGGTTTTTGAGGAGTTACCATTTAAACATGTAACAACATGTTTTTAAATTAATAACCTTATCGTTACATGCCTACGCGTTCGGGCGGAATACGGCCTTATGCAATCACATCGATGATGCGTGGAGGATCCGTCAGGGCTGGCGAGCGCGGAATGAACGACGGCGGAAGGCTGCGCGTACGCTGACGCCCCATCCATCGCTCACTCACAGGCGACTCGCCGGGTGGGCGCAGCACGACACGGCCACCCCGGCGTAACGACGCTCGCCTGCGCCCGACCGGCCACCGCGTCGCGCAGGCGGAACGCCCCCGAAACAGGAACCGATCCCCGAGCCGTGGCCACCCGACTCAGTGAGTGACCAACACCTGTCCGGCAGCACTGTCCGCAGGTCCTCCGGCAACAGCCGGTGTTGGGGTCACCTCTCCGGACAGCGGCTCCGGCTTGCGCTCAAGCGCCAACTCGAGAACCTTATCGATCCACCTGACCGGAATGATCTCCAGCTTGTTCTTGATGTTGTCCGGAATCTCGGCGAGATCCCGTACGTTTTCCTCTGGAATCAGCACCCGCGCCAAGCCGCCCCGGACCGCCGCCAGGAGTTTTTCCTTCAGTCCGCCAATTGGCAACACTTCGCCACGCAGGGTGATCTCGCCGGTCATCGCCACGTCGCAGCACACCGGAATGCCGGTGAGTACCGACACCAGCGCCGTACAGATCCCGACCCCAGCAGACGGCCCGTCCTTGGGAATGGCACCCTCCGGGAGATGGATGTGAATATCGCTCTTCTGGTAGAAATCGTGATCGATCCCCAGCGACGCAGCCCGCTTGCGCACTACGGAGACCGCCGCCTGGACCGATTCCTGCATTACTTCACCGAGCTTGCCGGTGGTAATTGTCTTGCCCTTGCCCGGCAAGACCACCGACTCGATGGTCAGCAGTTCACCGCCGACTTCGGTCCAAGCCAGGCCGGTAACCTGGCCAACCTGGTTTTCGCGCTCGGCAACGCCGAAGTTGAAACGGCGAACGCCGAGGAATTTGTCCAGATTGCGCGCGCTGACCGCAACTTTCAACTGGCTCCTGCGGAGTAGCAGCGTCTTCACCACCTTGCGACAGATTTTTGAGATGTCGCGCTCCAGCGATCGCACGCCCGCCTCACGGGTATAGTAGCGAACGATGTCGCGCAGTGCACTCTCGGCCACCGTCAATTCGCTGGTCCGTAGCCCGTTGTTCTTCATCTGCTTCGGCAGCAGATAGCGCTGGGCGATGTTGACCTTCTCGTCTTCGGTATAGCCCGAGAGCCTGATCACTTCCATGCGATCGAGCAACGGCGCCGGTATGTTCAGTGTATTGGCGGTAGCCACGAACATCACTTCCGACAGATCGTACTCGACTTCGACGTAGTGATCGACGAAAGTCGAGTTCTGCTCTGGATCGAGTACCTCGAGCAAGGCCGAACTCGGATCGCCGCGAAAGTCCTGACCCATCTTGTCGACTTCATCCAGCAGGAAGAGCGGGTTCTTGACGCCGATCTTGCTCATGTTCTGCAGAATCTTACCGGGCATCGAACCGATATAGGTCCGCCGATGGCCGCGAATCTCGGCCTCGTCGCGAACGCCGCCTAGGCTCATGCGAACAAACTTTCGACCCGTGGCCCGTGCGATCGACTGCCCGAGCGAAGTCTTGCCAACGCCGGGTGGGCCCACCAGACAAAGAATTGGCGCCTTGAGACGATCAACCCGCTGCTGCACGGCAAGATACTCGATGATCCGCTCCTTGACCTTTTCCAGCCCCCAGTGGTCAGTGTCGAGGATCTTCCCGGCTGCCGCCAGGTCCTTGCTGGTTCGCGTCCGCCGCCGCCAGGGGAGGCCGATCAGCGTCTCAATGAAATTGCGCACCACCGTGGCCTCGGCCGACATCGGCGACATCAGCTTGAGCTTGCGAAGCTCGGACTGGGCCTTGGCAAGCCCTTCCTTGCCCATCCCCGCGGCCGCGACCTTCCGGTCGAGGTCCTCCATGTCAGCGCCGTCTTCACCCTCGCCGAGTTCCTTCTGGATCGCTTTGACCTGCTCGTTGAGGTAATACTCGCGCTGACTCTTTTCCATCTGGCGCTTGACGCGACCGCGGATACGTTTCTCGACTTGCAGAATATCGATCTCGGCTTCGAGTTGCGTCAGCAGCCGCTCGATGCGCGCGCGGATGTCGAACATCTCGAGCACTTCCTGCTTCTGTTCCAGCTTCAGCGGCAGGTGCGCAGCAATGGTATCGGCCAGCCGCCCGGCCTCTTCAATGCCCGCGATCGAGGTCAGAATCTCCGGCGGAATCTTCTTGTTGAGCTTGACGTACTGGTCGAACTGCGCAATCACCGCGCGCCGCAAAGCCTCCACCTCATGGTTCGGGTCATCGTCGGCGACGACGGGGCGAGCCCGCGCAAAGAACATGTCGTCGCGGGATTCGATAGTCTCCAGACGCGCGCGCTGCGCACCTTCGACGAGCACCTTGACGGTGCCATCGGGGAGCTTCAGCATCTGCAGAATGTTGGCCACACAGCCGATATCGTACAAATCATCGGCTTCGGGCTCATCCTTGACGGCCGACTTCTGGGCGACAAGCAGGATGCTCTTGCCCGCCTCCATCGCCACTTCAAGGGCCTTGATCGACTTCGGCCGTCCGACAAACAGTGGAATTACCATGTGCGGAAAAACCACCACGTCGCGCAGGGGCAGCAGCGGCAGTTCGACTGGCTCGGTAGCCAGCTTGGGGGTTGCAGACATTTGTGCCCTTTAGGTTGAGGTCCATGCCCTCAAATGGTGGCACGAACCCGTATTTCAAGCCGCAGGCCGCGGCCAGCACATCAGTTGCCGCCAGAAACCTTGGCTTGCCCTGCGTAGATCAGGATGGGCTGCGCATCGCCAAGAATCGTGTTCTCGTCGATGACGACTTCTGAGACATTGTCCATTCCCGGGAGTTCGTACATGGTGTCCAGCAAGACCGACTCCAGAATCGACCGCAGGCCGCGTGCGCCGGTCTTCCGCTCGAGCGCTCTCTTGGCAATCGCCGTCATCGCCGCCGGGCGTATTTCGAGCGCCACGCCTTCCATCGCGAACAGCTTCTGGTACTGCTTTACCAGCGCATTCTTGGGCTCAACGAGAATTTCCACCAACGCCGCAGCCGACAGTTCCTCGAGCGTGGCAAGTACTGGCAGTCGCCCGATCAACTCGGGGATCAGGCCGAACTTGATCAGGTCCTCGGGCTCGACGCTACGCAGCACCTCGCCGACCGCCTTCTTGTTGTCCTTGCTCTTGACCTCGGCACCAAAGCCGATCCCGCCGCGCTCCGAGCGCGCGCGAATGACCTTTTCGAGACCATCGAAGGCGCCACCACAAACGAACAGGATGTTGGTCGTATCGACCTGGACGAAGTCCTGGTTCGGGTGTTTGCGCCCACCCTGCGGCGGCACCGAAGCGACCGTTCCTTCGATCAGCTTGAGCAGCGCCTGTTGCACGCCCTCGCCCGACACATCGCGGGTGATCGACGGGTTGTCGGACTTCCGCGAGATCTTGTCGATCTCGTCGATATAAACGATCCCGCGCTGCGCTTTCTCGGTATCGTAGTCAGCCTTCTGCAGCAACTTCTGAATGATATTCTCGACGTCCTCGCCGACGTAACCAGCTTCGGTCAGAGTCGTCGCGTCGGCCATCACGAAGGGCACATCGAGCATCCGGGCAAGCGTTTGCGCCAACAGCGTCTTGCCCGATCCGGTCGGGCCGATCAACAGGATGTTGCTCTTGGCCAGTTCGACGTCGTCGCCCGACTTGCCGTGATGACGCAGTCGCTTGTAATGATTGTAGACCGCCACCGACAGAATCCGCTTGGCCTGATCCTGACCAATCACGTACTGATCAAGGAGCGCAGCGATTTCCTTGGGGGTTGGCAGGTCCCCATCGGCACCCTTGCCGCCCTGGTCGCCGGCAATTTCGTCGCGGACGATATCGTTGCAGAGTTCGATGCACTCGTCGCAGATGAACACCGACGGCCCGGCAATCAGTTTCTTCACCTCATGCTGGCTCTTGCCGCAGAACGAGCAGTAGAGCAGCTTCTCGCTGCCACTTTTCTTTTCCGTCATCTCGACCTACCTCACTGTCAATCCGTATGGAGACGATCGGGATGCGACGTCAAGCCGCGTCCCGATTGGCCAACACCTTGTCGATCAGACCATACTCGACCGCTTCCTGGGCCGACAGGAAATTGTCGCGGTCGGTGTCGCGTTCAATTCGCTCGATCGCCTGTCCGGTGTGATGCGCCATCAACTCATTGAGCTTGGCGCGCAACGACAGGATTTCCTTGGCATGAATCGCGATGTCCGAAGCCTGCCCCTGGAAGCCGCCCATCGGCTGGTGAATCATCACCCGCGAATTAGGCAGGGCGAAACGTTTGCCACGCGCGCCGGCAGTGAGCAGAAAAGCGCCCATCGAGCAGGCCTGCCCCATGCACAGGGTCGACACTTCGGGCTTGATGAACTGCATCGTGTCGTAAATCGACAAGCCGGCCGACACCGATCCACCCGGAGAGTTGATGTAAAAATGAACGTCCTTGTCCGGATTCTCGGCTTCCAGAAAGAGTAGCTGCGCCACCACCAGATTGGCCGTTACATCATTTACCGGGCCAACCAGGAAGATCACCCGTTCCTTCAGCAAGCGCGAGTAGATGTCGTAGGCCCGTTCGCCACGACCGCTCTGCTCGATCACCATCGGTACCAGACCCAGTCCCTGCGGATTCCAGCGGCTGACGTGGTCAATGCTCATCTCGACTCCTCTGCATGCAGACCCCTGCCTATTCAGGATGTCTGGCCCATCAATTCAGCGAAGACCGCCGGCTTGTCACGCACCGTCACGCCAGCCAGCATCCAGGCAACCACGTTGGCCTCGATTGCTGCGCTCTCGAAGTCACCGAGTCGCTCGGGCTGCGCATAGTACCAGCGGATAACCTCTTGCGGATGCGCGTAACTTTGCGCCGCGTCTTCGACCAGCGCGCGCACCTGCTCCGGTCTCGCCTGCAGTTCGTTGTGCTTGACGATCTCGGCAAGGATCAGCCCGAGGCGTACCCTGCGCTCCGCCTGTTCGACAAACCACTCGCGTTGCATCGGCACGTCCTTCACCTTCATCCCGCGCTGTTCCATATCGTGGCGTGCCAACTGCGTCAGGCGCTCGATCTCCCTCTCAACCAGCGCCATCGGGACATCGATCGGGTTGGCCTGCAGCAGCGAGTCCATCACCTGCGCCGTGATCTTGGCCTGCAAGCGCTTCTTCACCTCGCGCCGGAGGTTGGCCTCGATCTCGTCATGCATCTTGGCGAGATCGCCGTCGTCCACCCCGAGCGACTTAGCGAATTCGGCGTCGACTTCGGGCAAAATCGGTTCCCCGACTTCCTTGACGGTGATCTCGAAGGTCACCGTCTGACCCGCGAGTTCCCTGGAGAAGTACTCGGCCGGGAAGGTCATCTCGAAGGACTTGCTTTCGCCCGGACGGGTACCAACCACGGCGTTCTCGAAGTCAGGCAACATCCGTCCTTCGCCGAGCACGAACTGGTAATCCTGGCCCTGACCACCCTGAAATGGGACGCCATCCTTCTTGCCGAGAAAATCGATGCTCACCCGATCGGCATTGGCTGCAGCGCGGTCGACAAGCTCATAGCGCACACGCTGCTTGCGCAGGATCTCAATGGTGCCCTCGATTTCGACAGGGCCGACATCAAGAACCGGCCGTTCGATTTCCAGATGGCCGATATCGCTCAGCGTGATTTCCGGAAACACCTCGAAAGTCGCCGAGAACTCGATGTGCGACGTGCTGCCGTCATTCTTCGCCTCGATCTTGGGGGTACCTGCAACGCGCAGACGCTGCGCCGTCACGGCATCGCTGAGCAAGCCCTTGAGCGCTTCGCTCAAGGCGTCGTTGCGCGCCTGATCGCCATACTGCTGCCTGATGATATGTGCCGGCACCTTGCCTGGGCGGAAGCCCGACATCTTCATGTTCCTGCCGAGACGCTTCAGGCGCAGGTCGACGTCTTTTTCGAGATCAGCAATGGCTATTGACAGGTCAATGCGCCGCTCAAGCGCGCTTGTCGCCGCTATGCCAGGGGCGGGTGCATCGGTGTCGGTATTGGCAGCGTTCGTTTCCATTAAGAATCCTTGTGATACGGGCTGAAAGGTGGGTGGACCCTGGCTTCGCGGAAAAACCCGACCGTTCAGGCAAAGCTGGACGGGGCAGCCACACCGAAGAGGCGGTCAGCATGCTGCTTGCAAGCAATGCTTCGAAACCAGGAGAATTCACGTTGCAACGGTTCGTCACGAGTGCTTGCGAAGCACCAACAGGCCGGCAAACAGAGCATCTGGAGACTCCTCCGAGTCCGTTTCGCGTCCACATCCGCACGGTCATTGCGCCGCGCTGCATACGAAAAGCACACGATTCTACAGCAATACTTCCAGGGTCGAAACCCGTCGAGCGCACGCAGGCGACCGCCAGGTGCCCGCGACAGCACGGCACGGTGCATCGTACCCGAGGCGCGCGACTTGTCCCCGCTACCGGAAGCAGGCATGATGATTCCCGCGTGATGAGCTCAACGCTGCAGCGCAATCGGAGCTCGTCAGACTCATGGCGAGGCGAGGTCGTCGATTCATCGCCGCCTTCCTCCGACAGCAGAGCACGCCCGGCACCGGCCTTTGGCCCCGGCGTCGGGAACTGGATTCACGGTACGACACCTGGCGATGACCGAACTTGCTCGCATGACCCTGCTGGCTTACGCGCTGTGGCTGCCCTTGGTCGCTGACGCCCTGGCCGACGGTCCCTGGCACGCCGCTCGCCAGAACACTTATGGCTGGCAGTTCATGACTCCGGACGAGCGCGTCGAGCACCAGCGGCAGATGCGCAGCTTCGCCACATACCAGGACTGCAAGGCATATCAGAACGGTCACCACGCCGAAATGGCCGAGCGCGCCCGCCAGGCCGGGGTCGTCCTCGAACAGCCGCGCGAATCGGGCTGCGAGAAACTGCGCGCCCGTGGCCGACTGCAGTGACCGGCGCACGCCTGGCCACCGCCCGGCGCGCGCTCGCGCCGCTGGCCGCTATGTCGATCACGCTCGCGGGTGTTGGCTGGGCCTTCCCAGACGGCCTGACGCCGTGGCGCAGCGTCGGCATCGTCAGCGGCTGGGCGGGGACTGGCCTGCTGGTTGCCAGCCTGCTGCTGATGGTCCGCGAGGCCCGCCTGGCAAAGCTGCTGGGCGGCCTTGAACTGAGCTATCGCTGGCATCACCGCTGCGGTCTGCTGGCCTACCTGCTGCTGCTCTGCCACCCGCTGGCGCTGGCGCTCGACGGCTGGGCGGAAGCACCACCGCTGGCCTGGCAGACGCTCGATCCGCGCGCGCAGTCGTGGCCACTGTGGCTGGGCTGGGGCGGGCTGCTGCTGCTGATGCTCGGCCTGACGACGACTTTCGCCATGCAGCTCCCCTACCGGCGCTGGCGCAGCTTTCATTTCGTTCTCGGCGCCGGCGTCGTGCTCGGCCTGACGCACGTCTACGTCCTGCTCGGCAATGACCGGCTGCTGCTGACCCTGCTGTTGCTGGCGATGGCCGCACTGGGCTGGCGCCTGCTGGCCAGCGACCTTGGTCTGGCGGCTCACCCCTATCGGGTGACACAGGTCGAGGCGCGCGCGACAGGAATGATCGAAGCGGCGCTGGCACCCTGCGCCGCGGCGCTGGCGGTAAGTCCCGGGCAGTTCGTCCTGGCCGCCTTCGGCGACGGAGTCCACTACCGCGGCTGCGGCGAATACCATCCGTTCACCGTCAGCGGCATCGACGACCAGGGCCGCCTGCGGGTCAGCGTCAAGGCGCTGGGCCCCTGCTCCCGCCGAATCCAGACCATCGAACCCGGGGTGCTGGTGCAGCTCGAGGGACCGTTCGGCAGCTTTCTGGACGAAGTGCATGCCGCGCCGCAACTCTGGGTAGCCGGCGGCATCGGCATCACCCCGTTCATCGCCGCACTGCGCGCCAACCGCTGCCGGCAGCCGACCACCCTGATCTACCTCTATCGCCGCGATCGCCATGGTGGCGATGCCGCCTTTCTCGACGAGCTCTGCCTCCTGGCCAGCCAGGACCAACAGCTCGAACTGGTGATCGATGCTTCCGACGAGGGCCCGCCCGCCGTCGACCGACTGCTGGACGAGGTCTCCCGCCTGGCCGAAAGGCAAGTCCAGATGTGCGGACCAGCGGCGCTGCTGGCGGCGCTCACCCCGGCTCTTCGGCGGCGTGGGGTTGCGGACGGCGCGATCCATTTCGAGAGCTTCGACTTCCGATGACCCGCCGCCTGTTCATCCTTGCCACGCTATCGTTCTGGCTCGCCGTCGTCGGCTTCGCCGCCAGCCACTGGTGGCTGCCGGCCAGGGTGGCGGAGACGGCGTTAGCCACCCCGGCTTCGGCAGCTGGCGATCCGACAACTGCCGCCACGGCCGACGCGTCGCGCTCGCTCGCCGAAGTCGGCAGGCACCGGGAAGCCGACGATTGCTGGATGGCAATCAACGGCGAAGTGTACGACCTGAGCCGCTACCTTCCCGAGCACCCCAGCGACCCCGAAGTCATTCTCGCCTGGTGCGGCCGCGAAGCAAGCCAGGCTTACCAGACCAAAGGCAGGGGACGGCCCCACTCGGCGCGCGCCGACCGACTGCTGGCCGAGTACCGGATCGCCAGACTGCAGCAACCGTGATGCGGGTGCCGTCGCCGCGTCGTGCGCAGCTGCGCCCTGGAGCGTCCCACCGGCGCCGCCGCGCTCACCACAGCGTCCGCGTATCGATCCAACTCACCCGTCCGGTCCGCCGCTTGACTTCCTGATACATGTGCGCCGTACCTCCCAGGCCGTCGCCGCCACCGCCATTCCAAAGACAGACGAAGCGTACCTTGTCGATACCACAGGCCAGAGCGGTGTATAGCAGCCAGAGGTTGCAGCGCTCGAAAGCGTTCGCCTCCTCGCCACGAAGGTCTTTCGGCAGGGTACCGAGTTCAGCCGGCATGATCAGCGGCTGATTGTCGATGCCTCTGGTCAGGCTGAAGTAGCGTTGTCGCCAGTGTTCGCCATTGCTGGCCGGCAAGACCGAGCGCTCGATAAATTCAGGTTCGTCGAAGGGCAGCATCGCTTGCAGGCGGACGCCGCGCGCCTGGCAAGCCTCAAGGAACAGCAGGTCGCCGCCGCTGGCCGCCTGCGCCAGTGCCAGGTCGCCCGGGCCGACAGCGAGCCGGTCGAGGGTCTCGGCGATCTTTTCGGCGGCGAGATGCTCGCACTCCGCCGGGAAGCGCGCTGGCTGACGCCCGGGCGCGTCAACCATGTGGCCGCTGAACAGCAGCACCTGCCTCGGTTCGAAAGGCGGACTGCTGCGCGCGATCTCGCGTTCGACGATGGTCAGTGCGACGGACGTCTCGGCGGGGCGAAAGTCGATGTCGCGTAGCAGCGCCAGCGTCTCCCGACTCGAATCAAGCGCGAACCAGTCACGGTTGGCGGCCGCGACCATGTTGCCGTACTCCTCGCGAACGCTTTCGAGCGAATTGACCAACAGGCACAACTGCGCATAACTGGCGCGCGCTGCGTAGCTCTTGCGGTCGCGCTCCTGTGCGGTCAGGCTGGCCCACAACACGCCACCAGTGAGATTGTCAATCACCGTCCGGCTGCTCTTTCCGGCACAGTGCTGGCGCAGCACTTGCAGCGTCAGGGCATTGATCCCCGAGACGTGATGCGCCGGATCGGCGACGAAGGCGCCGTAATAGGGCTCGATCGCCGCGCCGAGAGCGGCATTCTCCTGGCTGGCGGCAGTATGCATCTGAGCGGGCGTCAGGCCCGGCTGCCGCCAGCGCGAAGTCCAGTTTTCCATCTCGACACGGCCGGCGAGTGCCCAGCATTCGGGATCGCGCGGGTAATCGTGGGTGAGCTGTCGGACCCATTCGCGGGCTTCATCATAGCGCCCCAGGGTGCACAGGCAGACGGCCTTCTGTTCACGGCTCGTCTGGTCGTCGGGATCGACGCCCAGCGCCGTTTCGAACTGCTCCAGCGCCAGCTCGTACTGCTTGAGCTTGAGTAGCGCATGGCCGGCGCTGCGCTTGCCTTCCAGGCGAAGGGCGCGCACCGGTGTTTCGTCGGCGAGCACCAGGATATCGCCGGGACGGTTCTTCTGACGCGCGACTTCCATCCGCCGCGACCAGTTGGCGAAGGTGTCCGAAAACTCGTTGCGCTCGACCAGCAACAGTTGCCGCCATGGCGGTTGCTCTAGGTTCGGAATCAACTGAAAAACCGGGCTCACCTTTCGCCGCGTCGAACTGGCCATGCTGGCACGGACCATCGCCGTCAGCGCCGCGCAGTCCACCGCCAGTGTCGCCGGATCGGGCGCACCATCGCGCAGCGCGTAGCGCAGCTTGCGGTCGGTATAAATGTCGAAAGGCTGTTCGGGCCGCGGCCCCTGCACCAGCACCACGCCGCGCGCGCGCAGCGCGTGCCGGACGCCCAGTTCGTACCAGACGTTCGGATTGTCGAGCGTCAGGTCGGCAACCACCAGATCGGCGAGCAGCAGCTCCTGGAACAGATCGGCCCGGATATCGCCGGCGCGCAGTTCCTGGTCGGCCCTGAAGACTTCGAGACCAGCGGTCTCCAGGGCCGGCTGGAGATATTCGACGTAGACCCGATTGAAGTCGATCGGCTGCCCGTCGTGCCCCAGCTTGCTGCCGAAGGGCATGGCGACGAAGGCGTGTGGTTTCATGGACGTCTCCTGCAGGAACGCGGCGGCTGGCCGAAGACGCCTGGAGCGGCGAAACCGGCGCCAATGTGTCAGGCGAAACAGGCACCCCCCCGGGCTCCTTGCCTGGCGCTCGAAACCTAACCAAGATAGTCGGCGCGCCGGGCGGCTCCGGCGTGGGAAACCAACGTCAGCGGCATGCCGCCGACGTCAATGAACAATAGGACAACTCACCCCTGGCCGACATCTCGCCTTGCAGCACTTTCACGTCGTAGGTCAGACCTTGCCCATACGAACCTGATTACTCAGCACCACGACCACGTCAATCAGTCTGCCGGGACGGAAAATCGACAGATTGGCGTTCTGCGGGTTGGCCCGAAAGCTGTCCTTGCCTTCACTCGAGAAAGAAACGAATTCGCTGGTGGCCATGCGGCCGGCGACGCGATCAGGGCGATCGGAGAACAGCGTCGCCGAGTTGACGTCCTTCAGGTTCAATTTGCCGTTCGCGTGGCTCATCGCCCTGGCGTTCTCGACAAACAGGAAGTCGTCCATCTTGACCTCGCCATTAGCGGCCGGCTTGGCCACCCCCTCGGGCGCTGCAGACGCGCCGCCAATGACTGCGGTCAATGACGCAGCGGCAAGCAGTAGCGCGGCCGTGACAAAGCGCAATTTGCTGGCAGGCATTTCCTGTGTTCCTCGAAGTGGTTGGGGGTCATGCGAGCAGCTGGGGCAATCGACGGGATAGCCGCACAAGCATCTCCAGGCGCGCCCGTGGCAGACTAGCAGAATCGCGACCAGCCTCCAACTAATTGGCTCGAGAGCACAGAATGAATTGGTCCTCCCAGACAATGCGTGGGGAATCAAGTAGTTACTTGCCGCTCCGAAGCACGGGCCCGGAACTCTGTATAAGGGAGGGATGGAGACTAGTGTTAGGCCCCGCATGAATACAGACTCCCCGGCCCAAGCTTTTCGAGGTTAGAACGATGGCCGAGTACTACGCTGCAACCGGGAGAGCGATCCCGGCGGCAGCGTGGGACGAAGGCCCTACAGATGCGGCAGCGGTGGCGTTTGCCAAAGCGCTTCGGGGCCCTACAGATTCATCTGCCGCTGGTGGTAGCGGCGTAGCTGCACGACGTACTGGCTCTCGCAAGCGGCGGCAAGCTGGTGCAGGAATTCGCTGAGCGCCGCAGCGCTTGCATCGGAGAGCCCATCGGGGAACAGGAAGCAGCAGGGTGGCTTTTTTTTGCAGTTCCTCGATCACCGAGTGCAAGAGATCGTCCGGTAGATGATTGAGCCCGCGCGGCACGGCCGGCCGCGCGCCGTGCGCAGACTTCGCCCGGCGTGCCGCGGCAGCCCCTTGCTGGCCTGACGCACGACCTCCAGGCACGGATCGCTGAGCAGCGTATTGGCGCGACCGGCGCTCCTCAGGCGGTGCTCGATCAGTTGCGCGAAGCGCTCGCGTTCGAACACCGGTTTGGACTGCGCGCGCACCTGAATGCGCCCGGCCAGCCCTGCCGCCGAACATCTATGAACAACAACATTGGCAAAAGACTCATCCCGGTGTCCGAAATAGCTTGACCACTACAGAGTTCTCGCTCACGGCGCTGGCACTCGTCGGACTACAGGCGTGCCACGGCGCGTCGGGACACCGCCGCAGTCGCGCAAACGACAAATGGGAACACCTTGGGGGAACCTCGTACTTACCAATACCCGTACGATTAATATCGCCCAAACGTGCTCCCACCCTGCCGTCAGATTACCCTGCGCCCTGGCGGACGCAACGTGCTGCCGGACTCAAGCGTTGCGTTCGCGCAACCACTTGCCGACCGTCGGCGCCAACACCTTTTGCGACAGGCCACCGGTGTAGATGCCGATGTGTCCGGTGGCAATGGCAAACTCGGTGTAATCCTTGCTGCCGACATACTTGCCGAGGGCGACCGTGCACGGCGGCGGCACAATATGGTCCTTCTCGGCAAAGATGTTGAGGATCGGGATCGTGAGATTCTGGAGGTCGACCTTGCGGCCGCCGATTTCGAGAGTCCCCTTGACGAGTTTGTTGCTCTTGAGGTAGTCGCGGACAAACTCCTTGAACATCTGACCACCGGCGTCGGGCCCACCGAACAGCCACTTTTCCATGCGCAGGAAGTTCTGCAAGGCGTTGCGGTCGTCAAGGATATCGATCACGTCGGCGTACTTGCCGTAGTTCAGGATGAACGGCGAGGCCATCATGAACGACTCGTTGAGCACGCTGGCCGGCACATTGCCATGCACCGCCACCATCTGCTCGACATCTGCCTCGGCACCCATGGTGAACATCAAGCCCTCGTGCGGCTTGTGATTCGCCTTGTAGGCGTCGAAATCAATTGGCGTGACCGTCAAAACCAGATGGCTGATCTTCTCCGGATTGAGCGCCGCATAGGTGGTTGACATTGCTCCACCCTGACAGATGCCCAACAGGGCGATCTTGTCGACGCCATGATGCTGACGGATGAAATCGACGGTGTCGTCGAGGTAGCCGTTGATGTAGTCGTCGATGGTCCTGTACTTGTCGACCTGACGCGGGTAGCCCCAGTTGTTGAGGTAAACGTCGATGCCTTCGTTCAGCAGATTACGCACCAGCGAACGGTCCGGTTGCAGGTCGGCCACCTCGTAGCCGTTAATCAGCGGCGGCACGATCAGCAGCGGCGTCTTCATGATCTTGGCCTGCTCGACCAGCGCGTGGTAATGGTAAACCTCGATCCCGTCCTGCGCGAAAACGACATCTTTCGGCGTGCTGCCGATATCGATATCGTCGTCGGTCAGGTTGGTGAGGTTGCTCACGCCCTTGGCGAGTTTGGCGTTCAGGGCAGCGGATTCAGCGGCCAGGTCGGCGGGAAGAATCTGGATGGGAAAAGAAAACATGGGTAGCAGCCTCCTAAAGGTCTATTAGCTTATCAGCCGAATCAACAAGGTTCTTCAGGCTTCTCGGCTCACTCGCTCTTGGCGCGCCGCGCCGCCGCCGTGCGGGACGTGGCGCCGGCCTTGGGTGCCGCAGCGTGGGTCGTCGGAAGCAGCGCCTTCTTGAGCAGGCGGACCTCTCTCTTGAGGTCGTGGATCACCTGGTAGGTTTGATCCAACTCGGTGCGAGTAGGCATATCCAGACCACGGAAGATGTCCTCGACGACAGCGCGTTGCGCAAGTTTGAACGCATGCTGAGCCTTGGTAAACTCGTTTTGCGTGTCGAGGAACTCCTGCTTGTTGAAGGTCACTAGCAGGGACTTGTCGGCGGTGCGGTACCAGAGACTCATAAGTTGGCGCACGGCCGTGATCTTGTCGCCCTTGGCGGCCACCTTGCCAAGTTCTTCCACAGTCGCTTCGACGGCCGTGGCCAGCGCCTCGGCGAAACGCTTGTGGAACGCCAGACTGGTTTTGCGCAGATCGACGACGGCGTCGACCAGACGCAAGGTCTTTGCGTTCTTCTCGCGCGAAGCACCAAACAGTGGAATCTGGCCCACCCCGCCTACAGCGCTGGCGTCGCCTTCCATCGACAGCAGGCGATTGAGGCCTGCCGTGCCACCGAGCATGGCCTCGCCGAAGTGACCTGACGACGCCGCCTGCATCAAGAACGACAGCCAGGGACCCATCGCTTCCGGCATATCCTTGCTCATGGTGTTACCGAGATTTCCGAGGTGCGAACCCATGCCCATGCTGCGCTGGAGCATGGCCGTCGACTCCTTGGCCCACTGGTCGGCAAAACTCTTGAGATCGGGGCGCCAGTCCTTGTTGGCGTCGAGATTCGGGGCCACGACCTTCATCGACCGAAAAAAGAAATCCATGACGCGATTCATCGCGCCCTGACTGCTGGTCATGCGATCCATCAGCATGCGCGCGGCCTCATTGGTGCCTTTGCTGGCCGACTCAACGCCTTTCTTCACTGCTTCTACGGGGCCTTCGCTGCCGCCTGGGAGATTCTGCAGCATCCCGGACCAGTCGCCCCACATGCGCTTCTGCATATCAGCCCAAGCATTGACGACGCCGCCTAGTTGCTCATTCGGATTATTGCTTTCCACTCGTTCGATCTCCTTTCAGTGTGTCGGACACGCCTACCGAAACGCCAGGCGGATGCCTATCGGTAGACCCAGTGCTCTACAACCAAACTGCGGCCGTCTGGTGACGGCCGCGATCATGCAGCTTCTGGCTATCGCCGTGCTACGCCAGGGCCACCACCGCATCTGCCTTGTGCTTTGCCTCACCCTGCTCGTTGGCGCAGGTCAACTCGAGCCGCACGCATTTCTCGCCGTCCCGCTCCAGTTTCTCGACGATTTTGCCGGTGCAGACCATGCTCTCGCCGACCCAGGTGATCGCCGTAAAGCGCACGCCGAAACTGCGGATCGCCTCCTGCGGCACCCATTGGGTCAGCAAGCGTCCAAGGTAGGCCATACCCAGCATGCCATGGGCGAACACATCCTTCATGCCCTTCGAGCGCACATAGTCCTGGTCGAGGTGCAGGGGATGGTGATCCCCGGAACCCGTTGCATAGAGCGCAAGGGTAAGACGAGACACCGGTTCCGTAGTGAACGAAGGGATCTCGTCGCCCACCTTGAGCGCATCAAAATTCGGTATTGTCATCGACTTTCCCCTATGCCCTGATGACGATCACGGTGCGCAGATCGCACACTGGATCGCCTTGCCGGCTGACCTTGACATCCTTGACGATAAACTGCAAAGCGCCGTTCTTCTTGTCGTAAATATCGGTCACCTGTCCGTCGAAGTCCAGCGTATCGCCCGAATAGACCGGTTTGTAATAGGTGAAAATCTGCTCGCCGTGCAGCATTTTCCCAAAGTCGCAGCCCATGGTCGCGATGTAGTCGAAGGGCTCATCCTTGTCCATGTCCATGCAGAAAAAGAAGGTCGGGGGGACCAGAACGCCCGGCAACCCCGCCTTCCTGGCGGCTTCTTCGTCGAAGTAGATGGGGTTGGTTTCACCCGTCGCCTTGGCGAACCACTTCAGTTGCCACGCCGTCGGGGTCACCGAGTGTGGCGGCACTTTCATGCCTATGTGCTTCTTGTCGATCAACATCTGCTTCGCTCCTCGCCCACCCCGCAACCTGAGGTCAGCGGGGCGGGAATGCTCGTTGACAACTCGATCAGAGAACTTCGATGGCAATCGCGGTCGCTTCACCGCCACCGGCGCACAGGCCGGCGATACCGCGCTTGAGGCCACGCGCCTTGAGTGCGTAGAGCAGTGTCACCAGAATCCGTGACCCGGTGGCGCCGATCGGATGGCCAAGCGCGCAAGCGCCGCCATTGACGTTGACTTTGTCGTGCGACAGTTTGAGGTCGTGCATCGACGCCATGGTCACCGCCGCGAACGCCTCGTTGATTTCCCACAGGTCGACCTCCTCGGCCTGCCAACCGAGTTTCTTCAGGAGGTTCTGAAAGGCAAACACCGGCGCGGTGGTAAACCACGAGGGCTCGTGCGCAAAGGTCGTATGCCCGGCAATCCGTGCCAGCGGCGTGAGCCCGGCGGCCTTGGCATCCGACTCGCGCATCATGACCAAGGCTGCGGCGCCGTCCGAAATGGACGACGAGTTGGCGGGTGTGACCGCTCCGTCCCGCTTGAACACTGGCTTCAGCTTGGAAATCTTCGACGCGTCGCACTTCATCGGCGTTTCGTCGGAATCAACCACGACGTCACCCTTGCGGGTGCTGACGGTAACCGGCGCGATTTCGTCCCTGAAGACGCCACTGGTGACGGCGTTCTGCGCACGCGTCACCGATTCGGCGGCAAAAGCGTCCATCGCTTCACGGGAGAACGCGTACTTGTCCACGCACAGTTCGGCAAACACGCCCATCGGCTTGCCTTGCTCGTAGGCGTCCTCGAGGCCGTCGAGGAACATGTGATCGTGAAGCACGCCATTGCCCAGGCGATAGCCCGAGCGGGCGCTGGTAAGCACGTGCGGCGCATTGGTCATCGACTCCATACCGCCGGCAATGGCGATATTGACCGAACCCGCCAGCAGTTCGTCGTGCGCGATCATGACCGTCTTCTGGGCCGAGCTGCACATCTTCGTCAAGGTGGTGCACGGCACCGACGTCGGCAGACCTGCGCCGAGTACCGCCTGGCGCGCTGGCGCCTGACGTACACCGGCCATCAGGCAGCAGCCCATCAGGGCCTCGTCGATGTCCTCAACTTTGACGCCAGCCTGCTCAACGGCGGCCTTGATCGCGACGGCGCCGAGTTGCGGCGCGGTGACAGCCGAAAACTGGCCCTGGAAGGCCCCTACGGGTGTTCGTTTGGCACCTACAATGACAACTGACTCACTCATTCTGCGCTCCTTTATTGCAACGGCTACTGCCGAATTGAAGTTTGCCACTGGCCGCGGGCCAGGACTACGTCGATTACTTGGAGGCCATCCGGATGGCGCCATCTAGGCGGATCACTTCGCCATTCAGGTAGCCGTTCTCACAGATGTGCTGCACCAGCGCCGCGTATTCGGCGGGCTTGCCCAGACGCGATGGGAACGGCACCATCTGGCCCAGCGAATCCTGTGCGGCCTGCGGCAGACCCTTGAGCATCGGCGTCTCGAAGATTCCTGGAGCAATGGTCACCACACGGATCCCGTGCGCGGCCATCTCGCGCGCTACCGGCAAGGTCAGACCCACTACGCCAGCCTTCGAACAGGCATAGGCGGCCTGGCCAATCTGACCATCGAAAGCAGCAACCGAAGCGGTGTTGACGATGACGCCGCGCTCGCCACCCTCGTTCGGCTGGTTCTTGCTCATCGCCTCGGCTGCCAGACGGATCATGTTGAAGGTTCCGACCAGATTGATGCTCACCACGCGCGCAAAAGTAGCCAGGTCGTGTGGTCCATCGCGGCCCAGCACTTTCTTGGGCGGTGCAACACCGGCGCAGTTGACCAGTCCGTGCAACCCACCGAACTCCTTGACCGCCAGATCGACGGCGGCACGCGCGCTGGCCTCATCGGTCACATCCGTCTTCGCAAAGCGCGCGTTGGCGCCGAGTTGCGCTGCCTGCGCCTCACCGGCGGCTGCGTCCACGTCAACAATGACGACTTTTCCACCAGCGCTCACCAGATTGCTCGCCGTTGCCGCGCCCAGTCCGGAACCTGCTCCCGTTACCAAAAATACGCTACCTTCGATTTGCATTTTTACCCCCAAAAAAATATCGCGACATCACGCGATGTCGCGCTACTGGTCCATGGCGACGTCGATCCTAGCGACCCGACATCGTCACGGGAAAACCCGGCCCGATAGCTGCTGTGAGAGCCTCTTGGTCGCCCGAGTGCCGAACCGGAAACGGCGCTGCCTCTAGCCAAACGACCAGCGTCCGCCCAACACGTTCCGCCACACTTACCGCAGCTGCCTTGGTGTCTGGTACGGGCGGCGAGCAATCCCGGCATTGTCGAATGCCGAGCACTGCCGAGTCAAGCTCGGGAAGCAACCCAAATTCCGCGATTGGAATTCTTGCCGACCTGATGCCAGGGCTCTGCCCTACGCTGGAGCACCTCAAGGCGCGAGTTAG
>NZ_JAPUVQ010000127.1:0-108126 GCF_029255145.1 Accumulibacter sp.
CTGCCGCATCAAGCAATTTCGACGTATCGCCACACGCTACGACAAACTCGCCGAGCGTTTCGCTTCCTTCATCGCCCTCGCCGCATCCGTCATTTGGCTCGCTTGAATGTCAACACACTCTAGGGCAAAGCCGGTGCCCGCTACGTCAAATCGACCGGCGAGGACACCGAATTCCACTGGGCCACCGAGGACATCTACACTGGATTCTGGACTACGAAACGCGGACGCAAGTGCTCGGCTTTGTCGATCCGAAAGGCCTGACCTTGGGGGCCCGGGGCGGCTGGTCGGACTCCAAGGTCGTTTGCACGCTGTACATGCCGCATGTGGTTGAACGCCAGTTGGCAGCCAGCGGCCAGGAGGTGGAATTTGCGGGCCGGACATCGACTTTCCGGGTGCGCGGGGTGCTGGTTTCGACCTCATCTCTCGCCAGCCTCTCGGCGCAAGCGAAGTTCAACGTTCGCGATGACGAGGGGCGAAATGCTTCGCCAGGCGCGGCGGATTTCAGGCGATCCCGCATCGTCTTTCCGAGGACCGACACTTCCCACATCGATGATGTTCTGCAACTGCTCTGCCGCGATTCGACGCTCGATCACCTGTTGGCGGTGTCGGCGACGCTGTTCGACAACAGCGCTTACTTCACGCCCTCAGGCGAAGTGGAACACGATCTGGCCCTGCGGCACCAGGAGAGTCCTCTTTCCGAATCTGAATTTGTGGCTGCCGTGATCTGCTATTACCTCAGACCGGATAGCAAAGGCCACCACGGCGCATGGGCCAGCAAGAATCGGCGCCGGCAATTGATGGACTACACGTCGGACGGAAAATGGCGATTTGGCGGCGAAAAGGTGTCGGACATCCGTGATCACGGCACGCCGTGCGAGGACTCTTGGAAGCACAAGCACAAGGCAGGGAAGGTTAGAGGTGGTACCGGAGAGGGATGAGCGCAGACCCATTCATAGTCAGTCAATTTGAATCCGATGAATCGGATGAGACTCGGCCTATCCGATGAGCCAGGAATGTCAGGCGCAAGCTCGGTGGCCTGCATCATCGCCTTTCAACATGACTGCCTACTAGCAACCGCTGAGGGTTTGTTGATTTGATCGGTGAGTTGTCGGTTTACATGGCGCGCGAGCACCGTGCCGGGCAACAGTCGGCGGCGGAGTAGTCTCGCAATTGTCTCCGCTGCCCGCTCTTGCTTCGCTCAGGCGGGTACCTGCCTGTTGCTGCCGGCGAGCGCGCCACAGTGGACCGACCGCATGACCCCAACCGACCTGGCGGCGTGACGGGTTGTTCTACGGTGACGTCGATCTGAATTGCTGAATCCTGCTTACTATCCGCTTCCCGGATCCGAAGAAGCACAAAAGCATAACCGCTTGACCGCGACAAGCGGCTGTTTTGTCTGGAGGCGCGAGCGGGAGTCGAACCCACCTACACGGATTTGCAATCCGGTGCATAACCGCTTTGCTATCGCGCCGTGCCTACCTGGCGGTAGGAAATGCCGCTGCTTTCGACTGGACTGCGACCAACCTTCGACGAATCGTGTTAACAAGCGGACCACTCGGCAGAGCCTGTGGAGCGGGAGAAGAGTCTCGAACTCTCGACCTATACCTTGGCAAGGTATCGCTCTACCAACTGAGCTACTCCCGCGTGAAGCGAAGGCGCATTATAAAGGCCTGTCGATCGCTGTCAATGCCTTGTCAAGCATTCCTGGCGCACTATTCTGTCCTTGCGCTACTTGCCTGGATTCGTACCTAGCGCCTTCGATCCTCTTCAATCAGGTGCGGCCAGGCCATCCGCATGTAATATCCCATCGACCACAGGGTCAACACGGCGGCCACGTAGATCAGCCAGGTGCCCGCCATAGAGACATCCAGGCCCCGGAGGGGAGAATGGTAAAGCAGCAGCGGAATGGCCACCATCTGCGCGGTGGTCTTGATCTTGCCGATCATCGATACGGCCACGCTGCGGTGCGCGCCAATCTGCGCCATCCATTCGCGCAGGGCGGAAATGGTGATCTCGCGACCGATGATGATCGCCGCCAGAATGGCATCCAGCCGGCCCAGTTGAACAAGGACGATCAGCGCTGCAGCGACCATCAGTTTGTCGGCCACCGGATCCAGGAAAGCGCCGAAAGCCGACGTCTGCCGCCAGCGACGCGCAAGATAGCCATCAAGCCAGTCGGTGACGGCCGCGACGACGAACACCACCGTTGCCGCCAGATCGCGCCCGACGAAGTGCACCCAGGACTCGGGGACGTAGTAGATGGCGATCATCAACGGAATCAGGACGATCCGCAGCCAGGTCAACAAAATCGGTATGTTCAGTGGCATCAGTGCAAGGCCGCGTAAATTTTCTCGGCGAGTTCCCGGCTGATTCCCGGAACTGCGGTCAGTTGGTCTATCCCGGCACCCGCAATGCCTTGCAAGCCGCCAAAACGAGAGATCAGTGCTTTACGCCGCATTGGCCCGATACCCCCGATCTCTTCGAGCCGCGAAGTTCGCGCTGTCTTGCCACGCCTGGCGCGGTGTCCCGAAACCGCAAAGCGATGCGCCTCGTCGCGGACTTCCTGGATCAGATGCAAAGCGGGATGTTCAGACGGCAATTGTAACGGGTCGCGGCCATCCGCGAAAACCAGCGTTTCCAGACCCGGCTTGCGTGCCTCGCCCTTGCTAACGCCAAGGATCAGCAGCTGCGCCAGGCCGAGTTCCTCGAGCGCCGAGCCCGCGGCGCTGACCTGGCCGCTGCCACCATCGATCAGGATCAGATCCGGCACGGCGCCGTCGCCGTCGCCGGTAAGCAGCTTCTCGTAGCGACGCAGTACCGCTTGCCGCATCGCCGCGTAATCGTCGCCGGGCTGAACGTCGCGAATATTGAAGCGCCGATACTCGGACTTGCGCATGCCGCTACCCTGAAAGACGACGCACGCCGCGACCGTCGCCGCGCCTTGCGTATGACTGATGTCGAAACACTCGAGGCGTCCCTCCTTGCCCTCCCCGACCTCGAACTCGAGCACCTGGCACAACGCTTCAAGCCGCTGCCCCTGCCGCGACAGCACACTGCGGCGCGCGGCGATGGCCAGGCGCGCGTTCTGTTCAGCCATTTCCACCCAGATCCTCTGCATGGTCAGCCTGGCCTCGGCGACCCTGACCGGTCGGCCGGCTGCTTCGCTGAGCCAATCCGCAAGCTCGCCATCTGCCGGCGGCAAGTTGACCAGGATCTGCAAGGGTATCGGGTGCACGAGATAGTGCTGGGTGAGAAAGGCGGCCAGCGCTTCTGGTGCTGACGAATCGGCAGAATTACCGGGAAACTGCGG
This sequence comes from Accumulibacter sp., assembly GCF_029255145.1. Taxonomy (GTDB): domain Bacteria; phylum Pseudomonadota; class Gammaproteobacteria; order Burkholderiales; family Rhodocyclaceae; genus Accumulibacter. Next base: position 3,311 of record NZ_JAPUVQ010000127.1, read on the forward strand.
CCGGTCACCGAGATGCCGACCGCCGCGGACCATCGCCAGGTTGACGCACAGGATGCCATGTTCGTCAACCGCGGCGACGATGTCGACATCGCCGCCCTTGCCGCTGTCGACGTATTGCTTGTCCTGCACCTGACGCAAGGATTGGATCTGGTCACGGCAAACGGCAGCCTGCTCGAAAGCGAGATTGGCTGCCGCCGTGTCCATCGCTGCCGACAGGCGTCCGATGACGTCCTGCTGGCGCCCCTGCAGAAACATGTTCGCCATCTCGACGTCCTCGGCATAGCGATCGGCTTCGATCAGCCCGACGCAGGGCCCCGAACAACGCTTGATCTGGTACAGCAGGCACGGCCGCGAGCGGTTGTTGAACACCCCGTTCTCGCAAGTGCGCAGGCGAAACATCTTCTGCAGCAGATGAATGCTTTCACGCACCGCCAGTACCGATGGAAAGGGACCGAAGTAGTCGGCGCGCCGGTCGGTCGCGCCACGGAAAAAGCCCAGGCGCGGGTAGCGATCGTGCGTCAGCACGATGTAGGGGTAGGACTTGTCGTCGCGAAAGAGGATGTTGTAGCGTGGTGACAGGCTCTTGATCAGGTTGTTTTCGAGCAGTAGCGCCTCGGCCTCCGAGCGCGTCACCGTGGTTTCGACGCGAGCGATCTGGGCGACCATCAGAGCGATCCGCGGACTTGGGTGGCGATCGCGAAAATACGACGCGACGCGCTTCTTGAGGTTCTTGGCCTTGCCGACGTAGAGCACGGTGTCGGAGCCATCGAGCATCCGATAGACTCCGGGCAGCTCAGTCAGCGTGGCCAGCAGGGATTTGGCGTCGAAGGGGTGTTCCATGAGCTTTCGCGGTGGCGGCCGGCTGACGTAGGATAGCGCTTTCGATGTTATCACGCCCGCCAGTGCCACCCTTGCCACCCGTTGCACCCGAGCCGGACACGGCCGCCGGCCCCGACTGGGATGTCTTCTGCAGGATCATCGACAACTTCGGCGACATCGGCGTTTGCTGGCGGTTGGCCCGACAGCTGGCCAGCGAACACCGTTTGCGGGTGCGCTTGTGGGTCGATCAGCTGCAGACCTTCAATGTGCTCTGCCCAAAGGTGGACCCGACGCTGGCGATGCAGCTCGTGCAGGGGATCGAAGTCCGGCGCTGGGAACCGCGCTTCGCCGCGATAGCTCCCGCCGCGGTGGTGCTGGAAACCTTCGCCTGCCGCCTGCCCGAGACTTTCGTGGTAAGTATGGCGCAACGTTCGCCGCGCCCGGCGTGGATCAATCTCGATTACCTGAGTGCCGAAGACTGGGTCGCTGGCTGCCATACCCTGCCCTCGCCGCACCCGCGGTTGCCGCTCGACAAGTTCTTCTTCTTCCCCGGATTCACCGGCGCCACCGGTGGCCTGCTGCGCGAGCACGACTTGCTGGGTCGCCGCCGGCACTTCGCCGGCGACGCTGATTTGCAGATCGCTTTCTGGCGCCAGGCGGGCTGCGTTCCGCCGCCAGGCGACCGTCTGCTGGTCTCGCTGTTCGCCTACGAGACCCCGGCGATCAACGACCTGCTGGCCGCATGGGAAGTGTCGGAGATCCCCGTCTGCTGCCTGGCGCCGCTGTCGCGCGCGCTACCACAGATTCGCAGCTACGCTGGGCGGTCCATCGAAGCCGGCGACACGTTCCGCCGTGGCGCACTGGAAATCCGCATCCTGCCGTTCCTGGAACAGGACCACTACGACCAGCTGCTATGGCTCTGCGACCTCAATTTCGTCCGTGGCGAAGATTCCTTCGTTCGCGCGCAATGGGCAGCGAAGCCGCTGGTCTGGCACATCTACCCGCAGGCGGCAGGCGCCCACGTCATCAAGCTCGACGCCTTTCTAGCGCTCTACTGTGCCGAGCTGCCGGCGGGCGGCACCACAGCCTTGCGCGAATTCTGGCATAAGTGGAATGCGGGAAGAATCGAATCGGCGTCCTGGCGAAAACTGGCCGCGAGTCTTCCGACCCTGCGCGAGCACGCTCAGCGCTGGCAGGAAAGCCTGGCCCGACAGGACGATCTGGCCAGCCGCCTGCTACGCTTCGCCCATTCCAAGTTATAATCATCGGCTTATCCAAACTGCTTTCTGGAACGTTCGATGAAAACCGCACAAGAGCTTCGCGCAGGCAACGTCTTCATGGTCGGCGACAACCCGATGGTGGTGTTGAAATCCGAGTACGTCAAATCCGGGCGTAACGCATCGGTGGTCAAGATGAAGATGAAGAATCTGCTGACCGAATCGCCCAGCGAAACCGTCTATCGTGCCGACGACAAGTTCGACGTCATCCAGCTTGAACGCAAGGAAGTCAGCTATTCGTACTTCGCCGACCCGCTCTATGTATTCATGGACGCCGAATACAATCAATACGAAATAGAGCCCGACTGCATGGCTGACGCCCTGAGCTACCTTGAAGACGGGATGCCTTGCGAGGCGGTGTTCTACAACGGCAAGGCGATCTCGATCGAGTTGCCGAGCAGCATCGTTCGTGAAGTGGTGTATACCGAGCCTGCGGTCAAGGGCGACACCTCGGGCAAGGTCTTGAAACCTGCCCGGCTGGCCACCGGTTTCGAACTGCCCGTTCCGGCGTTTGTCGAGATCGGGGACAAGATCGAAATCGACACCCGTACCAACGAATATCGCTCGCGGGCCAAGTAGTCCGCGCGTCTGACCGTTGTCGGTCGCGTATCCAGCATGCAGCTTTGGCTGCCTGTTGTTCTATTGGCGTCAGGTAGACAAGCGCAGCGCCGCGGCAACGCCGGACTGATAGCTCGCGTCTTTCTGCAGGCTCGACCAGTCGACCGCTGCCGTCACCGGTAACAGGCGCTCGATACGCCCTGCTCGTAAGGCATCGGGAACCGGCTGCCATTTGGCCAGCACTTCGCCGACCGCCTGTGGAGCATTGCACACCAGCAGCATGTCGCAGCCGGCGTCCCACGCCGCCGTGCAGCGCGCGACGATGTCGCCGGCAACTCCGGCGCCGGCCATCGACAGATCGTCACTGAAGATTACGCCGGCGAAGGCCAGTTCTTCCCGAAGCAGACGATTCCAGACCGGCGAGAAGCCCGCCGGCCGATGGTCCACCTGCCGATAGATCACGTGCGCCGGCATCACCGCGTCCAGGCCAAGCCGGCGATAGGGCTCCAGATCGGAAGCCATTTCGTCCAGGCCGCGCTCGTCCACTGGCAAGGCGACATGCGAATCCGCCTCGGCCCAGCCGTGACCCGGAAAGTGCTTGCCGCAAGCGGCCATGCCGGCGCCATGCAGACCTTCGATGAACGCGCCGGCCAGGTCGACGACGGCAGCCGGATCGCCGTGGAAAGACCGATCACCGATGACGCCGCTGCGCCCCCAGTCGAGGTCCAGCACCGGCGTAAACGACAGGTCGACGCCACGCGCCCGCAACTCGGCCGCCAGGACATAGCCCAGCTCGCGGGCGGTCGCGCGGGCCAGCGGCCGGTCGCGGTCCCACAAGTCGCCGAGACGGCGCATCGGCGGCAACCGCGTGAAGCCTTGTCGGCAGCGCTGCACCCGGCCACCTTCGTGGTCGATGGCAATGGCCAGGGGCGGCGACCGAAGGGCATGTACCGCCGCCGTCAATCGCTCGAGTTGCTCCGGCGACTGGTAGTTCCTGGAAAACAGGATCACCCCGCCAAGCAGCGGGTGGCGCAAACGCTGGCTCTCGCCCGCGGACAGGGTCGGTCCGGCGAGGTCAATCATCAGCGGTCCGAGTGGCAGCCGCTCGGGGGGGTTGACGGTGTTCATGCCTGCTCCATGATCACGAAGGCGACGGCGAAGTCTTCCTCATCGCTGATCGAGAGGTGCGCGACCAGCCCGCGCGTCGCCAGATGGGCAGCGAGCGCGGCCGCGTATTCGAATACCGGTCTGCCCAGTGCATCGTGAGTGACACCGATATTCGGCAAGGTGGCCGGTGCCGCGAGACCGATCCCGAGCGCTTTGCCGAAGGCTTCCTTGGCAGCGAAACGCTTGGCGAGAAACCGCGCCGGCTGCCGCGTGCCGGCAAACTCGGTGCACTCGCGCGGTGACAGCAGTTTCGCCAGTGCGCGCTGGCCGTGCCGCTCGTACAGCGTGCCAAGACGGGCGATCGCGACAATGTCGGTGCCGATGCCCGCGATCATGGCGCCGGCGCAGGTGCCAACCCTGATCCCTGCGCTTCGCGAAGCAGGCGTTTCATTTCCCGCACTGCTTCGCGCAGGCCAACGAAGACCGCCCGGCTGATGATCGCGTGTCCGATGTGCAGTTCCCGGATCCCGGCCAGTTGCGCCACCGGCTGGACGTTGAAGTAGTTGAGCGCGTGTCCGGCGTTGAAACGCATGCCGAGCTGGCGAATGGTCTCGCCGGCCAGCCTGATCTTTTCGATCTCGGCCAGCACCGCAGTGCTCTCGGGATCACGCCCCTGGGTGTAGAAGGCGTGCGCATAGGGGCCGGTGTGGATTTCGCAGACGCGCGCGCCGATTTTCGCGGCGGCCTCGACCTGCGCCGGCTCGGCATTGATGAATACGCTGCTGACGATCCCCGCCTCGGCGAGCCGGTCCACTGCCTGGCGCAGCCGGGCTTCCTGCGCCAGGACGTCGAGCCCCCCTTCGGTGGTCACTTCGTGCCGCCCTTCCGGGACCAGCATCGCCATTTGCGGCTTGACCCGACAGGCGATGGCGACCATCTCGTCGGTCGCGGCCATTTCGAGATTGAGCTTGATCTGCGCCAGATCACGCAGCTTCTCGACGTCGGCGTCCTGGATGTGCCGCCGGTCCTCGCGCAGGTGAATGGTGATGCCATCGGCACCGCCAAGGTGTGCCTCGACCGCCGCCCAGACCGGATCAGGCTCGTAGGTGCAGCGCGCCTGCCGGATCGTCGCCACGTGGTCGATATTGACGCCGAGTTCAATCATAGTTCCTGTAGCTCCATGAAGATTCTGCGGCTTGCCAGACGCCTGCCGCCCGTGTAGTGGCCGATCAGCGTGCGCATCAGTTGCTTGGCTTCGGCCAGCGAACGCGGATCGGAGAAATCCTCTCGCGCCAGGTCGATCAAGGTCCTGCCACTTACCGACAGCGCCGAGTTGCCGGGGCCCGGCAAACGCACCGGACCACGTTCGATTTCGTAGGCGTAGTGCGCGCTGTCGTCGACCGCCAGACCGTCGGTATCGGTCTCGAGGCTCAGACCGTAGCCCAGTTCCTGCAGCAGCGTCCGCTCGAAACGCCGCAAGTCCGATTCCTGCGCACCATCGGCAAAACGACGCAAGGTCTCGGCATAGGCCGCGAAGAGCCGCGCGTGCGCGTCCTCGCGGGGCAGCAGGTGGATCAGTAGTTCGTTGAGGTAGTAGCCACAGAACAAGGCTTTACCTGCCAGCAACGGCTGCCCGCCGCGCCACTCGGCCTTCATCAGCGTTTGCACCTCGCCCCGGCCCGCCCAGCCGACCTCGAGTGGCTGAAAAGCCAGCAGAACGCCGCGCAATATCGAGCGCGGCCGCCGCGCACCGCGCGCCAGCAGGGCGACACGACCGAAGTCGCGCGAAAAGACGTCGATGATCAGGCTGGTCTCGCTGTACGGGTAGGCATGCAGCACGAACGCCGGCTGTGCATCGACCTTGTGCCGCTGATTCACTTCCCGACTCGCCGGCCAGCGTACTGCGACAAACCCATTGCCTCTCCTGCCTGTTCTTCCGTCTATTCGTAGCCGAGGCTCTTGAGCAGTTGCGCATCGTCGGCCCAACCCGACTTGACCTTGACAAACACTTCGAGGAAAACCGGACCACCGAACATGCGCTCCATGTCCTGCCTGGCCTCGGAAGCTATTCGTTTGACGACTTCACCGCCCCTGCCGATGATGATCGACTTGTGACCGGCGCGGTCGACGACAATCGCCGCGCTAATCCGGCGCAGTTCACCGTCGACAACGAATTTCTCGATGTCGACGGCAGCGCCATACGGCAGTTCGTCGCCGATCAGGCGAAAAAGCTTTTCACGAATGTATTCGGCGGCCAGGAATCTCTCGCTGCGGTCGGTGATCTCGTCCTCGCCGTAGAGCAGCCCGTCGTTCGGCAAGTGCTTGCGGATCTCGGCGAGCAGCACGTCGAGTTGTGCCCGGCGGGTCGCGCTGAGCGGAATCAGCGCCGTGAAGGCTCCCTCGCCGCCAAGGCGCTCCAGATAAGGCAGCAGATCGGCCTTGTTCCTGATCTGGTCGATCTTGTTCACGACGATGATCACCGGGCAGCCGTCCGCGACGAGCTGGCGCACCGCACGGTCGCGCTCGTCAAAGCGGCCGGCCTCGACCACGAACAGGACGACATCCACCTCGGCCAGCACCTGCCGGACGCCGCGGTTCATCATCTGGTTCAGTGCGTTGTCGTACCGGGTCTGGAAGCCCGGCGTGTCGACAAAAACGTATTGCGCATCGGCTTCGGTGAGGATTCCCATGATCCGGTGGCGCGTGGTCTGCGCGCGTCGCGAAACGATGCTGAGTTTTTCACCGATCAGCGCGTTGAGCAGGGTCGACTTGCCGACGTTCGGGCGGCCGACAATGGCAATCTGTCCGGACCGGACCTGGGCTTCGCTCATGTCCGGGCCAGGTTTTCCAGCGCGCGTTCCGCGGCCATCTGTTCCGCAGCCCGGCGCGTTCCACCACTCCCCTCGCTGCGGATGCGCAGTGAATCGATCACACAGGCCACGGTAAACAGGTGGGCATGCGCCTCGCCTTCGGTGGCGATCAGCGAATACTGTGGCAAGGCAAGGCGCCGACCCTGAAGGCACTCCTGCAAGCGCGTCTTGGCGTCCTTGATCTCCTGTCCGGGGGTCGGGGTCAGTTGATCGAGCATCTCTTGATAGAGGCGGACGATGACCCTGCTGGCGGCGTCGAAACCGGAATCCAGCCAGACCGCGCCAAACAAGGCCTCGAGGGCATCGGCCAGGATCGATGGGCGTCGATGCCCACCACTTTTCTGCTCGCCCTCGCCAAGGCGAAGAAAACTGCCCAGCGAAAGCGCCACAGCCTGCCGGTGCAGGCTGTCCTGGCGTACCAGATTGGCGCGCAGGCGCGACAAATCACCTTCCGGAAGCGTTGGAAAGGACTCGAACAGGCGACGCGCGATGACCGCGTTGAGAATGGCGTCGCCGAGAAACTCGAGCCGCTCGTTGTGCGGAGAACAGTAACTGCGGTGCGTCAGCGCCGTCTGCAGGAGTTCGCGATCCTGGAACTGGTAACCGAAGGCCTGTTCTAGTCCGCGATCGATCATTGACCCGAATCGCGCGCCGACGCCGAACCCTGGAATTCGATCAAAAGGCTGACATTGCCAGCCAGCGGAATGCGTCGCTCGTATGAAAAAGCCACCACCACCTGGTTGTCCTGTTTGAAGACGTCGAGTTCAGCAGAGGTGAAGGTCTTGATATGCTCGACTTCAGCATACTTGCCGTAAGCCTGCCGGATCTCCGAAACGGTCTTGCCGCCGGAATCGGCGGCAACCGCCTTGACCGCGTGCCTGATCTTGTAATACTCGATGACATCCGGAAGAACCCGGATGACAAGAATGGCGACCAGGCCAATCACGATGCCCCAGATCAGCAAGGCCGAAAGTGCTAACCCACGCTGACGATTCATAGTCACCGCTCCTTACCTGAACGAACCAATCCGTTTGAGATCACTGAAATTCAACCAGATGAAAAAGGCCTTGCCGACGATGTTCTCTTCCGGAACAAAGCCCCAGAAGCGACTGTCGCGGCTGTTGTCGCGATTGTCGCCCATCACGAAGTACTCGCCCGGAGGTACGGTGCAGATCACGCCGGCAGTATTGTAGGAGCAATCGTCGCGATGCGGAAACTGCCCAGGGTGCGGGATGAATGGTGGCGCGTCTTGATCATTGAGCACATGATGTTCCCCCTCGCCCATGGTTTCGACAAACTGCTCCGAATAGTAGAGTCGTTCCGGGTGAAGATAATCGCCGACCCGCGTCATCGGCACCGGCACACCATTGATCGTCAATCGCTTGTTCTGGTAGGCCACTTTGTCGCCCGGTACGCCGACGACCCTCTTGATGTAGTCGAGGGACGGATCTTCCGGGTAGCGAAAGACCATCACGTCGCCACGCTGCGGGCTGCTGACATCGACGACCTTCAGGTTGGCGACCGGCAGCCGGATGCCATAGGTGTACTTATTGACCAGAATGAAATCCCCGACCAGCAGGGTGGGAATCATCGAACCCGATGGAATCTTGAACGGTTCGACGATAAACGAGCGCAGGACGAAAACGATCAGAATGACTGGAAAGAAGCTTGCTCCATACTCGACCCACCACGGATCCTTGGCGTCGGCGACCCGACGCTTCCGGAAGACCAGGGCGTCGGCGGCCCAGATGGCACCGCTGACCAGCAGCAGGATCAACAGGATCAATGCAAAATTCACTTGCTTACCTCCCTTTACTTGCCGACACGTAGCACAGCAAGGAAAGCCTCCTGTGGAATCTCGACCGAACCGACCTGTTTCATGCGCTTCTTGCCTGCCTTCTGCTTCTCGAGCAGTTTCCTCTTCCGTGAGATGTCGCCGCCGTAACACTTGGCGAGCACGTCCTTGCGCATCGCCTTGACGTTTTCTCGGGCAATGATGTTGGCGCCGATCGTCGCCTGGATGGCGACGTCGTACATCTGGCGCGGGATCAACTCGCGCATCTTGGCCGCCAGCTCGCGGCCGCGATAGACCGAGTTCGCGCGATGCAGAATGACAGACAGGGCATCGACCTTTTCGCCGTTGATCAGAATATCGAGCTTGACGACATCGGACGCGCGATACTCCTTGAAGTCATAATCCAGCGAGGCATAGCCACGTGAAACAGACTTCAGGCGGTCGAAGAAATCCATCACCACTTCGGCCATCGGCATTTCGTACACCAGTTGCACCTGCCGCCCGTGATAGGTCATGTCGACCTGATTACCACGCTTCTGGTTGCACAGGGTGATGACGTTGCCCAGGTAGTCCTGCGGAACGAAAACGGTGATCGTGATGATCGGCTCGCGGATCTCCTCGATCTTCGACAGTTCCGGCAGTTTGGCCGGGTTTTCCACATTGACCAAGCTGCCGTCACGCAGCAGAACCTCATAGACGACGGTTGGCGCGGTGGTGATCAGATCCTGGTCAAACTCGCGCTCGAGACGCTCCTGGACGATCTCCATGTGCAACAGGCCGAGAAAGCCGCAGCGGAAGCCGAAACCAAGCGCCTGCGAGACCTCTGGTTCGTAGCGCAAGGAGGCGTCGTTTAGTTTCAGCTTCTCCAGTGCCTCGCGCAGCGAGTCGTACTGGTTGGACTCGACCGGATAAAGCCCGGCAAATACCTGCGACTTGATTTCCTTGAACCCCGGCAAGGCCTGCGCGGCCTGCCGGTCCGAGAGGGTAACCGTATCTCCGACCTTCGCTGCTTGCAGTTCCTTGATCCCCGAGATGATGTAGCCGACCTCGCCAGCCCGCAAGGCATCGCGCGGCATCGCCTTGGGCGTAAACACGCCGACCTGTTCGCAGAGGTGCGTCGAACCGGTGGCCATCAGGCGAATCTTGTCCTTGGCTCGCAGCGTGCCGTCAAAGACGCGGACCAGCATCACCACGCCAACGTAGTTGTCGAACCAGGCGTCCACGAGCAAGGCCTTGAGCGGCGCCTGCGGGTCACCTGCGGGTGCTGGAATACGCTCGATGATCGCTTCCAGAACGTCCTCGACGCCGAGGCCGGTCTTGGCCGACGCCAGCACAGCTTGGCTGGCGTCGATTCCGATCACGTCTTCGATCTCCTGGCGCGCCTTGTCCGGCATCGCCGACGGCAGATCGACCTTGTTCAGCACCGGCAGCACGTCCACACCAAGTTCGATCGCCGTGTAGCAGTTGGCGACCGTCTGGGCTTCCACGCCTTGCGACGCATCGACCACCAGCAGGGCGCCCTCGCAGGCCGACAGCGAGCGCGACACTTCGTAGGAGAAGTCGACATGGCCCGGGGTGTCGATCAGGTTGAGGTTGTAGATTTCGCCACTGCGCGCCCGGTACTGCAGCGCCGCGGTCTGTGCCTTGATGGTAATTCCCCGCTCGCGCTCGATGTCCATCGAGTCCAGCACCTGCGCCTCCATCTCCCGGTCGGAAAGGCCGCCGCAAAGATGAATGATACGGTCGGCGAGCGTCGACTTGCCGTGATCGATATGCGCGATAATGGAAAAATTGCGGATGTGTTCTATGGACATCGTGTCGGCGCCGTCACGACCGCGCCGCCCCTGAAAAAAAAGGTGCCGGTGGGCACCCTTGGTCGAACTGCCTTAAAACGCGGATTCTAGCGGATTTCGCTCAAATAATCACGGACTTTGGCGACATCGAGGAAGTAGTGGCAGAGCTCCCGGCCATTGTGCAGGAGCACCGGCACCAATTCATCGTACCGGCTTTCGAGCGCGGCATCGGCATCGACGTCCACCACTTCGACTTCGATCCCCAACTCGGCAGACAAACGTGCCAATGCCCGTTCCATATCGTGGCAGAGATGGCAGTAGCGACGCGAAAGCAGCGTCAGCTTAGTCGGCTGCGTCACTCCGCGCGTCTGTCGGGCAGACCCTTGATGGTGACGAAGGTTTGCTGATCGCCCCGCCGCACCAGCAGCGTGACACTGGCTGACTTGTCCAGGGGTGCCAGCAGTTTGTTGAACTGTTCGACGCTCTTGATCTCGGTGCTCTCGCCGCGCGCAATGATCGCCAGGATGAGATCGCCAGGCCGCAGGTCGGCCCGCGCCGCATTGTTGCGGATGTCGTCAATGACCAGACCACCGCTGACGTTGAGCTCGCGCCTCTGGTCGGCAGTCAGCTCCGAGACCACCAGACCGAGCCGATTGGCGGCGCGCTCGACCGGCTTCGCGTTCCGGGTACCGCGAGCGGCGAGCTTTTCGTCGGGGATTTCGCCGACGACCACCGTCACCTCGCGGCTATGGCCCTTGCGCCACAACTGCATGGTCACTTTGCTGCCCGGCCTGGTGGCGCCGACAATCCGTGGCAGATCGCTGGAATTGGTGACGGTCTTGCCGTCGAACTTGAGGATCACGTCGCCCGGCTCAATACCCGCCTTTTCCGCCGGTCCGCCCTTCTCGACCGCGTTGACCGCTGCCCCCGTGGCCTGGTTCAAGCCAAAAGACTCGGCCAGATCCTTGGTCACTTCCTGGATAACGACACCGATTCGCCCCCGACTCACCTTGCCGGTCGCACGCAGCTGCGCCTGAACCTCCATCGCCACGTCGATCGGAATGGCGAAGGAGATGCCCATGAAACCACCCGAACGGCTATAGATCTGCGAGTTGATGCCAACCACTTCACCCCTCAGGTTGAACAGCGGCCCCCCTGAATTGCCGGGATTGACCGCCACATCGGTCTGGATGAAGGGCACGTAGCTCTCCTGCGGCAGTGACCGCCCCTTGGCGCTGACGATGCCCGCCGTCACGCTGTTGTCGAAGCCGAACGGCGAGCCAATCGCCACCACCCACTCGCCCACCTTGAGAACGCTCGGGTCACCCAGACGAACGGTCGGCAGCCCGGTCGCCTCGATCTTGATCAGGGCCACGTCGGTGCGCTTGTCGGCGCCAATGACCCGCGCTTTCAATTCGCGCTTGTCGGTCAGACGAACGACGACCTCGTCCGCCGAATCGACGACATGCGCATTGGTCAGGATATATCCGTCGGAACTGACGATGAATCCGGAGCCCAGCGACCGGTTCTCGAACTCGCGCGGCGCTCCGGGCAATCCCGGCACCCCTGGCTGGCGGGGCATGAAGCGACGGAAGAACTCGTACATCGGGTCGTTCTCGTCGAACGGGAAGGGCTGCGCACCGCGCCCACCGCCACGCGCGGTCTGCATGGTGCTGACATTAACCACCGCCGCCCCGTGCTTCTCCACCAACTCCGTGAAATCTGGCAGCCCCCGATTCTGGGCATGTGCCAGAAGCGAAAAAACGGTCAAGAAGAAAGCCGCAAACAATTGTCTCATGGCACTACATACCCTCCTGAGTGTCAGCTCGTGGCAGTAAACTCCAGACCACGACCAGAACGACGAATTTGAGGACAACCGGGCGAAAGTCAAGACTTGATCGATGGCTGAAAACGCGGGTCGCCGGTGTTGCGCCGCTGCGCACGCCGCAAACCCGCCCAACCAACCAGCAAGCCGGCGACCGCGCCGACGATCGCGCCGGCTTCGTCGGCCAAGGTGGAACCGGCCAGCGCACCGATCAGCAGCGCCAGCAAGGGAGAGGCATAGGCATGCAGCGCCCCGTGCCCAATCGCGCCCTCGGCAACGCGCACCCGAACGCGCTCACCGATGACCCGGTGCTCGGGGTTCGGCACCCGGAAAGTGCGCGGCGCCCTGCACAAAAAGCTGGCGGCATTGCTGCCGCCGCAGCCACCCGGCTCCCGACACCGACCACAGCCACTGTCGTCCATGCGGATCAAGGCATACTCGCCATCCAGCGCCGCAACAGTACCCCACGCACCGCTCATCATCCAGTCACCTCAGTGCCTAAGCTTGGGCAAGGCGCAGCTACGGTTGCCGGAGGGAATTCACCAGACTCGGCCGCCAGCTCCGCCGGCGAGGCTGCGCCTCGCCGACGCTGCCGCCCGAAGCAGTGGGCAGCGACTGGGGTGCGATCGCCACTTCAAAGGCCTGCGGCGAATTGATCGCCAACACCACCCAGCACACCACAGCAACGCCGAGCACCGACGCGGCGACCGACAAGGCCAGCCAGAGCGGCGCGTGGCGCGACGTCAAGGAACCCGGCATCACCACCGTAGTTTCGGCCGCGAGGCGTTCCCTCAGCCGTCGCGCAAAATCGACCTTCAGCGCACCTTGACCGCGCAGATGATCTCCGACCAGATGCGCCAGCGCCCAGTCACAACGCAAGTTGCTGTCCTCGCAGAGGCACTTCAAGGCCGCCCTGAGTCCCGCTTGGTCAAGGCCGGCCAGTTCGCCATCCAGTAATGCCGACATCTGTTCGGTCATGGCTTACCACCTGCGATCAGGAGCAGTATCGAGCAGCGGCCGCAACTTCTCCGCCACCGCCTCACGCGCACGGAAGATGCGCGAACGCACCGTACCGATCGGACAACTCATCGCCTCGGCGATTTCCTCGTAACTCAAGCCTTCGATCTCGCGCAGGACGATCGCGCTGCGCAATTCTTCCGGCAAGGCCTCCATCGCCGCATTGATCGTCTCACCGATCTGCTTCGACTGCAGAAGGCTCTCCGGCGTATTGATGTCGCGCAATTGCCCGGCGTCTTCGAAGCTTTCGGCGTCATGGGTGTCAAACTCGGTCGAGGTCGGCGCGCGACGCCCTTGCGCAACCAGATAATTCTTGGCGGTGTTGATGCCAATTCGATAGAGCCAGGTATAGAAGGCACTGTCTCCACGAAACGAAGGCAGCGCCCGATAAGCCTTGATGAACGCCTCTTGCGCGACATCCTCGACCTCCGCCTGGTCGCGCACGAAGCGCGACAACAATCGCGCGAGCTTGCGCTGGTATTTTCCGACCAGAATCTCGAAAGCGTGCTTATCGCCGGCCTGCGCGCGTTCGACCAGCAACTGGTCAATTTCGCGTTCGCTCATGCTCTTTGCTTATCCTGTCGATGACGTATGGTGTTTTGCGCGGAAGTATAGCGCAAGCGCTCAATTGTCATCGTAACAGTGCGTGAGCTCCTGCTCTGACTCGTTCTGCCAGGCAATGGTTCAGCGCCAAACGGGGGGCGCCATTGCGCGGCGATGCGCGTGCTATAGTTGCAGCCCTTTCCTGGCAGGGCCTCCAGCGTGGCGCTTCGCTTCGACGTTCTCATCATCGGCAGTGGCCTGGCGGGACAGGCAGCCGCGCTGCGGCTGGCCGAGACACTCAAGGTGGCACTGATCAGCAAGCGGGCACTGGAAGACAGCGCTTCGAGCTGGGCTCAAGGCGGAATCGCTGCCGTGCTCGACAGCCGCGATTCGATCGAAGCGCACATCCGCGACACGATTACAGCCGGCGCTTTTCTGAATGACCCCCGAGCCACGCGCTTCGTGGTCGAAAACGGTCGCCGAGCAGTCGACTGGCTGATTGAACAAGGCGTCCCCTTCACGCGCGACCAAGATGGCTACCATCTGGCGCGCGAGGGTGGACACAGCGCCCGCCGGGTCATTCATGTCGCGGACGCGACCGGTCTGGCGGTGCAGAGCACTCTGACCAGCAAGGTTCGCCAGCAGCCGAACATCACGATTCTCGAACAGCACATCGCGATTGACCTGATTACCAGCCAGAAGCTCGGACTGACAGACGGACGTTGCCACGGCGCCTACGTGCTGGACACCGGCAGCGGCGAGGTGCTGACGCTGGGCGCACCGCACACGGTGATTGCGACTGGCGGAGCCGGCAAGGTCTATCTGTACACGACCAATCCCGATACGTCGACCGGGGACGGCATTGCGATGGCCTGGCGCGCCGGCTGCCGGGTGGCCAACATGGAATTCATCCAGTTTCATCCGACCTGCCTTTACCACCCGCAGGCGAAGTCTTTCCTGATCTCCGAGGCGGTCCGCGGCGAAGGAGGACGACTTCTCCTGCCTGACGGCACGCGCTTCATGCCCAGGCACGACCGGCGGGCGGAACTCGCACCACGCGACGTGGTCGCCAGAGCAATCGATTTCGAAATGAAAAAAAGCGGACTGGATTGTGTCTATCTCGACGTCTCGCACAAACCGGCGGCCTTTCTCGCGGCGCACTTCCCGAACATTCAGGCGCGCTGCTTGGAACTGGCCATCGACATCACCCGCCAACCGATCCCGGTGGTTCCGGCCGCGCACTATACCTGCGGCGGCGTGGTCACCGACCTGCGGGCGCGAACCAACGTTCCGGGGCTCTACGTCGCTGGCGAAGCGTCCTGCACCGGCCTGCACGGTGCCAATCGCCTGGCCAGCAACTCGCTACTGGAATGCCTGGTCTTTGCCGAAGCGGCGGCCAATGACATTCTTGAACAGCCTGCGCGCGCGCTACCCGAGTTGCCACCATGGGATGCCAGTCGCGTCAGCGACCCCGACGAGGAGATCGTCATCGCCCACAACTGGTATGAACTGAGACGCTTCATGTGGGACTACGTCGGGATCGTCCGCACGACCAAACGGCTGCAGCGCGCGCAGAACCGGATCCGCCTGCTGATGCGTGAAATCGATGATTTCTACTCGCTCTTCCGGGTCAGCCACGACTTGATCGAACTGCGCAACCTGGTGGTCACCGCCGACCTGATCATCCGTTGCGCGCTCCGACGCCATGAAAGCCGGGGTTTGCACTCCAGTCGCAATTACCCGGAAACCCTGGCACACGCCCGCAATACGGTTCTCAAACGCCGCCTTCGACCCGACCGCTAGCTTCTACCCGCCAGCGCAGCCACAGACGAAGGAGGCGAAAGTGCTCGGCCGACATGCTGTCGGGCAATAACGCGAGACTGTCACCCCGACCGCTGTCGTGATCCCGCACACGCAGAACGATCAACTGAGTGAATACCACAGTGCCTGGCTGCACCAGTACCGGGATGCTTTCGCCGTCGGCCAGCAGGCCGTCCAGCTCACCGCCCTTCCGCAGACGCAGGCCGAGAAAACGCGAAGGCCGCAGCGCGTACCACGCTGAAACCGCAGCGAACGGCAGCAGCGCGTAGCGCAACGCAGCGGGCCAGGGGAGAATCAGCATACAGCACGCAGCCAGGAGGTGGAACAGGACCGTCAAGCCTGACAGAAGCCGCGAGCGGCGCAGTTCGATGTCAATCGGAAACTGCAAACCAAGCCGGCTTTGCGGTTCTGAACAATGCCAGGTGCCGGTTCCGGCAGTCCTAGATCCGCTTCAAGACGACCGTGGCGTTGGTACCGCCGAAGCCGAAAGAGTTCGAGATACCGACATCTATCTTGAGTTGGCGCGCCTCATTGGCGCAGTAGTCGAGATCGCACGAGACATCCTGATTGATGATGTTGATGGTCGGCGGCGACACCTGATGATGGATCGCCAGCGCAGTAAACAGAGCCTCGACGCCACCGGCGGCGCCGAGCAGGTGACCGGTCATCGACTTGGTCGAATTGACCACCAGCTTCTTCGCGTGCTCGCCGAAAGCGCGCTTGACGGCGATCGTTTCCGCCTTGTCGCCCAAGGGCGTCGAAGTGCCATGCGCGTTGACATACTGCACATCCTCCACATTCACTTCGGCGTTGCGCAGGGCGTTGGTCATGCACCGCGCGGCACCATCACCGTCTTCGCAAGGCGCAGTCATATGATTGGCGTCGGCACTCATGCCAAACCCCGCCAGCTCGCAGTAGATCCGGGCACCTCGCGCCCTGGCATGCTCGTATTCCTCGAGCACCACGACGCCGGCGCCTTCACTGAGGACAAATCCGTCGCGGTCGCGATCCCAGGGGCGACTGGCAGTCTGCGGATCATCGTTGCGCGTCGACAAGGCGCGCGGAGCACAGAAGCCGCCGAGTCCAAGCTTCGACAGGCAGCCTTCCGCGCCGCCGGCGATCATCACATCGGCGTCACCGTATTCGATCAGACGCCCGGCGTCACCGATGCTGTGGGTGCCCGTCGAACAGGCGCTGACCAGCGAAATGTTCGGACCCTTGTAGCCGTACATGATCGACAGATTGCCCGAAATCATGTTGATGATCGAACCCGGAACGAAAAACGGCGACACCTTGCGCACACCGCCCGCAGCGAAATCGTCGCAGGTGTTCTCGATCATTGGCAGACCGCCGATCCCCGAACCGATCGACACGCCAACGCGCTCGGCCTGCACCGAAGACGTTTCGAGTCCCGCATCACGGATCGCCTGTATCCCCGCCGCCATCCCGTAATGGATGAACACGTCCATCCGCCGCGCTTCCTTGACCGAGAGATACTGCCCAATATCGAAATTCCTGACCTCACCGGCAATCCGTACCGGAAAAGCCGATACATCGAAACGGGTAATACGGTCAATCCCGGAACGTCCAGCAAGGATGTTCCGCCACGCTTCCGCAACGGAATTGCCAACTGGGGAAAGAATTCCCAGGCCAGTGATAACGACTCTACGACGTGCCAACTTGTGCTCCGAGGTAAAAGAATGCGGAAGCGGGAGAAGACCTGTGGTCGTGAACACTCCCCGCTGGGCACGGCCGCTCATCGAGCCTGACCGCGGAACCCCAGCTCAAGGTTACTTCTTGTGAGCGACCACGTAGTCGATGGCCTGCTGAACGGTGGTGATCTTCTCGGCCTCGTCGTCCGGGATTTCGCACTCGAACTCTTCTTCCAGGGCCATCACCAATTCGACGGTGTCCAGCGAATCAGCACCGAGATCGTCGACGAACGACGATTCGTTCTTGATGTCAGCCTCATTGACGCCGAGTTGTTCAGCGACGATTTTCTTGACACGTTGCTCAATATTTTCCATCAAAACGCTCCTTCCGAGAGTTCATGTACCAACATAAATGCGCCATTCTAGCAAAATGACCGAAACTTACCAATTATCCGTCCGCGCCAACAGGACGTCTTGCCGTGCCAGCCCGACACTCACCCGACGAACATGCCGCCGTTGACGTGGATCGTCGTTCCGGTGACATAGGCCGCTCCCGCCGACGCCAGAAACGACACCGCGGCTGCAACATCCTGCGGCGACCCAAGGCGACCGAGCGGAATGCTGGCCAGCAACAGCTCCTTTTGCTGGCCGTCCAGCGATCTGGTCATGTCGGTATCGATCAGCCCCGGCGCGACGCAGTTCACGGTGATGTTGCGGCTACCCAGCTCCCGCGCCAGCGCCCGGCTCATTCCGGCGACGCCTGCCTTGGCAGCGCAGTAGTTGACCTGACCCGGGTTCCCTGCGTGACCGACCACCGAGGTGACGTTGATGATTCGGCCCCGGCGAGCCTTCATCATTCCCCGCATCACCGCCTTGCAAAGTCGGAAGACGGCCTTCAGGTTGGTATCGATGACCGCGTCCCACTCATCATCCTTCAAGCGCATCGACAGATTGTCACGCGTGATGCCAGCGTTGTTGACCAGCACCGACACCGCTCCGTAGGTGTTCTCGATGTGCCGAATCAACGCTTCGACCTGCGTCGCGTCGCGCACCTCCAGGACCGCGCCCTCGCCCTTGCAGCCGGCCGCATCAACCAGGTCGGCCGAGATTCTGGCGGCACCCTCTGAGCTCGTCGCCGTACCGATCACTGTGGCGCCGAGCCTGCCTAGGTCGAGGGCTATGGCGCGCCCGATACCACGAGAAGCACCGGTGACCAATACAACTTCTCCGGCGAGCGTCATGGCTGCCCCAGGTTGGCGAGCGCGGCGTCGACGGCCGCCAGATCAGCGAGCGCGACGCCCGTCAGGGTTTCTGCACAGCGCCTGCTTAGTCCTGCCAGAACTTTCCCCGGCCCACATTCGGCTACCGTGTCGATGTCCATTGCGGCCATCTTGCGCATCGTCTCGACCCAGCGCACCGGCGAGTACGCTTGCCGGATCAAGGCGTCCTTGATCCTTGCCGGGTCCGACTCGATCGCCACATCGGCGTTGTTGATGACCGGGAATAGCGGGACAGCAAGACTCAAATCTGCCAGTCGCGCAGCCAGCTTGTCGGCCGCCGGGCGCATCAGCGAGGAATGGAACGGCGCCGAAACCGGCAACAGCACAGCCCTCTTGGCTCCACGCGCCTTGCAGGCAGTGCAAGCGCGCTCGACAGCGGCCTTGCTACCGGCAATTACCATCTGTCCCGGACCATTGAAGTTGACGGGTTCGACGACCGCGCCAGCGCCTGCAGCTTCGGCGCAGGCCTCGGCAATACTTTCGTCATCGAGACCGAGAATCGCCGCCATCGCGCCGGCGCCCACCGGTACCGCTTCCTGCATCGCGGCGGCACGCAGGCGAACCAGCGGTACCGCATCCTTGAAGGCGAGCACCCCCGCGGCGACCAGCGCCGCATACTCACCAAGGCTGTGCCCGGCGACGACGGCCGGCAGCTTGCCGCCCTTGTCGAGCCACAAGCGATAGACGGCAACGCCAGCGGTGAGCATCACCGGCTGGGTGTTTACGGTCTGGGCCAGAGCGTCGGCCGGGCCATCGGCAAGCAATCGCCAAAGATCCTGCTCAAGCACTGCCGACGCTTCGTCGAAGGTCGCGCGCAGCACCGACGAGTCGCCATAGGCGGCCATCATTCCGACCGACTGTGAGCCCTGACCCGGAAAAACAAACGCAAACGCCATGCACCCTCCCCTTACATCTCGACCAGAACCGCGCCCCAGGTAAAACCGCCACCGACGCCTTCGAGCATGACCTTCTGTCCGGCCCGGATGCGTCCGTCGCGAACGGCCTCGTCGAGCGCCAGAGGCACCGACGCCGCCGAGGTATTGCCGTGCCGATCGACGGTGACGATGACCTTGTCCATCGCCACCTTCATTCTTCTCGCGGTGGCCTCCAGAATTCGAATATTCGCCTGGTGCGGAATCAGCCAGTCGATGTCCGAGGGAGCAACCCCCGCCGCCTGACAGCATTCGTCCGCCACTTCGGCGAGCACCCGGACGGCAAACTTGAACACCGCCTGCCCATCCATGCGCAGGAAGGGGTCACCAGTGACCTTGCCGCCACAAACGCTGCCCGGGACCGACAGAATACCGTGATGCGCGCCGTCGGCATGCAGCGCGGTCGCCAGAATCCCCGGCCTATCGTCTGAAGCCTCGAGCACCACCGCACCGGCACCATCGCCGAACAGCACGCAGGTGCCACGATCGGACCAGTCGAGAATACGTGAAAACACTTCGGCGCCAACCACCAGGGCGCGCCGATGGCTGCCCGAGGCGATGAATTTCTCGGCAATCGTCAGCCCGTAAACAAAGCCGCTGCACACCGCCTGCACATCGAAGGCGGTTGCACCCTGATTCCCCAGCTTGCTCTGCAGCAGACACGCGGTGCTCGGAAAAATGAAGTCCGGCGTCGAGGTGGCGACAATGATCAGGTCGATATCCGACGCTTCGAGCCCAGCAGCAGCCAGCGCCCGGCGGCTCGCCTGCAGTCCCAGATCGCTGGCGGTCTCACCGTTCTCCGCGAGATGCCGGAAGTGGATGCCGGTCCGACTGACGATCCACTCATCGCTGGTTTCGATACCCCGGCGCGCGAGATCGTCGTTGCTGACTGGCTGACCCGGCAGGAAACTGCCGATACCGGTAATACGGGAGAACATGCTATGCCGACTCCTGAAGCGGTTGTTGTTGCGCCACGCGCTCGCTGATCCGTGCCAGAACACCACTTCGTGCCTCTTCCGCGGCGCGCCGCAGGGCGTGCACGAAACCGAAGGCGTCGGCCGAGCCGTGGCTCTTGACGACAATCCCCTTCAAGCCGAGCAGGGCGGCACCGTTGTACTGCCGATGGTCGACCCGGCGCTTGAAGCGCTTGACCACGGGCAGCGCGACCACCGCAGCGAGCTTGGTGAACCAGCTGCGTCTGAACTCCTGACGTAGAAAAGTGGCCAGCAGTTGCGCCAGGCCTTCCGAAGCCTTCAGGGCGACATTGCCGACAAAGCCATCGCAGACGATGACGTCGGCCTCACCCTTGTAAAGCCCGTCGCCTTCGACATTGCCAATGAAATTCAAGCCCGAATCCCACAGCAGTTCGGCAGCCCGCTTGACCACATCGTTGCCTTTGATCTCTTCCTGACCGATATTCAGGATGCCCACCGTTGGTCGATCCCGATGCTCGATCGCCGAAACCAGCGATGCACCCATGATGCCGAACTGCAACAGGTGCTCGGGGCTGCAGTCGACGTTGGCGCCAAGATCCAGAACGTGCGTGTGGCCGGTGATGGTCGGCAGAACGCCGCAAATCGCCGGACGATCGATACCCGGCAACATCTTGAGAACGAAGCGGGAAATAGCCATCAAGGCACCCGTATTCCCGGCCGAAACGCAGGCATCCGCCTCGCCATTCTTGACCAGGCTGATCGCGACGCGCATCGAAGAGTCCTTCTTGGTGCGCAGCGCGACCGACGGCGATTCGTCCATGGCCACGACTTCGGTGGCATGGCGAACGGCGACCCGACCTACCGCCGCATCGCCCAGAAATGGACGAATGCTCTCGGTAATACCCACCAGAATGACGCGAACGTCAGGCTGGTCGCGGACAAAATCAAGCGCTGCCGGAACGGTCACCCGGGGACCGTGGTCCCCGCCCATGCAATCGATGGCAACGGTAATCATCAGCGGGCGGCGGACAACGGCAGGCAATTCACTGTCAGCGGAAGATACCCGCCCAATGCCGACGAATCACTCGCCCACGACCTTGCCGACTTTCTTGCCGCGGTAATGGCCTGTAGGGCTCACGTGGTGACGCAGATGCACCTCGCCGGTCGTCGGCTCGACCGCCAGCGGTGGGGTGCTCAAAAAATCGTGCGCACGATGCATGCCACGTTTGGACGGGGATTTCTTGTTCTGTTGAACTGCCATGACGAACTCCTAAAATCAAACTCACTGGGCCCTGCCCTTGAGGCCGGCCAGTACTGAAAACGGCGACTCTTGTGCCAATCCCTGCCCGCTGCCGGGCAGAACACAATCCGCGTGCCGCGGCACCGTGGGAAGCGCAAGGAGGATTTCATCCTCAATCAGGACGGCAACATCCAGCTCCTTTTGAGCGGGAAGAAAGTCCCGGGAGTCGTCCTCAAGTTCCTCCTGCGTCAGGTCGCCGTCGCTATCGACGAATTCAAGCAGACTGCGCAACGCCAGCGGGTACTCCAGCGTTTCCAGACAGCGCTGGCAGCAAAGGTGAACGACACCGTCGACCTGAACCAGCAATTGCGATCTGTCACCAGACCCCACTCCGCCCTCGACCCGATACGCCAGAGAGCCCGCCGAATCGGTCAGCAGGTCGTGCAATCGCGTCAGTTCGGCGAGCGGCAGTTCGCCCTCCAGCGAGTTCCCCTCATGCCCAAAAGCCAGACTATCAATGACAACGCGTCGCGACATAAGGCCGGCATGATATTATTTCCGGCTTTTGAAGTCAAAGCCGCGGCGCGGGAAAAGATGGGATTTCCAGATTTTTTCCACTGCACTGCGCCCTGCGCGCAGCTATCGAGCAACCGATGACCAGACCGCCGCTCGTTCTCGCCTCGACCTCGCCGTTCCGACGCGAGCTCCTTGCCCGCCTTGGCTTGCCCTTCGAAACGGCCAATCCGGCCGTCGAAGAGGCGCTGCTGCCGGGCGAAACGCCGGCGGCGGGCGCCCTGCGGCTTTCGCACGCCAAGGCGCAGGCGGTCGCCCCGCTTTTCCCCCAGGCCTTGATCATCGGCAGCGATCAGGTTGCATATCTCGATGGCCAGGTTTTCGGAAAACCCGGAACGTACGAAAACGCGCTGCGCCAACTGCAATTGATGCGCGGACGCCGCGTCAACTTTTTTACCGGTCTGTGTCTCCTGGACGCCGTCAGCGGACGCGCCCATCTGCGCGGCGTCCCCACGCTGGTCACCTTCCGCGATCTGGCCGACGGAGAAATCGCAGACTACCTGCACAAGGAACGGCCCTACAATTGCGCCGGCAGCGCCAAGTCGGAAGGACTGGGGATCGCACTGATTGCCAGAATCGACGGTGAAGACCCGAATGCACTGATTGGACTGCCCCTCATAGCGCTCTGCGACCTTCTTAGAATCGAGAACGTATCCGTATTGCAACCATAGCGTCATGTACTACTTACAAGGTACTCTATGAGCAAGGGCAGGCTGTATCTGATCCCGGTGCCGCTCGGCCAAACGGAAGCCGCCGCCGCCCTGCCACAGCCCGTCCTGGCCTGCGCACAAGGACTCGCTCATTTTGTTGCCGAGAACGCCAAGTCGGCGCGCGCCTTCCTAAAGTCGCTGCCCGCAAACCTGCCCCTGCAGCAGATCGGGATTGTGGAGCTCAACGAGCACACGCCGGACAGCGCGCTCCAGCAACTCCTGGAACCACTCCTGGCAGGAAACGATGTCGGGCTGATTTCCGAGGCCGGCTGTCCGGCCGTCGCCGACCCTGGCGCCACCCTGGTGGCCATGGCCCACGAGGCGGGTATCAAAGTCGTGCCAATGGTTGGCCCCTCGTCCATCCTCCTGGCCTTGATGGCTTCCGGACTGACCGGCCAAGGCTTCACGTTCCACGGTTACCTGCCAAGCGCAAGCCAGGAGCGCGAGAAGCGCTTGCGCGAACTCGAGAAGGACTCCCTGCAGTCGCAACGAACTCAGATCTTCATCGAGACGCCCTACCGCAACCGTCAGATGCTCGAATCGCTGCTCAAGGCCTGCGCGCCGGACACGCGAATCTGCCTCGCCACCGATCTTACCCTGGACAGCGAACAAATCCGGACGCGCCCGGTCTCGGCATGGCAAGCGCAACCGCCACCGGACATCAATCGCCGCCCGACGGTATTCCTGCTGCACGCCTAGCGAGCCGTGCGGGCGCCGCGTTATCGGTGCGAGCGGCAGTCACCGAAGCAGGGGCTGACCGATGCCCAGCAGCGACGCAACGCCCGGCGTCCCGCCGGCACGCAGACGCTTGGCAAGGCGCTCGGCGAGGTTGTCCTTGATCGTGAAGTCGACGATTTTGTCGGCCTTGATCACGTCGCGCGCGACCGACCCGACAGTTCCCAAACCATCGGCCAGGCCCAGTTGGACGCTCTGACTGCCGGTCCACATCAGGCCGCTGAACATGTCCGGCGTTTCCTTCAGCCGTTCGCCCCGTCCGCGCCGGACAACTTCGATGAACTGCTTGTGAATCTCACCGAGCAGTACCTGTGCGTGGTCCTTCTGCGTCACATCCTGCGGCGAGAACGGGTCAAGGAAGCCCTTGTTCACCCCGGCGACCAGCAACCGTCGCTCGACACCGAGCTTTTCCATCGTCCCGGTGAAACCGAAACCATCCATCAGCACACCGATCGACCCGATGATGCTGGCCTTGTCAACAAAGATCTTGTCCGCCGCCACGGCAACATAGTAACCGCCGGAAGCGCACAGATCCTCGACCACCACGTAGAGGGAAATCTGCGGATGCTTGCTGCGCAAGCGCCGAATTTCGTCGTGCACGATTCCGGCCTGAACCGGACTGCCGCCAGGGCTGTTGACCTGCAGGATGACGCCAGCCGTACCCTTGTCGCCGAAAGCGGATTGCAAAGCCTGGTTGATCGTCTGGGCGCTGGCCTCGCCGCTGGCCTCGATGACGCCGTTCAGTTGCACCACGGCGGTATGCCGGCTACCGTCGGCAAGCTTCTCCGGGCCGCCCCAATCGACCAGCAGAACCAGCACGGCGACCAGGTAAGAGAGGCCCAGCAGCTTGAAGAAGATCCCCCAGCGACGCTTCGCCTTCTGCTCCTGCAGCGCCGCCAAGGCCCATTTCTCAAGCAACTGCCGTTCCCAATGAGACTCGCTTTCAGGGGTAGTCAAGGTTTTCACTCGCTCGGGGTAAAGTAAATCACGCCACCACGTTCTTCGACGGGTAAGGGCGTCAGACCTTTGCCCTGACAACGACCGCCCAGACAGCGACCGTCGGCAGGAGAATACAGCGCGCCATGCGTCGCGCAGATCAAGTATAACTTGGAATCATCGAAGAATTGACCAGGCTGCCAGTCGATCTCGATCGGCACATGCGCACAGCGATTGAGGTAGGCCACCACGCGGCCATGAAAGCGCACGGCAAAAGCGGGCTGGTCCACCGTCTCCTGGCAGACAGTGAAGCGCACACCCTCCCCGCCGTCGATCAAGTCACCGGACAGACAGATCAAGCGTTCTTGCGCAGCCATCGGGCCATCTCCTCGATCTCCTGAAAACGCGCCAGCGGCCCCAATGCGTCCAGCGCTGCCGCCGGGTGCGCGCCATAAGCAGCGGCCAGACAGGCGACACCAGCGTTCCTGGCCATCTGCAGGTCGTGGGTGGTATCGCCGATCATCAACGTCCGCCCAGGCTCGACCGACAGTTCGTCCATCAATTGCGCGAGCATCTGTGGGTGCGGCTTGGAAAAACACTCGTCAGCGCAGCGCGAAGCGTGAAAGCAAGCGCCAACACCACTGGCCCGCAAGGCTCGGTCGAGGCCGGCCCGACTCTTGCCGGTGGCCACCGCGAGCAGGAAACCAGCCCCGGCCAGTTCAGCGATCAGCGCCGCCGCGCCGTCAAAAAGCTGCAACTCGTGATCATGCAACAGGTAATGATGGCGGTAACGTTCGACAATCAGTGGATAGCGGCTTTCTGGCAGGTCTGGCACAGCATGGCGCAGGGCCTCACGCAGACCGAGCCCAATCACATGCCGGGAACGCTCCTCGCCGGGGATCGGCAAACCCAGGTCACGGCAGGCCGCATTGATCGCCCCGACGATGGCCCCCGCCGAATCGAGCAACGTTCCATCCCAGTCGAAAACCAGCAGTTCAAATCTTGCTGCCATGGTCCTGCACCTCCTTTGCCGACACACTTTGCAGGAACTGCTGCAAGGCCCGGGGCAAAGCCGCTGTCAGCACCAGATCGCGACCCTCCAGGGGATGCGCCAGAGACATCTTCCAGGCGTGCAGGAACATGCGCTTCAGTCCCTCCCTGGCCAGCGTCCGGTTCATCCCGAAATCGCCGTATTTCTCGTCGCCGGCAATCGGATAGCCGAGGTGCGCCAGGTGAACGCGAATCTGGTGGGTTCGCCCAGTCTTCAACTGTGCCTCCAGGAGGCTGAAGCTCTGCCAGCGCGCCAACAGCCGAAACACCGTGTGGGCGGTCTTGCCGTCCTCAGCCACGCGCACCCGGCGCTCGCCGGACTCGAGCAAATACTTGTGCAAAGGTAGCCTGACGTTGCGCAGCGGGTCCATCCAGCGCCCGACGACGAGGACCTGATAGCGTTTGTCCGCGCCCGGCACACCGTTACCGCGGGCACCTTCGCGGAACATCTCGTGCAAGGCCAGGAGCGCCGACCGCTTCTTGCCAACCAGCAGAACACCTGACGTCTCGCGGTCCAGACGGTGCGCAAGTTCAAGAAAACGGGCCTGCGGCCGCTGCCGACGCAGCGCCTCGATGACCCCGAAACTCTCGCCGCTGCCGCCGTGCACGGCGATTCCTGCCGGCTTGTCGACCACCAACAGGGCGTCGTCTTCATAGAGCACGGGCAGTTGCGCCTTCAACGCGGCGCCGTCCACGACCTCCTGCTCGACCCTCGCGGTCCGCATCGGTGGAATCCGTACCAGGTCGCCGGCCTGCAGGCGATAGGAGACTTCAGCGCGCCGTCCATTGACCCGCACCTGGCCGCTACGGACAATGCTGTACACGTGACTCTTGGGCACACCCTTGCACTTCTTCAGCAACAGGTTGTCCAGCCGCTGTCCGTGTTCGTTCTCGGTAATTAGCTCCTGGACCACGGAGGTTTTGCTAACTTCGGCCATTTTGAATATACTTCGCTCGTTTTGCGTCTTGGGTTGAAAGAGGCGCTGACCCGTAAGACCGTCGAGCGACGCCGATTCTGAAGCAACTGCGACGCACTTTCCGGCAGGCATCAGCCGCCTCGCTTGCGCCAACCTGCGCAAGGTCACCCAACGCATCCACCTGGTTAAGGTCGCTCACCACAAAGTAGCGATACTACTTGAACTGCGCGCGCCTAGCACCTGTGGACCCACTCAGGCAGATTCCGGATCCCTTGAATTTCAAGGCCAAACGAGCAATCGAGTCGGCGAGATTCCCCTTTTAGTTGCACCATCGGACCGCCCCTCAAACGTTCCGCCCACAACTAATCCGTCGCTGCCTGCACCAGGCACTTCCCCGTGCGAGCGCGTGGGAGCCCTATCTATCATGAAACGCATGCTTTTTAACGCGACACAGGCCGAGGAACTGCGTGTCGCCATTGTCGACGGTCAGAAACTCATTGATCTGGACATTGAATCAGCCTCCAAGGAACAAAAAAAGAGCAACATTTATAAAGCGGTCATTACCCGCATAGAACCCAGCCTGGAAGCGGCATTTGTCGATTACGGCTCGGAACGGCATGGCTTTCTGTCGTTCAAGGAAGTGTCGCGCGCGTTCTTCCAGCCTGGTGTGGACGCCGGCCGAACGACCATCAAGGAGGCGCTTCGCGAAGGCCAGGAGTTGATCGTTCAGGTCGACAAGGACGAACGTGGCAACAAGGGCGCTGCCCTGACCACCTTCGTCAGTCTGGCCGGCCGTTATCTGGTGCTGATGCCGAACAACCCGCGCGGCGGCGGCGTCTCGCGCCGCGTCGAGGGCAACGAGCGCGCCGAACTGCGTGAAGTGATGGATCAGTTGCAGGTGCCGCAGGGCATGAGCCTGATCGCTCGCACGGCGGCGATCGGTCGCAACGCCGAAGAACTGCAGTGGGATCTCAACTACCTGCTGCAATTATGGAAGGCGATTGAGGCAGCCGCCCAGCAGCAGAAAGGCGCCTTCCTGATCTATCAGGAAGGCAGCCTGGTCATCCGCGCCATCCGCGACTACTTCCAGCCGGACATCGGCGAGATCCTGATCGACACCGACGAAGTGTTCGAGCAGGCGGCGCAGTTCATGGAGCACGTGATGCCGGGGACAGTCAATCGCATCAAGCGCTATCGCGACGACGTGCCCCTGTTCTCGCGCTTCCAGATTGAACACCAGATCGAATCGGCCTATTCGCGCCAGGTCAGCCTCCCTTCGGGTGGGGCGATCGTCATCGACCATACCGAAGCACTGGTCTCGGTCGATGTAAACTCTGGCCGCTCGACGCGCGGCGCCGACATCGAAGAAACGGCGCTGAAAACCAACCTCGAAGCAGCCGAGGAAGTCGCCCGCCAGTTGCGACTGCGCGACCTCGGCGGACTGATCGTCATCGACTTCATCGACATGGAAAGCCAGCGCAACCAGCGTGATGTCGAGAACTGCGTCCGCGATGCCCTGCGCTTCGACCGCGCACGCGTGCAGACCGGCAAGATCAGCCGCTTCGGCCTGCTCGAATTGTCGCGCCAGCGCCTGCGCCCGGCGCTTGCTGAAACCAGCTACATCGCCTGCCCGCGTTGTTCGGGGACTGGCCACATCCGCAGCACCGAGTCCGCCGCGCTGCACATCCTGCGCATCCTCGAAGAAGAGGCGATGAAGGACAACACGACAGCGGTGCACGCACAGGTACCGGTCGACGTCGCCACTTTTCTGCTCAACGAGAAGCGTACCGATGTCCAGGCTGTTGAACTGCGGCACAAGGTCAGTGTTCTGCTGATTCCCAATATGCACCTGGAAACGCCACAGCACACGATCAGCCGGATTCGCCAGGACGAATTGGGCCCGGAAGAACAGCAACAGCCATCGTACCGGATGGTCGCCATGCCGACCGTGGACGACGGCAGCGAGACGATTGCCGCCAGCGACACCAAGGCAGCTCGCCCGGAAGCGGCGATCAAGGGCATCACTCCGTCACAGCCGGCGCCACTGCGCAGCGACGCGCCCGCAACCGTCGCCGTGAAGCCGGGAAAGGCGCCTGGCGGCTTCCTCAACCGGATTCTGTCCTGGTTCCAGCCCAAGACCGAGCCCGCCACACCGCCAGATCCCGCCAAGCCTACCCGCGGCAGCAACCCGACTCGTGACGCGCAGCGCGAGCCTCGCCGCGGCGCCACCCGCAACAACATTCGCCGAGACGAAACGCGCGCAGCACCTCCCCAGAGCGTCAACCGTGAGCAGCAGGAAGCGCCGCCACAACAAATTCCGGCGCCTGCACGGAGCGAGCCACCAAAACCTCGTGAGCCCCGCCCACCGCGGCGCCCTCGCGGGGAACCGCGCAGCGAACGCCAGGAGCAAGGCGTGACGCCGGTCGCCCACGCGGTCGTCGCGGTCCCGCCGGCAACGGCGCCTGTACCTAATGGCCCTGCCCAGGAGCAGGCAAGCGACGAGACCGCCAGCGCCCCCCGTCGCCGTGGCCGTCGCGGCGGCCGCCGCGAGCGCGGCGAGAGAAGCGAGACCCCGGAGAAGCAGCTCGACCTGCTGACCGCAGGGCCAACGCCAACGAGTCCCGCCACAGAGAGTGCGGCAGCGGCAGATGCAGATCTGCACGCCGGCCCGCTGGCGGACCTCGACAGCCAGTCCGGCGCGACGACGAGCACCGCCACGGCAGCTCCGCTGCCGGCCGCGCCGGCAGTCCGGGCAGCGCCAGTCGGCACGGATCGAGCTGCTGCAGATACTGTCGAAGATCAGCTCCCTGGCAACGCTGCCCTGCCGGCGCTGGTCGTCGAAGCACCGATCGCCCAGGATGCCCCGACCAGTGCGGCCGCGACTGGACCGGTTGACACGGAGGCGGCGATCGAAAGATCGGAGCCGGCCGCAGCCGACGTGCCGATCGTACGTGAAGTGGCCGCCGCACCGGCAGCGCCGCCCACCATCGACGTTCAGGAGGTCGTCGAAGTCGCGAACGTCGAAGCGCTTAACGTAACGCCACGCCTGGAAGAGCTTGTCGCGACCCCGCCGGTGGCGGACGGCGCCGCCGTGGCCGCAGCGCTCGCGACCACCACCGCTACGCCGGTCAGCCGGAGCACGGTGGAGAGCAGCGGCATGGTGATGGTCGAGACGAGCAAGGACAAGACTCAAGCGTGGCAGCCCGAAGCCCCCGAAGCCCCCGAAGCCACGACGACACGGCAGCCACGCCGCAAGCGCAGCGCCCCGGCTGTTGCCGACGAACCGATGGTGATGGTGGAAACGCGCAAGTAAGCGATGGAAGACCAGCCCTTCGGTGAGGGCCGATGCTTTTCGTCTCGATGGCGCAGCAGACCAGCGACGCGAAAAGGCCGACCCTCCCGAAAAGCCGAGCATTGACTGCTCTGACTGGCATCGGTTGTCAGCCGGGAAGATCCGTGCGCGGACCGGCGCCGGTGGACCCCGTGCGCCAGACTCGCTCCCGCAAACCCGCTGGAAAGCCCCGCACGATGAACCCTTCAAGGCAATCCTTTCTGGTCGCCACCATCATCGTGGCGCTTCTCGCCGCTTGCGGCGACCAGCAACCACCCGCTTACCAGGGCTACGTCGAAGGCGAATACCTGTACCTGGCTGCGCCGCAGGCCGGCTATCTCAAGTCGCTCGACCGCCCGCGCGGTAGTCGCAGCAAGGAAGGACAAGTCCTCTTTACCGTCGAGTCTGACCCGGATTCGCTATCTCTTGCCGAAGCGGAGGCCCGCAGCGACGCCGCTCGCGACAAGGTCAACAATCTCGCCGAACCCCGCCGTCAGCCCGAAATTGCCGCCCTGGAGGCCGAACTCCGGGCCGCCGATGCGGCCCTGCAACTGTCGCAAACGCAGTTCCATCAACAACAGGCGCTGGCCAGGCAGCAGTTCGTGTCGCAGGCCAGACTCGATGAAGCCAGGACGACGCGTGATCGCAATGCCGCCCAGCGCGAGGCAGCCAGGCAGCAGTTGGCCAACGTCCGCAGTTCCCTTGGCCGCCAGTTCGAAGTGCGCAGCGCCGAGGCCGAACGGCAGGCCGCGGCCGCGGCCGCGGCGCAAAAGCGCTGGCAGGTGGAGCGAAAAACGGTAACGGCGCCAGCGGCGGGCGAGGTTGCCGACACCTACTACCAACCCGGCGAGTGGGTACCGGCAGCTGCGGCGGTCGCCAGCTTTCTGCCGGATGCGCGTCGGCGACTGCGCTTCTATGTCCCGGAAGCGCTGATCGCCGGACTCCAACCGGGGCAGCGCGTTGAAGCGCGCTGCGATGGCTGTAGCGAACCGATCCGGGCCACCATCGACTTCATCGCACCGCAGGCCGAATACACGCCGCCGGTGATCTACAGTCGCGGTAGCCGCGAGAAGCTCGTTTTCCGCGTCGAAGCGGCGCCGGCGCTCGAACAGGCGGCGACGCTGCGGCCCGGACTGCCGGTCGACGTAAGGATTGTCGGAAACTGAAATGGACGCTCTGGCCATCGATGTCAGCGGCATCAACAAGCGTTTTGGCGACAAGCACGTGGTCAAGGACTTGACGCTGCAGGTCCGCGAAGGTGAAATCTACGGTTTTCTCGGCCCCAACGGCAGTGGCAAGACAACCTCGATCCGCATGCTGTGCGGCCTGCTGACGCCGGACAGCGGCCGCGGGACGTGTCTCGGCCTGGACGTCCTGAAGGACAGCGCCGCGATCAAGCGGCAGGTCGGCTACATGACCCAGAAGTTTTCGCTGTGGGACGACCTGACGATCGCCGAAAATCTGGATTTCGTGGCCCGCATGTTCGGGATGGCCAATCGCCGGCAAGCGGTCGACCGGGCGCTTGTCGATCTCGGCCTCGACGGCCGCCGCCAGCAACTGGCTGGCACCCTGTCGGGTGGCTGGAAGCAGCGGCTCGCACTCGCCTCGTGCCTGCTGCATGCGCCCCGCCTGCTGCTCCTCGACGAACCCACCGCCGGCGTCGATCCCAAGGCGCGCCGAGACTTCTGGGAGGAAATCCACCGTCTCTCGGCCGCCGGGATCACCATCCTGGTCTCCACCCACTACATGGACGAGGCCGAACGTTGCCATCGCCTGGCCTATATCGCCTATGGCAGTCTGCTGGCATCGGGTACTGCCCAGGAGGTGGTCGCCGGCTGCCGGCTGAACACCTGGCAAATCAGCGGCGTAGGCATCCACGGCGTGGCCGAGCGCCTGCGCCGGATGGCGGGCGCCGAGCAGGTCGCCAGCTTCGGCGCGACGCTGCACGTCAGTGGCCGTGACGGCCCTCTTCTGCGGGCCAGCCTGCAGGCGCTGAGCGACGAATCCGGCCTGCAGAGCACGGCGGTGGCGCCGTCGCTGGAGGATGCCTTCATTCACCTGATGCAGCACAGCCAGGACCCATTCGCGAGCTGAGATCATGCAAGGCTTTTCTTTCTCCCGCTGGCTGGGCATCCTGCTCAAGGAATTCATCCAGCTCAGGCGCGACCGTCTGACCTTCGGAATGATCGTCGGCATCCCGATCATTCAGTTGATGTTGTTCGGCTTCGCGATCAACTCCGACCCCAAGCACCTGCCGACCGCGGTGGTCGTCGCCGACCCCGGACCCTTCGCCCGATCCTATGTCGCGGCGATGGCCAACAGCCAGTATTTCAAGATCGTCGGGCAGGTGGACCAGCGTCAGGCCGGCGAGCTGCTCGACCGCAGCGAGGTGCAGTTCGTCGTCACCTTCCCGGCCGGTTTCCACCGGGACCTGGTGCGTGGCCGAAGCCCGACGCTGCTCGTGGAAGCCGACGCCACCGACCCGATGGCCACCGGCGGCGCGATCTCGGTCCTCAGGCAACTGGGCAGCGAGGTGTTCGCCGCCGACCTGCCCGGTCGACAGGCTGCCGCGACGCCGCCGGTGGATCTTCGTATCCATCGCCGTTACAACCCCGAAGGGATCACCGCCTACAACGTCGTGCCCGGTTTGCTGGGTGTCATCCTGACCATGACCATGGTGCTCATGACCGGCCTGGCGATGACCCGCGAGCGCGAGCGGGGCACCTTCGAGAACCTGCTCTCGACACCGGCCACGCCGCTGGAAGTGATGACCGGCAAGATCGTCCCCTACATCCTCATCGGGCTCCTCCAGGTGACACTGGTACTGCTGGCTGCCCGCTGGATTTTCGACGTGCCGATGCACGGCAGCCTGCTGCTGCTCTACGCGGTGGTCCTGCTGTTCATCTGCGCCAACCTGACGCTCGGCATCACCTTCAGCTCGATCGCCCAGAACCAGTTGCAGGCGATGCAGATGACCTTTTTCTTCTTTCTGCCTTCGATGCTGCTCTCGGGCTTCATGTTTCCATTCCGCGGCATGCCGGAATAGGCGCAGGTGATCGGCAGCATCTTGCCACTCACCCACTTCCTGTTGCTGGTTAGGGGAATCCTGCTCAAGGGCAACGGCCTGGATACGGTGTGGGACCAGGCCTGGCCGATCCTCGCATTCATCGCGGTGGTACTCGCGGTCGGCCTGAAGACCTTCCGCCGGACACTGGATTGATCTTCCCCGGCCCCTGGATGGCCTGGTCGGCTCTGCAAGCTCGGTGCTGCTGCTTCAGCACCGAGCTCAGCATTTTGGCTCGCAACCAACCTGCCGGGCTGGATTTGAAACCGGGCATCCTGCATAATCCGCGCCTAATACTCCAAGTCACTCTGGTATTTTCCGTTTCCCACAATGCTGGGAGCAGACGAGACCTGCCTTATCTACCATTCTCGTTTCCGTCGGGAACTCCCGAAACAACAGCAAGCCACGCCAACTGTCCGCAAGCAGGAGCTGTCATGACCTCGACACCATTTTCCTCGTCATTCGCACGCCGCACTCTCAGCAGCACCGCCGCCGCCCTGGCCAGCGTGGCACTGCTGCTCACGACGGGGTGTGGCAAGAAAGAAGAGGCCGCGCCGCCCGCGCCGCCAACCGTCGACGTCGTAACGGTAGTGCAGAAGGACGTGCCGATCTACCAGGAATGGATCGGCTCGCTGGACGGCGACGTCAATGCCGTCATCCGTCCGCAGGTGACCGGTTACCTGATCAAGCAGTACTATCGCGAAGGCGACCTGGTGAAAAAGGGTCAGTTGCTCTTCCAGATCGACCCGCGAACTTTCGCAGCCGCGGTCGATCAGGCGAAGGGATTGGTTGCGCAGCAACGCGCTCTCTACCAGACCGCGAAGGCAAATCTGGCGCGGGTCAAGCCGCTGGCGGCCAAGAACGCGCTCAGCCAGAAGGATCTCGACGACACCACCGGCGCCGAACTGTCCGCCAAGGCCTCGCTTGACGCCGCTGAAGCCGCGCTGGAAACGGCCAAGCTGAACCTCAGCTTTACCCGCATCACCTCTCTGATCGAGGGGATCGCCGGCATCGCCAAAGCCCAGATCGGCGACCTGCTGAGCCCGAGCATGCCGACCGAACTGACCACCGTATCGACCGTCGATCCGATCAAGGTCTATTTCAACATCAGCGAGCGGGAATACCTTCCCCTGGCCCGCGCCATGCTCGCTGAAGGCCCCAAACACGAGCGCAAGCGCGTTCCGATCGAGTTGATCCTCGTCGATGGCTCGATTTTTCCGCATGAGGGCCAGTTCGCGGTGCTCAACCGGCAGGTGGATTCGAGCACCGGAACCTTCAAGGCCACCGCCCTCTTCCCGAATCCCGAACGTCTGCTTCGCCCGGGACAGTATGGCCGCATCCGGGCTACGATGTCGGTCGCCGAAGGCGCGCTGCTGGTGCCGCAACGGGCAGTTACCGAAATCCAGGGCAAGTACCTGCTCGCCGTGGTCGGCGCCGACAACAAGGTCGACATTCGTCCGGTAAGCGTCGGCGACCGGATCGGTTCGGACTGGATTATTACCAGCGGCCTGCAGCCGGGTGAAAAAGTGATCGCCGAAGGAACCCAGAAGGTCAAGGCGGGAATGACGGTCAACCCGAAGCCTTTCGAGCCGCCGGCGCCAGCCGCCGCCAAGCCGACGCAACCCGGGGAAAGACCGGCGGCACCTGCGCCCGAAAGCAAGGGGTAAACCGCCATGTCCAAATTCTTCATCAACCGGCCGATCGTGGCCATGGTCATCTCGATCCTGATGACCATCGTCGGTCTGGTCGCCATGGCCGGGCTACCGACCGCCCAGTTCCCGGACATCGTTCCGCCGCAGATCAACGTCAGCAGCACCTACACCGGCGCCGACGCACTGACCGTCGAACAGGCCGTGGCGACGCCAATCGAGCAGCAGATGTCCGGCGTCGACAACATGGACTACATGTATTCGATCAACGCCAACAATGGCCAGTCCACACTGTATGTGAACTTCGCGCTGGGCACCGACGCCAACACCGACCAGCTGCTCGCACAGATGCGCGAAGGCCAGGCCGAATCACAACTGCCGTCGGAGGTTCGCAACTACGGTGTCACCGTCGCCAAGTCGACCTCCTCGCCGCTGATCATGTTCGCGCTCTACTCGCCGAACGGCACGTACGACAACGTCTTCCTCGCCAACTACGCGTACATCAACATCAATGACCAGATGACACGGGTCAAGGGAATCGCCAGCGTCACCATCTTCGGCGCCGGCCAGTATGCGATGCGCCTGTGGGTCAAACCCGACCAACTGGCCAAGTTGAACATCACGATTCCGGAAATCATCAACGCGGTCAACGCGCAGAACACCGTCAATCCGGCCGGAACAATCGGCGCCGAACCGGTCCCGCAGGGCCAGGAGTTCACCTATGCGGTGCGCGCCCAGGGCCGCCTGCAAAGCGCCGAAGAGTTCGGCAACATCGTGCTGCGCGCCAACCCAGACGGCTCGATCGTTCGCGTCGGCGACGTCGCGCGCATCGACCTAGGCGCCCAGACCTACAGCCAGCAGGGCCGGCTCAACGGCAAGCCCGCTGCCCTCGTCGCCCTCTACCAGATGCCTGGCGCCAACGCCCTCGATGCGGCCGATGGCGCCAAGAAGCTGATGGAGAAGATCAAGCAGAGTTTCCCGCCCGACCTCGACTACGTCATTGCCCTCGACACGACGCTATCGGTCACCGAAGGGATCAAGGAAATCCAGCATACGCTGCTCGAAGCGCTGGTCCTGGTGATGATCGTCGTCTTCGTCTTCCTGCAGGGCTGGCGGGCGACGCTGATTCCTCTGCTGGCGGTACCGGTGTCGCTGGTCGGCACCTTCATGCTTTTCCCGATGTTCGGCTTTTCGATCAACACCCTGTCGCTATTCGGTCTGGTGCTGGCGATCGGCCTGGTGGTCGATGACGCCATCGTTGTCGTGGAAGCGGTGGAACATCATATCGAGAACGGCATGTCACCCAAGGACGCCACGCTGCGAGCGATGGAGGAGGTCACCGGACCGGTGATCGCCATCGCCGTCATCCTGGCCGCCGTTTTCGTCCCGACCGCGTTCATCCCCGGAATCACCGGCCAGCTCTACCAGCAGTTTGCGGTCACCATCGCCATCTCGGTGATCATTTCCGCATTCAACGCGCTGACTCTGAGCCCGGCGCTCTGCGCGATGCTCCTCAAGCCCAAGGTCAAGGGCAGCGGCCCGCTGCAGAGATTCTACGACGGCTTCAACCGAATCTTTGGCCGCGTAACAACGGGTTATGTCGGCGTCTGCCGGATCGCCGTTCGCCGGAGCGTGATCAGCGTCATCTTTCTTGTCGCCGTCACCGCCAGCGCAGGTTTCTTTGGCAAGCTTGTCCCCGCCGCATTCCTCCCCGATGAAGACCAGGGTTACGTCTATGCCGCAATCCAGCTCCCCGATGCCTCGTCTCTGCAGCGCACGTCGGACATTGCCGCCCAGGCCGAAGAGCTGATCATGAAGGTCCCAGGCGTCCAATACACGACCACCGTCGTCGGCTACAGCATGCTGAGCCAGGTGACCAATACCTACAGCGCCTTCTTCTTCATCACGCTCAAGAACTGGGGCGAACGCAAGCTGCCCGAGGAGCAGTACACGGCGATCAAGGCTGAGCTGACGAAGCGGCTTGCCGGCATCCCCGGCGCCATCGCTTTTGCGTTTCCGCCACCGGCCATCCAGGGCGTCGGCACCTCGGGCGGCGCGACTTTTGTTCTTGAAGACCGTGCCGGCAAGGACATCGCCTTCCTCGCCGAGAACACCACCAAGTTCGTCGAAGCGGCAAAAAAACGCCCCGAACTCGCCGGCGTTTCGACCACTTTCCGGCCGACCGTGCCGCAGCTCTTCATCGACGTCGACCAGGACAAGGTGCTCAAACAGGGCGTCCTCCTCAGCGACGTGTACAAGACGCTGCAGAGCTTCCTGGGCAGCGGCTTCATCAACTACTTCAATCGCTTCGGAAGGCAGTGGCAGGTGTACGTCCAGGCCGAGGGTGACTACCGCACCAACATCGAGAATGTCGGCCGCTTCTACGTGCGCAACAACAAGGGCGAGGCGGTGCCGCTGTCGGCGCTGACCTCGATCCGCAATATCTCCGGGCCGGAATTCACCATGCGTTACAACCTCTACCGCAGCGCGCAGATCAACGCCTCGGCGGCGCCCGGCTACAGTTCGGAGCAGGTCATGCGGGCGCTTGAGGCGGTTTTCGCCGAAACCATGCCCAGTGAAATGGGCTACGACTACATGGGCATGTCGTTCCAGGAGCAGAAGGCGCAGCAAGGCGTCTCACCGGCCGTCATCTTCGGCTTCTCGCTGCTCTGCGTCTTCCTGATCCTGGCGGCGCAGTACGAGAGCTGGTCGTTGCCATTCTCGGTGCTGCTGGGCACGCCGATCGCCATCGCCGGCGCCTTTGCGGCGCTGCTCTTGCGCGGCCAGGAACTCAACGTCTATGCGCAGATCGGTCTGGTCATGCTGATCGGCCTGGCGGCCAAAAACGCGATCCTGATCGTTGAATTCGCCAAGATGGAATACGAGAAGGGCGAACTTTCGCTCGCCGAGGCGACCCTCAAGGGCGCGCAACTGCGCTTTCGGCCGATCCTGATGACCTCCTTCGCCTTCATCCTCGGCTGCGTGCCGCTGGCCATCGCCAGCGGCGCCGGCGCCCT
The DNA here is from genome assembly GCF_029255145.1 of Accumulibacter sp. Lineage (GTDB taxonomy): Bacteria > Pseudomonadota > Gammaproteobacteria > Burkholderiales > Rhodocyclaceae > Accumulibacter. Next base: position 40,757 of record NZ_JAPUVQ010000127.1, read on the forward strand.
TTCGCGGCAGGTCATGGGCAGCGCGGTCATCGGCGGCATGCTGGCCGCCACTGGCATTGCGATCTTCATCATTCCGGTGACTTTCTATGTCGTCGAAAGGATGTCGCACAAGGGCGACACGGGAGCCTCCCACCATGACGGCGGCCCCGACGCCAGCCAGGCCGGCCTTGCCGAAGAAGCGGCTGGAAAGGAGGATGGCCATCATGCGTAAGTCCTTGACTGCGGCGCTGCTGGCGCTGCTTGCCAGTGGCTGCACGGTCGGCCCCGACTACGTTCGCCCGCAGGTGGAGACGCCGCCTGCCTGGCGCCTCAGCGAACGGGTCGCCAATGACCTTGCCAACACCGCCTGGTGGCAACAGTTCGACGACCCGGTGCTCGACGATCTGGTGCGCACCGCGCTGCGCGAAAACCACGATCTGATGATCGCCGCCGCACGCATCGAGGAATTTGCCGGCAATTACGGCCTCGTTCGCGCCGGTCTTTTCCCGCAGGTGGGTGCGGGCTACGAAGCGAAGCGGCAACGGGATATCAGCGCGGTGGTGGTCGGCGCCGGCAGCGGTACCGCCTACAACAGCTACAACGCCGTCTTGAGCGCTACTTGGGAGATCGACATCTGGGGCCGCATCCGCCGCCAGACCGAGGCGGCGCGCGCGCAACTCCTGGCCAGTGAAGAGGGCCGGCGGGGCGTGATCCTGTCCCTGGTCGGCAGCGTTGCCGGCGCCTACGTCAACCTCCGCGACCTCGATCGCCAGCTGGAAATCGCCCAGGCAACGGCAAGAATCCGCGGCGAGTCGTACGACATCTTCAAGGATCGCTACATGGGTGGGGTCATCTCGATGCTCGAGCTGAGCCAGAACAAGTCGCAGTACGATGAAGCCCTGGCCAGCATCCCGCCGATCGAAAAAGCAATTGCCCAGCAGGAGAACGGCCTGAGCGTGCTGCTTGGCCGCAACCCCGGCCCGATTTCGCGTGGCAAGGACATCGATCAACTGACCTTACCGGCGATCCCGGCCGGCCTGCCGTCCGAACTGCTCGAGCGACGCCCCGACATCCGGCGCGCGGAACAGAACCTGATCGCCACCAATGCGCTGATCGGCGCCGCCAGGGCGGCTTATTTTCCGACCATCTCGCTGACCGGGCTCTTCGGCTACTCCAGCACCAGCCTGAGCAACCTGTTCCAGGGCCAAAACAAGGTGTGGAGCTACGGCGTGCCGATCACGATGCCGATCTTCACCGCCGGCGCCATCGCCGGCCAGGTTCAGTCCGCCGAGGCCGTGCAACAACAAGCGCTGTTCGCCTATCAGAGGGCCATCCAGCAAGGCTTTCGCGAGGTCAATGATGCACTCGTGAATCAGGACCGGACACGCGAGCAACTGCGGGCTCAGAAACAACAGGTGCAAGCGCTGGAGCAGTACTCCGCGACCGCCCGGCTGCGCTACGACAACGGCTACAGCAGCTACATCGAAGTCATTGACGCCGATCGCAGCCTGTTCAACGTCCAGCTGCAATTCACGCAGACGCAGCAGACGCAGTTCCAGGCGATGATCAACCTCTACCTGGCGATGGGCGGTGGCTGGGTGAGCGAGGCCGACAAGATGACCGGCGCGAGCGTAGTGCAGTGATCGCCACTCAGTGTCAGGCAGGCTGCCGCCCGCCTCGGCACTGGCAATGAGCGGTGCCCTGAACAGCGCCGCAGCTGGTCGCCGGCTTCGCCGTCGGCTATTTTTCCAGCAGGGAAGTGTCCACTGACCACTCCGGAGGAGGAGACAATGAGCCAGAAGCACAAGCCGAGCACGGAAGCCCCAGTCGAGGGAAACATCAATCCGGCCCTGCCGCCAGAAGCGGCGATCGACGCGAGCCCCGAGGCGATCGATAACGCAGAAGTCACTGGAAAAGCCAAGAAGCCGAAGAAGAAGATGTCCGATCGGGCCTACCTCAAGGCACTCGAGAAGCTCGAGGCGAAACTCGTTCATCTCCAGTCCTGGGTAATCAGAAAGGGCCTCAAAGTCATCCTGGTCTTCGAAGGCCGCGATGCGGCCGGCAAGGGCGGAACGATCAAGGCGATCACTGGGCGCGTCAGCCCGCGCGTTTTCCGCGTCGTCGCCCTGCCCGCGCCGACCGACCGCCAGAAGAGCCAGATGTACGTGCAGCGTTACATCGAGCACTTTCCGGCAGCCGGCGAAGTGGTGATCTTCGACCGCAGCTGGTACAACCGGATAGGCGTCGAAAAGGTTATGGGCTTCGCCACCGAGGATCAGGTGCAGCATTTCCTCAAGATGGCGCCGATGTTCGAGAAGGCAGCGGTGGAGGAAAACGGCATCATCCTCCTCAAGTACTGGCTGGAAGTGGACATGGACGAGCAGGAGCGGCGCCTCGAGGCACGCATCACCGACCCGCGCAAGCAGTGGAAGCTGTCCCCGATGGACCTCAAGTCCTTCAGCCGCTGGTACGATTATTCGCGCTCCCGCGACAGAATGTTCAAGGAAACCGACACCGATTGGGCACCCTGGTTCGTCGCCAATTCCAACGACAAGAAGCGCGTTCGCCTGAACATCATCCAGCACATCCTGGACAGCATCCCCTACGAAGTGCCCAGGGATCCCAAGATCAAGCTGCCGCCGAGGCAGAAGAAGGGGGACTACAAGGAGCCCAAGCTGTCGCTCAAGCACGTTCCGGAAGTCTATTAAGCATGGAGCCGGCGCGGGGTGATGCCCACGGCGTGTGGTCGGCAAGAACGGCATCATCCTGCTCAAAATGCTGGCTGGAAGTGGACATGGACGAGCAGATACGCCGCATCGAGGGACGCATCACCGACCCGCGCAAGCGCTGGAAACCGCCGCCGACGGACCTCAAGTCCTACAGCCGCTCGTACGACTACGCGCAAGCACGCGACGACATGTTCGCGGCTACGGATTCGGAATGGGCACCGTGGTTCGCGACACGATCCGACGACAAGAGGCGGCTGCGGCTCAACATCATCACGCACCTCCTGAAGAGCATCCCCTACGAGGTGCCGAAGCCAGCGAAGATTACCCTGCCCAAACGGTAAAGCCCTGGAAAGTACCGGGAAATAGACCATCCCGTGAAGAACATTCCGGAGCTTTCCTGACACGTTTGCTGTCTCGCCGATCCCCAAACAGGAATCGACCAGGGCGATCTGACCTTGGCTTTCCACGCGTCACGCCCATCTTGCTGAGCAGCAGGCGCCTCCGCTCTACGCCCCGATAACGCTTCCGACCGCCGAGTACGCTCGTCAGGCATTAGAGCCTGCGTTGCGTCCAGCACCGGCTCGCTACCCCTTCTTGCGTCCGGTTGCCACTGCGACGAAGGTCGCCGAGAGCGCCCGCGATGTGACCGACCACATCGTCGCCTTCTACAACAGCGCCCGTCTGCACCCAAGACTAGGTTACCTGCCGCCGAATGTCTATGAACAGCAAATGGCACAGAAACAACCTATCCCAGTGTCCGAAATCGCTTGACCACTACAGGGCGACGCCAGACGACCAGCCTCGAGACACCAGACTGAAGCTGTGTGCAGCGCCATGGCATAAACGCTTTGAGCATATTCATGGCTGTAGCGGCCGAGATCGGTACATTCGCCGAATTTTCGCCGAATTCACGGCCGACCAAGGTATATTGCCAAGCAGTGTCTTTTCGTCTGGAGGTCAGCACATGAATGCTTCTGCCTTCTCCAAGTACCTGCAGTCGGGCTTGCCACTGCTTTCGACGCTGCGAGAGTACCGGCTGGCGTGGCTCGGCAAGGATTCGATCGCCGGGCTTTCAGCGTGCATCGTCTCGATTCCGTCGGTGATCGCCTATGCCGAGCTGGTACACCTGCCGGCGATCACCGGCTTGTACGCGGCACTGGCGGCGGCGATCGGCTACGCGCTGTTTTCCAGTTCACGACACGTCATCGCCGGGCCAGATGCCGCGATCGGGCTGCTCGCCGGTTCGGCGATCCTGCCGCTGTCGGGGGGTGACCCAGCGCGCATCGTCGTGCTGGCGGCGCTGCTCAGCCTCCTGTCAGGGGTCGTACTGCTGCTCGCCGCGCGCCTGAAGCTGGGCGTAATCGCCGACCTGTTGTCGCGTCCGGTGCTCATCGGCTACCTGAACGGTGCGTCACTGGTCCTGATCGCCACGCAGCTTGGCAAGATGTTCGGCATCAAGACGGAGGGGGAGGAGTTCTTCGAGCTGGTGTTGACGGTCGTCGAGAAGCTGCCACAGACGCAGGTGCCGACCTTCGCGCTCGGGGTGCTGCTGGTCGGGCTGCTGGTCGGACTGGCGCGATGGCTGCCGCGCGTCCCCGGTGCGCTGGCCGTCTGCGCGGTCGCGATCGCCGCGACCTTCGTCTTCGACCTTGGCAGCTACGGGATAGCGCTGGTCGGCAAGGTCCCGTCGGGAATACCGCAGCTGACGATTCCGTCGTTTCGCTGGGCGGATATCGCGGCTCTTGCGCCGGCCGCCGTGGCGATCGCCTTCCTGGCGTTTTCCGACGGCATTCTTTTGGCGCAGACCTTCGCCGAGAAGAATGGCTACGAGGTACGCCCGAACCGCGAACTGGTCGCTCTGGGATCGGCGAACATTCTGGCCGGGCTGTGGCAGGGGTTTCCGGTTTCGGCCAGCCAGTCACGTACCTCGATCGTCGATTCGGCCGGCGGCCGGACGCAGGTTGCGCAGCTGATCCTGGCCTTCGGCCTGCTGTTGTTCCTGTTCTTCCTCACCGGTCTGGTGGCGCTGCTGCCGAAGGTGGCGCTCGGTGCAATCCTGATCGTGACCGCCATCGGGATGCTGGAAGTGGCGTCGCTCAAGGGTTTGTACAAGATCGATCGTCTCGAGTTCGGCATCGCGGTGGGGGTGACCGCGGCGATCCTGATTGCCGGGGTCGTGCCGGGCATCATTCTGGGCTTGCTGTTGTCGCTGATTTCGGTGCTGGTCGAGGTCTCGCGCCCCGATGACGCCGTGCTTCGCCGGCTGCGTAGCGACGGCAAGTTCCACGACTGCCTGGATGACGACGAGGCCGACAGCATACCGGGCCTGCTGGTCTATCGGCTCTACGCGCCGCTCATCTTCGCCAATGCAAGGCATGTGATGAATCGTATCCGGACTTTGGTCGACGAAGCCGAACCGCCGGTCAAATGGCTGGTGATCGACGCCCAGGCGATTCACGACATTGACGTCACCGCCGCGCAGCGCTTTGCCGAACTGCACCGTGAACTTGCCGACGAGGGCATTGACGTCAAGATTGCCGACGCCCCGCGGCCATTCTTTGAGGAGCTGACCAAGGTCGGCCTTTCCGAGGAAATCGGCAGGCAGGATTTCTTCGTTTCGGTCAAGCAGGCTGCGGCGGCATACGATCAGTATTGCGCGGCCGAGGACAAACCGCCCGCAGCGGCCACGCCATCCGTTTCGTAAGCGTCGACGACGCAAGGCTGTCAGTCGTCATTTCCGGGAACGCCGCGACTCCTGTTGCTTGACTCTGTCGAAGGCCGACTCACAGGCGCGCCAGAACGGTTCAAGGCCCCTCCCTGACGCACGTCACTCGCCGCCGGAACACTCGGTCGCCGCGCATTCCGTCGGGCGGCCGGTTCGGTCTGCACGCGTGGCGATCCATCTGGCAAGTTCCTGCGTGGCACGGCCCCGTGTACCGGAACTCTATACAAGAGCCTGTGTCAGAGCACCTCATGCACATCCGCTAGGACGCTGGCAACTATCTGGAGCAGTTGATGTCCCGGAAAAAATGCTTGGCTACCCAAATTGCAAAGTGCTAGTCTTGACTTCAGGAGGCGCGGGGGCCACCTGCATAGCTCGTACCGACCAGGCCGCTTGCGTTTTGCCGCTTCTTCTTCCTACAGGAGGCACGACCATGCGTTTACCACGCGAATCATGCAAGCGCCATTTTGCGAGAAGCATCGCCTTGCTCGGCGTGCTCTTGGTGTCGGCCTGCGGCCAGACGGAGAGTCCGCCGGCGGCGACGACGACGACTGCGGTGAGCACCGTGGCACCTGGGGCGACCGACGACAGGCGACCCTTTACGGGCGACTGGACCACCATTGGCAGCCGACAGGTCATGGACCTCGGACCGGGCCAGCAGGCAGCAGTCTTCCAGCTCAGCGGTTCGTTGCTCCTGAGCGGCGAGCAACGAATAAATCGCGGTTTTCAAGCCCACCTCATCGGCTTCTCCGACACCACCACCGGCATGCAGGGCCGCAGTGTGTGGACTGACGAACATGGCGACAAGGTCTTCAGCGAGTTGAGTGGCGAAGGGATTGGCCCCGGCCAGTTGATCGAAGGAAAGTTCGTCGGCGGCAGCGGGCGCTACGTCGGGATAAGCGGTGAATACAGCTTCAAATGGAAGCGCCTCGGCGCTATCGAAGGCAACGAGTTGACCGGGCGGGTCGTCGGTCTGAGTGGCTGGGCGCGCCTTGGATCGCCCAGTGCGGTTGCTCCCACCACTGCAGGAGGTCCAAAATGAGTACAGCCGCTTTCGGAACGGGAAGAATCGTAAAGTTGGTGATCCTCCTGGTGGTGTTCTTCGGCCTATGGTTCACGCCGGTACCCGAGGGCCTGACCGTCGAGGCCTGGCATCTCTTTGCCGTCTTCGCGTCGGCGATAACTTCCGTCGTGCTCAATGTCTTCCCGCTATTCACGTCGTCGCTGGTGGCTTGTGCGATCGTCGTGCTCACCAACACACTGACACCGGCCAAGGCCTACGGCGCGTTCGCCAACGCCATCGTCCTCCTGGTGGTAACGGCCTTTCTGGTCTCGCAAGCGGTGGTCAAGAGTGGTCTCGGCAAGCGGATCAGTCTGCGGGTGATCACGGTGTTCGGGAAATCGACGCTCGGCCTGGCTTACAGCATCTACATCACCGACACCCTGATCGCCCCCGGCTTCCCGAGCAATACCGCGCGCGGAGGCGTGCTCTTCCCGGTCATCCTGGCCCTGGCGCAAAACAGCGGCTCGACCCCCGACGACGAGAGCAAGCGACGCCTGGGCGGCTACCTGATGTTTTGCGGCATGTCCAGCCTGGCCATTACCTCGGCGCTGTGGTTCACCGCCACGTCGGGCAACCCGGTCGGCGCGTCGCTGGCCGCCGAACAAGGGATGGCGATCAGTTTCGGGTCATGGCTGCTCGCTTCCAGTGTGCCGTGCCTGGTGGTGATCGCGATCCTGCCGCTGCTGCTCTACAAGCTCTTCCCACCCGGAATCACCAGCACCCCGGATGCACCGGAGAACGCACGCAAGGAATTGCGTGCAATGGGCCCGATGTCGCGCCACGAATGGATTACGGCGATCACCTTCGCCGTCATGGTCACCGGCTGGATACTCGCCGCTCCGTACAAGCTGAACCTGACGGCAATTGCCCTCGCCGGTCTTGCCACGCTGATGATCACCGGCGTTCTCACGATGGATGACATGGGCAAGCAGGGCGGCACGCTGGTTACCTTCATCTGGCTGGCGGTGCTTTTCGGCATGAGCGGCCAGCTCAACGAAATGGGCTTCATGGGCTACGTCGGCGAGCGACTGGCGGTGGGACTCGAAGGTCTCGCCTGGCCGGTTGCCTACGTCGCCCTGCTGGTCATCTATGTGCTGCTCCACTTCGGTTTCGTCAGTCAGAATGCGCAGGTTCTGGCGCTGCTCGGAGTGTTTCTCGACGTTGGCGTAAAGTCGGGCGTTCCTGTCCATTTGATGGCCTTCGCGCTCCTGTTTGCCAGCAGCTACTTTTCGGTCATTACGCCACAAGGCGGTAGCCAGAACATCATCTTCGTCGCCAGCGGCTATCTCAAGCAGGGAGAACTCTATCGCCTGGGACTGGCGACGACTCTCTTCTGTACTGTGGTGTTTCTGGTCATCGGCACCCCCTGGATTCTCTGGGTCGGCGGCTAGTCAGAACCAGCAGGCGATTCCCCGCCCGCGCGCTCACCGCGGGTGTCTCATTCGACCCAAGGCGCCCACCTAGCCGGCAGCAGCGATCAGCCGGCACTTCTGGAGACAAGTCATATGAGTATGGACCCCGGAACTGGCCGCAGTGCGGCCCCGCTGAGCCGCCACCGCAGTGTTTGGGAAGTTCGATCGGAAAGCTGGATCGGGCTGGTCGATCAACTGTCGCAGCTCGCCAAGTTGCCCCTTGATGACCCCAGTCGGGAAGACCGCTTGACGACGGTGCAAGCCTTGACCGAAGCCTTGCGACCGATTGAAGCCTGCTGGGCGTTTCCGGGCCGCCGCGCCTTCACCGACCTGTGTACCTTTATTGACCGCGGCGATCTTGCGCTGGCCGCGGTCGGCGCTCGCCGCATTCATCGGACGCTGGCCTCGCTGACGTACCGCCACGAAGGCACGGCGCCAAAGAATGACGCCCACCTGCCCTCGCAGATCGAGAGCGAGCAAGAGTACCGGGCGCAGCTGCGCTGCCCATATTTCGAGGTTCTGGTCGTCGACGACATGCCGGCCGATGAAGAAGAGTCGCTGCATCGGCGTGTACGCAGCGAGCGCAGAGCCGACGACGATTTCGTCTACGACGTCGTGGTCGTGCCGACCTTCGAGGATGCACTGGTCGCCACGATGGTGAACTTCAACCTGCAGGCGGTGGTCATCCGCTACGACTTTCCCTACCGCTCGATCCATTTCGCCGAACTGACAATGCGGCGCTTTCTTGAAGGTGCCGACGTCGACGGCGAACTGCTGCCCGAATCCGAACGCGGTCCGCTGTTGGGTCGCCAGATCGCACACTTGCGCCCGGAACTGGACCTCTATCTGGTGACCGACGTCAATGTCGAAGACGTCGCCGCGAAGGCGGGCGATACCTTCAACCGCATCTTCTTCGGCGAGGAAGACAAGCTGGAACTCGGCCACTCGCTCATGCAGGGAGTTGCCGAGCGCTATCACACGCCGTTCTTCGAAGCGCTGCGCAAGTACGCCAAACAGCCTACCGGCGTTTTCCACGCGCTGCCGCTGGCGCGTGGCAAGTCGATCATGAATTCGAACTGGATCGGCGACCTCGGCGAATTCTATGGTATGAACCTGTTCATGGCCGAGACATCAGCCACCTCGGGTGGGCTCGATTCGCTGCTCGAGCCCACCAGCTCGCTGAAGCTAGCCCAGGAGTACGCTGCGCGCGCCTTCGGCTCGCGCCGCACCTTCCTCGTCACCAACGGAACGTCAACCGCCAACAAGATCGTCGTCCAGGCGATCGTCCGGCCCGACGACATCGTTCTGGTCGACCGCAATTGCCACAAGTCGCACCACTACGGGATGGTGCTCGCCGGCGCGCAGGTCACCTACCTGGAGGCCTATCCGCTGCACGAGTACTCGATGTACGGCGCGGTGCCGATCCGCCACATCAAGGAAACGCTGCTCGAGCTACGCCGCGCGGGAACGCTGAACCGCGTGCGCATGGTGCTGCTGACCAACTGCACCTTCGATGGCATCGTCTACAACGTCGAGCGGCTGATGCTCGAATGCCTGGCGATCAAGCCTGACCTGGTATTCCTGTGGGACGAGGCCTGGTTCGCGTTCGCCCGATTCCACCCAGTCTACCGCCAACGCACGGGAATGGCAAGCGCCGCCAAGCTGACGCAGATGTTCCAGAGCGAGGAGTATGCCAAACGCTACGCGGAGTTCGCCAGCAGTTTTGACGACGCCGCCTGGGCTGACGACGAGAAGGTGCTGAACACCCGTCTGCTGCCCGACCCCGGCAAGGCTCGAGTGCGCGTCTACGCCACGCAGTCGACGCACAAGACGCTGACGTCGCTGCGCCAGGGCTCGATGATCCACGTCTGGGATCAGGACTTCAAGGACAAGACCGAGGAGGCCTTCCATGAAGCGTACATGACGCACACCTCGACTTCACCCAACTACCAGATCCTCGCCTCGCTCGACGTGGGTCGAAGGCAAGTCGAAATGGAAGGCTACGAACTGGTACAGCGCCAACTCGAACTGGCGATGAATCTCCGCGATCACGTGGCCGCTCACCCGCTGCTCCGCCGCCACTTCCGTTTCCTGACCGTGACCGATCTGGTACCCGAGGAGTTTCGCGAGTCGCAGGTCGAATCGCTGTACAACATCGATACCGGCTGGGCGAACCTGCTGAAAGCCTGGCGCTTCGACGAGTTTGCGCTCGACCCGAGTCGCGCGACGCTGGCCATCGGTCTGACGGGAATGGATGGTGACACGATCAAGAACAAGTACCTGATGGACAAGTACGACATCCAGATCAACAAGACCTCGCGCAATACGGTGCTGTTCATGACCAACATCGGCACCACCCGCTCGACCATCGCCTACCTGCTCGGCGTGCTGGTCAAGATCGCCGGCGACGTTGACGAGCGGGTGGCCGACATGAGCACCCCGGAACGCCGCATCCATGACAAACGAGTGCGTTCGCTCACCCTGGAGCTGCCGCCGCTGCCCAACTTCTCCTGCTTCCACCAGGCGTTCCGCGGCCGCAGCCTCGACGGGCGGACCGAGACGCGCGATGGCGACGTCCGCAGCGCTTTCTTCCTTGGCTACGAAGACGGCAACTGCGAGTACCTGACCATGGAAGAAACGGCGCAGGCGATCAAGAACGGGCGCGAATGCGTCTCTGCGCAATTCGTCATCCCCTACCCGCCGGGATTCCCGATTCTGGTGCCGGGGCAGGTGATCAGCGCCGAAATACTGCAGTTCATGCAGGCGCTCGACGTGCGCGAGATCCATGGTTTCCGGCCCGATCTCGGTTTTCGCATCTATACCGAGGCGGCACTGGAGCAAGCCGGGCAGGCGAACGCGGTCTGGAAAGCCCAGATCAATTCAACCGCGGCGCAGGTGGAAAGCGAATGAATTGACCGGTGGCCGGCGCCAGCACAGCAGTCCTGTTATGACAATAACCAAGAGGAGACAGAGATGACTTTCAAAGTTAAGACGATTTCCGACCTGCGGCTGATGTTCCACCGCAACGAGCGGCCGATCTATTTCATCAGCGCCACCAACTTCAATCTGCTCGGAATCGACCAGTGGGTCAATCGCTTCCGGTTCATCAGCTACATCGATTGCTTCGATGGCCGGCATCCGAACGTCTTCGTTCCGCAGGAGACGCCGCACGACGAGTTCACATCGATCGAAGACATCAATAACTACATGTTGCAGCACAAGGACGTAATCGACTTCATCGAGCGCCGGGGTGGTAGCCCGGCAGCCACCTTCCTGATGTTCGACGAGAAAACCGAGGCGCTGGCCCAGGAACTGGGCATGGAAGTCTGGTTTCCGCCGGCCAAGCTGCGCCAGCGCTGCGACAACAAGATGGAAACGGTGCGCATCGGCAACAAGGCCGGCGTACTGTCGGTACCGAATGCGCTTGAGAAGGTGAGCAGCTTCGCCAATCTGATGGAGATTGCCGAACGCCACGGACTGGGCAAGCACCTGGTCCTGCAGTCGGCCTTCGGCGATTCCGGCCACACGACCTTCTTCATCTCGTCGGAAGACGACTTCAACAAGCACCAGGACGACATCTGCAAAGATCCCGAAATCAAGATCATGAAGCGCATCAACTGCCGTGGGGCGACGCTCGAAGCCTGCGCCACGCAGTCGGGAACGCTGGTCGGGCCGATGCTTACCGAAGTCGTCGGCGCCAGCGAACTGACGCCCTACAAGGGCGGTTGGTGTGGCAACGAGGTTTTTCCGGGTGCCTTCTCCGAAGCCGTCCGCGCCAAGGTCCGGGAGATGACCGAGCGCTTTGGCAACCAGTTGATCGAGGAGGGTTATCGGGGTTACTTCGACCTCGATTTCCTGATCGACCAGGAAGACGGCGAGGTCTACCTGGGCGAACTGAACCCGCGCGTCTGCGGCGCCAGTCCGATGACCAACCATGCGGCGTTCGCCTATGCCGACGCCCCGCTTTTCCTCTTCCACCTGCTGGAATTCTCCGGCGTGCCATTTGACCTCAACGTCAGGGAGATCAACGAGCGCTGGGCGCAGCCGCATTTCATCGACTCCTGGTCGCAGGTGGTGATGAAGTACACCGACAAGAACGTCGATCAGGTCACGCATGCTCCGGGCACCGGGATCTACCGCATGAGCGAAGACGGCAGCGTCAGCTTCCAGCGCTTCGACTATAACCGCCAGGCGATCGATAGCGAGCGCGAGGCCTTCTTCCTGCGCATCACCGGCTCGGGTGACTATCGTTACGAGGGGGCCGACCTGGGCATCCTGATCACGCGCGGTCGTTCGATGGACGACAACTTCAAGCTCAACCTGCGCGCCCGTGACTGGATTCGCGGCATCAAGCAGTACTATGCCGGCAAACCGATCGTAACCACCGAGCACGAGGCAGCACCAGAGCCCGGCGCCTTCAAGATCCTTTGACCGCCGTGCCGCACGCGGACCTGCCGATCCACCAGCGCTTTACCGCGCTGGTGGAGGACGCGCCCGGCCCATCGTGGCAGGCGCTTTTCGAACGCTGCTGGCCGGGGTACCGCGACTGGTACCTGCGCAGCGGCGTCTTCGGTCGCCCCAGTTACCTTGAAAGCCGGCGCGCCCTGCGCCAGCACATGCCCGAACTGGTGCCCGTCTGGGAGCGGCTGGTCGAGTTGGCTGGTGGTGGCGATGTCGAGGCGCGGGCGCTGTCCATGTGGTGCCCGCCGGCCTACATCGCCGGTTGCGCGCAGGCGGTGTGGATTGATCCCCTCGGTACGCAAGGCCCGGCACTGGTGCGCAACTACGATTACGCCCCGGCGTTGCTGGAAGGAAACTGGCTGGCCAGCCGCTGGTGCGGTCAGCGGGTGCTGGCCATGAGCGATTGTCTTTGGGGCGCGCTGGATGGCATGAACGAGGCGGGCCTGGCCGCCTCACTGAGTTTCGGGGGCAGAACTCAAGCCGGCCAGGGCTTCGGCATCCCCCTGGTGATGCGCTACCTGCTGGAAGTGTCGAGCACGGTCGACGACGCCTGCGCTATCCTCAAACGCGTCCCGGTGCACATGTCCTACAGCATCACCCTTCTCGACACTGAAGGACACTGGGCCACCGTGTTCGTGGGACCCGACGTGGCGACCTATGTGAGTCGCCGTCGGGCGATCACCAACTTCCAGCACAAGGTGGATTGGCCCGAGCACGCCAAGGCGACTTCTGCCGTCGAGCGGCTGACCGAGTTGGAACATCTGGTAGATAAGACCCATTCGTTGCCCGACGTTGCCGCAGCGCTGCTGCGGCCACCGCTGTTTCAGACCAGTTACCGACGCGGCTACGGCACGCTTTACAGTGCCGTCTACCAGCCGGCGAATCGCGTCGTCGAACTCCTTTGGCAAGACCAGCGATGGCAGCAGTCGTTGCGCGCGCCGCAGGCCGGCGAGCGCGACATCGTTTTCCCGACCGGCCCGAACTGAAGCCGGCGGCTGACCAATTTTCCGTTTGAGAAGGAGACAGAGACGATGATCACAATTTTGCGGCGCCTCGCCATTGCAGCAACGCTTGCCACCACCCTGATGTCGGTGCCGGTTATGGCGCAGGAATTGACCGGTACGCTGAAGAAGATCAAGGATACCGGGGTGATCACACTCGGCCATCGCGAATCGTCGATCCCGTTCTCGTACTACGACGACAAGCAGCAGGTCATCGGCTACTCGCAGGACATGATGCTCAAGGCCGTCGATGCGATCAAGGCCGAATTGAAGCTCGCCAAGCTTGATGTCAAGCTGGTGCCCGTCACCTCCGAGAATCGCATCACGCTGGTCCAGAATGGTTCGGTCGACCTGGAATGTGGTTCGACGACCAACACCACGGAACGTCAGAAACAGGTCAGCTTCTCATACAGCATCTTCGTCGTCGGTACCCGCCTGATGACCAAGACCAGCTCCGGAATCAAGGATTTTCCCGATCTGGCTGGCAAGAATGTCGTGACCACCGCCGGCACCACCTCCGAACGTCTGCTGCGCAAGATGAACGAAGACAACAACATGAAGATGAAGATCATCAGCACCAAGGATCACGGGGAAGCGTTCCTGACCCTGAAAAGCGGCCGAGCGGCGGCCTTCGTGATGGACGAAGTGTTGCTGTACGGCGAAATGGCAAAAGCCAAGAACGCCGGCGAGTGGGTCGTGGTCGGTACGCCACAGTCGTATGAAGCCTATGGCTGCATGTTGCGCAAGGACGACCAGGCCTTCAAGAAGGTCGTCGATGGGGCGCTCGCCAAGGTGATGACCTCGGGCGAAGCGGACAAGCTCTACGCCAAGTGGTTCCTGCAGCCAATCCCCCCGAAGGGCCTGAACCTCAACTTCGCACTCTCGTACGCACTCAAGAAGCTGTACAAGTCGCCCAACGACAAGGCATACGATTAGCTTTCGCGGCAAGGGCAAGGCCATCTGCTCTTCCCGAACTACGGTCTCAGCCTGACGGCGCGAAGGATCCGGTGAAGTCGCGAAGCGGGCTCTCGCAGGCGCCCGCTTCGCGTTGCTGGCAGTCGCCGATCCAGCTACGCGACCGGCCGCCTGACCCGCTTTCCGGCGATGGATGGTCGCCCGCGCCCTCCTCGCCTCGAGACCAGTCCTGCTTGCTGATTGGCGAACCGCTGGCGGTCCGCTGCCTGAAGCGCAAGCTGAAAATTCTGCCCTACCTGGAACCGCAGTACGACGAGTTTTCGCGAGCGACCACCGCCGTCAAGCCAAGCTGCTCCGCTGCGTCACGGGAAGCTTCGTCAGGCTGCCCTTGACCTGGCTCCCGGGCATCTACTCCACTTGCGCCAAGGGCATTCACCACCCCAAGAAAGAAGAGGCTCGACCGGATCTCGCGACGGACAAACGACAGCAGGCTCGACTACCGCCTGCCTTGCGCGTATTTCCGACCTCCGCGCATTGCTTGGATCACTTCGGCGAGCGACGAAGGGGCCGTGCTAGCACAGCCCATCGCCACGCCAACGGTGCATTGACCATGGAAGCAAGACGCCCCGTGGCGAGTGACTGGAAATTGACTACGCGCAATGCTCGTGGTGCTGCGTGTTGGTTTTCCGGTTGCTCAGCGCGACCCGGAGCAGGTGATCCTTGGTGGCAACCGCGTTCCTCGGCGACCTCCGGGCGCAAGTCGCACAGCAGCAAGCATTGCGCCCGATCATCGCCATGCGCAATGCTTTGCCTCTTGCACCTCCTTGCACGCTGTTGCCGCCATGTGATTGGTAGCGAGAAAGGGCGGAGCCACTGGATTGGCGCATCCCGACGCCGCTTGCCCAACTCGCGCACATGTAGCCCTCCGCAATTGTCGGAAACCCGAAAATTCGCACAACAAGCAGATCTCCACGCCACTTGCCTTTGCACTTGGCATACCACCTTTGCCCAGGAAGCCGCGCTGCCGGCGGCACTGCTCTATCGCGTTCTCCACCACGCGCGGATCGTGCCGATCACCGGGGAAAGCCACCCGCTCAAGCATCAGCTGCAGGCGGGAATGGTTCAGGCCAGGAAGCCCACCGCCGCGGGTTTAGCGGCGCCGCGGAGGTGGGGCCTCCTCCGCCATCACAGAGCATTGGGGGTGTATCAGTTTCATATCGGTGGCAAGCGAAAAAAACCGTGTCAGATTTCAATCGGTGTTGGCAGCGTGACGACAATGGCAAAGGTCGGCATCTTCTTCAGCACCGAAACCTGAAAGCGCCCGCGCACGGCCGGAGCGCTGCCGAGGTGCAGAAAGTAAAGTTCCCCACCTCCCGATGCACCGCCCGCACGCACGCCGCTCGGCAGCGTGATGGTTCCAGAGCCTTCTTTCGTCGTGAAAGAGGCCCCTTGAAATCGGGCCAGGACGCGCATGACTTTTTGCTCATGGCAAGCATTCCTCTCTTTCCGAAACTGCCCCGATGAACAGCGTGTGCTCTACGAGGGCTACTGGATCAAGACCTGTCCGGTCCCAGCCGATTCGCCGCAGGGGAAGAAATCGCTGATCGAAGCAAGCGCCCGGCGCCTGTTCAATCACACCGAGCATGGCCTCAACATTCCAGGCTGCCGGCTCGACGAGGCGCGGGCGAATTGCCAGGCGCAGGCCGATCCGGCGCGGCAGCGGGTCAAAGCCGGCATACTGGCTGGCTCCCTGTTCACCCGGGGAACCGACATCTTCAGACCACTGGTCGACTTGCGGGCCGGCGGAATCGTCGACTCGCAGCGACAATGCGCTGATGCGGGCATGCGGCCAATGCCTGCTCGAAGCGATGCAACTCGGTCGCTTCCTCCTGCACCTTAGCGGCGAGGAAGGGAGCGACGAATTGTGGGGCGAACCATTTCGCGCGTTCTCGATTCCGGTCGAGGCTTTCTACGAAAGCCGTTACGTCAAGATTGGCCAGAGTACGGGCGACATCGACCGGATCGCCGAGGCGATCATCGGCAGCTTCACCCGGATTCCGGCTTTCGCAAGCGTCGAAGCACCGATTCGCGACTTCGCCAGAGCGGTTAGGCTCAAGACCGAAACGCTGCGCAGCGACGGCGGCATTTTCGACGTCTGGTCACAAGTGATGACGGCCGGCGAGCGACTGGCGAGCTTTGTGCCGCAAGCGGCCGCATTCCCTTCATGCCGCCACCTCTGCCAGCATGAACAGCGCCAGCCCACCGGCGATCGCGCGCCCTGGCCCAGGGGCAAAGTGCCGGGTTGCGGTGCACTGTCTGCGCTTCGCCGACGACCGCCCTGTCTTCCAAGCGTGCCGGGAGTCGCCGTCGGCCGTGTGCTGGCAAGGCTGCTGCTGCCCTACACCTGCGGCCGACCAAGCGACTGGTCGCCAATCCAGCCGTCCTCGACCACACCTCGTTTCCGCAGCGCGAACCGTTCGAAATCATCGATCGCCAACGGTCGGCTGAAGAAATAGCCCTGACCGGTATCGCACCCGGCGCTGGCCAGAAGGTTCCTTTGGCCTGCGCTGTCCACCCCCTCGGCGATCACGCCGAGTCCAAGGCAGTGAGCCAGCGCGACGATGCTCCTGGCGATTGCCGCGTCGTTGGCGTCGCTGAGCACGTCGCGAATAAAGGACCGGTCGATTTTCAACTGATCCAGCGGCAGCCGCTTCAGGTAAGACAAAGAGGAATAGCCGGTGCCGAAGTCATCGAGCGAGAAGCTGAAGCCCGCAGCTTTCATCTTGAAGACCTTGGCGATCAGGTCGTCGACGTGGTCAACCAGCAGACTTTCGGTCAGTTCGAGCGTCAGCCGCTTGGGATTGGCACCGGTTTGCGCGAGGATCGCCAGGACCTCGTCGGCGAAGTGAGGTTCGTGGAATTGCCGAGCGCTGACGTTCACCGCGATCGAGAGCTGCGCCAGCTCTGCTCGACTGGCCCAGAGTGCCAACTGGCTGCACGCAGCTTCCAGAACCCAGCGGCCCAAGGGAAGAATCAAGCCGCTTCGTTCAGCCTGCGGGATGAACTCGCCAGGAAGCACCAAACCGTGCCCGGGGCGCGACCAGCGCAGCAGCGCTTCGCCTCCGGTGACGCTGCCATCGACGGTCACCTGCGGCTGGTAGTGAAGCATGAACTGGTTTTCCCGAATCGCTCGGCGCAGAAAGTCCTCCATTTTGGCTTTCCCGAGAGCGACACCGTGCATCGCCGGGTCAAAGAAAGCGAAGCGGTTGCGGCCGCTTTTCTTGATCCCGTACATCGCCAGATCGGCCTGTTTCAACATCTCGTCAAGCGACGTTTCACGCCCGCGGAACAAGGTGGCGCCGATGCTCGCCGAGCTGCGATGCTCGATACCTCCAAGCTGATGCACGTGATTGAGCGCGGCGAGAATCTTTGCGCCGACGCCTTCGGTCTGCCTGGCGGCGTCGTCCTGGTTCGCGCCCAGACCGACCAGCAGCACCACGAACTCGTCGCCGCCCAGCCGCGCCACCGTGTCGCCCTCACGAACGTTGGCGCTGATCCGTTGCGCAACGCTTTGCAGCAGGAGATCGCCTTTGTCATGACCGTGAGTGTCGTTGAGCGCCTTGAAGCGATCGATGTCGATGAACAGCAGGGCAGCGAAAGTTCGATTGCGGCGACTGGCGATCATCGCCTGTTTGATATGGTCCTGCAGGAGTGCGCGGTTGGGCAAATGGGTAAGGTGATCAAAGAAGGCTAGGGCCTCGATCTCCTTTTCGGCCTTCTTGCGCGCCGTAATGTCGTAATGCGTCGCGATGTAATGGCTAATGCTGCCGTCGCCAGCTTTCACGGCCGAGACGCTGAGCCATTTCGGGTACACCTCTCCGTCCTTGCGCCGGTCCCAGACTTCTCCCTGCCAGCCGCCGGTACGATCGATCGTTTGCCACATGCTGCGAAAGAAATCGGCGCCGTGCACACCGGATTCGAGCAAGCGGGGAGTCTGTCCGACGGCTTCCTCGGCGCCGTAGCCGGTGATTTCGGTGAACGCCCGGTTGACCCGCAGGATCACGCCTGCGGCGTCGATGACCATCATGCTTTGCTGTGACTCGAAGGCGACGGCAGCGATCCGCAGCTCGGCCTCGGCCTGCTTGCGCTCGCTGATGTCGCTGATCACCAGGCGAAGCACCGATGCGCCATCGGCCTCGTGCGCGCCGACGGTTTCCAGGCGCGCCCAGAATGGCGTGCCGTCGTGCCGTACCATCCGCAACTCGCACGCCTGCATCGCACCGCTTTCCCGGAGTTGCTTGCGGTGCAGGTAGAAGAGATCCTGATCGCTCTTGAGAATGAAGCTGCTGATCCTTTGCTTGACCAGCGCGGCGCGGGCGACGCCCAACAAGCCGGCAGCCGTGAGATTGGCCTCGATGATCAGCCCGCGCTCGCTCAAGGTGCAGTAACCGACCGGCGCCAGGTCGTAGATCTCGAAGTAGCGAGTCCGCGCGACGTCCAGTTCGACCTGCGCCCGGCGCAGTTCGTCGTTCTGCATTTCGAGCTCGATCTGATGCACGCGCAGTTCATGCAGTGTTTGCCGGATCGCTTCGGGCGCCATCGTCTCGGTCTCGTCCGGGGACTGGCCGGCGTTTTGCAGCAACGTCTTCTCCGCCTTTCGGCGCAGCGCCGAGGCGGCACCCGGAGGTTTGTTCCGCGTCGCCGGCGCGGCCAGGTCAGGGCGTTTGCCCAGGCTGGTCACCGGGCGTATCGACCTGGAGAGGCCACCTCCGCCGCCTCCTTCAACCGCTCGGTGGTGGCAATCGCGTACACCCGTCCGGCCTCGTTCAGCAAAGCGGTGGCTGTCACCCAAACGTCCACCACAGAGCCATCGCTGGTCAGCCGCTGCGTCAGGTGCGGCTCCAGAACCTCAGCCCGGCCAAGCTGATCGACCCGGATCACGGCCTCGTCCTGCAGGGGCTGCGGAATCCGCGCGCGCACGTTCATCAGCAGCGCCTCGGCTTCGCTCCAGCCGTACATCCTGACTGCGGCCGGGTTCCAGGCCAGGCTCCGGCCGTCCAGGTCCTGCATGGTGATTGCATCAAAGGCATCGCGAACGACAACGCCGAGACGAAGCAGCTTGTTGGCGCTGTCGAGCGAATCCTCCATCCGCTTCATCTCGGTGATGTCCGCAAAAGTAATGACTGCGCCCTCGATGACGTTGTCCAGGGTGCGATACGGCCGGATGCGCATCATGTACCACAGCCCGGACTTGCTCTGTACCTGCGCGTCCTTGGGCTCCAGGGTATCGAGCACGGCCTGCAGGTCTGCCAGCAGGCCATCGTAGCCGACCAGGTTGGACACGATGTGGGCCACCGGCCGACCAAGGTCGCCGGGGATCAGGTTGATGATCTGCGTAGCGGAGGGGGTGAAGCGCAGGATGCGCAACTGATGATCGACAAAGACGGTGGCGATGCCGGTGCCAGCCAGCAGGTTGTTCATGTCGTTATTGGCGCGTGACAGGTCGGCGACCTTGGTCTGCAACTCGACGTTGACCGTGGTCAGTTCTTCGTTGACCGATTGCAACTCCTCCTTGGAGGTCTCGAGCTCTTCGTTGGTCGATTGCAACTCCTCGTTAACCGACTGCATTTCCTCGTTGGAGGACTTGAGTTCCTCGTTGGCGGTCTCGAGTTCCTCATGGGCGCTCTGCAGGTACTCGTCCCTGGCGCGCAGTTCTTCGGTGACTGCCGCCAGCCGCGCATCGGCGCTGTCGCTGGCGTCGACATCGACGCCACCGCTGGCGCCTGGCAGGCGCTGCTCGGCTTCTGGAACGGGGGTACGCGCCTCCTCCAGGATCACCAGATACAGCGGTGACATCGGCGGCGCGGTCAAGTCTGTGGTCAGCGGGTGGATGCTCAGGTCCAGCTTCGCGAAGTGACCGTTGTTCTTGACGCGCAGCCCCTCGACCCGGACGCTCTCCTTGCTGCAAACAGCTTTGTGCAGACTCGTGCTGAGCTCCAGCCGCAGCCCTTCGCGAGCCATCTTGACGACGTTGTTGATGCCCGCCTCGCCCGGTGCCAACTCCAGGTAGGCGCCGCTGCGACCGTGCAGGTATAGGATGTCGCCCTGCCCGTTGACCAGCGCCGCGGCTGGAGCGAGGCGCTGCAGGAGCGCCTGCTCGGTCAGCTCGCGCAAGGACGGGGGCACCGGCAATGCGGTTTTTGCGGCGCCGCGTGCGATCGCCGTCCGCGGCGGCAGCAAGCGGCTCATCACCACGCGCTGCATGCCAGTGACGTCTTCCCTGCGCTGGTACAGCTTCGCCTTGCGGTCGAGAACGGCAAACAGACTGGTCGAGTCGCCGATGCTTTCGGAGGTGCCGAGGAACAGCACGCCGCGCGGATTCAGCGCGTAGTGGAACATCGGCATCAGCCGCTTCTGCGTCTCCGCGCCCAGATAGATCAGCAGGTTCCGGCAGCTGATCAGGTCGAGCCTGGAGAACGGCGGGTCTTTGATCAGGTCCTGCTCGGAAAAGATCAGCAGGTCGCGGATACTCTTGTGAATACGGTACGCGCCGCCCGCCTCCGCGCTAAAGAAACGCGCCAGCCGCTGCGGCGAAACGTCGACCGCGATACTGGCCGGATAGAGCCCGGCGCGGGCGGTGGCGATCGCCCGGCGGTCGATGTCGGTGGCGAAGATCTGCACCGGGTACCTTTGCTTGAGCGCTTCCATGCGCTCCTGCAGCAGGATGGCGATTGAATAGGCTTCCTCGCCGCTCGAGCATCCGGCCGACCAGGCGCGAATCACGCTGCCTGCCGGTCGGTCGTCGAAGAGCACCGGCAGCAGCTGGTCCTCGAGGATCTGGAAAGCCTCCGGGTCGCGGAAGAAATTGGTGACCCCGATCAGCAGGTCGCCAAACAGCGCCTCGACCTCGGTCGGCGTCTGCTGCAGAAACCTGACGTAGGCGTCCAGCGCCTCGATCTGGTGGACGCTCATGCGGCGCAGGATGCGGCGGTGGATGCTGCTTGGCTTGTATTGGGAGAAGTCGTGGCCGGTTTGTGCTCGCAACAGGACGAATATCTTCTTCAGCGCGCCCTCGACCTTGGGGTGCGGGTCGGCGGCGAGGTGGTGCAGCTTGCCGAAGGCGTGTGCGGCGTAGGCGATAAGCCGGGCGGGCATCTCGGCCGGCGGCAGCTGCCAATCCACCAGACCGGTGGCAATGGCGCTGCGCGGCATGCCGTCGAACTCGGTCGAAGCAGGGTCCTGCGCCATCACCATCCCACCCTCGGCCTTGATCGCCCGCACGCCCAGGGTACCGTCGCTGCCGGTACCGGCGAGCACGATCGCGATCGCATGCTCGTGCTGGTCGTCGGCAAGCGAACGAAAGAAGAAATCAATCGGCAGGCGCTGGCCGCGCGGCTCCGACGGCTCGAGCAATTCCAGCCGGCCATTCAAGAACGCCATGTGACGGTTGGGCGGGATGATGTACGTGCAGTTTGGCTGCACCCGCATGCCATCCTCGACCTCGAAGACCTGCATCCGCGTGTACCGCCGGACCAGCTCGGCGAGGATGCTCTTGTGGTCCGGCGCCAGGTGCTGGACCAGCACAAAAGCCATGCCCGGGTCGGTAGCGCCGGGCAATCCGGAAAAGAAGGCCTCGAACGCCGCCAGACCACCAGCCGACGCGCCGATGCCGACGATCGGGAAGGGTTGGTCCGCGGCACTTTCGTCCGGATCGGCCCGGGCGAGTGGCGACGGCAGCGATGTCCCGGCCTTGCCGGTGTCCTTTCCGGCTTTCATGGATCCCCCCATGCTTGCGGCGGCTGAATTCGGCAATGATAGTCTGAGCACTTCCAGCAGGGGGTTTTTTTCGCGCCTCGAAACACTTTTCACGGGTCGCCGCCGCCATCAGAGGAACGAAGCCGACGATCGAACCACGCTCCGCGCGGCGGACGCCTTCTCTCCACACGCCGTGGACAGCCTCGCGCATCGCCCGCCACGCGCCTGGCCGCCGCCCCGCATTGAGGCGGCCACGCCTGGCGGCGCACCAAGACAAGGCACCATTGCCAGACGCCACCCCGGGGCCACCCGCCAAGTGGCCGATCTTTCCTCTTGGCACGGCTGTTGCTTCGCAACAGCAGGAGCGGAGCAAAAAAACCATGAACAAGCCAGTCAAGTCCACCTGTTGTTACTGCGGCGTCGGCTGCGGGCTGCTGATCGAAACCAACGGCGGGCAGATCGTCGGCGTGCGTGGCGACCCCGACCATCCGGCCAATGCCGGCCGTCTGTGCACCAAGGGCGCGTCGCTGCATCTCACGGCGCGTCCCGACTATCGCCTGCTGTTCCCCGAACTGCGCCGGCAACGCCATCTGCCGCGCCAGCGTGTCGGCTGGGACGAGGCGCTGACGCATGCCGCCGAGCGCTTTGCCGAGATCATCGCCGCGCACGGTCCGGACAGCGTCGCCTTCTACATTTCCGGGCAGCTGCTCACCGAGGACTACTACGTCTTCAACAAGCTGGCCAAGGGGCTGATCGGCACCAACAATGTCGACACCAACTCGCGCCTGTGCATGTCTTCGGCGGTGGCCGGCTACAAGCAAACGCTGGGCGCCGACGCGCCGCCTTGCTGTTACGAGGATATCGCGCTCACCGACTGCCTGCTGATCGCCGGTGCCAACCCGGCGGTCGCGCATCCGATCGTCTTCCGCCGCATCGAGGATGCACGTGCCGCCAATCCGGATCTGAGGATCATCGTCATCGATCCGCGCCGCAGCGAAACCGCCGAGATCGCCGACCTGCACCTGCCGCTCAAGCCGGGCACCGACATCGCGCTCTACATGGGCCTGCTGCACGTGCTGCTGGCCGAGAAACTTGTCGATCGCGACTACATCGCCGCCCATACCGAGGGCTTTGCCGCGCTCGAAGAGAGCGTTGCCGCCTACCCGCCAGCGGTCGTTGCCGAAATCTGCGCACTCGCCGAGGCCGAGATCGTCCAGGCCGCACGCTGGTTCGGCAAGGCCGCAGCGGCGCTGTCGCTGTACTGCCAGGGGCTCAACCAGTCAGCGCACGGGACGCACAACAACGCGGCGCTGATCCATCTGCATCTGGCCACCGGACAGATCGGTCGCCCGGGCGCCGGCCCGTTCTCGCTGACCGGCCAGCCGAACGCGATGGGAGGCCGCGAAGTCGGCGGCCTGGCCAACCTGCTTTCCGCGCACCGCGACCTGGCCAACCCCGAACACCGCGCCGAAGTGGCACGCCTGTGGGGCGTGCCGTCGGTACCGGCGCAGCCCGGCAAGGCGGCGGTCGAACTCTTCGCGGCGCTCAAGCGAGGCGAAATCAAGGCCGTGTGGATCGCGTGCACCAACCCCGCGCAATCGCTGCCCGACCAAAACGAAGTTCGCGCGGCGCTGCAGGCCGCCGATTTCGTCGTCCTGCAGGAGGCCTACGGCAATACCGACACCGCCGCTTACGCCGACCTGATGCTGCCGGCGACGACCTGGGGAGAAAAGGAAGGGACGGTCACCAACTCCGAGCGCTGCATCACCCACCTGACGCCGGCGGTCGCCCGACCGGGAGAGGCGCGACCCGACTGGGAGATCGTCGTAGACTTCGCGCGCCGGCTCGGCGCCCGGCTCGAACACCCGCTGACCGTGCAGCTGTTCCCCTACAGCGGACCCGAGGCGATCTTCAACGAGCATCGCGAAAGCACCCGCGGGCGCGACCTCGACATCACCGGCATCAGCTATGCCCTGCTCGACGCGGCCGGCCCGCAGCAGTGGCCACTGCCCGAAGGCGCCAGCAGCGGCCGTCGGCGCCTGTACACCGACGGCGTCTTCCCGACACCTGGCGGCCGCGCCCGCTTCGTCAAGGTCGAGCACCGGCCGACCGCCGAAGCCACCGACGCCGCCCACCCGATCGGCCTCTTGTCGGGCCGCCTGCGCGATCAGTGGCACGGCATGAGCCGCACCGGCACCGTCGCCCGACTGTTCAATCTCGACGACGAACCGCTGCTCTCGATGCACCCCGCCGACCTGCGCCAGCGCGGCCTCGCCGGCGGCGACCTGGTACGGGTGGCCAACCCGCGCGGCGACGTGCACGTGCGCGTCCAAGCGGACGCCGGTCTGCTGCGTGGCCGCGCGTGGCTGCCGATGCACTGGGGCAGCCAATTCATGAACAGCGCCGGCGTCAACGCGCTGACGCTGTCGACCTGCGACCCCTTCTCGCAGCAACCCGAACTCAAGCACGCTGCGGTCGCCGTCGACAAGGCCGATCTGCCGTGGCAACTGGTGATTCTCCGCAAGACCGGCGCCGGCGAACTGGCAGCGCTTCGCCTGCTCGCCAAGGCGCGCGAGCTGCTGCCCGAATTCACCTTCGCCACCGTCGGCCTCTACGGCCGCGATCAGCCGCTGGTGGTCTTCCGCGCGGCGCATGCGGAAGCGTTACCGGAAAACCGGTTGCTGGAGATCGACGCCCTGTTCGGTCTCGGCGCCGAGCAGGCGGCGATCGTCTATGCCGATCAACGCCGCCAGATCAGCAAGCGCGCGGTCGCCCCGGACGGCAAGCTGATCGGCGTTCGTCTGGCCGGCGAGACGCAGGCGCAGTCCTGGCTCAAGGAGGTGATGGCCGACGAGGCCAACGATGGCGACTCCGGGCTCGACCCCGCGCTGATCCGCTGGGCGGTCGCACCGATCGGCAGGCGACCCGGCAAGCTGCCGCAGCGCAGCCGCACCGTCTGCAACTGCGCCGACGTCAGCGAAGCGCAGATCATCGCCGACGTCGGCGCCGGCGCGACACTGGCGCTGCTGCAGGAAAAGCGGAAATGCGGTACCTTCTGCGGCTCGTGTCTGCCGCAACTGCGGCAGATCATCGCCAGTCAGGCCGAGACTGCCGCCAGCGCGCAGCCAGCCTGAGCAGCGCACCGAAGGAGGCAGGGACTGCATGGATTTGGCAACGTTGATCAGGGAAATCGGGCGCGGTGCCGAAGGCGCCCGCGACATCTCGCGGGCCGATGCACAGCAGCTCTACGGCGCGATTCTCGACGGCCAGGTGCCGGACCTCGAACAGGGTGCCATTGCCATCGCCCTGCGCATGAAGACCGAAACGGTAGACGAGATGGCCGGCTTCCTGGCCGCAGCCAACGAACGCCTGCCGACGCTGCAACGCCCGGCCGGCCCGCTCCGCCCGATCGTCATCCCGACCTACAATGGCGCCCGCCGGAGCGCCAATCTGACGCCTCTGCTGGCCCTGCTGCTGCAGCGCTTCGGCGTGCCGGTGCTGGTGCACGGCCTCAGCGACGACTATGGGCGGGTCACCAGCGAGCAGATTTTCACCGCGTTCGGCGTGCCCCCCTGCACCAGCGTTGCGCAGGCGCAGCTGGCGATCGATGACGGCGGTCTGGCCTACCTGCCGTTGCCACTGCTCGCTCCGGGTCTCGACCGACAGCTCGCCTTGCGCAGCCGCCTCGGCCTGCGCAACAGCGCGCACAGTCTGGTCAAGATGCTCGACCCGTTCCACGGGAACTCGCTGCTGCTCGCGGCAGCGACCCACCCCGACTACATCACCAGTATGCGCACCATCCTGACCATCGGCGGCGCGCATGCGCTGTTACTGCGTGGTACCGAAGGCGAGCCCTTTGCCAACCCAAAACGCCGGCCGGTGATCGAGCACCTGCACGACGGCATCAGCGAAGTCCTCTTCGAAGCCGAGCGCGACAGCCTCCGCGTGCTGCCGCAACTGCCCGAGACCTGTGACGCCAGCGCGACAGTCGCCTGGATGCGCCGCGTGCTCGCCGGCGAGGCGCCGCTGCCGACCCCGATCGCCGATCAGCTCGCCTGCTGCCTCTACGCCTGCGGCCGTGCCAGCGACGTCAACCAGGCGCAAGCGCTGGTCGCGGTCGATAGCAAGGCTCTGGCGTGCGGCTGATGGCGTAGCCCACCGGCGGCGGCGTGGCCGCTCTGACCGTTCCCGGCAGGCGCCGCGGCGGCGACCGCGAGCGCCACCCTTCCGGAACACCTCCCGCCCCAAGAGAGTACCCACATGAAGCGACAACGAGCCACCATCATCGTCGAGGTCGACGGAAAAATCCTGCTGGTCGAAAACCGCGGCGGGCTGATCCTGCTGCCCGGAGGCGGCATCAACCCGCAGGAATCGGGCCTGCAGGCCGCCGCCCGCGAACTCGCCGAAGAAACCTGCCTGACCGCGGACGCGCTGCAATTCCTGTTCAGCCACGAGTCGCAGACCAATTGGCACCACGTCTTCCACGCCTCCGCATCCGGAACACCGCTCGCCGGCGACGACGCCGTGGCCTTGCAGTACTTCGATCAGGACGACCTGACGCTCAGCGGCAGGATGTCGGCGGCGACCCGCAAGATCCTCGACCGCTTCCTTGACAGTCGCAGCGCGTCTGATTGCCCGTGTAATGCCTCATGCGGGTGAACTGATCTCCCGCACGACGCCAGCCACGCCGGCCATCTATTCTTCAGCACAAGTCTGCCTGGCTTCGCACCGACCGGCGTGCCTGCCCTCCACTGTCATCGGCAATCACGGCACCTGTCACCTCGCGGGCCGCATGCCTCGCTCTCGATACCGGCATGGTGCGGTTCTCGGCCAGGACGCCATGGAAACGACGGACTTGGAATACACAAGCTGGTTCGCGCCGGCAGCCGGGTAAGCCCACCCGCCGGCATGGCCCGCTTGGGGATGCTGCGCGGGTGCCCTGGTCCTATCGCGCAATTGAGTGGCGATGTCCCCGGCTCGCGCCAGATTGCCCTTGCCGACATACCGGACGATCGTGCGCAAGCCCTCGCGAGCCTTCGGCCGCCAGTCGATGCGGCAGTGCCTCGCTGCCACGCGCTTTGGCGCCTGACCGCAGGCAGGGTGGCCGTGCCGAAGTTCATCCCGGCCATGACTTTATCGTGCGGGATACTCCAGTGAGGGCCGTCCATGGACGCGTGGACTTCTGCGGTCAGCGCCGAACCAGGGGCTGTCAAAGCAGTGCTTTTCGGAGCTGAGTTCTTCGCACCAGGAAGTCTGTTGTCCGCGCCGGCTGGCAATCCCGATCAAGAATCGCCGCCCTGCCTTGAGGGGTTGGTAGGCGATGGCTCCGGTTGGGGAGCAATATGCCGGTCAATTCGTGTGCGCATCAAGGGGCAGTTCATGGTGACTTCGACTAAGGCCGCAGGAGGATATAACGTGAATCGGCGGAGATCACACGTTCGGTGGGGGAAAGAACTTTGCGCAGAAATGATGAGGGTGTTTGTCGCCAAATCTCCCCAGGTTGTCGAGAACGGTGACGATCCGGCAGCGTGCAGTGCCGCCGTTCTTCTCTCCGCGCAAACCACGTCCGACCATCTGCATGTAGCGCACCGGGCTCATCACCTGACGGGCGATCAATACCATATCGGTCCTGGGAGCGTCGAAGCCGGTGGTCAGCACGCTATGATTGCACAACACGCGAGCCTCCCCCTGCTGGAATCGTTCGAGAAAATAGCGCCTGGCCGAAGCCGGGGTGTTGCCGCTGACCGCGTGCGCGGGAATTCCCTCGATGTTCAGGCGCGCCGCCATTTCCTCGGCGTGTTGGACCGAGTTAGAAAAAAACAGGATGCTCTCTTGCTGACACTCGACAATGGTGTCGATCAACAACCGGTTGCGATCGTCATCGTCGGCGAGCCAGCGATTGAGTTCTTCGAGCAGGTTTTCGAGCTGTATGCCTTCCGCATCTGAGTGGGCACCCATCCTTTCGATCAGCGCGGGCGGGAATTTCGAGGGGGACTGCAGAGGCACATGCTCGGCAATGGCCAATATTCCCTGGCTGGTCAGGTTGTCGTGCAGAGACTGCTGATCGGCAGGCAGCCAACGTTGATCGAAGCGTTTGGCCAGGCGCAGATTTTCTTCGTCGTCGTTTGCACCCCGGAAAGGCGTCGCGCTCAGGCCGATGATTGGCGGCTCAGCCCTTGCTGCTGTGCCCGAGCGGGGCGCCTCCGCGTCCAGCCACTTGAGGAGGCCGGTGTAGCTGGGTGTGAGGGCATGGTGGCACTCGTCGACCACCACCAGGCCGGGATGGCTCAACCAGTCCAATCCTTCCCGTCCGATCCGGCTGTTCAAGGTCTGGATCGAGGCAATGGCTACCGTGGGCCGTCCCGTAGGCGATGGGGAGGGATTTCTGTGTCCACCCCAGAAGCGAACAATACGCAGGTCCGTTCTCTCGGCGCCCCGATTCAGCCAGACCTGTCTGAACGCCTGGACAGCCTGCTCGCAGAGCTCGTCGGTTTGCGCCACCCATAACACGCTGCGCTTGCCGCTCTCGGGCTTCAAAACCAGGTCGACAGCGGCTTGCACCGTCACCCGCGTCTTGCCGCCGCCGGTGGGCAGGCTGACCACGGCGCGGCGGCGCCCACTGGCGCTCTCGATCAGTTGCCGTAGCCTGAAGAACACCTCGTCCTGAAAGTCATGCAAGGGAGGGAGTCGGATCGGCCCGCTGATCCTTTCTTCCGCTTCCCGTCTTGCCTGCGGCGCGGCGGCAAAGGCATCTGGAAAGCCGATGGCCGCGACAAAGGCGCGCGCCTCATCGCCACCCCAGCGGCTGGGCGGACACAAACCTTCCGCCGCCAGAGTGCTCCGGATGTCCTGGAGAATCGTCGGCCCCTGCATCGCCAGAACGAGTTCGGCAATCTCGTGAGGCGAACAGTCGCTGGGTAGCGCTTTGCCGACGGTTTCCCCCAATACCTGGATCAGGGCTTGGGTCTTGTCCCCCACCGCTCGCAGCAGTCGATCCGCCAAAGAAACGCCGGCCGCGACCTGTTCCCGATTGGCCTGCAACTGAGCATCTGCGATTTTTCGCCGGGCTTTGGCGATCGGATGTTCCAGCCATCCGGCTGCGTCGGCTTCGTGCAGGATGGCTGCGAGACGCTCGACACGCGACATGGCTTCCAGCTGTGCCGGGTCGAGATGAAGAAACCCTTCCCACAAGACGCAAGGGATGGCCTGCTCCTGCCCTTCAATGACCAGCCGCAAGCCTCGCACCGACAAGCACGCGGCGTCATCCCTTGCTTCAGTGCTCAGGACTTCGGTGAGTTCCGGCACGATCACTTCGAGCAACGCCGGCGCGGTCAGGACTTCAGACCACTCCGCATGAAAAAGCGCATCCAGGTTACGCGCACCCTTGTCCAGCCATCGTCTCAGCGCCAGGCTCTCCAGCGTGATCGCGGTCATCCCTTGCGCACGGGCGCGCTGGGTGAGGTTTGCCGAACCGCTGACATAGACGGCGCTCAGCGGAATCGCACCCTTCTCAGTCTGCACGGTTTCAGGAACCTGCTCATCCGCGGCCGCCGCCGTCCACAGGCCGTGAAGGCCATCGGTGGCAATCGCATCGGGAGTGCCGAGGTGCTCGAACAGCGCCTGCCACAAGGTGCCAATTTGGGCTGCTTTCGGCTGGTCAAGGGCGGGAGCGCCGATCAGATCGACGAGTCTGCCCATCGCTACCTTGATATGGCTCCAGCCAGCCATCCGGCGGAGCACATCAATGTCGCGACGAGCCAGCAGCGTTGAAAGTGGGATGGCGTGCTGGGCGATGGCAACCGTGCCGTGTTGCCGGATGAACCAGAGCATCGGGTGGGCTACCTCGACTTGGGGATAAGCATCCCGCCGCGTGCTGTGCCCGAAGTCCACCTTTTCAGCCAGACTGCCGAGGGAATCGAGAAATCGTTTCGTCAGCCTGGCATTGGGCTGCCTCTGTAACTGAGCAAGCAGCATCCAGCCGTGCGGCATCACTAGGGAAAGGGGGAGGAGATAGTCGGATCGCGGGCTGCTGCTGTCCAGTCTTGTCCGGTAGCCGCCCTCGACGGCACTCAACCACGGGCTCAGTTGCTGTCGATGTTCGTTGCCGACGACGTTTCTGTAGGGGTGCGGTCCAACCACCCCGGCCGGGGATTCGCGGACCCCGAGGGCTGCGAGCAGTTCTTGGTCGTCCGCATGGGCGTTTTCGTCGAACAGGACGCGGAGATTGCGCTTGTCAGGATCATCTACTCCAACGATGTCTCCCGGCAGTAAGGCTTCATCGTGCGACACCCAGTCGCCATCACGGCGGAGCACCCGAATTCGCCAGCGATTCTGCTCGACGAACGCAGTGCGCGCAGTGCATGGCGCACGGCGAAGGATTTCCCAGAACGCGCGCCATTCCTTGTCATTATTCCTTGGCTTGAACCGCCAATCCTGCCTGGTGGCACTCGCCAGGTCCTGCGCGAGCAATTCCCGCCAGCCTTCATCATCCAGCCGTTTTACACCGAGTACTTTGGTCAGCAGCCTGAGTGTCTCCGCGTCACTCGCGAGCACGTTGGCCACGCTTTCGCGCCCCGGCGGCAACGGGATTCCCTCCGGTGCGAGGACAATCTCCGCGGGGCAACAAAGCCGGCCGCTATCCGCTGGAATTATCCTTAGCTCAGAGCTCTCCTTGGACCACTGCCATTGCTGCAATTTCCCTGCGTAGTGTCCGGCAAGCGCCAACACCTGCCCTGCCGATCCAGGGTCGTTGGTGGCGATTTCGGCAAGCCAGTCCAACGCCTTGGCCCTGGCCAGGCCGTCTGCTTTAGCCTTGCGAAGCCGCTCCGCCAGCGCTTCGAGCCGTTTCGGCCGGTCACCTGTGAGACAAGCGGGATGCACCCAGCGTCCCCGTGCCTCCACTGGCGCCAAGTCGCGCCACTGACCGTGCAAGTCCGCATCGTCCACGGGAGGTCGTTCTAGTTCCACTAATGGTCGCGGTGTGCCGCGACCATCCGGGATGATCACAGCTGCCATGATTCTGTCCCATAACGCTTCGACCAATGGCGCGGCGAACTCGTCCAGACGTTCCAGCTGGCGAGGGAAAGCGTCAAGTGGCCGGCCGGGGTCAGCCTCGGTAGCGAGTTCGGATAGCGTGCGCGCGATCAGTTCGGCGGCTTCGCGCATCAAGGCGTTGTTCCACTCGCCTGCAATCAGGGCATTACGATCATTGTTGACCTTCCAGGGAGCGTTCAGGATGCCCGGCAGGCGGGTAGCGGTATCGGTTGGGAAAAAAGCCCAGAACCGACCCGCAGACTCGCGCTTCGCATCCAGTGGCATGGCCCAGGCAAGGGGCACCAGCTCACGGGCGTGTAGATGGGTGGCATCGGCCTTGGCGGCGGCGTCGGTGATACGGACCTCTGCATTCTCGACAAACCGCCACCGGGATTCTTCGTCGCCGTCGAAGAGCAGGAAGTCCGGGCCATCCGGCTCCCGTTTGAGTTGGCGCTTGGCGCCATCGCCCGCGTCCAGTCCCAGCGAGACGGCTACCGGCAAGAACAGAAGGAAAGGTGCAGGAAATTTGCGGATTTCCTCTTGCAAGTGCGGAGTGATGGCTACGTTCCGGATCTCCGCCCGGACGATTGTCGTAGCCCAGGAATACCCTTCGAGGACCGGGTCGGTCGCCTCCTCGGCGTGCCGCTCCAAGACCCAGGCAAGGCGCAAGCCAGGCACGGGCGTGCTGTCGTCCAGCGCCAATTCCCGGCGTATCTGGTTCTTGCAGTGCTCCGGGTCAAAGCGTAGTGAGCCACTGCGGCTGAGAATATCCAGCCGCCCGCCGAGGCGCAACAAGGACTTGAAGCCGAGGCCAAAACGGCCGATCTGGTTGCCGCGTTTCGGCGAGGAATGCGATTGCAGCAGGGCGTCGACCCCTTCCGTGCTCAAGGGTG
This sequence comes from Accumulibacter sp., assembly GCF_029255145.1. Taxonomy (GTDB): domain Bacteria; phylum Pseudomonadota; class Gammaproteobacteria; order Burkholderiales; family Rhodocyclaceae; genus Accumulibacter. Next base: position 72,720 of record NZ_JAPUVQ010000127.1, read on the forward strand.
CGCCGGAATTGGCGACGTAAAGATGCTGACCATGCAGGGCGACTTCGATACGTGCGGTCTGCCGCTGGGCGTCGGCTTGCTCGTTTGCTTCCAGGATCGCATCCGCGCCGTTCTGTACCAACTCCAGGATCTGACGATAGCCGTAACCACCCGAAAGCACGGCCTCTTCGATCCCGGCATGCTCCCGCATATCGGCCTGGACGATGCGGTAGGCTTCCAGCCGACTCCTGAATTTCTCCTCAACCAGGGCGGCAATGCCGCTCATTGCCTGGTCGCCTCGATCAACACTCTTGCCCACTGGAATACTGATTCCGCGAGAAGTCCAGCCGCCTCCGTGGTGATCAGCCCGACGGTCTCTTCGTCATAGCGAAAGTCCACCGCGAATGGAGTGAGCCGTCGCAAATCCCTCCCGGGAGCGGGCAGGCCGATACCGCTCTCTGTCACGAGCAAGCCGAGTTCTTCGAGGTTGTGAGTGCGGGGAAAGGTCGCGCGACGTGCCGTCAGGACCGCCTTCAGCGCCTTCTCAACGCTCTGCTGGGCATGGAAGCAGGTGGCGGCCAAGGAGGCATCGGGATGGGTGGCGAGGATACGGTAGGTCTGCAGATCGCGCTGGGCAAGGCGCAGCAACCGGAGTGCTTCCTCAAGGGAGGGCGTCATGCAACACCTGACCTTGGCTGCGTGCCTCAAACAACACCGTGCCGGGCACCTGGCCACGCCGCTCGAATTCACTCAGAGGGTAAATCAGCAAGTCCAGGCCTACACCTGGCGCAAGCCGACCCACGGCATCCATCAAGCGCATGTATTCCTCCGCCCTATCCGGCACTTCTCGTTCGATAACCATCAGGTCGAGGTCCGAACCCTCGTCCGCCGTGCCGCGCGCGTAGGATCCGAACAGGATGACGCGGGCGGGCGAGCTGGCGGCAGCTACCAGTCTGGCGGCGGCGGCACGTATGGTCTTCATGTCGATCATTGTTGGTCTTGCTCCGGAAATCCGCCGCCAGTTTAGCGGTAGTCAGGAGGCAGCAAAGGAGCGAAGCGCGGGAAACCCGGCAGCATGGCCTGAAGTATGTGCGGTTCGCTCCAGTGCGGTCAAGCTGCAGGGCGCCGGCCACGCGGGCGAATTTGTGCCCCTAGCCCGGCCCCAGTTCACCCGCAGCGCCGCCGGCTGCCGGCAACTGCAGCAGCACCCGCAGGCCGCCCAGCGGCGAAGCGGCGAGGGTGAGTTCGCCGCCGTAGAGTTGCGCGAGATCGTCGACGATCGACAGCCCCAGGCCGGTGCCGGGCACCTGCTGGTCGGCGCGAACGCCGCGGCGGAGTACGGCATCGCGGTCGCCGGCAGCGATGCCCTGCCCGTCGTCATCCACGCAGATCATCAACCTCCCCCGGTCGAGGTGGGCGGCGACCGCGACGCGGCTGCTGGCCCACTTGCAGGCGTTGTCGAGCAGGTTGCCAAGCATTTCCTGCAGATCGTGCTGCTCACCGCGAAAAGTCAGGCTTTCCGCCAGCGGATGCAGCACCAGTTCGAGTGGCCGCGCGGCGTGAAGGCGTCGCATCGTCCGCAGCAGTCCTTCGAGTACCGGTTGCAGCGGTGTTCGCGCGCCTGGGACGCGCACCGCAGCGGCGACCTGGGCACGCGCCAGGTGATAGTCGACTTGCCGTTTCGCGGTGTCGACCTGGCCGACGACCAGGCGGGCGAGCGCTTCGTCGTTGCCGGCGGCGGCATTGGCGAGAACGCTCAGCGGCGTTTTCAGCGCGTGGGCCAGATTGCCCGCCTGCGTGCGGGCGCGCTCGACAACCTCGGCGTTCTGCGCCAGGACGGTGTTGAACTCGTCGACCAGCGGCATGATTTCGGCGGGAAACTCGCCTTCGAGACGTTGCGCGGCGCCGTTGCGCACACGACCGAGCGCGGTGCGCAACTTGCGCAACGGTGCCAGCCCGATCAGCACCTGCACCAGCGCGGCGATCAGCAGACCGACACCGAGTACGCCAAGAGCAAGCCACAGCGCGCCATTGAAGCTTGCCACCGGTTCGACCAGCAGTCGCTCGTCGGCGGCGACGATCAGCCGGAACGATCTCGGCGGCCCGTCGGGGCGATGGTCGAGTTGCTCATCGAGTGGCTCGTTGAAGCGCACGACGCGCTCGGCCATCCCGAGCATGGTCGCTGCCGGGCCTGCGACCCGGTGTGAATGAATCTCGCCGTCGGCGGGAGCGTCGGGCGGTACGGCGAGCACGGCATCCCACAAGGAACGCGAGCGCAGGCGTCCGGTCGCCACCCGGGCCACAGCTGTGCCGGCTGCCACAGCCGCTTCTGTACCACCGGCTGCCGCGAGGTCGTCGATCTGCCAGTAGAGCCCGCTGTAGGGCAGGCTGAAGCGCGGGTCGCTGAGGGCCAGGGCCAGCTTCGGCTGCCCCTGCGCGTCGACCGTCAGGTGGGCAGTCAGCTGGTCGAGGTGGGTCTTCAACTCGGCGTGAAACTGCGTCGCGACGTGCTGCCGGAACAGGCTGCTCAACCCCCAGGCAGCGACGGCGATCGACGTGGCGATCCAGAACAACGTTCCGGCAAGCAGGCGGATGCGCAGCGACCCGCGCCCGGCGAGTGGAGGAAGCTGCACCAGCGACGTCATCCCGGAGCAGTCAGACGATAGCCGAGACCGCGGACGGTTTCGATCAGGCCCGACGGGAGCTTCTTGCGCAGGCGGGCGATGAACACTTCGACGGTATTCGAGTCGCGATCGAAGTCCTGTGCGTAGATGTGCTCGACCAGGTCAGCGCGAGAAATCACCTGCTCGCGATGATGCATCAGGTAGGCCAGCACCCGGTACTCGTGGCTGGTCAGCGTCAAGGCCTGACCGTTCACCGTCGCGCGGCTGTTGCGGGTGTCTACCGTCAGCGGCCCACAGACCAGTTCGGCGCTGGCGTGGCCGCCAGCGCGGCGGATCAGCGCGCGCAGGCGGGCCAGCAGTTCTTCCATGTGGAATGGCTTGGTCAGATAGTCGTCGGCGCCGGCGTCGATGCCCGAGACTTTTTCGTGCCAGCCGTCGCGCGCCGTCAGGATCAGCACCGGCATCGCCCGCCCCGCGGTGCGCCACTTCCGGAGAACGGTGATGCCGTCGATCTGCGGCAGGCCGAGGTCGAGAACGACCGCATCGTACGAGTCGCTGTCGCCAAGGTGCAGGGCGTCGACGCCATTGCTCGCCGTATCGACGGCATAGCCCGCCGCCCGCAGGGAATCGGCCAGTTGCGTCTGCAGCAAGGGCTCGTCCTCGACAATCAGGATGCGCATCAGTGCTCGTCTCCTGCGCGGCGGCTGCGCTCGCCTTGCCCGACGGCCTGACGCCCCTTGACGCCGAGAATGCGGCCGTCGCGGGCGTCGATCCTGAGCTTGACCAGCGATCCGCCGCTGCGCAGCAGCTTGATATCGTATTCCCAGCGGCCGTGCTCACGCTCGAGTTCGACCTCGATGACCTGGCCCGGGTAGTCGCGCTCGACGCGCTCGATGATCGTCCGCAACGGCAGGACCTCGCCGGCTTCGAGCGCCTGACGCGCACGCTCATGGTCGCCGCCGTGTCCGTCGCCGGCCAGCCCGATGTCGACCCAGGCCAGCAGCGCCGCGGCGATCAGGCCGGACAACAGGCACCGGGCAACGGCGCCACGCCAGGTTTTGTTCACGCGGATCATCTCCAGAGTGTAACGGACGCGACCTTTCCCGCAGAGACTTTCCGAGCCGCCGCGCCGGCTGGTTGCAGCCCGCCCCCGAGCCTTGTTTTTACGCCCGCATGGCTGAACGCAGGATTAACGGGCGCTTCATCATCCGTTCAGGGTCAGCCAGGCAAAGTGGCGTCATGTCGAAACCGACCGGTGAGGAATCAACCATGAACAGGAAGGAAAAAACGCTGCTGCTGGGGCTCACGCTGGCGCTGGCCAGCGCCGCGGCCCAGGCCGCGCCACGCGACGACATGGTTGCCGGCTATGGCGTGGCGGCGAACAAGGCCGACCCGGCCTTCGCCGGGTTCTCGGCGGCGCGCGGCGAAGCCTTCCACCGCAAGTCGTTCGCCGGCGGCAAGGCCGATACGCCGGCGTGCACCAGCTGCCATGCCAACGACCCGCGCACAGCCGGCCGTACACCCGCCGGCAAAACCATCGAGCCGGTAGCCGTGTCGGCGAGCCCTGGCCGCTACGGCGATCCGGCCAAGGTCGAAAAATGGTTCAAGCGCAATTGTCATGACGTGCTCGGCCGCGAATGCACGCCGCAGGAAAAAGGCGACTGGCTCAGCTTCATGCTCAGCCGGTAGGCAGCATCGGTCATCAACTCCCTTCAATCCCGCTCCCCGGAGGACCCCATGAACATACCCTTCCGCCCGCTTGCCATCGGCCTGGTCACCGTCGCCTTTTCGGCGCTCCTTTTCCAACGGGCGCAAGCTGGCGGCAGCCACTATTTCGCGCCAGTCGGCGACCCTGTGGTCAAGGAGGAATGTGGCAGTTGCCACCTCGCCTTTCCGCCTTCGATGCTTCCCGCCAGTTCGTGGCAACGGATGATGGGCGATCTCAAGAACCATTTCGGCGACGATGCCAGCGTCGATCCGGCGACCGCCAGGCGGATCACCGACTATCTGCTGGCCAACGCCGGCGATGCCGGCGGTCGGCGCTACGGCGACAAGCTGCTGCGCGGCACGTCGACGACCAACGCGCCGCTGCGGATTACCGAGCTGCGGAAATGGGTACGCGAGCACCGTGAAGTTCCCGCCTGGGAGTGGAAGCACCAGGACGTCCGCACCAAGGCCAACTGCGTCGCCTGCCACGCCGCCGCGGAACGCGGCTACTACGAGGACTAGCCGGTCCGGATCGTGCCGACTGGCGAAGCGAGCGAGGTACCGACCATGCACACCCTTCTCACCTTGATCATTGCCATCGTCTCGCTGGCCTGGGGCTGGGAGGCTCTGATCGCCGGCGCGCCAGCCGGCGGCGCAGCGCCGTGGGTGCTACGCCAGGAGGCGCTGTACCTGAGCGGCCTGCTATCGATCTCGCTGCTGTCGGTGGCGATGTTGCTGGCCACCCGGCCGGCGTGGCTCGAAACGCCGCTGGGCGGCATGGACCGTGTGTACCGCACGCACAAGTGGGCGGGCATCCTGGCCGGCGGATTCGCTGCGCTGCACTGGCTGATCGAGGCCTCGAGCGAGCTCCTGAAAGCGATCGTCGGTCGCCAGGGCCGGCCAGCCAAGGAGAACTACAGCGGCTTTCTGGAAGTCCTGCGCGACCTGGCGGAAGACTTCGGTGAATGGGCGATCTACGTCCTCCTGGCGATGCTGGCGATCACCCTGTGGAAGCGTTTCCCGTACCGGCCGTGGCGTCTCCTGCACCGGGTGATGCCGGTGCTCTACCTGATGCTCGCCGTACACGCGCTGCTGCTGGCGCCCTGGGCGTACTGGAGTCGACCGGTAGGGGTGCTGCTGGCCGCGCTGATCGTCGGCGGCGTCTACGGCAGTGTGCTGTCGCTGGGCGGACGGATCGGTCGCTCGCGGCAGGTACCGGGCGAGGTAATCGACGTCGCCCACACCGCCCCCGATGTCCTCGCCGTACGCTGCCGCCTGGCCGAGGGATGGCGCGGGCATCGACCGGGCCAATTCGTCTTCGTCAGCTTCGATCAGGGCGAGGGCCGGCATCCCTTCACGATTGCCAGCGCTGACTGCGGCAAGCGCGAGGTTTCGTTCCAGATCAAGGCCATCGGCGACTACACGCGGACCCTCGCCAGACGCCTGACGGCTGGCCAGCCGGTGCAAGTCGAAGGGCCGTACGGGCGCTTCGACCTCGCTCACCGCCAGCGCGGAGCGCAGCAGATCTGGATCGCCGGCGGCATCGGCGTGACGCCCTTCCTGGCCTGGCTGGAAGCACTGCAGAACCGGCCCGGCGACGCGCTGTCAGCCGATCTGCACTACTGCAGCCGTGATCGCGACACCGATCCTTTCGTGTCGAAGCTGGCGGCACTGTGCGAGCGCCTGCCGGCAATCCGCCTGCGGATCCATGGCGCCATGCAGGGTCACCGGCTCAGCGCGGAGCAACTCGCCGCCGAACACGACCGCTCGCGCCCGGTCGAGGTCTGGTTCTGCGGTCCCCAGGGCCTCGCCGATGGACTGCACGCAGGACTGCGTGACGCCTGGCACGGCAAGCTGCGCTTCCATCAGGAGGCATTTGCGATGCGCTAGAGTAGCGCATCCGCAGATCTCGATAGAGCCTCGGCAACCGACACCTGCCCGGACCGCCGCGGCCGCCTGCAGGTTCGCACTCGGCGCCCGGTCGCAGCAGCCCGCCCGTCGCCGACATGATTGTCGGAAAACTTGACAGCGCGCAGTGTCAATGTCGCGGAGATGACGCGTTTTGGGAATCCGCGGCAAGGGCCTGCGTCGGCAAGTGCTTGATAATTCACCATGGAGCATTGCCATCGGCAGGACACTCAGGCATGGGCGCGAAATTTGCTTTGCACGAACGCTGTGCCGGCGCCGCTGTCGCTGGCGGGCAGCGTGCGCGCTCGGCGTTCCAGACCGGACGCACGCTTCACGGTAGCCTTTCACCATCAACAACCAGGGAGAATCCTCTGTGACAAATAGTTTACTGTTCGCCGCACTGACGGTTTGCGCCGCGGTTCCGGCCAGCGCCGCGAACCTGCTGAATAACGGATCGTTCGAAACACCCGACATTGTCGGGACCAACATTTACCACCTCTACAACCCGGGATCGACCGAGATTACGGGCTGGACGGTGCTTGGCGGCCAGGTACACAATACGCCCGACACCTACCTCGGGCTGAAAGCCAGCGACGGGCGGCAGTGGATCGACCTGACCGGCATTACCGGCTATAACAAGGGCTTGCGATCCGACGCCGTCGATACAGCCATCGGCAAGGTCTACACGCTGTCATTTGACGTCGGCAATTATCTGCCGTTTGGCTTCAGCACGCTCGGGATGAGCATCAACGGCGGCAACGAGCAGACCTTCACCAACCTGTCGCTGGCCAGCACCGCCACCTCGCCAATGAACTGGGCGCACTTTTCGCTGGACTGGCTGGCGGACGCCAGCACCGCGCAGTTCAGTTTTCTGGGCCGCGCCAACGGCGCTCTCAGTAACGACCTGGGAATCGGCCTCGACAATGTCTATTTCGCCGAGAAACAGACGACTTCCGGAACAATTCCCGAGCCGCAAACGACTGCCCTGATGGCTGCGGGGCTGATCGGGATCGCCGCCTTGCTGCGGCGGCGCCAGCACCTGCAAAGTTGATCAGCCTGGACGGGCAGCCGATGCGGTAGATCCGGACCACACCGCCACTTGACGCAAGACGCGTAAGCCGTCTCGCATCGGTCTGGTCGGTCTTGATTTCGCTTGGGCTGCGCTTGCCGCCCCAGCCTTGCACCTCGTCCCGCGGCGCACACGACGAAACAGCGGCACCGGCCAGGCGTTCTGCGCGGGTCGATGGCACCACCCGGCTCGACCGGCATTTCCCGGAATGCCGTGTTTGGGCTAACATCCGGGGCCCGGGTGGTCAACAAGCGTCCAGGCTTGTCCCCGCCCTCTCCGGAGAATCTCGAAATGACAGTTGTCCACACCCCGGCACCGCTTGGCAGCCGCCGTCCACCCAGAAAAGGGATCATCCTCGCCGGCGGCTCCGGCACCAGGTTGTACCCGGCAACACTGGCGGTCTCCAAGCAGTTGCTGCCGATCTACGACAAGCCGATGATCTACTACCCGCTGACGACGCTGATGATGGCAGGGATTCGCGAGTACCTGATCATCTCGACGCCGCAGGATACGCCACGCTTCGAGCAGCTGCTCGGCGATGGCCGGCAGTGGGGGCTGGACATCCGCTACGCCGTGCAGCCCAGCCCGGATGGCCTGGCGCAGGCCTTCATCATCGGCGCGGATTTTCTCGGCGACGGGCCTTCGGCGCTGATACTGGGCGACAACATCTTCTACGGACACGAGCTGGCTCGGGATTTGCAGGCGGTCAATGCCCAGCAGCATGGCGCCACGGTGTTCGCCTACCGGGTCAATGATCCCGAACGGTACGGGGTGGTCGAGTTCGACCACGGCGGGCGGGCCGTCAGCCTGGAGGAAAAACCGGCCGTACCGAAATCGCACTACGCGGTGACCGGTCTGTACTTCTACGATCACCGGGTGGTCGATGTGGCGCGCCGCCTGCAGCCGTCCGCCCGGGGCGAGCTGGAAATCACCGACGTGAACCGGCAGTACCTGGAATGGGGCGAACTGGGCGTTTCGATGATGGGCCGCGGCCATGCCTGGCTGGATACCGGCACCCACGAGTCACTGCTGGAAGCGAGCATGTTCATCCAGACCATCGAGAAGCGGCAAGGGCTGAAGATCGCCTGCCCGGAGGAGATTGCTTTCCACCGCGGTCACATTACCGCCGAGCAGCTCGCGGCGCTGGCGCTGCCGATGCAGAAGAACCCCTATGGACAATATCTGCTGGGACTGCTGAGCGAATAGCCGCAGCCTGGCGGGCGGGAAGCCGCCTCGCGACGACCGCCACCGATCGCTGGTGATCGCTCCTGATCGCCCATTGGTCCTTGCCAAATCCCGAATGCCGAGGCCTTGCCCATGAAGATCACCACGACGCAGCTCCCCGATGTCCTGATCATCGAGCCCCGGATTTTCGGCGACGCCCGCGGCTTCTTCCTCGAAAGCTGGAATCGCAAGGCTTTTGCCGACCGTGGCCTGGACGTCGATTTCGTTCAGGACAACCACTCGCGGTCGCGCAAGGGCGTCTTGCGCGGCCTGCACTATCAGCTGCACCAGCCGCAGGGCAAGCTGGTGCGGGTAACCAGTGGTGCGGTATTCGATGTCGCCGTCGACCTGCGCCGGTCGTCGCCGAAGTTCGGCTGCTGGGAAGGCGTCGAGCTTTCCGACGCCAATCAGCGCATGCTGTGGATTCCGCCGGGCTTTGGCCACGGCTTCCTGGTGCTTTCGGAAACGGCCGATTTTCTTTACAAGGCGACGGAGTATTATGCGCCGGAGCACGAGCGCTGCATCCTGTGGAACGACCCGGAAATCGGCATTCGCTGGCCACTCGACGGCGAGCCGGCGCTGTCTGCGAAAGACCAGGCGGGAGCGCCACTGCGCGCGGCGGAGGCTTACGCCTGACCGCCAGCGCGCCGGGAACGCGCACGCCGGCGGCGTGACGGCGTCGTGGGCTGGCGGAGACTTGTCGTCGGCTGGACGGCGCGCCGGCCCTACCTGCTGCAGACCGCCCGCAGCTGCTTGAGGTCGATGATTCCGGCCAGGACTTTCTCGATGCCGTCCATCTTGAGCGTGCGCATGCCTTCGTTGAGCGCGCCGGCGTGCAATTCGGCGACCCGCGCGCGCTGTTGAATCTGCTGCTTGACTGCCTCGCTGGCCGTCAGCAGTTCGTGCACGCCGACCCAACCCTGGTAGCCACTGCCGGCACAGGCGTCGCAGCTGCGCGCGCGGTACAGCGTGAAGCGGCCGTTGCTGGCGTAATGCTGCAGCCAGTCGGCGTGGACGCGCTCTGCGGCAGCCTGCGGGTCGCTCTGCCACAGAGTCGTCTGCCCGACTTCGTCGGCATACTCCACGAGCAGTTGCCGGAACTCTTCCGGGGTCGGCTGATAGGCCTCCCTGCAGGCCTTGCACAAGCGCCTGGCCAGGCGCTGGGCGAGGATGCCAAGCAGTGCATCGGCAAGGCTGAAGCGATCGATCCCGATGTCCAGCAGCCGCCGGATCGATTCCGCTGCGCCGCCTGTGTGCAGCCCGGCGAGTACCAGATGGCCGCTCAGCGACGCTTCGATGCCGACCGCCAAGGTTTCCCGGTCGCGCATTTCGCCGACCATGATCACGTCCGCGTCAGCGCGCAGGATGGCGCGCAGCACGGCCGCGAAATCGAGCCCGGCCGGCTGGTCGACCTGCACCTGGCGCAGTCCCTTGTGGGTGATCTCGACCGGGTCTTCGGCGGTCCAGATCTTCGTTTCCGGCCGGTTGAGGTGACTCACGATCGCATGCAGGGTGGTCGTTTTTCCAGACCCCGCCGGGCCGCAGACGAAGAACAGCCCATGCGGTTTGTCGATCAGCGCCTGCAGCCGTTCGAGGTCATGCGCCGTGATGCCGAGATCGTCGAGCCCGATCGGCTCGCCGGCAGCGACGATGCGCAGCACGACGTCCTCGATGCCGCCGGCGGTCGGCAGCGTCGCGACCCGCAGATCGATGTCCAGCGGCCCCCACTTCTTGAACTTCATTTCGCCGTGCTGCGGCCGCCGATGCTCGGCGGGGTCGAGGTCGGACATGATCTTGATACGGGCAATCAGTGCGCTGCGGTACGCTGCCGGAACTTCGCTGTACCGCGCCAGGGCGCCGCCGCGACGGAAGCGGATCAGCATCTTTTCCAGGCCCGGCCGGGGCTCGATGTGGATGTCGGAAACGCCCTGCTGGCAGGCGTCAACGATGACCTTGTTCACCAGCCGGGCCAGTTCGGTGTCGGCAGCGCCGCTGGGCGCCTCGGCGTTGCTGCCGTCATCGCTCGCGTCGTCGGCGTCGCCTTTGGACGAGAATCCAGCGACCGCATCGATCGGCGAAGGAGCGCCGAAGAACTGGCCAAGCGACTGCGCGAACTCGCGCTGGGTAGTCACCCGGTAGGCGATCGGGCGATCGGGGAAGACCGCGCTGGCCGCTCGCGAGCGCCTGAGCTGCTCGGGATCGACGGCCATGACGACCACCCCCTCGGCAGTCTCACCGATAGGCAGCCAGCGATTCGCTGCTAGAGAATCGACCGGGAGGTCTTTCAGCAGCTTCAACGGCCGGACGCGACCCGCCCGGAAGGGCTCATACGGGACGCCAAAGAATTTCTCCAGCGCCGCGCCGATGGCCGGCCGCTTGACGGCGAACTGGCTGCTCAGCAGTTCCTCAAGCTCGACGTCCTGCTGGCGGGCCAGCTGCCTGGCGCGGTCGAGTTCAGCGGTCGAGATCACGGCGTCGCTGACCAGTGCATCGTACTTGCCCGGGAGTGTCGGACGTGCTTTCTGGTGCTGCGCGAAGGCCACCGCCAGGGTTTGCGCAAGCGCCTGCACGCCTTCCTCGGCGACCACCGGGAACGGCGCATCCGAGCGGCTGTTGAGCAGTTGCACGACGCCCAGCAACTCGCCGTTCGCAGCGCTGCAGATCGGCGCAACCAGCATCTGCCGCGACCGGTAACCGGTGCGCCGGTCGACCGCATCGAGAAAGCGCAGGCTCGGGCTGTGGCGAAGCAGCTCGGCTTGATCGTGGACGTCGCGGATATTGACCGTCTTGCCGGTCGCCGCCACGTAGCCGGCGATGCTCTGCTCGCAGATCGGCAGGCGGATTTCGTGCTCCGCTGCAAGCCCCGTCTTTACCTTGGCGACGATGCTCTGCCGGTCGTCTCCGAGCAGGTAGATGGTCAGCCGTTCGCAGTGAAACAGGCCACAGATGTCCTCGGACAGCTCGAACACGATCTCGTCGGCGTTGTCGGTTCCGTGGATCTTGTTGGTCAGCCGCTGCAGGTTCTTGAAGAACCCGAGCCGACGACTCATGTCGCCGAGATTGTTGTCGAGAGACCAGGAGGTGCTCATGTCCAGGCCGTCATTGACCAAGGGGCGCAGCGGCGCCGAACTTCGGCCAGCGAAGTAAAACCCGCGGTCGGCAAGTCCGCGCTGATGGTCGCGATCAAGTGCACTGTCGGCTGCTCAAAACTCGAAAACCTGATTGTTCTGCAGCATCTTCGGCGCAAGATCACCAGCGCTCTGCTGGATTTCAGCCATGGTCAGCTCGGCCTGTCCAGGCTTGAGGTGACTGATATAGATCTCGGCGTCGATCGCCAGTTTGCGCAATTCGCTGGCCAGCATGCTCGGACACAGGTGTTTGGAGATTTCAGCGAGCCGCTGTTCACGATTGGCAAAAGCGGTTTCAATCAGCAGGTAACGCAGATTACCGATGCGATTAACCACCGGCCAGAAGGCATCGTTGACCGTCGTATCGCCGGTAAACACCAGACTTGCAGCGCCCGAGTCAAGCTGATAACCGACCGCCGGCACGGTATGCTCGGCTGGCAATGCGGTAATCATCCGCTGACCAAGGCAGACCGACTGCCCGAGAGTGATCGGCCGATATTGCATCAGCGGCTTTTCGCGACTCGGGATCAGCGTGAAGTCCGGCCAGATCGCCCAGTTGAAGATGTGCTTGCGGATGATTTCGAGGGTCGCGGCCGTCGCATGGACGGTCAGTGCCTGCTCGCGCAGGTCGCTCACCGAGTCGATCAGCAAGGGGAGCGAGGCGATGTGGTCGAGGTGGGAATGGGTCAGGAAGACATGGTCGATGCCGGCCAGTTCGTCACGCGACAGGTCGGCCACGCCGGTTCCCGCATCGACCAGGAGGTCATGGTCAACCAGCATCGCCGTGGTCCGCAGATGAGGCCCGCCGATTCCGCCACTACAGCCCAGTATCCTGACTTTCATGAGCACACCGCCCGATCCTCGCCGCTACCGCCTGGTGCCTGGCCGGAGCACGGGCGACAGCGCCGCCGACGCCATCGGAAGCGAAGGTGCACGTTCATCAGCTCTTCAAAAAGAATTCCATCTTAACCCCCGCCAACTCGATCACGTCGTGGTCCTGAAGACAGTGCGCCTGCGCGTCAAGAGACCTGCCGTTCACCAGCGGAAAGCGGTTCCCTTCGACATGCGTCAGGAAATACCCGTGCGGCCTCCGGGCAATCACCGCCACCTGCACGCCAGGTTTGCCGAGTGTCGTCAGCGTCTTGGTGAGCTGCAGCTCGCGGCCGGCATTGGAGCCGGTAAGCAACTGGATGGCCGCCGCCGGCAGCACGCTTGCCGGCGCAGGCACCGACTCCACGGCCGCCGCCATGGGGCCGCCGAGCCTGGCCACGTCGGGCAACGGGCCAGACTGAAACATCATGCTTTTGTCGTAGTCCGAGGATTCTCCCGGAGCCACCGGCACGGCCAGATACTTCATCTTGTACTTGCCAAGCTCGATGACGTCGCCATCTTTCAGGAAATGCTTCTTGACCGACTGCCCGTTGACCAGCGTGCCGTTGGTGCTGTTCAAGTCCTCGAGGAAGGAATCACTGAGAATGGTCACCACCGCCGCGTGCTCGCCGCTGATCGCCATGTTGTCGATCTGGATGTCGTTATGCGCCTTGCGGCCGATACTCATGCGCTCCTTGAGCAGCGGGATTTCCTTGAGAACCAGACCGTCCATGCTGAGTATGAGCTTTGCCATCGCCGTTTTCGTCCTTATCTAAACCATGACCAGAGTTTCGACCAGCGTCCCCGGCTTGCCGGGAATTCGTGCAGTACCTTGACCACTACCACCGAAATATTGTCGTCGCCGCCATTGTCATTGGCCATCTGGATCAACTGCGTTGCGGCAAGCTCAAGATTGGCGGCGGACATTTCCAGCACGTGCTGCATGTCGGCATCGTCAACCATGTCGTACAGGCCATCCGAACAGAGCAGATAGACGTCGCCCGGACGCACTGGATGAACGTGCACCTCGGCCTCCACCTGCGGATCGATTCCAACGGCTCGCGTCACCAGATTGCGGTTGACCGAGTAGCGCGCGTCCTCCCGCGAGATTTCCCCACTGTCGATCTGCTCCTGCAATAGCGAGTGATCGTGAGTCAAGGCCACGAACTCCTCACCACGCAGACGGTACAGACGCGAATCGCCAATATGCGCGACAATCAGCTGGTTGTCGCAAAATACCGTCGCCACGAGGGTGGTGCCCATCCCGCCGAAGCGCGACTGTTCCTCGGCCGCCCGATAGATCGCCGCGTTCGCTTCGGCGATATGCTCGACCAGCGAGCGCTGCGCGCACAGCAGTCCGGTCTGGCCGTCGGCTGCGTCTGCCGTAGCGCTCTGGAGAGCGTCTTCCAGGCCGCTTGCCAGGATCTTGGTCGCCATGCTGCTGGCCACTTCGCCAGCGTTGTAGCCGCCCATGCCATCGGCGAGAATGGCCATGCCGTGGTCGGCGTCGGCAAATACCGAATCTTCGTTCTGTCCCCGCACCTGCCCGGGGTCGGTGCGGATGGCGATTTCCAGCGCGCCCAAGAGACTGTTTGCCACATATCCTCCAGATAACTGCCCAACGGGCCGAAGCGGCTGCTGTTGCCGGCCCCTGACCATCGCGGCCGGCGCGGAGCCGATCCTCGCTGACCACCAGCGCGATGCGTCAGCGACCCATGACTAGCTCGCCATCAGGCCGCAAGCGCTTGCCGCAGCAGTCGCCGACGCACGCTGGTCGCACTTTGCCGGCGTCACCTTCCCGGAAAAACTCCCGGACGCGACCGGTCAATCGCCGCATCATTGGTGCATTCTGCCAACACTAGTCGCCATAAGGCAATTCGACGCCCAGACCACGCGCCCGGGCCAGCGCTTCGAGGCGGACAGCGACCGCCAGATCCTGCACGGCCATGCCCTGCGATTCGAACAAGGTGATCTCGTCGTCGGTCGTACGCCCCGGCCGGCGAGCGCAGATCACATCGCCGAGTTCGACCAGGCCGCGCGGCTGCAAGCGCCCTTTCTCGAGCATGGGCAGCAGATCGCCAGCCTCTCGCAGCGCCGTTTCGACGCTATCGACGACGATCGGCGAACAGCGCTTGAGGACGTCTTCACCCAGTTCGCGGCGAATCAGCGAATTCGATCCGGCGGCATTGAGATGGGTGCCGGGCGATAGCCAGTCAGCGCTGAACAGCGGCGTCGCCGCGGTGGTGACGGTGCTGACGATGTCGCTGCCACGCACGACCTCCTCGGGTGAGGCACAGGGGACGACGTCGATGCCCAGCCGTTCGGACATCCGCGTGCAGAAGGCCGCCAGGCGCTCGGCGTGGCGCGCATGTACCTTCACCCGCCGCAGCGGCCGTACCGCAGCCAGCGCTTCAAGGTGTCCCTCGGCTTGCCAGCCGGCGCCGAAGACCCCCGCCACCTGCGCATCGGGTCTGGCCAGCCAGCGCGTGGCAAGACCCGATGCCGCGCCGGTACGCATCATGCCCAGCCGGTCTCCTTCGAACACCGCCCGCAGGCGACCGGTCGATGCCTGGAACAGGTGCACCAGAAAACGCACGCCCGAACGGTTGCTGGTGTAGGCCTTGTAGCCGATGGCGTCGAGCTGTGGCAAGGCACCCTGCAGCAGATGCAGCGTCGTCTGCGGCAAGCGCGTCCGTTGCCGCGGCACGTCGCAGGCGTCCGGCGCCGAGAGCTGACGATGTGCCGCTTCGACCGCCTCCAGGGCCAAAGGCATGGTCAGCAGTTGCGCAACGTCTTTTTCAGTCAGGAAAAGGGCCATTTCTTTCTCGATCTAACTCCCGTCAAACGACCGGCATGCCTGCCCAGCTGACGCGCTGAACCGCACCGACGATTCTACCGGCAAATGACCAGCAATCGGCGACTGCGCATGGCCAACAAAAAAGGGCAGGCCGCGGCCTGCCCTTCCTGCCTGGCCCTCAGCGAGGACCAGGCGCGCCTAGATCAGGCCCTTGATCAGCTTGGCCATTTCCGACGGATCACGGGTCACTGTGAAGCCACACTCTTCCATGATCGCCAGCTTGGCGTCGGCGGTGTCTGCGCCGCCGGAGATCAGCGCGCCGGCATGACCCATGCGTTTGCCCGCCGGAGCGGTGACGCCGGCGATGAAACCAACGATCGGCTTCTTCATGTTGGCCTTGCACCACACCGCCGCGTCGGCTTCGTCGGGGCCGCCGATTTCGCCAATCATGATCACCGCGTCGGTATCGGGGTCGTCATTGAACATGCGCATGATGTCGATATGCTTGAGCCCGTTGATCGGGTCACCGCCGGTACCGACTGCCGTCGACTGGCCGAGACCGATTTCGGTCAACTGGCCGACCGCCTCGTACGTAAGTGTTCCCGAACGCGAAACGACGCCAATCCGCCCCTGGCGATGGATGTGACCGGGCATGATGCCGATCTTGACTTCATCCGGGGTGATCACGCCGGGGCAGTTCGGGCCGAGCAGCAGGGTCTTCTTGCCGCCGGCGGCTTCGCGCTTCTTCATCCGGTTGCGAACGACCAGCATGTCGCGAACGGGAATTCCCTCGGTAATGCACACCACCAGGTCGAGGTCGGCTTCGACGGCTTCCCAGATCGCCGCGGCGGCGCCTGGCGGCGGCACGTAGATCACCGAGACGGTGGCGCCGGTCTCGGCGGCGGCTTCCTTCACCGTGCCGAAGATCGGGATCCCCAGCAAACTCTCGCCGGCTTTCTTGGGGTTGACGCCGGCAACGAAGCAGTTCTTGCCGTTGGCGTATTCCTGGCACTTCTCGGTATGGAACTGTCCGGTCTTGCCGGTCATGCCCTGGGTGATGATTTTGGTGTCTTTGTTGATCAGAATCGACATGTTGGCTCCTTACTTGACCGCAGCAACGATCTTGGTGGCGGCGTCAGCCATTGAATCCGCGGTGATGATCGGCAGACCCGAGTCGCTCAGGATCTTCTTGCCGATGTCTTCATTGGTCCCCTTCATGCGAACCACCAGCGGCACCGAGAGATGCGTCTCGCGGGCCGCGGCGACGACGCCAGTGGCGATCGTGTCGCAACGCATGATGCCACCGAAGATGTTCACCAGTATCCCCTTGACCTTGGGATTCTTGAGCATGATCTGGAACGCCGAGGTCACTTTCTCGGTGGTCGCGCCACCGCCGACGTCGAGGAAGTTGGCCGGCTCGGCACCGAAATACTTGATCGTGTCCATGGTCGCCATGGCCAGGCCAGCGCCGTTGACCAGGCAACCGATGTTGCCGTCGAGCGAAATGTACGACAGATCGTGCTTGGAGGCCTCGAGCTCATCCGGGTCCTCTTCGTCGAGGTCGCGGAAAGCCATGATTTCGGGCTGGCGATAGAGTGCGTTCGAGTCGAAGTTGAACTTGGCGTCGATAGCCTTGATGTTGCCGTCGCCTTCGAGGATCAGCGGGTTGATCTCGGCCAGCGACGCATCGGTCTCCATGTAGCACTTGAAAAGGCCCTGCAGCGCCGCGACAGCGCGTCCCACCGACTCGGCTGGAACGCCGATACCGGTCGCCAGCTCGGTCGCTTGCGCATCGGACAGCCCGTCCTCGGGATCGACGAAGACCTTGAGGATTTTTTCCGGGGTATCGTGGGCAACCTTCTCGATGTCCATGCCGCCTTCGGACGACGCCATCATGGCCACCGTCTGCGTCGTGCGATCGGTCAGCGCGGCGACGTAGTATTCCTTGCGGATGTCCGCACCCTCTTCGATCAGCAACCGGCGCACTTTCTGGCCGACCGGACCGGTCTGGTGAGTGACCAGCTGCATGCCGAGGATCTGGCCGGCGTACTGGCGAACTTCGTCCAGCGACTTGGCGACTTTCACGCCACCGCCCTTGCCGCGACCACCCGCGTGAATCTGGGCTTTGACCACCCAGAGCTTGCCACCCAGGGACTCGGCTGCCTTGACCGCTTCATCGACGGATTGACAGAACACCCCGCGCGGAACTACGACGCCGAATTTCTTCAGGAGTTGCTTGCCCTGATATTCGTGAATTTTCATGCGCTTTCCTTGCTTGAGTTAAGGTTGCGAAACGTACCAGACGTAAGGAACCACGAGCAGGCCTTCCTACCCTGGCTTCTGGCCACGGTACCAGCGCGGGTAGAACCGCTGGACCGCGTCCGAATGCGACTCCAGCGCGTGGCAACGGTCCAGCTGATAGGGCTTGTGCCCGCTATCGTCGTTGTCGCGTACGTCACTGGCGAAGGTTTGCAGCGCTGCGGTCGGCAGGAACATCACCAGTTCGCTGAGATGCGAACAACCGTGCGTACTGCGGAACAGATTCTTGACTGCCGTGCGGAAGCCATGGAACAGATTGAGGCCGATCAACTGCGCGTAGTCGGGGACGATCCGGTCGCAATAGCCGACGTAGGGCATGGCATCGATGCTGGCGGCAGCGTCCAGGATGTTCATCTGGTAGTCGATGGTCACCCGCACCCACATCTCGTGCACCGCCTCGCCCTGCAGCCGCAGGCCCGATGACAAGGGGTAGTCGTGATCCTTGACATCAACCAGGCGCGCCTCGATATCCCAGCAGCCGTCGTCGCGCTTGTAACCGTCAAGCTGGACGTTTCGAACGTGCATGCGGGTGCGTAGGGCAGTGGGTGGGGGCAGCGGCATCAAGGATCCAGAGGGGATTGGCGAGCCCGTCAAGGCTTCGCAGCTGGCACGCAATTGTACACCAGAATGTCTCGCCACCCCCGCGAAATTCATAATTATGCCGCCCGGTGCGCCGCTTTCACGGCCAGTCCGGGTGCCATCCGCGCGCCCGCTCGCGCTCCAGCAGTAACCCACGCCGGGCGCCAAACCGGCTCGTGGTACGCCGCGACTGCTCGGCCATCGGTCAGAGCGACTCGATCAGGATGGCGCGAAAGTCGTTCACGTTGGTCAGCGTCGGACCGGTCACGATCGTGTCACCCAAAGCTCCGAAAAACCCATGGCCATCGTTGTTGTCGAGGCTGTCGCGAGGCCGGATGCCCTGAGCCCAGGCGCGCGCCAGCGAGTCGGGCGCCAGGCAGGCGCCGGCGACTTCTTCCTGCCCATCGACCCCGTCGGTGTCTGCAGCCAGAGCGTGGATGCCGGGCTGGCCGTCGAGCGCCACCGCCAGCGACAGCAGGAATTCGACATTGCGCCCGCCACGCCCGTGGCCACGCACCGTCACCGTCGTTTCTCCACCGGAGAGCAGGACGCAGGGCGTCGCAAAAGGTTGCCCGTGCACGGCCACCTGACGAGCGATCGCGGCCATCACCTTGCCGACCTCACGGGCCTCGCCTTCGATGCTGTCGCCGAGGATGTGCGGCACGACGCCGGCGGCGCGGGCGACTTTCGCCGCCGCCTCCAGGGCCATCTGCGGGGTCGCGATGAGCCGCGTTTCGCTGCCTGCCAGGCGTGCATCGTCGGGCTTGATCGATTCTCCCCGGCCGCTCGCCAGCAGGGCCCTGACCTGCGTCGGGAGATCGATGCCGTAACGACGGACAATGGCCAGCGCGTCGTCGCAGGTGCTGGCGTCACCGACCGTCGGACCGGAGGCGATGTCGCGGGGCAGATCCCCCGGCACGTCGGAAATCAGCAGGGTAAGCACCCTGGCGGGATGACAGGCCGCCGCCAGGCGCCCACCCTTGATCGCCGAAAGGTGGCGCCGCAGGCAGTTCATTTCGCCGATGCTGGCACCCGACGCGAGGAGTTGGCGGTTCAGCGCCTGCTTGTCAGCCAGCGTAATGCCGTCGAGCGGCAGCGCCAGCAAGGCGGAACCTCCCCCTGAAATCAGGCACAGCACGAGGTCGTCGGCGGACAACTGCGCGACCAGGTGACGGATGCGGCCGGCGGCACGAAAACCGGCCGCGTCCGGCACCGGGTGTGCCGCTTCGACAATTTCGATGTGCTGGCAAGGCACGCGGTAGCCGTAACGGGTGACCACCAGCCCCGACAGCGGCCCATGCCAGTGATCCTCGACGGCTCTGGCCATCGCCGCCGATGCCTTGCCAGCGCCGATGACCAGCAGGCGGCCGGCCGGCGCCCCGGGCAAGTGCGGGGGAACGCAACGCGCAGGCTGCGCGCTTTCGATGGCCGCCGCCAGCATCTTCTGCAGCAAGTCGCGAGGATCGATTCGAGTGCTCATCTGTTGCCCCCGCCTGCGCAAGAGCTGCCCTGGCCATTCTCCGGCCGGGGCAAGGGGCAGTTCGCCAGCCGCGTCAGGACGCCAGCACGCGCCTGATCTCGGCCAGACCGGCCGAGATCATCGCCAGGTCCTGCGGGACGTTGCTCTTCAGTTCGTCGAGCACCGCCGCGGCGTCAACCACCGGCGGCAAGCTGCCGCCCAGCAGCTGCTGCAAGAGGTGCTGCCGAAGAGCGTTCAGCTCGGCGGCAAGCTGCGCACGCGCCCTCGCCTGCCAGCGGTTGCCGGCCGGCAGACGCTCGACGGCGCCGCCCAGCCAGTTCAGATCGAGGTGCTCGGCGAGCCCACTCAGCGCGTGTGCGACCTGGTCCAGGGGACGAGCGCAGGCGCGCGCCAGATTGACCAGCTCAAAAGCGGCGACGATCTCGGCACGCCCCTCGATCAGTGCCGAAACCACCTCCGCGCCGCTGCCCCCGGCGCGAATGCGGTCCATGCTGTCGACCACCGCCGCCCGGTAATCGGCGACCATCCGCGCAATCGATGCGCCGCCGACATGTTGCGGCAACAACTGCCGCGTCGCCTCCGCGGTCATCACCCGCAGGCCGGTCATCAGCGCGATCTGGGAGCTGGCGTCGACCAGCAGGTCCAGGGACTCGACATCGTGCCACAGCGCTTCGGCGTCCAGCACGCTGCTGGCGGCGTACCAGGCGCCGGCGACCTGTGCCGGCGACGCGCCGGTTTCGTCACCGAGCTGCATGACAAAGATCGTTCCCATCCTGTTGACCAGCCGATTGACCAGCTGGGTGGTAATGATGTCCCGTTTCAGGGGGTGCGTCGGCAACAGCTCACGGCACTGACCCAGGACGGCGGCCGGGAAGTAATTCACCAGCAGTTCGTAAACATCTTCGCTATCGGGTAGTGCGGAAGCCAGAATGGCCTCCTTCAGCGTGATCTTGGCATAGGCCAGAAGGACCGAGATCTCCGGTGCGGTAAGGCCGCGCTGCTGCTGCGCCCGCTCGGCAAGGCGCTTGTCATCGGGCAGCGATTCGATGCTGCGGTGCAGGGAGCCCTTGGCCTCCAGAGCGCGGATGAAGCGCGCATGCGCTTCGATGAATTCGGCACCGGCCGCGACTTCGAGCGAAATGGCCTGCGTCTGGTGGTAATTGTCGGCCAGGACCAGGCGCCCCACCTCGTCGGTCATCGACGCCAGCAAGGCGTCACGCTGCTTGCCGGTGACGTCGCCACGACGGATCAGCCCGGCCAGCAGGATCTTGATGTTGACTTCGTGGTCTGAGCAATCCACGCCAGCCGAATTGTCGATCGCATCGGTGAAGATCCGGCCGCCAGCGAGCGCAAACTCGATCCGGCCCGGCTGTGTCAGCCCCAGGTTGCCACCTTCGCCAACTACCCGTGCCTGCAGTTGGCTGGCATCGACCCGCAACAGGTCGTTACCGCGGTCGTTGGCCTCCTGATGACTCTCGCTGCTGGACTTGACGTAGGTGCCTATGCCGCCGTTGTAGAGCAGATCGACCGGCGCCTGCAGCAGGATCTTGATCAGTTCGTGGGGCGGCAACTGGATCGCTGTGGTCCCCAGCCAGGTGCGCACTTCGGGCGAGAGCGGAATAGTCTTGGCGGCGCGCGACCACACCCCGCCGCCGCTGGAAATCAGCGTCGCATCGTAATCGGCCCAGGACGAACGCGGCAGTTCAAAGAGCCGTTGCCGCTCGGCAAAGCTGCGCGCCGGATCCGGGTCCGGGTCAAGGAACAGATGGCGGTGATCGAAGGCGGCGCGCAGCTTGATCACCGGCGACAGCAGCATGCCATTGCCAAAGACATCGCCGGACATGTCACCAATACCGACGACGCTGAACGGCTGCGTCTGGATATCGAGGCCCAGTTCGCGGAAGTGCCGCTTGACCGCCTCCCAGGCGCCGCGAGCGGTGATCCCCATCTTTTTGTGGTCGTAACCGACCGAACCACCCGAGGCAAAGGCATCGCCGAGCCAGAAACCATAATCGATGGCGATCCCGTTGGCGATATCCGAGAAAGTCGCGGTTCCCTTGTCGGCGGCGACCACCAGGTAGGCGTCGTCGCCGTCACGACGACGGACGCCGCGCGGTGGCACCACCTGGCCATCGACCAGATTGTCGGTGAGGTCGAGCAGGCCGCGAATGAAGGTCGTATAGCAGGCAAT
Source organism: Accumulibacter sp. (assembly GCF_029255145.1). Taxonomy (GTDB): domain Bacteria; phylum Pseudomonadota; class Gammaproteobacteria; order Burkholderiales; family Rhodocyclaceae; genus Accumulibacter. The sequence continues at coordinate 94,595 of NZ_JAPUVQ010000127.1, forward strand.
GCCCTCGGCCTGGAAGGCTTCGCGCTCGGAGACGGGTGGCAAGCGCTTGCAGACGAAACCGCCCTTCGAGCCCAGCGGAACGATCACCGCATTCTTCACCATCTGTGCCTTGACCAGACCGAGCACCTCGGTGCGGAAGTCTTCCATCCGGTCGGACCAGCGCAAGCCGCCGCGGGCGACCTTCGCACCGCGCAGGTGCACGCCTTCGACACGCTCGCTATAGACGAAGATTTCGTACAGCGGCACCGGTGCGGGCAGGAACGGGATGTCTCTCGACGACAGCTTGAACGACAGGTAGTCCCGGCTCTTGCCGTCAATCGCCGACTGATAGGCATTGGTCCGCTGGGTCGCTTCAATGACCGTCTGCAAGGCGGCCAGGATGCGGTCGTCGTTGGGATTGCTGACCTGCAACAAGGCCGCGCTCAGTTCGTCGGAAATCGCTTTCGCACGCGCGTCGTCCGCCGCCGGCGAGAACAGCGCTTCGAACAGGTCGACCAGTCCGCGGGTAATCCGGAAATGACTTGCCAGGCATTGCTCGATATAGACCTGGCTGAACGGTAGCCCGGCCTGCCGCAGGTAACGCCGGTAGGCACGCAGGATGCTGATCTGCCGGCCGTTGAGACCGGCCAGCAACACCAGGCGGTTGAAACCGTCATTCTCGGCCTCGTCGCGCAGCAGTCTTTCGAGCAGCTCGATGAAGGCCTGCCGGGTGGTATCGTCGTCCAGCGCCGCCGCATCCGGCAACTGCACAGCGAAATCGGCGATATGCAGGTCGCTCTGGGGGAGGTTGAAGGGTTGCTCGGAAAGCACCGTCAACCCGAGGTTTTCGAGAATCGGCAGAATCGCCGACAGCGGCCGAGGGCGGCCGCGGCGGAACAGTTTCAGGTGCTGGTGGGCACCGTCGTCGCCTTGCGCCGCGCTCAGCTTGACTTCGACGCGACCACTGTGCTCGGCGACTTCGAGGCGCTCGAGATCGGAAACCGCCGACGCCGGGGTAACCCGCTCCTGATAGAACAACGGCAACTCCGGCGCGTAGCGACGCAACAGGACGTTGCCACGCTCCTCGCCGTAATGCCCGATCAGGTTGTGCTTTAGCTCGTCAGCCCAGCCACGAACGATGCGCGCGACCTGCCTTTCGATCGCATCGGCGTCGTAGCTATAACTGGTGCCGACCGGCGTGTGGACGATGAAATGGAGCCGAGCCAGCCGCGACTCGCCGAGCATCACGAAGAATTCGACGTGGTCGGCAGCCAGTGTTTCGTGCAGCAGCGCCGATATCCGTTTGCGGAGCTTGGTATCGAAATGGTCGCGCGGCATATAGACCATCGCCGAGACGTAGCGTCCCCAGGCATCGTTGCGCATGAAGACGCGTACCTGCTCGCGTTCGTACACCGAAACGATGCCGCGCATGATCGACACCAGATCCTCTTCGCCGATCTCGATCAATTCATCGCGCGGATAGGTCTCGAGGACGTTGACCAGCGTCTTGTCGCGGTGGCTGCGCGCGGCGAAGCCGATCGCTTCCCTGGCAGCGGCAATCTTGCGCCGCAGGAGCGGTATGTCGGTCGCGGCAACGTGGTAGACGTGCGCCGTGTACAGGCCAACCAAAGCCCGCAGGCCGACCAGCTGGCCAGTGCCGTCGTAGCGCTTGACGCCAATGAAGTCGAGGTAGGCCGAGCGATGAACGGTCGATCGGGCGTCGGTCTTGACCAGAATCACCGGCAGCGGGTCTCTCGCCAGTTCGACGACGGCGCCCGGAATTCCAGCCAGGCACCGGCCAAAGCCCGGGTGGTCGGCGTGCCGCAGGATCCCCAAGCCACTGTCGGCAACGCGCGCCAGGACGTTCTCGCCGGCAGCGACGCGGTAGTCGGCGTAACCGAGAAAAACGAAGTTATTGACGCCGATCCACTGCAGGTAGGCCGCCACTTCGTCACTGTCGGCGGTCTTCGCGGCGACCATCTCGTCGTAAGCCTCGCGCATGCGCTGATGCATGGTCGACACATCTTCGACCGCAGCGCGGACATCTGCGAGAGCGCCCGCGACTTCCTGACGCAACTGCGCCAGCAGCGCGGCATCGCCGACACGATCGATCTCCAGGTGAATCCAGGATTCCGCACGGCTGCCGGCGGCGCCACGCGCCTGCGTACGCTGCAAGCCGCCTTCGGCGCTGCGCTCGGCACTCAGTACCGGATGCAGCAGACGGTGAATGACCAGGCCATGACGCGAGACGAGCATGGTGATCGAATCGACCAGGAAGGGCATGTCGTCGGTAACGATGTCGATCACGGTGTGCGGAGAGTGCCAGCCGTGACGGTCGAAGTCCGGCGTATAGAGAGCGATGGCGGCTTTTTGCGGCAGTCGCGACTCGCCCAGCCGGAAATGCTGGACGGCCGCGCCAAGAAGCTCCTCCGGGCTGGCGTCAAGCGCGTCGTTCAGTTCGACGTCGCCGAAATAGCACTCCAGGAACTCGTCTACGCGCGCCGGCAGATTCTGTTCCTCGGCGATCTCGCGCAGATTGCGGCGCAGGTTAAGGGTGGTTTCTGTAAGCATGACCATGCAACTCTCCTCGTTCTGGATCCCTGGTGTGATGTGAAGCCAGGTGGGCAGCTTTACCAGTGCAGGCGCAGTGGTGGACGCTGATCGCCCGTGTGGACGCTGATCGCCGGTGGGCCGGCCAGCGGCCGATCGACTTGTGACGAAGCTTTCAGTGATGCAGGATCTTGGCCAGGAACTGTTGTGCGCGCTCCGAACGAGCCGCCTCGAAGAAGGCGTCCTTGCTGTCGTCCTCGACGATCCGGCCCTGGTCCATGAAGATCACGCGCGTCGCGACGCGTTTCGCAAATCCCATTTCGTGCGTCACGCACATCATGGTCATCCCCTCCTTCGCCAGTTCGGTCATCACGTCGAGCACTTCGTTGACCATCTCCGGGTCGAGCGCCGAGGTCGGCTCGTCGAAAAGCATGCAGATCGGGTCCATGGCCAGCGCTCTGGCGATCGCCACCCGCTGCTGCTGTCCGCCGGAAAGTTGCCCCGGGAACTTGCCCGCCTGTTCGCTCAGACCAACTCGTTCGAGCAGCTTCGCCCCCTTGGCGCGAGCCTCTTCCTGGTTGCGCCCGAGCACCTTGAGCTGGGCAATAGTCAAGTTGTCGATGATGCTCATGTGGGGGAACAGCTCAAAGTTCTGGAAGACCATGCCGACCGTCGAACGAAGCTTCGAAAGATTGGTCTTCGGATCGCCGACGGAAACGCCATTGACGATGATTTCGCCACTCTGAAAGGGCTCGAGGCCATTGACGCACTTGATCAGCGTCGACTTTCCTGAACCCGACGGACCGCAGACGACGATCACTTCGCCTTTCTGCACCTGCGTGGTGCAATCGGCGAGCACCTGGAAGGAACCGTAATGCTTGCTGACCTTGTTCATCGAAATCATCGGAAATCTCCTCAAGTCATTACCGCAAGCGGCCTCAGGCCACCTTGAGCTTGTTCTGGTAGTGGCGAACGATTCGCGACGCGGTAAAGCAGATCACGAAATAAACCGCGCCGGCAAAGAGCAGCAACTCGACCAGCCGCCCGTCGCGGTCGCCAACCTTGTAGGCGGCACCGAAGAAGTCGGCCAGCGCCGAAACATAGACCAGCGAGGTATCCTGAAACAGGATGATCCCCTGCGTCAGCAGCAAGGGCACCATGTTCCGGAAGGCTTGCGGCAGGACCACCAGGCGCATCGACTGGCCGTAGGTCATGCCGAGTGCGCTGGCCGCCGCCATCTGGCCTTTCGAAACCGACTGGATACCAGCGCGGATGATCTCCGAGTAGTAGGCGGCCTCGAACAGCGCAAAACCGGTGATCGCCGAGGCCAGACGAACGTCGGATCCGCGCGGCAAACCGAGAAGACTCTCCAGCAGGCTCGGCACGATCAGAAAGAACCACAGCAGGACCATCACCAGTGGCACCGCCCGAAAGAGGTTCACGTAAGCAGCGGCGAGCCACGACAGCGGCGTTATCGACGACAGCCGCATCAGCGCCAGCAGCGTACCCCAGACGATCCCGACGAGAACGGCGGTCGCCGTGATCTGCAAGGAAATCACCATGCCGTCCCAGAGAAACGGCAGCGCACCGGGAATCGAAGACCAGTCGAATTCATGCATCTCACTTGCCTCCGATGTAACCGGGAACGCGGACGTGCGCTTCAACCCAGCGCATCCCGAACATGACCACCACGTTGATCAGCAGGTAGGCGAGGGTCACCGCGATGAACGATTCGTAGGGCTGCGCCGTGTAATCCACCAGTTGCCGGCCCTCGGCCGCCAGCTCCAGCAAGCCGATCGTCGAACAGACCGCCGAGTTCTTGAAAATATTAAGGAATTCGGACGTCAGCGGCGGCACGATCAGGCGGACGGCCATCGGCAGCAGAACGAAGCGGTACGTTTGCGGCAAGGTGAAGCCCATCGCCAGACCGGCGTTTTTCTGCCCCGGCGGCAGCGAGTTGATCCCCGAGCGGACCTGTTCGGCGACCCGCGCACTGGTAAACAGAGCCAGACAGACCATCGACGCAAGAAACTGCTGGACGATCGGGTTGGTCTGCTTCAAGGCATCACCCCAAGCGACGGGCAGCAACTCGGGCATCACGAAATACCAGAGGAACAGCTGCACCAGCAGCGGGATATTGCGAAAGACCTCGACGTAGGCCGTCGCGAAACCCGACAACCACCTGTTCGGAACCGTCCGCAAGACGCCGACCACCGCACCAATCGCCAGCGCGATCAGCCAGGCAGACAGCGACAAGGTGATGGTCATCTTGAAGCCGTAAAACATCCAGCCGAGGTAGGTGTCGTCGCCGGTCGCCGTCGGCTGCAGAAAAACGCCCCAGTTCCAGTTGTAAGCCATCGGTGCTTCTCCTCGGAGCAAGACGCGAGCGGCCTGGTCGGCGCCCGCCCTGCGATCGGCTACAAACAGCGATCGGTGATTAGTACTCCCAGAACATCCGCTGCAGCTCCTTGCTGTCCTGCGTCTGGGTCAATGCCACTGTGGCAAGAATTTTCGCCTTTTGCGGATTGAGGTCGTGCGCCACCACCCAGTCGTACTTGTCGTCCGGTTGCTCGGCGTTGCGCAGGACAAAACCGCCAGCATTGACGTGTGACGAACGAATGACCTGCACGCCCTTGCCACGAGCCTCGACCAGGAAGGGCACCACCGCCTTGCTCACCGAACCGTTGCCGGTGCCGGCATGGACGATCGCCTTGGCACCGCCCGCCACAAAGGCCCGGTAGGCGGTATCCGGGACGTTGCCATAGCCATACGCGATCTCGACCGCAGGCAGCGTGTCGATCTTCTCGATGTCGAATTCGGAGTTCATGGTGTGCCGCTTGGCGGGCAGGCGAAACCAGTAGTTCTTGCCTTCAACGACCATTCCCAAAGGGCCCCAGGGGCTCTTGAAGGCTTCAGTGCGGATGTTGACCGTCTTGGCGACGTCGCGGCCACTGTTGATTTCGTCGTTCATCGTCACCAGCACCCCTTTACCGCGCGCATCCTTGCTGGCTGCCACACTCACCGCGTTGTACAGGTTGAGGGTGCCGTCAGCCGACATGGCGGTGCCGGGGCGCATCGAACCGACGACAACGATCGGCTTCTCGGTGTGCACCACCAGGTTGAGGAAGTAGGCGGTTTCTTCGAGCGTGTCGGTGCCGTGCGTGATCACCACGCCATCGACGTCATTCTGCTTGACCAGCGCCGCGACGCGCTTGCCCAGGATCAGCAGGTTGTCGTTGGTGAAGCTTTCCGAAGCAATCTGGAAAACCTGCTCGCCGCGCACATCGGCGATCGCCGACAACTGCGGAACACCGGCAATCAGCTTGTCGACCGGGACTTTCGCCGCCTGATAGGTCGCGCTGTTGGTGACATCGGCGCCGGCACCGGCAATCGTGCCACCGGTAGCCAGGATCACGACATTCGGCTTGTCTGCAGCCAGCGCAGCACCGCTCACCAGGAGCGTCGCAAGCATGGCAACCAACCAGCGCGTAACGGTAGTCTTCAACATGGGGAGTCCTCCACTTAAAGGCAATGCAGGAGCCAGGGGCCGCCCGGCGGCCCCTGGACGATCAGGCGACTACTCGTACGCCTTGTCGTTCGGCGCCTTGTACAGCGCCTTCATGGCATCCGAGAGCGGAAAATCGAGGTTCAGGCCTTTCGGCGGGATCGGCTGCAGGAACCATTTGGCGTAGATCTTCTCCGCTTCGCCCGAGGTCATCGCCTTGGCCAGGGCCGCATCGACGACTTTCTTGAACGGTGCGTCGTCCTTGGGCAGCATGCAACCGTAGGCCTCAAACGACTGTGGCGTGCCAACCACGGCCCAATCGCTGGCGCGGCGGGCTTTGGCCATTTCCCCATAGAGCAGGGCGTCGTCCATCATGAAAGCGACCGCACGGCCCGTTTCAAGGGTCAGGAATGCCTCTCCGTGATCCTTGGCGCTGATGATGCTCATGTTCATTTTCTTGTCTTCGTTCATCTTGCGCAGCAGCCGCTCCGAGGTCGTTCCGGCGGTGGTGACCACGTTCTTGCCGGCCAGATCAGGAAAATCCTTGATCCCCGAGGTGGTCTTGGTCAACAGCCGCGTCTCGATGATGAAGATCGTATTCGAGAAGCTGACCTGCTTCTGGCGCTCGGTGTTGTTGGTAGTCGAGCCACACTCGATGTCGATTGAACCGTTCTGGATCAGCGTGATTCGGTTCGACGAGGTGACGGGCAACATCTTGATGTCGATCTTGGCCATCTTCAGGTCGGCCTTGATCGCTTCGACGACCTTCATCATCAGATCCTGCGAATAGCCGATGACCTGTTGCTTGTCATCATAGTACGAGAAGGGAATCGACGACTCCCGGTGCCCCAGCGATATTCCGCCGGTATCCTTGATCTTCTTCAGGGTGCCGGTCAGTTCCTTCGCCAGGGCGGGCGCCGCCAGAAATGCCGTGGCCAGCGTCGCGGCGAACAACAAGCGCTTTGAATTTCCAATCACCATCATGTCTCCTTCCTCTCTAGTGGTCTGAACTTGTTGTCGGGTCTACGCCCGATCAGAGCATTGTGGCATGACTTGCGGGTGAATCCTAGCGATGATCGAGTCATGACGCTGTGGCGCAACGACGCCGAGGGCACCAGCAATGGGTGGGCCCATTCCTGCTCGCGGGAACGCCCGTCCGGCTGGGACCACAGCTTATCGGACAGCTTGGAAGCCGTACAATTCCACCCTTGCCGCCAATTTGCCAGAAACAGCCGCCGATGACAGCCGCGCCGATCTTCTACAGCATCCGCCCGAGCCATCCCGAGGCGCACCTTTTCGAAGTACGCTGCACGCTTGCCGCAGCCGACCCGACGGGCCAGCGCTTTGCGCTGCCGGCCTGGACCCCCGGCAGCTACCTGATCCGGGACTTCGCACGGCACATCGTGTCAATCCGCGCCGAAGCCGCCGGCCAGCGCATCGCCCTCGACAAAATCGACAAGCACACCTGGCGAGCGGCACCGGTCGACGAGGCTGCGCCATTGACCGTCATCTGCGAGGTCTATGCCTGGGACCTCTCGGTACGCGGCGCGCACCTCGACCAGACGCACGCCTTCTTCAACGGCAGCAGCGTCTTCCTGTGCCCGCTCGGTCACGAACAACGGCCGTGCCTGCTCGACATTCAGCCACCAGTCGGCACGCGATATCGGGACTGGCGGGTGGCCACCGCCATGGCTCCAGCGCACGGCGAGAGGGGCTGCGCCGAAGACCATGGCTTCGGCCTCCATGGCGCCAGCTGTTACGACGAACTGATCGACCACCCGGTCGAAATGGGCGTCCTCACGCTGGCCAGCTTCACCGCCTGCAGCGTGCTCCATGAAGTCGCGATCAGCGGCCACCATGACTGCGACCTGACGCGCCTTACAGCCGACCTCACGCGAATCTGTGAATGGCAGATCCGGCTCTTCGGTGAACCGGCGCCAATGCCGCACTACGTCTTTCTGATCACTGCCGTCGGCGATGGCTACGGCGGCCTCGAACACCGCGCCTCGACGGCGTTGCTCTGCGCGCGCGACGACCTGCCCTACCCCGGCATGACCGGCACACCGGAGCGTTACCGAACCTTGCTGGGTCTGTGCAGCCACGAGTACTTTCACAGCTGGAATGTCAAACGGATCAAGCCGGCCGCGTTCACCGCCTGCAATCTCGCAGTCGAGAACTACACCACCCTGCTCTGGGCTTTCGAGGGTTTCACCTCGTACTACGACGACCTGGCGCTCCTGCGCTGCGGGGTCATCCCGGTGGAGGACTGGCTGGCCCTGGTCGCCGCGACCATCGACAAAGTCGACCGTGACCCCGGCCGGCATCGGCAGACGCTGGCCGAATCGAGCTTCGACGCGTGGACGAAGTTCTACCGGCCAGACGAGAATACGCCCAATGCCGTCGTCAGTTACTACGCCAAGGGATCGCTGGTAGCGCTGGCACTCGATCTCACCCTGCGCGCCGCGACCAGAAACCATTGCTCACTTGACGCGGTGATGCGGACGCTCTGGCAGCGCCACGGCGAGTACGATCAGCACCGGAGCGTTGGCGTCGGCGACGATGACATCCGGCTGCTAGCCGAGGAACTCTCCGGCCTCGACCTCGATCGCTTCTTTGCCAACGCGATTGATGGCACCGCGGAGCTGCCGCTGGCCCTACTATTGAAGCCGTTCGGTATCCGGCTGCAGCGTGCAGAGGGATCGGGAACACCGACGCTCGGCGTAACGACGAAAGCGACTGGCGACGAGCTGAGACTGAGCACGGTCTATCACGGCGGCCCCGCACAAACATCCGGGCTGTCGGCCGGCGACCTGCTGGTAGCGATCGACGGTTTGCGTGTCATGCCAGCCACCGTGGACCGCCTGTTGTCCCGGAGAAAGGCCGGCGAAGTAGCCAGCGTGCTGGCCTTCAGGGGTGACGTGCTGATGGAGTTTTCGGTCCAACTCGGGTCGCCCACCCTCGGCAAACACCAACTCCTCTTGGACAAGAAGAGCAATGTGCTGCGCAAGGACTGGCTGCAAGCGTAAGGGCCGCTCCGCGCAAAGGAATCGTCACATACCCGCTTCCCGGTGAACGATAATCAAACTCTGGCCACCGTACCGCGTAGGCGCGCCGGCAGCCAGCAGGCCCTAACCGCCCCTACGTTGACCGTTGATCCACGATGACCATTCTCGCCGACCTCCGAAAAAGTTACGAACGAGCCGAACTCAGCGAGGACGCGTCGCACGTCGACCCCCTTGCGCAGTTTGCGCGCTGGCTGGCGGAAGCGATTGCCGCTCAGGTGCCCGAACCGAACGCGATGACGCTGGCGACGGTGGACAATACCCTGCGCCCGTCGACCCGGGTGGTGCTGATCAAGGGCTATGATGAAAACGGCATCACCTGGTTCACCAACCGCGACAGCCGCAAGGGCCGGGAACTGGCCGTCAACCCCTGGGCAGCGCTGCAATTTCACTGGGTGGAACTGGAGCGGGTGGTGCGCATCGAAGGCCGGGTAGACCTGGTCAGCGACGAAGAAAGCGATGCCTACTTCGCCAGCCGTCCGCTCGATTCACGAATCGGCGCCTGGGCCAGTCCGCAAAGCCAGGTCATTGCCAGCCGCGCGGTGCTGCTGGCCAACGCCGCTCGCTATGCCGCGCGGTTCCTGCTGAACCCGCCTCGCCCTCCGCACTGGGGCGGCTACCGCCTGCAGCCGGACCGTTGGGAGTTCTGGCAAGGCCGCAAGAGCCGCTTGCACGATCGCTTGCGCTACCGGCAGGGTAGCGACCAGCGCTGGATCCGTGAGCGACTCGCGCCGTGACGCGCGACCCCCACGTTCGCGCCGACCGCTACTCGGCGCGCGGCGCAACCTTCGTCCAGGGCCCTGGACACTGCATGACTGCCGGGTAGTACGCGGCCAGTTCCCGGCAGTAGTACCAAAACCCCGGCTCCAGCGTTTGCTCGCCGCCCGACGCGGACGGCGCGGTCACCTCAGCCCTTTCGACATAGACCACCGGCGGTGGCACAGCGACCACGGGTGGATAGATCACCGGCGGCGGATAGTACGCAGGAGGTCCCGGCCACCCCCAGAAGATCGGCGCGCCAAGATAGACGCCGACGCTGGAGCCGCCACCGTAGCCCCATCCCGGGCCGCGATAGCCGCCGCGGGGACCGTAACCGTATCGATAACCGCCACCCACGACGACCGTTCCGGCCCCCTGATACGCGCCGCGCGGCGCACCGTCCGCCAAAGCGCCGGGCGCTTCGAAGAGAGCCAGCACCAGCAGCATGATGATCGACTTGTTCATGGGCTTCTCTCCAAGGTGAGGACTCTCTCGGGCGATAGGCAGCGGGCACCAGTCAGTGTTTCGACCGCATCGCGACCGCTTCGGCGCTGCGCGCGATCAGAGTCGTGCCGACGATCACATAGTAACGCAGCAGCGCCGCTTACGCCGACACCCTGCCGGCGCACACGCCGGCCGACCACAGCCGATAGTTGGTGCGCATCCGGGGCAGGTCGTGCCGGTCATCGCCCGCCGTCGACAAGCGGCCCACGAACCTCTTCGACGATCACTAGCGTCGCCGTACAACGCCACTTGATCTCGAGATCGTAAAGACGAAAGCCGTACCGCCGCATGGGGTCGTCGGCGTAAGCGGGACGCGGATCCTGCGCCAGCACTTCGCGCAGCAGCGCCGTCAGGTCGGGCCACCGCTCTTCGTGCCGCGAGGCCTGGCTGGCCGCCCGGGCAGTGAACCAGACGGTCCGCAGCGGCGGCGGCGCAGTGACGAAACCGCCGCGCGCGGCCGGCTCGCTTTCGATGAAGGCGAGGTACGGTTTGATGTCGAGAACGGGTGTGCCGTCGAGCAGGTCGACGCCGCCAAAAGTCAGCAGCACGCCGTCGCGAGTGTCGATACTCAGCAACTCGACCAGCGACAAGCCCAGCGGGTTCGGGCGAAAAGGGCTGCGGCTGGCAAACACGCCCACCCGCTCATTACCCCCGAGCCGCGGCGGACGAACTGTCGGGCTCCAACGACCCGCTGTCCGGTGAAAGACGAAACTGAGCCAGACATGCGAAAACGCCTCCAGCCCGCGCACTGCCTCCTCGCGGTCGTAGGGGCGCAGGAGGCGTAGCTGACCACGTGCGTGCGGTGCCAGCCGCGGCTGCCGTGGAATCCCGAACCGGTCGCGAAACGGCGTTGCCAGGTAGCCGATCGGCGAAAAGGCGGCGTCAGGCACGATCCTGGTCCAGGCGCCGCCAGGCTTGCACCGGCAAGCGCCGAAGCCGGCCGGCCGGAGCCTCGCGCGATGCCGGGCGGCGCACCTTGCTCAGCCAGTGGCGAGTAGGTCCAGGGCATGCCTGGCCATGGCCTGCAGCACACTCTCAGCTTCGCCAATCGCCCCGGCCAGCTCAAAGCGTGTCTGCGGATGCCTTTGCTGCAGTTCCTCGAGCAGCAGCGGCAAGTCGCGTTTAAGGTGTCCGCCACGGGCAATAAACATCGGCAACACGACGACACGTCGAAAACCTTCACCGACGAGCGACTCGACGCAGTCGCCCAACTCGGGCTTCAAGAACTCGAGAAAAGCCAGTTCGACGCGCATCCCGGGTGCCTGTTCGCGCAGGGTCGTGCGCAGACGACGCATCGGCTCGGCCCATTCGGGATCACGCGCACCATGGGCGAAAAGAATTAGGGCGGTTTTGCTCATGCCTACACTTTAACCCATCGCCAGCTCAGGGCGCGACCTTCGCTTTGACGGCCACGGGCAGCGGCGCAGCCGGAGCCAGCCGGCCGTGGGGTAGTCCTCAATCGATCCCGACCAGGGCGGCAATGTCGTGGGCGTGGTCAACCAGATGATCGGCACCCCACGCCTCGATCGGGTCGCCGTCGCCCAGATAGCCGTAGCGTACCGCCACGGTGACCATGCCTGCTGCCCGCCCAGCCTGGATGTCGCGCAAATCGTCGCCAACGTACAGGCAACGCCCGGGCTCCCGGTCGATCAGCGTACACGCCAGTTGCATCGGTTGCGGAGCTGGCTTGGCGCGCGGCGCGGAATCGCCACTTACGACGCAGGCCGCTCGTTTCGCGTAGCCGAGGCGGGCCAGCAACGGCAGGGTAAACCGTTGCGCTTTGTTGGTGACGATCCCCCATGGCGACCCGCTCTCTTCCAGAGCCCCGAGAAGCTGATCCACGCCGGGGAACAGCGTCGTTTCGACGCAGATGTCCTGGCTGTAGTAGCGCAGGAAGCGCTCGTAGAACTCGGTGTAGCGCGCGTCCCCCGGACGCATGTCCAGTCCGGCTTTCAGCATCCCGCGAACCCCCTGCGAGGTCAGCGAGCGGAGCTGTCCGGGCGGAACGCCCGGCAGTGCCAGGTCGGCACGCAATCGATTGAGCGCCGCGGCAAGATCTGGCGCGGTATCGGCGAAAGTCCCGTCGAGGTCGAAAAGAACCGCTTCAAACATCCTTGAACGCATGCAGGAGGTAGTTCACGTCGGTGTTTTTCCCGAGCGCGCAGTGTCTGGTCAAGGGGTTGTAAGTCATCCCTCGCAGTTCGTCCGGATCGAGACCGGCATTTCGCACCCAGCGCGAGAGTTCCGACGGCTTGATGAACCGGGCATAGTCGTGGGTGCCCCTGGGCAGCATCCGAAGGACGTACTCGGCGCCGACCACGGCCAGCAGGTAGGCCTTCGGGTTGCGGTTGATGGTCGAGAAAAAGACATGCCCTCCGGGTCTGGTCAGCGCCGCACACGCAGCGACCGTGCTGGCCGGATCGGGAACATGTTCAAGCATTTCCATGCAGGTCACCACATCGTAGCGGCCGGCTTCCTGAGTCGCCAGCTCCTCGGCCGAGATCTGGCGGTAGTCAAGCTCTCGGCCGCTCTCCAGCAGGTGCAAGCGGGCAACGGCCAGCGCTTTTTCGGAAAGATCGATGCCGGTCACCGCCGCGCCTTTTTCGCACATTCCTTCGGCCAGCAGCCCGCCGCCGCAACCGACGTCGAGCACGGCCTTGCCGGCGAGTTGGCAGTGGCCATCGATCCAGTCGAGGCGCAGCGGGTTAATGTCGTGCAGCGGCTTGAAATCGCTGTTCGGATCCCACCAGCGGTGGGCAAGCTGACTGAATTTGTCGAGTTCGTGCTGGTCGGCGTTGATCATGATCCTGGCGGTATCCATGGCAAATGGTGCGCAACAGGCAGACTCCCGTCCACCGTCTGCCCGCCGCCGTGCTGCACACCGTGCAGTCGATCGAACGTGCGCACCGGGCGATCAGCGGACTGCGAGCCGGGGTGGCGGTCAGCGCCCACCGACGCACACGGTCTGGGCTGGCAGAACGAAAAAGCCCTGCCGAAGCAGGGCCTCCCGTAAGACTGACGGATTACTTGGTGCCGATCAGTTCGATGTCGACACGACGGTCAGGCTGCAGGCACTCGATGACCTTCTTGCTCTTCGGACCCGCGCACTGGCCAGGCTTGGTAACCGGCTGCTTCTCGCCCTTGCCTTCGGTGTACACGCGGTTGGCTTCGAC
>NZ_JAPUVQ010000128.1:0-14167 GCF_029255145.1 Accumulibacter sp.
GATCAAGAACCTCGTCCAGATTAAACCAAACCGGTCATCCCCCAGAAAATTCACGCAAAAGCCACATTTATCACATGCTTACAAGAACGGGGTATGACTTTGTTCTGATACGTTGAGAGCATTGTGTATCAGCCGGGCCGGGTGGGTTGTTTTCGCCAACAGAATCCAGACTGAAGCCATGGCCGGAGTGCCCGGGCTGAGGTGATAGGTCAGCTGCGTCCCACGCCGGTCGATTGCCTCCAGAACCTCCACAACTCGCTCATAAATTTCACCAAAATTGATCGGGGAGGTCAGCCTGACGGTGTGGAGGTGAATCGCTGCACCTGTCCGGGATTCTAGCCACTTGATATAGGACTTCGCCTCCGCCGCCGGAAAATCACTGAGCAGATAAATTGGGTCGTAGCTGCCGGCCTGAACGCCCTGCGCGATGGGCCCGACGCCAGCGTCGGGCTCACCGGCGGCGGCTTTGAGATCGGTTCGCCCTATCCAGGCAACAAGGGGATGGCTTGGCATGTAAATATTGTTGTGATTGGCAAGCTATTTTATGCCTACACCCCCCCTTGATAACAATTGCCGAGATGTGATTGAAATACCCAAAGGTTGGCGGGTTCTAAATCGCGGGTAATTTTCTTGCCGTCGGGCATGCCGTGTCACACTACTTCACGCTGTGGAGCTTCGGTTGGCCCGCCTCGCGGCTCCACTCACGCCCGTTTTCGTGCAAAATCGATTTTGCATAAACTGCCGGTTCTCGGCACTTGCGGGAGGGCAACGGACGTCATGAAACCGCCACCAACACTAAACCCCGTAATCACATGGATTTACGGGGGGTTATTGGGGTGCTGTGGGATGCCGTGATCCCACTCCTGGGCTCAGACGTTGAACAGGAAGTTCAGCACATCGCCGTCCTTGACGATGTAGTCCTTGCCTTCGGCGCGCATTTTCCCGGCCTCCTTGGCGCCCTGTTCGCCCTTGCAGGCGATGAAGTCGGCGAGGGCGATGGTCTGCGCGCGGATGAAGCCGCGTTCGAAGTCGGTGTGGATGACACCGGCGGCCTGCGGTGCCGTATCGCCGACGTGGATGGTCCATGCCCGGACCTCCTTGACGCCGGCGGTGAAGTAGGTCTGCAGACCGAGCAACTGGTAGCCGACGCGAATCAGGCGGTTCAACCCCGGTTCTTCAAGCCCGAGGTCGGCGAGGAAAGCGTGTTTGTCTTCGTCGTCCAGGTCGGCGAGTTCGGCTTCGATCTTGGCGCACAGGGCGACCACCGGCGCGCCTTCGCCGGCGGCATGGGCGCGCAGGCTGTCGAGGTGCGGATTGTTCTCGAAACCGTCTTCGAGGACATTGCCGACGTACATCGTCGGCTTGATGGTCAGCAGGCAAAGCGGTTTGAGCAGCGCCTTTTCTTCGTCGGAAAGTGACAGCGTGCGCGCCGGATGGCCCTGGTTGAGATGCGGCAGCAGGCGTTCGAGAATGGCGACGACCTGCTGCGCTTCCTTGTCACCGGAGCGGGCCTTCTTGTTCTCGCGGTTGAGCGTACGTTCGACGGCGGCCAGGTCGGCGAGCGCCAGTTCGGTCATGATCGTTTCGATGTCCGACAAGGGGTCAACGCGGCCGGAGACATGGACGACGTTTTCGTCGTCGAAGCAGCGGACGACATTGACGATAGCGTCGGTCTCGCGGATGTTGGCCAGGAACTGGTTGCCCAGGCCTTCCCCCTTCGAGGCCCCGGCGACCAGTCCGGCAATGTCGACAAACTCGACGATCGCCGGCTGTACCCGTTGTGGCTTGACGATCGCGGTAAGCTGTGCGAGCCGTGGGTCGGGGACTTCGACGATGCCGACGTTGGGCTCGATGGTGCAGAAGGGGTAGTTCTCGGCGGCGATTCCGGCTTTGGTGAGGGCATTGAAGAGGGTCGATTTGCCGACGTTCGGCAGGCCGACGATGCCGCATTTGAGGCTCATGCTCTGATTCCTATGGTGAGGGCGTCTTGACGTGGAGCTGCCGTTGCGCGGCCGCGTAGTCGCCGGCGGCGAGTGCCGGCCAGGCCAGCAGGCAGCGGTCGATGGCGCGGTCGATCAGCTCCTGCTCTTCGCGCCGGGGCGCTTTGAGGACGTAGTTGACCACTTCGGCGCGTTCGCCGGGATGACCGATTCCGAGGCGCAGGCGCCAGAAATCGGCGGTCGACAGTCGCGCCTGGATGTCTTTCAGGCCGTTGTGGCCACCGTTGCCGCCGCCTTGTTTGAGGCGGATGCTGCCGGGATCGAGGTCGAGGTCGTCATGGACGATCAGCGTCTCGTCGGCGGCGATCCGGTAGAAACGCGCCAGCGCCGCCACCGACTGGCCGGAGAGGTTCATGAAGGTCATTGGCTGCAAGAGCCACAGGTCCTGGTGGCGGGCGACCCGGCCGAGAAACCTGCCCTGCGGCGCAAGTGGCGCCCGCAAGCGACCCGCCAGCTGGTCGACGAACCAGAAGCCGACATTGTGCCGGTTGTCCTCGTATTGGCCGCCGGGGTTGCCGAGGCCGACGATCAGGCGGGGTCGCGACATGATTGAGGCTGCGAAAAAAAGAGCCGCCGCGGGCACCGGGTGCCGGACGGCGGCCGGGTATGGGCTGCCCCGTTTAGCCGGCGGCAGGCTCTTCGCCAGCAGCCGCGGCGTCCTCGGCATCCTCGGCGGCATCGGCTGCGGTCACCTTTGGTGCCTGGACGGAGACCACGACCAGATCGTCGCCACTGCCCACCGGGGTGACGTTGGCCGGGAAAACGAGCTGCGACAGGTGAATCGAGTCCCCGAGTTCGAGATCCTTCAGGTCCACCTCGATGAACGCCGGCAGATCCTGCGGCAGGCAGCTAACTTCGATATCGTTGAGCACCGGTGCGACGACACCCGCCGCGAGCTTGACGCCGGGGGCGATGTCGCCATTGACAAAGTGCAGCGGGATGGTCTGGTGGATGGCATGCGTGGCGTCGACGCGCAGGAAGTCACAATGCAGCACCAGCGGCTTCCACGGGTGCATCTGTGAATCGCGCAGGATGGCGTCCTGGCGGGCGCCATCGATCATCAGCGTGATCACCGACGACCCGAACGCTTCCTTGCGCAGGCTCAGCAGGATTTCGTTGTGATCGAGTTCGATCAGCAGCGGTGCGGCCGTTCCACCGTAGACGATGGCCGGGACGCGATGCGCGCGGCGCAGGCGGCGGCTCGCTCCGGACCCCTGCAAGGTGCGCTTGCGCGCTTCAAGTTGAAATTTCATTGACAGCTCCTGGTTGATACAAACCCCGCCCGCGACCAGGCGGGGGGTTTAGAAATCTGTTGGGACAGCGGCCAGCGTCTCACTCGATGAACAGCGAGGAAACGGAATCTTCGTTGCTGATCCGGCGAATCGTCTCGGCCATCACTTCGGCGACCGACAGCTGCCGGATGCGCGGCGAGTTCTTGGCGTCGTCACGTAGCGGAATGGTGTCGGTGACCACCAGTTCGTCGAGGTCGGAAGCATTGATGCGGTCGACGGCGCTGCCCGAGAGCACCGGGTGCACGCAGTAGGCGAGGACGTGCCGGGCACCGTCCTCCTTGAGCGCGGTGGCAGCCTTGCACAAGGTCCCGGCAGTGTCGACCAGGTCGTCCATGATCACGCAGGTGCGTCCCTGGACCTCGCCGATGATGTTCATTACTTCGGAAACGTTGGCCTTCGGCCGCCGCTTGTCGATGATCGCCAGGTCGCATTCGAGCCGCTTGGCCAGCGCGCGCGCGCGAACGACGCCGCCGACGTCGGGAGAAACGACCATCAGGTGGTCGAAGTCCTTCTTCCAGACGTCGCCGAGCATGATCGGCAGCGAGTAGATGTTGTCCACCGGGATATTGAAGAAGCCCTGAATCTGCTCGGTGTGCAGGTCCATCGTCAACACCCGGTGTACGCCGGCAGCGGTCAGCAGGTCGGCGACCAGCTTGGCGGCGATCGGTACCCGCGCGGAGCGCACGCGGCGATCCTGGCGGGCGTAGCCAAAGTACGGGATGGCGGCAGTGATCCGGGCAGCCGAGGCGCGCTTGAGCGCGTCGACCATGACCAGCAGTTCCATCAGGTTCTCGTTGGTCGGCGCGCAGGTCGATTGCAGGATGAACACGTCCATGCCGCGCACATGCTCCTGGATTTCGACGCTGATTTCGCCGTCGGAAAAGCGCCCGACCTGGGCTCGACCGAGCGATATATTGAGGCGCTTGACGACTTCGGCGGCCAACGCAGGGTTGGCATTGCCGGTGAATACCATCAGGCTGTCGTAGGCCATGGAGCGCTTCCCGAGGCGCCTGCCGAACGGGCGCCGTGTAAAGCAAGACGGGCACAGGCAAGCTGGCCTGCCCGCTTTGACAGAAATGGAATGGCTGGGGAAGAAGGATTCGAACCTTCGAATGCCGGAATCAAAATCCGGTGCCTTGACCAACTTGGCGACTCCCCAGCTGTCGCTCGTATCGCCTTGCCGGCGAACGAGGCGCGCATTATACCGGGGATTGTTCAGGAAAAGGAAGCCCGGCAACGACAAATCTGGTGATCGCTCCGCGGGATCAGGGCGCCAGTTGCCGCAGGGGGTGATCTTCGAGACCCGCGGCGACCCAGCCGCGAACGCCCGGGGGCATTTGCTCAAGGGCCAGTCGGGCTTGTTCGATGGTGGCGAATTCAGCGAATACGCAGGCGCCGGAACCCGTCATCCGGGCCGGCGAACAAGCCGACAGCCACGCCAGGTGCTCGCCAATTACCGGAAAGCGCTTGCACGCCACGGCCTGCAGGTCGTTGCCGCCGAACCCGGAGCGCCACTGCTCGGCGGTGATCGGGAGCGAGTCGCGCTTGAGTTCAGGAGCGCCAAAAATGGCTGCCGTGGCGGCCTGCACCGGCGGTTCAAGGACCACGTACCAGCGCTGCGGCAGGTCGACCGCCTGCAGGGCCTCGCCGACGCCTTCGGCAAAGGCGTTTCGCCCGAAAACAAAGATCGGCACGTCGGCGCCGAGCTCGAGGCCGATTTCCTGCAGTCGCTGTCGAGGCAAACCCAGTTGCCAGAGGTGGTTCAGCGCCAGCAGGACGGTGGCGGCATCCGAGCTGCCGCCACCGAGGCCGCCACCCAGCGGCAGATTCTTTTTGATACTGATCTCGACGCCCAGCCGGCAGCCGCTCGCCGCCTGCAACAGGCGGGCGGCGCGGACGGTCAGATCGCTTGCCGCCGGCACTCCGGGTAGCGGTGTGGTCAGCTGTACCGAGCCGTCGGCACGTGGGGAAAAGCGCAGGCGGTCGCCACGCTCCAGGAAGCAAAAGACGGTCTGCAGCAGGTGGTAGCCATCGGCGCGCCGGCCGACGACGTGCAGGAAGAGGTTGAGCTTGGCCGGCGCCGGGTACACGCTGTGCCAACCCCAGTTCCGGCCGGTAGACTTCACCGTGCCGGGTCTGCGGAATCTGCCGGGGCCAACGGGCTCCAGTCGTCGATCCGCAGGCGCAGTTCGAGAACGCTTTCGCGCTCGACGAGCAGGCGCCCGGGCAGCGCCTGCGGATCGTCGCTGTCGTACTCGTAGTCGATCCGCCAGTACTCGTCGCGCAGGTGCAGCGGACGGCCAAGCGGGTCGACGGTGAGTTGGTCGGCGTCCGTCGTCCGGCCGCGTACCCAGTCGCTCAGCTTGCTCAACGGCAAGGGATAACCGAGGATCGACAGCAGCAGTTCGTCAGCGCTGGCGGCGTCATGGACGCTGCCGTCGTTGCCGGTCAGCCGTGCGCCGCTGGCGTTGCTGACAATCTCTGCGATGCCTTGCCCGAGCGGCGACGACAACAGCAGTTCGTCGCCATCTTGACCATGCCGCCAGTTCAGCTGACCGATGCTGCTCTTGCCGTCATGACGCAAGGAAAAGCGGCCGGCCAGCGAAAACGCGTGCAGGCTGTCACGCTGAACGAGTGGGGGTGTTACGGCAGGTGCCTGCAGGGTGCCGCAGGCGCTTAGGCCGAGCAGTGCGCACAGCAGTAACAGGGGTCGCTGGCCCGCCGCTGCGAGCGGGCGGGCGCCCGCTTTCCGGTACGGCGGACTCAGGGCGAGAACCTCTTCAGTGCTTCCTGGATCTCCTCGCTGGCCGGATGCTTCTTTTGCGCTTCGCGCAAGGTGCGCTGCGCCTCGTCCTTGCGGCCGAGCATCCACAGCACTTCGCCGAGGTGCGCCGCGATCTCGGCGTCCGGGCGCTGCGCGTAGGCGCGCTGCAGGTGCGTCAGGGCGCCTTCGAGATCACCCTGGCGGTAAAGCACCCAGGCCATGCTGTCGAGAATGAAAGGGTCGTTGGGAGCCAGCTTGAGCGCTTTTTCGATCAACTGTCGTGCTTCCGGCAGTCGCACATTGCGGTCGGCGTACGAGTAGCCGAGCGCATTGTAGGCCTGCGCGCTGTCCGGCTGCAGCTCGATCAGCTTGCGCAGGCGGCTTTCCATCAGTTCCAGGCGGCCGAGCCGCTCAGCCATCAGGGCCGATTCATAAAGCAGATCGGTTTGCGCCGGTTGCTCCTTGAGATCCTCTTCCAGCAGTTGCAGCGCCGCCTCGGTCTGCTTCGCGTCACGCAGCAGCGCCGCTTCGGCGATCACCAGCTGGACTCGCAGCTGCGGGTCGCGGGCGGCCGCATCGCGCAGCAGACTCCTGGCCTCGTCAAGCTTGCCCTGCTGGGCGATGATGGCAGCGCTGCGTATTTGCGCCGGCAGATAGTGTTCGCCCGGGCCGACCTGCCGATAATAGGCCAGCGCTTCAGCCTCCTGCCTGTTTTCTTCGGCGACCTGGCCGAGATAATAATAGGGCGCGCTCTTGTCGGGGATGTCGAGCGTAACCAAGTGTTTGAGTTGCGCCTCGGCGAGCACCTTGTCGTTTTCCTGCAGCGCCAGGATGGCCACCGGGTAGACCACGTCTGGGTTGTTCGGGTAGGCCAGCAGCAACTGCTCGAACAGCCGTTTGGCTTCGGCATAGCGCTTCTCGCCGACCAGCGCGCGCGCCAGATGCAGCTGAACGTCGCGCGCCTGCGGATATTTTTCGGCAAAGGCTTGCAGCGAAACGATCGCCTCGCCAGGCGACTTGCGGGCCAGCAGTTGCGCCTGCAGCAGGGCGCCCGGCTCCCAGTCCGGTCTCAATTGGAGTGCCTGCCGCGCTTCGGCGAGCGCCTGTTCGTGCTCGCCGGCGGCGCTGGCAGCCACGGCCAGAGCGTAATGCGCCTCGGGAAGGTCGAGGAAGGGGGCGCAAACCTTCTTGATCAGCTGCAGGACGGCCTGGCGATCGGGGTTGCGGGCGAACATCCGGTTCAGCGCCAGCAGGTTGCCCGGCAGTGCCGGCCGGTCTGCTTCAAGCATGCTGATCAACTGTGGGGCAAGGCCGTCGAGCTGGTTGGACATGACCAGCACGCCGACCAGCACCTGCTGGGCGCGTTTGGACTCGGGGTCGACCTCGACCCACAGACGTGCAAGCTGCTGAACGCGGTCAAAACGACGCGCATAACCAGCGACCTCGATCGCCCGTTCGAGGATGGCGGCGTCGCGGGTACGCGTGGCCAGGTCGGCGTAGGCCTGGCTGGCGAATTCGTTGCGCCCGCGCTGCAGGGCAACTTCGGCGAGCAGAACCTGATAGACCACCTGTCCGGTCAGTTCGCTGCCGTCCGTAGCTTCGGGGTGGGGAACGATCGATTCCGATGTGTTCGCCCTGGGCGCGCGCTTGCCTGGCTTGGCGGCCTTGCCCGCTTTGCTCGGCTTCTCCTGCCTGTCTTGTGGTGGGTCTCCTGCCGCCGGCGCGGACATGCCGAAGGCAAGCGCCAGGGCGGCGCCAAGGAGGGTACTCTTGATATATTTCATGGTTTCCTTGCCTGCGGCAAACAGTTGCCAGAACTGGCCGGGGTTTGCGCCATAATTCCTGCTGCGCATGTTATGGACTTTTCGCGGTAGCAGCAATGCCAGAACTGCCGGAAGTTGAAGTCAGCCGCCAGGGACTGCTCCCTCATCTGCCTGGACAAACCATTGTCGGTGCCGTCGTGCGCACGCCCAGGCTGCGTCACGAGATCCCGCTCGGGCTGCATTCGAGGCTGTCCGGATTATCTGTCGACGGCATAGCGCGGCGCGGCAAGTACCTGTTGCTCGACTGCGCGAGCAGCCGCGGCGGTGGCTGGCTGCTGATCCACCTCGGGATGTCGGGCAGTCTGCGCCTGGTGTCGCCGGATACGCCGGCCCAGAAGCACGACCACTTCGACCTGCTGTTCAGCCGGACGGTTCTGCGCCTGCGCGACCCGCGCCGCTTCGGCGCGCTGCTCTGGCACGAAGGGACCGATATCGAGGCGCATCCAGCGCTTGCGGCGCTCGGCATCGAACCGCTGTCTGACGCTTTCAGCGGCGACTGGCTGCACGCCGCAACCCGCGGCCGGCGGATGCCGGTCAAGCCGCTGCTGATGGATAACCGCCTGGTCGTCGGGATTGGCAATATCTACGCCGCCGAGAGTCTCTTTCACGCCGGCATTTCGCCCTTGCGCGCGTCCAACCGGATCAGCCGTCGACGCTACGGGGTGTTGGCCGACTCGATCCGGGCCACGCTCGAGGCGGCGATCGCGGCCGGCGGCAGCAGCGTCCGCGATTACGTACACAGCGACGGCGGCGCGGGCTGCTTCCAGCTTTCCTGTGCAGTCTATGACCGCGCGGGCGCTCCGTGTCCGATCTGCGCGCGGCCGGTGCGCGTGATCCGTCAGGCCGGGCGATCGACTTTCTACTGCCGGGTTTGCCAGCGCTGACCACCCATGCTGCCGCGCGTGCTGGCCATGTCACTGATTGCTCTGGACTTTGTGATAGAGTGCGGGCCTGTACCTTGCGCCGGAACTGGTCATGACCCTCGCTCAACATTTTGCCGCCTACAGTGACTGGCGCGCCGAGCTCTCCGCGGTCCTGGAGAAGTTTGGTGCCTGGCTGGTCGACAACGAGCTCACCGACGCCCAGACCGACCGGCGTATCTCCCATTTACTCGACAAGCTCCGTGAAGACCGACTGCATGTGGCCTTCGTCGCCGAATTCTCGCGCGGCAAGTCGGAGTTGATCAACGCCATCTTTTTCTCCGACTATGGCGACCGCATCCTTCCGTCGACCCCGGGCCGGACGACGATGTGTCCGACCGAGCTGATGTTCGACCGGCGCAAGCCGCCATCGATCGAGTTGCTGCCGATCGAAAGCCGGGAGTCCAAGGACAGCATCAGCGAGTACAAGCGCTTTCCCGAGGAGTGGACCATCGTTCCCCTCGACACCAGTTCAGCCAGTGCCATGCAGGAGGCCCTTCGCCATGTCAGCGACGTCACCCGCGTCGACCGTGGGTTCGCGGAAAGGCTCGGCTTCACGGTCGCCGACGACGATGCCGCGGTTTTTCGCGTCGACGTGGCTGGCACCGTCGAGATTCCGCGCTGGCGCCACGCGATCATCAATTTCCCGCATCCGCTGCTGCAGCAAGGATTGGTCATCCTCGACACGCCCGGCCTCAACGCGATTGGCACCGAGCCTGAACTGACCTTGTCGCTGCTGCCAAACGCGCACGCGGTGCTGTTTATCCTGGCTGCCGATACCGGCGTTACGCAGTCCGACCTGACCGTCTGGCGCGAACACATCGGTACCCTGGGCGGGCGCAAGAAAGGCCGCATCGTCGTCCTGAACAAGATCGACAGTCTGTGGGACGAACTCAAGTCGTCGGACCAGATCGACGCCGAAATTACCAAGCAGATTGACAGTTGCGCGTGGACGCTCAACCTGCCGGAAGACCAGATCTTTCCTGTTTCGGCACAAAAAGCACTGCTGGCCAAGATCAACGGCGATCGCGATCTGCTCAGGCGCAGCCGCTTGTCCGAACTCGAACTCGCGCTTACCGAGGAACTGATACCCGCCAAGCAGGAAATCGTTCGCGACAATACGGACGGCGAATTCGCCGATTGTTACCTGCGGACGCGCAGCCTGCTGGAGTCGCGGCTCATTGGTCTGCGCGAACAGGTCTCCGAACTGACCGAACTGCGTGGCAAGAACAAGGGCGTGGTCGAGTACATGATGGGCAAGGTGCGGCTCGAGAAGGACGAGTTCGACACCGGCCTGCAGCGCTACTACGCAGTGCGCAGCGTTTTTTCACAGCTGACCAACAACCTGTTTACGCACCTCGGGCTCGACTCGCTGCGTTTGTTGACCAATACCACCCGCGCAGCGATGGTCAACGCGACCTTCTCCACGACGCTCTCCGGAGCCATGCAACATTTTTTTGACGTTGCCCGCGGCAACCTCACCCGTTCCAGAAGCGAAGTTGCCGAAATCATGACCATGATGGAGGTCATCTACAAGAAATTCGCTGTGGAGCATGGACTCAAGCTGGGCACGCCGATTCCTTTCTCACTGCGGCGCTACGAGAAGGAAATCGATCGCCTCGATCATTGGTGCAGCACGCACATCAACACCATGTTCCAGTTTCTGACGCACGAAAAGAGCCAGCTCACGCAGCGCTTTTTTGAGGAGGTCGCGGTGCAGGTACGAAAGACCTTCGAGCACGCCAATCGTGACGCCGAGGGATGGTTGAAGGCGATCATGGCGCCGATGGAGATCCAGATTCGCGAGCACCAGATTCAGTTGAAGCGGCGGCTGGAAAGCATCAAGCGGATTCACCAGGCGACCGACACCCTCGAGGAGCGCATCGAGGAGTTGCTGCATATCGAGCACAACCTGCTTGCGCAGACGCAGCTACTACACGCGATCGGACAGGAAGTTCGCGATATCCTGCAGCAGACGGCCGGAGTGCATGGTGAGGGCGCGCGCAGCGCCGCCTGAGCCATGGCGAGCGCGGGGGCTGGTTTCAGCCCAGGAAACGCTCGATCTGCCAGGCAACCTGATCATCGACGTCCGCGGCCAGGCAATCGACGGTCGTTGGTCGCAGCGTATTCCCCAGCCAGGTAATCTGACGTTTGGCCAGTTGGCGGGTGGCGTAGATGCCGCGTTCGAGCAGTTCGCCTCGCGGCGCGCGGCCCTCCTGCACTTCCCACACCTGCCGGTAGCCGACACAACGCATTGACGGCAGGCCGGCGTGCAGTGCGTACTTCTCGCGCAGCGCGACGACTTCGTCTTCCAGCCCGTTTTCGAGCATCGCGGCGAAGCGTTGGGCGATAAGCTGATGGAGGACGCTGCGCTCGGACGGCACTAGCCCGATCGCCAGGAACTGGGAGGTTGGCGCCTGCGTCCGGCCGGCGGCGATCAGCGCCGAAAGGGGGCGGCCCGCCAGGTGGAATACTTCCAGCGCCCGCTGGATGCGCTGCGCATCGGTACTGTGCAGTCGCGCCGCGGTGATCGGATCGAGCAGCGCCAGTTCGGCGTGCAGCGCCGGCCAGCCATCCGTGGCGGCTTGCCGGTCGATTGCCGCGCGGGTCGCCGGGTCGGCTGGTGGCAGGTCGACCAGGCCTTCGAGCAGCGCCTTGAAATAGAGCATCGTCCCGCCGACGAGCAAGGGCACCTTGCCGCGCGCGCGGATCGCCGTCATCGCCGCCAGCGCGTCGGCACAGAAGCGCGCCGCCGAGTATGCTTGCTGCGGACTGATCAGGTCGATCAGGTGGTGCGGACAGAGCGCCAGCGTTGCCGCGTCGGGCTTGGCCGTGCCGATATTCATGTCGCAAAAAACCTGCGCCGAATCGACGCTGATCAGTTCGACCGGAAAGCGGCGCGCCAGGGTCAAGGCCACCGCCGTCTTGCCGCTGGCGGTCGGCCCCATCAGCAGGATCGCCGGCGGCAGCTGCGAACGATGCGCCGCTGCGGCGTTCATCGGCCGCGCAGGAAGTGGCGGTCGAGGTCAGCCATGGTCAGTTGCGTCCACGTCGGCCGCCCGTGGTTGCAATGGTCGGCACGCTCGGTTTCTTCCATCTGCCGGAGGAGGGCGTTCATTTCGGCGACCGACAGCAGGCGCCGCGCGCGTACCGCGCCGTGGCAGGCCATGCTGGCCAGCAGCTCGTTGCGGCGCGCGGTCATCAGCTGGCTGACGCCGTGCTCGCGCAGCTCACTCAACAGCGATCGCGCCAGCGCCGCCGGGTCGGCGGCCTGCAGCAGCGCCGGAATGCCTCGTACCGCTAGTTGCCGCGGTCCCATCGGGGCCAGATCGAAGCCGAGCCGCCGCAGCGTTTCGGCGTGCTCCTCGGCGGCAGCGACGTCGATCGTTTCGGCACTGAAGACAGCTGGAATCAGCAGCGCCTGTGTTGCCACCTGCTGCCCATCGAGGCCGCCCTTGAGCTTCTCGTAGAGGATCCGTTCGTGCGCCGCGTGCATGTCGACGACCACCAGCCCCCGGCTATTCTGGGACAGGATGTAGACGCCGTGCAGTTGCGCCAGGGCGTAGCCGAGCGGCGGCAGCTCGCCGTCGGCTGCCGCCGATGCCGGCTGCGACGCCGCCAGGCTGCCATCCGGCGAGCGCGCGGCATCGACAAACGCCAGGTAAGTGCCGGTGGCGCCGGGCTCACCGACACGCAGCGAACCCTGGTAAGGCACCCGCGGGCCGAAGGAACGGCCGTCGGCACTTGCCGCCGTCGATCCGGCTGCAGCGTCCGGCCAGCGAGCCTGTGCGAGTCCTTCGCCGCCTGCCGAGGGCGGTGGAGAAGAGGAAGAAAACGGGGAAGAATCCGCGGGCGCGGCAGCCAGTGGCGTCGCCAACAGGCCTTGGACGGCGTGAAAGACAAACTGGTGCACGGCGCGCGAATCGCGGAAGCGGACTTCGGTTTTCTGGGGGTGCACGTTGACGTCGACGGCGGCCGGGTCGATTTCCAGAAACAGGCAGTAGGCGGGGTAGCGGCTGCCGTGCAGCAGGTCTTGATACGCCTCGCGCAACGCGTGCGCCAACAGCTTGTCGCGCACGAAGCGGCCATTTACGTAGCAGTACTGGGCATCGGCACGGGCGCGCGAGTAGGCGGGCAGGGCGCAGTAACCCGAAACGCGAAGCGGACCGGCTTGCACCTCGAGCTGGCGCGACTCGGCCAGAAAGTCGTCGCCGAGGATCGCACCGACTCTCTTGCGCGCATCGCTCCTCGCCAGGCTCAGGCTGACGCGACCGTTGTGCGCGAGGGTGAAGGCGACCTCGGGGTGCGCCAGTGCGATGCGCTTGAGCGCCTCGGCGCAATGCGCGAATTCGGACCGTTCGGATTTGAGAAATTTGCGGCGGGCTGGCGTGTTGTAGTACAGATCGCGCATTTCGACGACGCTGCCGGCGAGCAGCGCAGCCGGTTCGGGCGATGCCCCGGGCTCGCCGCCGAGCCGCCAGGCGTGCGTCGCGGTGGCACTGTCGCCGCGGTCAAGGCGCTGTCTACTGGTCAGCGTCAGGCGGGCGACGCCGGCGACCGACGCCAGCGCTTCGCCACGAAAACCCAGCGTGCCGACGCGCTCGAGATCGTCGAGCGAGGCAATCTTCGAGGTGGCGTGGCGGGTGAGCGCCAGAGCCAGTTCGTCACGCGCGATTCCCGAGCCGTCGTCGCTGACGCGGATCAGCTTGACGCCGCCTTCTTCGAGCTGAATCTGGATCGTCGAACTGCCCGCATCTAGGGCGTTTTCGAGCAGTTCCTTGACCACCGACGCCGGACGATCGACGACTTCACCGGCCGCGATCTGGCTGATCAGCAGGTCGGGCAGCAGGTGGATCGCTGGCGTGACGGGTGTTGCGAGCATGCACGGATTATCCCACGCCGGCCTGCAGGCCGCTCGCGCGATCGCTTAGGCGGTCGATCAGCCTTGAGGCAGTTCCCGAAGTGCCTCAAGGCTGATCGGTGGGTTGGCACGGCACATTCAACGCCTTCGTCTTGGGCGTCATCGGCACGGATAGATAGCAGCCACTTCAGGAGATCGCCCTTTCGCGACGTTCTCGCACAGGCCGTGCTGTTGAGAGCTGCGATCCTTGCCGGTGATCCTTTGCGCCTCTGGGTCGCTGAGCTTCCTGATCCCTTGCTGGCTGCGGAAGCGAAACGTCACCCAGTGGCGCTCGCCAGCGACTGCAGTAGCTGCCTTGGTGGCTTCCTTGGTGGTCATCGGTGGCACTCCTTTCAAGGAATGGCTGAACAGATGCCGGCCTGGAAGCGCGGGAAAGCTGCCGAGACAGACGTCGCAGGCAAACGTCGCAGGCAAACGTCGCAGGCAAACGTCGCAGGCAAACGTCGC
>NZ_JAPUVQ010000129.1:0-15629 GCF_029255145.1 Accumulibacter sp.
AGCCCGCTCGTTAAAAGCGGGGAACTGGTGGCGTCCCCACGGGGATTCGAACCCCGGTACCTACCGTGAAAGGGTAGTGTCCTGGGCCTCTAGACGATGGGGACCCGGAATGAACTTCTCTCGAACTGCTGGTGGAGGTACGCGGGATCGAACCGCGGACCTCTTGCATGCCATGCAAGCGCTCTCCCAGCTGAGCTATACCCCCTCGAAAGAAGCGCGCATTATAGGCTTCGAGGCCTTTCTTGTAAAGCGCCGTTCACCACTGACTGAAAATCCACCCAGTCGCATTCGCCTGCGCTATCCAGCAGCCGCCTCAGGTTTCGTGCACGCAGCTGCCTGCTCAGACGACGCCGACCAATCCGGGCATCGGCGATGTCGATCAATCCGAACTCTTGGTCCGGCGTATACACGACATTGCCCAGGTGGAGCGAGCGAAAATAGACACCGCAATCGTGCAGCCGAATGACAAAGCGAGTGAAAGCGTCCTTCAGCGCTTGTTCGGCCTTCGGATCCACGCCCTCGGCGATGATTTCACGCAGCGTCTGCCCGGCAAGTGGGTGGTAGTGCACGCTATCCCTGCCGATCGACGGAATACGCCAGACCTCAATGATCACCGGCGCCGGTATGCGAAGTCGATGCAACGCCTCGCCATTGTCCGCAAAACGTTGGGCATACGGATACCATACGGCGGACGACAACCAGCGCTTGCGGCGAAAGAACTTGAGCATCGTTCCATCGGCCAGACGCAACACCTTGTCGCCGAAACTATCGGCCTCGAGAACGGTGGCGCCGGCACGCAGGGCAAGGTAGTCGTCGTGCTTGAGTCTCTTCAAGGCAACTCCCTCGTGCGAAAGCACCGAGTTTACCTTCTCCAAGCATCGTCAGTGTTGAATTGCCGGCAGCGATTCCCGGGTCGGCAATAATCACCAGCCGACAACACCGCCGCGCTGATGACATTGCTCCTAGAATGACAGCTTTCCGACGATGCCCGAGAGCTGCCCACCAATGAACTTCATCCACGCCCTCAACGCCGCCTGGCGCGATCACAACAGCCTGCTATGCGTCGGCCTTGACCCCGACCCGAAGCGCTTCCCTGCCCACCTCCGCGGGAAGCCGGAGGCGATTTTCGAGTTCTGCAAGGCGATTATCGACGCTACGGCAGACCTTGCCTGCTCGTTCAAACCCCAGATCGCCTACTTCGCAGCACACCGCGCGGAAGACCAGCTCGAAGCACTGATCGAGCACATTCACAAGCAGCATCCGGCAACGCCGGTAATCCTCGATGCCAAGCGTGGCGACATCGGCAGTACCGCCGAGCAGTACGCAGTCGAAGCCTTCGAGCGCTTCAAGGCGGACGCGATCACGGTCAATCCCTATCTCGGGCGCGATTCGGTCGAGCCGTTTCTGCGTTATGACGACAAAGGCGTCATCCTGCTCTGCCGAACGTCGAACCCTGGCGGCAGCGACCTGCAATTCCTCGATGTCGGCGGAGAGCGACTTTATGAGCGCGTTGCCCGCCTGGTGCACGACGACTGGAATCAGGGCGGCCAGTGCGCACTCGTCGTCGGCGCCACCTTCCCGGCCGAAATCGCCCGTGTGCGAGCGCTGACCGGCGACATGCCGCTATTGGTCCCCGGCATCGGTGCCCAAGGCGGCGATATTGAAGCGACCGTCCGGGCGGGCCGCACCGCCAAAGGTGTTGGCCTGCTGATCAATTCCTCCCGTGCCATCCTCTATGCCGGCGGTGGCGAGGATTTCGCCGAGCAGGCGCGGCGCGTGGCGCTGACCACCCGCAACGAAATCAACGATCATCGCCGGGACGATGGCTGAAACGTGTCGCTCGGCAAGCAACACCTCGTCACACGTCAATATTCCGAGCTGCCAGAGCATTGGTCTCGATGAAGTTACGGCGCGGCTCGACCAATTCACCCATCAGCGTCGTGAAGATTTCGTCGGCACCAATTGCGTCTTCGATCTGGACTTTCAGGAGGCGCCGTACTTTCGGGTCCATCGTCGTTTCCCAGAGCTGCTCCGGATTCATTTCACCGAGACCTTTATAGCGCTGCTTGCTGACACTGCGCTCGACTTCCTCCAGCAACCATTGCATGGTTTCGGCGAAGCTGCTTACCGTCTGCCTCTTCTCGCCACGTACGACCACCCCGCCCGGACCGAATAGATTTGCCAGGGTTTCCGCGGTCTTGCGCAGCTGCGCATAATCACCGCTGACCAGCAGATCATCGTCGATGACGCCGACTTTGAGATTGCCATGCAGCATCTTCTCGAGCCGCAGCTGCCAGCGTTCCCGTGCATCGTCGTAACGCGCATTGATTGTGATCTCCAGCTTGTCACCGACCGCTTTCATGATCGCCCTTCCGCTGGCGACGGCCGAGGCCTCGTCAACCAGATCGACCTTCAGATTTCCGTCGATCAAGGCGTGCAGCACTTCTGGATTGATCAGGTGCGACAAACGGTTGATCACTGCCTCAGCGAGCAAGTACTCGCGTGCCAGCTCTTCCAGCGCGGCGCCAGATATCTCTGGAGCCCCGGCCATCGGCGTCAACGCCGCGCCTTCGAGAGCCAGCGACAGCAGAAACTGCTTCAGGGCCTGATCATCCTTGATGTAACGCTCGGTCTTTCCGTGCTTGACCTTGTACAGCGGCGGTTGAGCAATATAAATATAGCCGCCCTCGATCAGCTCGGGCATCTGACGATAGAAGAAGGTCAGCAACAGCGTACGGATGTGTGCACCATCGACGTCCGCATCGGTCATGATGATCAGGCGGTGATAGCGCAACTTTTCGGGTTTGTATTCGTCTTTGCCAATACCCGTACCGAGCGCGGTTATCAGCGTGACGATTTCCTGCGACGAGATCAGCTTGTCAAAACGCGCCTTTTCGACATTCAAAATCTTTCCCTTGAGCGGCAGAATGGCCTGGAACTTGCGGTCGCGACCCTGCTTTGCCGAACCGCCGGCTGAATCTCCCTCGACCAGATAAAGCTCGCACAAGGCGGGATCCTTCTCCTGACAGTCGGCAAGCTTGCCAGGCAAACCAACGCCGTCGAGCAATCCCTTCCGACGGGTCATCTCCCTGGCTTTGCGAGCGGCATCGCGAGCCCGCGCGGCTTCGATGATCTTGCCGGTGATTACCCGGGCGTCGAGCGGGCGTTCCTGCAGAAACTCGGTCAACTTGGCCGCTACCACCTCCTCGACGGCGGGGCGTGCCTCCGACGAAACCAACTTCATCTTGGTCTGCGAAGCAAACTTCGGATCGGGCATCTTCACCGACAGCACGCACGCCAACCCCTCCCGCATGTCGTCACCGGCGATATCGACCTTGGCTTTCTTGGCGATCTCGTGTTCTTCGATATAGCGGTTGATCACCCGGGTCATCGCCGCCCGCAAGCCGGTCATATGCGTTCCGCCATCGGCCTGCGGGATGTTGTTCGTGAAACACAGCACTTGTTCGGCGTAGCTGTCATTCCACTGCATCGCCACCTCGACGCTGATCACCCCATTGGCGGTCGGCGATTCACCTTCTGCATGAAAGACATTCGGGTGCAGCACAGACTTGGCGCGATTGATGTACTCGACAAATCCGCGGACACCGCCAAGGAAGGCGAAATCTTCTTCCTTGCCGCTGCGTTGGTCAATCAGACGAATCTTCACGCCGTTATTCAGGAACGACAGTTCGCGCAACCGCTTGGCGATGATTTCATAGTGAAACTCGACTTCGCCGAAAATCTCCTCGTCGGCCATGAAGTGCAATTCGGTACCGCGCTTCTCGGTCTCGCCAACAACCCTGATTGGTGAAACCTCAACGCCCCGTTGAATTTCGATCAAGCGATCGGGCACCAACCCTCGATGAAACTCCATCAAGTACTTCTTGCCGTCACGGCGGATAGTCAGCCGCAGCCACTTCGAAAGCGCGTTGACACACGATACGCCGACTCCGTGCAGACCACCGGAAACCTTGTAGGAGTTCTGGTTGAACTTGCCGCCGGCGTGCAGCACACACATCACGATCTCGGCTGCCGAGCGCTTCGGCTCGTTGCGGTCATCAAACTTGATCCCGGTGGGAATGCCGCGCCCATTATCGGTTACCGAAATTGAATTGTCGGCGTGGATGGTGATCACGATGTCGTCGCAATGGCCAGCCAAAGCCTCGTCGATCGCGTTGTCGACCACTTCGAATACCATGTGGTGCAGACCCGTTCCATCGGAGGTATCGCCGATATACATTCCCGGGCGCTTGCGAACCGCTTCCAGGCCTTCCAACTGCTGGATACTTGATTCATCGTAGGCCGGCTGTTCGTTATCTTCAGTCATTTTCCTCAATCGCTTTCGATCCACTGCTTGGCTTCAAGCCCTTGTCCCCCTTACCGCATCGCGCGTGACGTCAAATTCGCATGGGCATCACCACGTAGCGAAAGCGTTCGTTGCCGGGGATAGTCAGCAGCGCGCTTGAGTTGGCGTCGTTGAAACCCCACTCAATGGTTTCCTCCGAGCGGTTGTTCAGGACATCGAGCAGATAGGCCACATTGAAACCGACGTCGAGGGCTTCCCCACTGTAATCGACCTCGATCTCCTCCAACGCTTCCTCCTGCTCGGCGTTTGCCGCCATGATCCTCAGACTTCCCTCGGAGAGCATCAGGCGCACGCCACGAAACTTCTCGTTGGTCAGAATCGCCGCCCGCACCATCGACTGCAGCAGCGCAGCGC
Source organism: Accumulibacter sp. (assembly GCF_029255145.1). GTDB lineage: Bacteria > Pseudomonadota > Gammaproteobacteria > Burkholderiales > Rhodocyclaceae > Accumulibacter. The sequence continues at coordinate 4,721 of NZ_JAPUVQ010000129.1, forward strand.
GCCCTACCGAAACGACGTTCTTCAGACTCGCCGGGATCACCCGCTGGTAATCCGGGAAGCGGCCATCGATCAGCTTCGAGACCAGATTGATCTGACCAAACCGGAAGCGGATCTGATTGGGCAGCATCTCGACGGTTAGCGGATCGTCGTTGTCGCCAAGTAGCCGATAGAGCTCGATCACCGTCTTGCGGGGCAAGATCAGCTCCTGGCGCCCAGCCCCCTCGGCACGCAAGGCCCCGGGAGGATGCTCAAGCGGCATGCTGGCATAGGCCAGTCGATGACCATCGGTGGCCACTGCCCGCAGCTCGCTTCCGTCCACCAGCAGCAACAGGCCATTCAGGTAATAGCGAACGTCCAAGGCAGCCATGGCGAACTGCGTTTGCCCCAGCAATCTGCGAAATTCCTTCTGCGCCAAAGTCAGCCGCATCGCTTCACCATCGACCAGGGCCATGCCGGGGAAATCTTCTGCGGGCAGGGTCTGCAGGCTGAAGCGGCTCTTCCCTGCCTTCACCAACAGCCGCCGGTCATCAAGGGTCAGGCTCACTTCGGCGGCTTCGGGCAAGGAACGCAGAATCTCCTGCAGCTTGCGAGCGCCAACTGTGACCGCTCCGTTGCCTTCTCCGCTCGCGCCACCCGTTGAACTGGTGATCTGGATTTCGATGTCGGTGGCCAAAAGCGTCAGGACATCGCCCGTCTTTTCCAGCAAGACGTTCGACAGAATCGGCAGTGTATGACGCCTCTCGACGATTCCAGAAACCGCCTGCAAAGGTGCCAGGAGAGTGTCGCGTCTCGTATTGATAAGAAGCATATATATAAGTCCTATAAAGACTATGGTCCGAACAGATCTGTTGATAACACATAAAAACTGTTTTAATTCATTAAACTACAAATCGCTTTGAGGCTGAAGAAAGGCCGTATGCCGCTGTGCACAGAATTGAACAACTTATCCACAGCGGCTTATTGTTCGCGTTTTCCACCTCTTGTCGGCTACTTTCCCACCGACTTATACAGCGCACGCCTATCCTTTCAGAACCTGCTCAAGAACGTGCACATCATGGTTGAGGTCGTTGTCCCTGGTCCTCAAGTCGTCGATGGTCCGCACGGCATGCAGGACAGTGGTATGGTCTCGACCGCCGAACGCTGCGCCGATTGCCGGGTAGCTCAGGGTCGTCAGATTCTTGGCCAACCACATGGCGATCTGCCTAGGGCGAACGATCACCCGCGTTCGCTTGCGCGAAAACAGGTCTGCCACCTTGATCTTGAAATAATCCGCGACCGTCTTCTGGATGTTATCCACCGTCAGCTGCCGGTTGACCGCACCAATGACGTCCTTCAGAGCCTGCTTGGCCAGATCCAGGGAGATTCGCTGCCCATGAAACGCCGAGTAGGCAAGAACCTTCTTGAGCGCCCCTTCCAGTTCGCGAACGTTCGACCGGAGATGTTTGGCAATGTAGAAAGCGACCTCGTCGTCAAGTGCCACGCCATCAACCTCGGCCTTCTTCTTCAGAATGGCGACCCGCATTTCGATCTCGGGAGGTTCGATCTGCACCGTCAACCCCCAGTCGAAGCGGGTCACCAGACGGTCTTCGAGGCCTGAAATATTCTTTGGATAAGTATCACAACTGATTACAATCTGCTTTCTTGTCTCGCTCAGTGCATTGAAAACATAGAAAAATTCCTCCTGAGTACGGTTCTTGCCATTGAAGAACTGCACGTCATCGAGAAGCAGCACGTCGAGCGAGCGGTAGTAGCGCTTGAATACGTCGAAGGACTTCTGCTGGTAGGCACGAACGACGTCGGAATAGTAATCCTCCGCGTGCACATAGCGGACGACCTTCTCGGGGTGATTGTCCAGGATATGATTGCCGATGGCGTGCACCAGATGGGTCTTCCCCAGGCCTGCACCGCCATAGATGAACAAGGGATTGTAGGTGGTCTCGCCGGGGTTGATGGCCACTTGCCGGGAAGCCGCCCGGGCCATGTCGTTGGCCTTGCCGACGATCAGGTTGTCGAAGGTGAAGCTCTGGATCAAGCGGGTTTTTTCGTAGGCTGAGCGCCCCTTCTCAGCCAGCGCGACGTTCTTGACCGCCACCGCCAGCGCGGCTGCGCCGCCGTCCTGCGCGCCCCTGCCGCTGGTCGGGCCAGGATCGGCGCTTGCGTTGGTTCTTGCGTCGTCTCCGGCGCGTGTACCCAGGCTTAAGGCAATGCTCATCGGCATGGAAAAGTGTTCGCTGGCCATTGCTTCGATTCGCGTCAGGTAGCGCTCCTTGACCCACTTCAGGATGAAGCCATTCGGCGCCAGCAGGCGCAAGCCGCGGGCGCAGTCGCCATCCTCCTCGCCCTCCAGGCGAAGCGGGCGAATCCAGGTATTGAACTGCTGAGGAGGAAGTTCCTGCTCGAACTGGCTCAGGCAGAAGGACCAGAAACTACTCATCCACGGTCATCGGTTGAAATCCGGAAGTAGAGCGCCCAAAGGCGCCGAGAAAGGCCGCCATTAGAAACACAATATATTTTAAATCAGATATATAAAGCACTGTTCTGGCCAGGAAAGGCGACCGAGTTTGCCGTTGGCGAAGACCTGACACGATCTCTGGGGACCGTTGTTCTTGTCTGTTCTGGAAGCGCCAAAGGGGCAATTCTAACCCGTTGCCCGACAGTTATCCACAGCATCGCCGAAAATATGGTGTTGACAAAATTCGCCCGGAGACTGTCTAATCACCAGTTCACTTCGTGTTGCTTCCAAGGGTTCAACCATGAAACGTACTTATCAACCGTCCGTCGTGCGCCGCAAGCGTACGCACGGCTTCCTCGTCCGCATGTCTACCCGCAGCGGTCGGGCCGTGATTAGAGCCCGTCGTGCGAAAGGTCGCCACCGTTTGGCAGTTTGAGCGCCGGAGGTGACCGTGCCGATGATCACCGGGTAGCGAATACGAGTTTTCCAAAGCACTACCGGCTGTTGAAAACGGATGAGTACTCATCCGTTTTTGGTTTCAGGAGGGTGCTGAAAAGCCAACATTTCCTGCTACATTACTGCCCTCGTGTTGCCGCTGACGCCTCAGGCGCCAGGCTTGGACTGGTCGTCGCCAAGCGCTTCCTGCGCCGTTCCGTCGACCGCAACCTTGTCAAGCGACTGGCCAGAGAAGGCTTCCGCTTGCTGCGCGCCCGTCTGCGCCCCAACGACCTCGTGCTGCGTCTGGCAGCAAAGCCGAAAGCGCTGGATCGGAGAGCCCTGGCGCAGGAAATTCAGCGGCTGCTTGGCAAGCTGATCGCAGCTGAACAATGAGTCGATGAAACAGATTCTGCTTGCCCTGATAGGCTTTTACCGATACGCGCTCAGCCCGATGCTCGGGCGTCGTTGCCGTTTTTTTCCCAGCTGTTCAGAATATGCTGCCGAAGCCGTGGCCAAGCATGGCGCTGGCAAGGGCACCATACTTGCCCTGCAACGGCTTCTTCGCTGTCATCCGTGGAACCCGGGCGGTTTTGACCCCGTGCCCTGAACAACAATCGAATCGTATAGGCTTTCATGGATAACCGACGCCTGCTCCTGCTGCTTGTCTTCTCCTTCTCATTGGTCATGCTCTGGGACGCCTGGCAAAAGTACAACCAACCCAAGCCAGCCATCTCTGCGGTTGGCGCCAGTGCGGTCGATCGTTCCACACCGCAGCCCTCGGCGAGCCTGCAGGCTCCTGTTCCAGGAGCGCCGGAAGCGACCGCCGCCACCGCCAAGAGCGCCGAAACCGTTACCGTCAAGACCGACCTCTTTACCGCCGAGATATCGGTGCAGGGGGGCGACATCGTCCGCTTGGTGTTCAACGACTACAAGGACACCGAAAACGGCAGAAAGCACTTCGCGCTGTTTGAAGCCCGACACCGGTATGCCGCCCAAAGCGGTTTGATCGGCGACGGTTTGCCGAACCACAACACCGTTTTCTCGCCGGTACCCGGCACCAGAGAACTGGCGAGCGCTGCCAATACCATTCAGCTTCGCCTCGAAGCACCACCTGTCAAGGGCCTCAAAGTCGCCAAGATTTATACTTTCACCCGCGGCAGCTACCTGATCGATGTTACCCAGGAGATCGATAACACGAGTGATGGGGATGTGGCTTTAAACGCCTACTACCAATTGCAGCGTGACGTCACTGCTCCCGCGGGAGAGAGCAGGATGGTGTCTACCTTCACCGGTCCGGCGGTTTATACCGAGGAAGAAAAATTTCAAAAAGTAACTTTCTCGGAAATCGAAAGCGGCAAGGCCAAGTTCGCCAGCAAGGCGGACAATGGCTGGATCGCGATGGTTCAGCACTATTTCGTCTCGGCGTGGATCCCTCCCGAAAAGCTGCCCCGCGAGTTCTATATGCAGAAACTTGACGGCAGCGTCGATCCCACCGTCAGGGCGGGAGTGATCGTGCCGGTGCCGGTGGCAGCGCCGGGATCGAAGGTTGCCCTTTCTGTTCCGCTTTATGCCGGCCCACAGGTGCAGACCATTCTCGACCATCTGGCACTGCCCAAGTCCGAAGGGGGCATTGGCGCGCAGGGTCTGTGGCTGGTCGTAGACTACGGCCTGCTGAAAGTAGTTGCCGCACCGATCTTCTGGTGCCTGCAGGCGATCCACAAACTGGTCGGCAACTGGGGCTGGGCGATTGTCCTGCTGACCGTGGGCATCAAGCTGTTGTTCTTTCCCCTATCGGCTGCAAGCTACAAGTCGATGGCCAAGATGCGCACCGTAACGCCCCGCCTGGTTGCTCTGAAAGAGCGTTACGCTGGCGACCGGCAGAAGCTCAATCAGGAAATGATGGAGCTCTACAAGCGCGAAAAGATCAACCCCCTGGGCGGCTGTCTGCCGATCGCGGTGCAGATTCCGGTGTTCATCGCGCTTTACTGGGCTTTGCTTGGCGCCGTCGAAATCCGCGATGCACCGTGGATCCTCTGGATCACCGATCTGTCAGCCAGCGATCCGTACTATGTCCTGCCTGTGGTCATGGTGGCCACGATGCTGATCCAGACCAAGCTTAATCCGACGCCGCCGGATCCGATCCAGGCCAAGGTGATGATGATGATGCCGTTCATCTTCGGCGCCATGTTCTTCTTCTTCCCGGCCGGTCTGGTGCTCTACTGGGTGGTCAACAACACCCTCTCGATTGCGCAGCAGTGGCAGATCACGCGGATGGTCGAGAGTGGCGGAAAAGCCGCCAACGACGCCAAGGCCTGAGGCGGGAGAAGCGGCAACGACGATTGCCGCCATAGCGACCGCTCCCGGTCGCGGTGGGATCGGCATCGTCCGGGTCTCAGGAGCCGGTCTCCTTAGTTTCGCCGAGACCCTGAGCAGTAAACGACCGAAGGCCCGCCTGGCGACTGTCGCCGAGTTTCGCGCTGTCGATGGCCGCGTTATCGACAGCGGTCTGCTGCTGTACTTTCCCGCACCGCACTCGTTCACCGGTGAAGACGTCCTCGAACTGCACGCTCACGGTGGTCCGGTCGTCATGCAGTTGCTTCTGGCCCGCTGCCTCGAACTTGGCGCGAGGCTCGCCGAGCCCGGAGAGTTCACCCGCCGCGCCTACCTCAATGGCAAGCTTGACCTGACACAGGCCGAAGCGGTCATCGACCTGATCGACGCCGCGACAGCGGCGGCGGCGCGCAGCGCCGTGCGCTCGCTGCAGGGCGATTTTTCCCGCGAAGTGAACGCCTTGCTGGCCGAGCTGATCGAGCTGCGAGCCCTGGTCGAAGCGACCCTCGACTTCCCGGACGAGGAAGTCGACTTCCTCGAAGCGGCCGATGCGGCGGGTCGTATGGATCGCCTGCAACAGCGCCTGGCCCGCGTCTTCGGCCGTGCCCGGCAAGGGCGCTTGCTGCACGGAGGGCTGCACGTCGTCCTCGCCGGCCAGCCCAATGTCGGCAAGTCGAGCTTGCTTAACCGCCTGGCCGGCGACGACCTGGCGATCGTCACGCCGCTGCCAGGCACCACCCGCGACCTGGTGCGCAGCACCCTGCAGGTCGAAGGAATCCCGCTGCATGTGATCGACACCGCCGGGCTACGCGAAACCCAAGACCCAATCGAGCAGATCGGTATCGAGCGTACCTGGCGCGAAATCGACCGCGCCGATGTGGTTGTGCTGCTGGTCGACGCGCGTACCGGCGTCAGCGACCTCGACCGAGTGATTGTCGGGCAGCTTCCCGAGCACCTGGCGAAGCTGACCGTGTTCAACAAAATTGACCTGACCGGCGCCGGCTCCGAATGCCATGACCAAGGCGATGGCACGGCGATATCGCTTTCTGCAAAATCCGGCGAGGGAATCGACCTGCTGCGGCAGGCGCTGCTGCGAATTGCCGGCTGGCAACCAGCGGAAGACGTCTTCATCGCCCGCGAACGCCACCTACGCGCCCTGGCCGAAACCCGCCAGCACCTTGATGACGCCCGCGAACGCTTGCCACGGCTCGAACTGTTCGCCGAGGAACTACGCCTGGCGCAGTTGGCGCTGGCGTCAATCACCGGCGAATTCGGCGCCGACGACCTGCTGGGCGAGATCTTCGGGCGCTTCTGCATTGGCAAATAGTCGGCTTATCGGTATTCGCCGCACGCCATCAATCGAAAGGAGATCGGCGATGAACTGGGATCCCGCGCAATATCTGAAATTCGTCGAAGCCCGGCGGCGGCCGGCGCTCGATCTGATTGCCCGGCTTGGCGGCAAGTCGCCGACCCGCATTGTCGACCTCGGCTGTGGTGCCGGCAACATTACCCGCTTGCTCGCCGAACACTGGCCTCAGGCCGCAATAACGGGTGTCGACAGTGATCCGGCGATGCTTCGGAAGGCGTCGTCGGCGCCGTCGTCGATCGAGTGGCAGCGGATCGACATCGCTGTCTGGGACGCCGTCACGCAACCCGACCTCATCTTTTCCAATGCCGCCCTGCACTGGCTTCCCAATCATCAACACCTGCTCCCGCGGCTGATCGATCAACTGCCCGCGGGTGGTGTGCTGGCGGTCCAGATGCCGTCGAACTTCAGTTCGCCGTCGCACCGGATCCTGCGCAAGCTGGCTGATGACTATCGCTGGCAGCAGACCCTCGGCGGCATCGAGATGGGCAAGGTGCTGTCAGCCGCCGATTACCACCGCTTGTTGGCGCCAATCTGCCGCCACCTCGAGGTGTGGGAGACGACTTACTGGCAGGCGCTCAGCGGCAACGATGCGATCGTCGAATGGATGAAGGGAACGACCCTGGTACCCTATCTCGCGCGCCTCGACGTCGACGCTGCCGAGCACTTCCTGGCCGCCTATCGGGCGCCACTGGCGATCGTCTACCCACGCGGTGCCGATGGGCATACGCTGTTTCCGTTCAAGCGGATCTTTTTCGTCGCGCAACGCTGAATGCCGATCGATGGGGTTGCCTACTCGCTGCTGGTAGCGCTCGGAACGGCGGCCCTGTTCGCAGGATTCATCGATGCGGTGGTCGGTGGCGGCGGTTTGATCCAGATTCCCGCCTTGTTCTCAGCGCTGCCGAACGCGGCACCGGCGATGCTTTTCGGGACCAACAAGTTCGCCAGCGTCTTCGGAACCAGCAACGCCGCCTGGCGCTACGCGCGACGGGTGCGGATGCCCTGGCGAACGACCTTGCCGGCAGCGCTCGCCGCGTTCGCTTCGTCCTATCTCGGCGCCATGGCCGTCGCCTGGTTGCCACCCGAGCTGTTGCGGCCGCTGATCCTGCTGCTGCTCGTCGGCGCCGCCGTCTATACCTTCAGCAACCGCGACTTTGGCACCATTCATCGGCCGCAACACAGCGGCCGCCACGAGTTCGCCTACGCGCTGACGGTCGGCGGCGCGATCGGCTTCTACGATGGCTTCTTCGGTCCCGGTACCGGCAGCTTCCTGATCTTCCTCTTCGTCCGCTTCTTCGGCTTTGATTTTTTGCACGCGTCGGCCGCGTCGAAGGTCGTCAACGTCGCCACCAACCTGGCGGCGCTTGGTTTCTTTCTGCCCCATGGCCATATCCTGCCGCTCGCCGCGGTGCTGATGGCCAGCTGCAACGTCCTCGGCTCCTTGCTCGGCACCCGTCTGGCGCTGCGGCACGGCAGCGGCTTTGTCCGCAAGGTGTTCTTGTGCGTGGTCAGTGTCTTTATCGTCAAATTCGCCCACGACACCTTGGCTTGAGCTTGTCGTGCGTCCCGCTCCCGCCGCGCAATGGAGCGTGCCGCAAGGCAGACCACGGCATCATCGGACCGATAAACGCAGCGATCAATCATGCTGGGGGAGACAATGAAGATCAAGAATTCAATAGCCGGGCTCCTGGTCCTCTTGGCGGGAGGGTTTGCCAGCGCTGCTCATGCCGACATCAGCGTCGGCGTCACGCTTTCGGCGACCGGGCCAGCCGCCTCGCTGGGCATTCCCGAGAAGAACACCTTCGCGCTGCTGCCGACGACCATCGCCGGCCAGAAGGTCAATTACATCGTCCTCGATGACGCATCCGATACCACCGCGGCGGTCAAGAGCACGCGCAAGTTGATCGCCGAGGACAAGGTCGACGTGATCATCGGGTCGACCATCACGCCCAACTCGCTGGCCATGATCGACGTCGTCGCCGAGGCCGAAACGCCGATGATCGCGATGGCCGCTTCGGCCCGGATTATCGATCCGATCGACGCCAAACGTCATTGGGTTTTCAAGACGCCGCCGAACGACGCCCAGATGGCGACGGCGATTGTCGAGCGCACGACCAACAACAAGGTCAAGACTGGCGCCTACGTCGGCTTTGCCGACGCCTACGGCGAAGGTTGGTGGAACGAGTTCTCGAAGATCGGCGAGGCGCGCAAGATCAAGATCGTCGGCAACGAACGCTTCAATCGCTCCGATAGCTCGGTAACCGGCCAGGTGCTCAAGATCCTCTCGGCCAAGCCGGACGCCGTTCCGGTTGGCGGCGCTGCCGTACAAGTCGCTCAACGACAAGGGCTACAAGGGAATGATGTATCAGAAGCACGGTGTGGCCAACGCCGACTTTCTGCGGGTTTGCGGCAGAGATTGCGACGGAACTTTCCTGCCTGCCGGTTCGGTGCTGGTAGCGGTGCAGTTGACGGACAATAATCCGGTCAAAAAAGTGGCGCTCGATTATGTCAAGAAGTACGAGGCTGCACACGGCCAGGGTAGCGTATCGACTCTTGGGGCGCACGCCTGGGACTCCGGCCCGTTGTTGTCGAATACCGTTCCCGCGGCGCTGAAGAAGGCACGGCCCGGGACACCGGAGTTCCGCAAAGCGCTGCGCGACTCGCTTGAAGACACCAGGAGCGTGACTGCCGCCTACGGTGTTTTCAACATGAGTGCGCAGGATCACCTCGGCTTCGACCAGCGCTCGCGGGTGATGGTCGAGATCGTCGACGGCAACTGGCAACTCGTGAAATTAGGCAGCCGGCGCGCCGTTTCTTGCTGCCCTGCGGTGCGTGCTTCAGATCCTCCGTTGCCAACACGGCAAGGCTGGAACCGGCCGGAGTCCCGATCGGAATGGCCACTGGATTAGCGTTGATGGATTTGCAGATTGCCTTTATCCTGGCCCAGGACGCGATCACTTATGGCGCGATCTACGCGCTGCTGGCGCTGGTCCAGGCTTTCGCCGTTACCGCGTGACCTTCATTCCACCAGGCGAGTTTGTCGCCTTTGGCGCGCAGACCCTGGCCAGCCTGCAGGCTGGCGCGCTACCGGCGACGATCTGGCTGCTGCTTGGCCTGGGCACCGTGATCGTTTTGATCGAGGGCTCGCCGGCGCACTGGTCGCGGTGTCGCCGGCCAGCTTGCCGTTGCCGCTGCAGGTCTTGCTGGCGCTGATGCTGGTGGTGCCGCTGGGGCCGATGATCTGTCGCCTTGCCTACCAGCCGATTGCCGAGGCATCGATACTGGTTCTGCTGATCGTTTCGGTGGTGGTACACGTCACCCTGATCGGCTTGGCCTGCCGTTCTTCGGTGCCGAGGGTTCGCGAACGCTGGCCTTCACCGGCATCAGCTTCGAAGTCGGCGATGCGCTGTTGCAGGGCCAGACGCTGGTGGTGGTGGTCGCCAGCCTGATGCTGATCGTCGCGCTCTTCTTCTTTTTCGAGCGAACGATTTACGGCAAGGCCCTGCGAGCGACCGTGATCAACCGCACCGGTGCGCGCCTGATGGGCATTTCCGGGGCCTTGGCAGGGATGTTGTTTTTCACCCTGGCGGCGGCGATAGGTGCTTTTCTCGGGATCCTGATTTCGCCGATCACCACCGTCTACTACGACTCGGGCTTTCTGATCGGGCTCGAGGGCTTTGTCGGGGCGATCATCGGTGGCCTGGCCAGCTATCCGATGGCTGCCGCCGACGCCATTCTGGTTGGCCTCCCGGAGTCGTTTCGTGGTTCTGGGCGAGCGCGTTCAAGGAGGTGATCGCGTTCACCTCCATCATCCCGGTATTGCTCGGGCGCTCGCGGATCACCCGGCACGTGGAGGAAGAATGAGCCGCAGCCGCCGGCAGGCCAAGTTCGTTCTCCTGTTATTCGCCGGCGCACTGGTCGCGGCGCCACTGCTGCTGCCCGAGTTGTACATCACGCTGTGGCTTTCCGGTCACTTCCTGCCGCTGGGACGATCGCCTGAGGGATTGCCCTCTACTATCGTTTTGGCAACCTTGGCGCGCTCGGCGGCCTCACCGGGATCAGTGGCATCCCGCCGCTGCAGTTCGTCGATCTCGAGCTGCGTTCCCGGGGGGAGTTCCTCTACCTGATCTGGGATGTCCTGCTGCTGCTAACGCTGATCACCGGCGACTTGCTCGACTCGCGCGTAATCCAGAGCTATCTAGTGCGTGACCGAAAACCCCTTCATCCCAACAGCAGCAAGGGATTGGACGGATTTCCGAGCGATGAAGAATTGATAGCCGCAGGGTGATTTGTGGTGAAAACGTCGCAATTCGGGCTTCTGA
>NZ_JAPUVQ010000130.1:0-9655 GCF_029255145.1 Accumulibacter sp.
AGGCTTCAGCCGCTTCGTTACCTCCACGACTGCTCCAGTTGCTACCGGCCGGAGCGAAAGTTGCCGGGCGGGATTCGCACCCGCTGGAAAACAGCGCCTTGTCACGGCGCACAGGAAAATAGGTTCAAGGAATATGGCGAGCGGCACGGCATCAAGAAACGCTCGTGGAACAATGACCAAAGCACCTATGCCTGCCATCTGCAAAGCCTTGCCCCGCGCAAGCTGACCACCATTTCACGTGCCATGATTTCGCGCATCCTGTCCGATGTAGAAAAGGCGGGGAAGTCGGGATCGACAATCAACAACGTAAGGGCGCTGGTTTCGAGCGTCTACAGCCGTGCGATCGAATGGGGCTATGTGACCGCAAGCCCCGTGACCGGAATCAAGATGCGACCCACCGTCAAGCGTGACCGTTTCCTACATGCCGACGAATTGCCCCGCTTCTTTCAGTCACTGGCGGAAGAGCCGAACGAGACACTACGAGATTACATCCTGTTGGCGCTGCTGACCGGCGCGAGGCGAGCCAATTTGCTAGCGATGCGTTGGGCAGAAATCGACCTGGGTGAATACGTGTGGCGCATCCCCGACACCAAGAACGGCACCCCGCAAAACGTAACCCTGTCGCCTGAAGCGGTGACCATTTTGCAGGCACGAAAAGAAGCGGCCAAGAATGGCGCTGTTTTCGTTTTCCCTGGCACCGGCGAAAGCGGGCATATCGAAGAACCGAAGAAAGCGGTCATTCGCGTCATGGAGCGGGCCGCTATCCCCTACGGCAGAAACAACCCGGACGGCGTAACCCTGCACGACCTGCGGCGCACGCTGGGAAGCTGGCAAGCGAAGACCGGCGCATCGCTGACGATCATTGGCAAGAGCCTGAACCACAAGAGCCAGCAGGCGACGGCAATCTATGCCCGACTCGACCTTGACCCGGTGCGGGCATCCGTCAACACGGCAACCGCGGCCATGATGGAAGCCGGCGGAATGAAAGAGGCGGTTGAAGTGCTGCCGCTGTCGAAGAGGGGCGCGGCATAGCCATGCCTGAAATCTCGCGCTTCTTCGGCATCGTCATTTACATGAACTGGCGCGAGCATCCGCCAATGCACTTTCACGCCGTCTACGGCGAGCACGAAGCCCTGATGACCCTGGACGGTAAGGTGTACGCTGGTTCGGCTACCGGGCCGGGCGTTGTCGATGGTTCGCGAATGGATGGAGCTATATCGGGGCGAAATTGAAGCCGACTGGATTCTTGCGCAGCAAAAAAAGCCGCTGAACCCAATTGATCCTCTGGAGTAATGATCATGATCCTGCACACTACAGAAGTCACCCCGCTGCCGAGTTATCGCCTGTTCCTGCGCTTCAACAACGGCGAAGCCGGGGAAGTGGATTTGTCCGATGAAATCGAAGGCGAAGTATTCGAGGCGCTGCGTGATCCAGTTGTGTTCGCCACTGCAAGCCAGCACCCGGTGATGCGCACGGCCGCATGGGCCAACGGCGCGGACCTTGCGCCAGAATTCCTGCTCGATCTGCTGCGCGCGCAGCAAGGCGACCGGGCCGCGTAACCAGAGAAAACCTGAGTTTTGCTGCGCCTAGCCCGAGACTGATCCCCGAGGGCGAAAACCGGGCACCTTCACCCGGCTGGCGCGGCCCCCTTTGAAGGCAGCACAAGAAGGCGTGCGTGATGAAAAGACCAAATTGGAACGAATGGAAACACATCCCGGATGTGACAGTGTGGCAAGCGTGTGCGCTGTCTATGGATATAGACCCTCATTCAATGGTGCCTCACAGGCGCTTGATTGGCACCAGCAGTGGGGCAGTGCGCCCAATGGAAAAAGATGCTGTTGGGCCGTCGCTGGAACCCTATGATTTTTCAAGTGCGGATGCCCAAGCAGAGTTTGAGCGAAGGCAACGGACACTACGGATGCACCTTTCCAATCGCACATTCTTTTCGCCCGGCGTGCTAAATCAGATACAGCCGGACAATTCCTTGGTTCGCTTGTCGGAATTCGCCTCGTGGGCTCAGTCAGTGGTCATGTGGGACGGCCTGCCAGTGGAACTTGTGGAAATGGCGAGTACCTTGCCAAAAACAGAGGAAAGCCCTGCGTCGAAAATCCCGGAAAAGCGGCTCACAACGACAGAGCGAAACACCCTGCTAGTCATCATCGCGGCCCTTTGCGACTATTCTGCGATCAAGTATCAAGACCGTGGTGCGGCGGGCCAGATAGCCAAAATGACCGAAGAAATCGGTGCACCAGTGACCGACGACACGATCCGCACCGCACTGGCGAAGATCCCCGATGCGCTGGAAACCCGCATGAAATAAGGAAGACAAACCGAATTCGGTATTCCATGGAATCCCAGATACCGAATTCGGACTTGCTCCCTTCCCTTTCGCTATCGTTCGCAACCATACCGCACGGCCAACAGGCGTAGCGGGTCTAACCGGAAGCGAACAGTGACTACCAAGAATCTATCGAATCTCATCGCGGCAGGCGCTGACCTGCTCGACGAAGCACATGCGGCGGAACTCTTGACCGTTGCCAAGGGCACACTCGGCGTTTGGCGATCCACGGGCCGGTATGCCTTGCCGTTCATCAAGGTCGGGCGGCGCGTGCGTTACCGTCGTGCGGACCTTATCGCCTGGCTCGAAAAGCGCACCCGCGAAACTGGCGCGACGGCGTGAGAGGGATTCGCCATGAACCCAAACGCCCACAAAACAAAGAAGACGCTCTTCGACCGCGCCCGCCTGCCCGATCCTCTGGCCTACTACGCTGCCGAACTTGAATCGCTACGTGGCCTTGGGCGTAGCGCCACGGCACGCTGCCCGTTCCACGATGATCAGCACCCCAGCCTGTCGGTAAATCTCGACACCGGCGCTTTCCGCTGCCGAGTACCTGTGTGTGGTGCGCACGGTCGCGACGTGCTGGCCTTTCACATGGCGCGCTACGGTATCGGCTTTGTCGCCGCAGCCAAAGCGCTGGGAGTCTGGAGTCCGACTCGATGAAAGAAGCAGAAAAAATCAACGCAGCTGCCACCCAGCAAACTGACACACTGGACAGAGTTCTGCGCTATGCCGTGCAAAAAGGCGGCGTCAGGTCCAACCAGATCGAACTGGCGGAAACCCGCTGGGGTGCGTTGGTGGAGCGCTTCGCGCAGATGCAGGCAGCCTCGCGCACCGCCGATCTGGATGCTGTACCGGCGCTGGTCTATGCCGAGTTCAATCCCGAAGGCACGCGCCGCGACGTCGACGTACTGGCGATCACAGCACTAGTCCTCGACATTGACAAGGGCGCAAACCTCGACCGAACCCGCTCGGCGCTGGCCGGTCGCGAATGCGCCATCTACACCACCAAGCGCAGTACGCCCACCGCGCCGCGCCTGCGTGCAGTGCTGCCGCTCGCCGCGCCCGTGTCTGCGCGCGACTGGCCCGGCACCTACCGGCAATTTGCCGCTGCGCTGGCGCTGCCAGGGCTGGACGCCTGCGCCGAAAAGCTCTCGCAGCCGTTCTTCGCGCCACCCGGCGGTGGCCATTTCGAGCACATGACCGGCGAATGGCTCGACCCCGCACCCTACATCGCCGCCGCGCGCCAAGCTGAATACGACGCGCTTCCCGAGCCCGAACCGATCCGCATTGCCCTGCTGCCGGTGCCAGCTCTTGACCCGGAACTGATCCCCGTCGCATTTCGCGGCTGGATCGCCGACACCGCCCACCGCATGCAATGCCCTATCGACTTCTGCGCCGTCGGCGCCATCGGGATTCTGGCCGCGGTGGTCGGCGCCGGCATCGGCATCAAGCCCAAGCGCAAGGACGATTGGCTGATCGTGCCGAACTTGTGGGGTGGCGTGATTGGTCCTCCGTCAAAGAAGAAGACGCCGGCACTGGCCGAAATGGTCAAGGCCCTGGGGCGACTGGAAAAGCTCGCCACCGACGGCACCCGGCAGGCAAAGGCCACGGCTGCCGACCCGGAAACCAAGGCAATCCAGAAGCTGCTCGACGCCGAACTCAAGGAAGCCATCACTGCCGACAGGCTTGCCAAGCGCACTGCCAGTATGGCGACTGCCTATGCCGATGCCACCAACGGCGATATGCCGTCCGAAGAAGGCAGCGACAACGACGCCACGCCGCCAGCCAAGCGCAAGACGCCCTCCCGCCAACCTCGACTGTCTCCACCGACACGCAGCGTGGCCGAGATCAAGCTCGAAATGGCCAGTCTGAGCGCACCGCCACCCGGCAACCTGCAAGAGCGTTTTCGTACCAACGACGCCACCATCGAGGCGCTACATGATTTGCTTTCGACCAACCGGCGCGGCATTCTGGTCTTCCGTGACGAACTTGTCGGCCTGCTGCGCGGCTGGGACAAGCAAGGGCGCGAACAGGATCGCGGCTTTTACCTGGAAGCATGGAACGGCCAGGGCAATTTCCCGCTCGACCGCATCGGGCGCGGGCATGTCATCTGCGACAACATGTGCGTATCCATTCTCGGCGGCACCCAACCGGACAAGGTGCGCAACTACCTTTATCAGGCCCGTATCGAAAACGACGGCATGATGCAGCGCTTTCAGTTGCTTACCTATCCCGACGTGCAGCCGTTTGTGCATATCGTCGACGAGTACCCCGACGGCCCGGCCCGCGAGCGCGCCTTTGCCATCATCGAGACACTGGCGCGCACCGACTTCGAGCGGGTCACCACGTCCGGCCCCTACGACCAAACGCCCTGCCTGCGCTTCGCGGATGATGGCGCACAGAATCTGTTCATCGAGTGGTATGAGCGCCTGCACCGCGAGAAGCTTGAAGACCCTGACGAGGCCCCGCTGATCGTCGAATACCTCTCGAAGCAGCCGAAGACGATGGCCAGCCTCGCGCTACTGTTCCATCTGGTCGACCGCGCCGAAGCCATCGCCGCCGGTGAATCCGTCGGCCCTGTCAGCCTGCAAGCCGCCGCGCGCGCGGCCGACTGGTGCAGCTACCTCGAAGCGCACGCTCGGCGCATCTACGGTTTGTCCGCCAACTTGCAATCACAGGCCGCCGCTGCACTGGCCGAACGCATCGGCAAGGGCCAGCTTGACGAATTGGGCAGCGGCGCTGGCTTCACCGCACGCGACATCTACCGCAAGCAATGGAGCCTGCTCGATGACCGCGAGATCGTAGACGAGGCGCTGGGTGAATTGGTGGAGGCCAGTTGGTTGCTGCAATCAGTCCAGGCCGCCGGCTTTCAGCGCCGCGGCCACGTGCGCTATCGCGTGAATCCGAAAGCACGGCAGCGAAACGGACTGGGCGCTGACAATGGGTGAGTGGATACAACGCGCGGCGCTGATCCAGGGTAAGTCGACGTCGGCAGAGGCGGGAATTCCGGAAGGCGCACTTCTTCAACCACCCATCCCGGAGAGTACCCAACCCGAACCAGGCTACCGGCAATACCCGGGCCGTTACGAATTCCCGCGCTTCGTCATCCCCACGGCCGGTGATCTGGTGGAATTCCGACTGGCGGTCCCGAAGGGGAAGTACGACGCCTTCGCTCTTCTCGACCTGTTCATCCGGCACCACGGGTCAGACGATTCTGGACAAATCACAGCAAAGATAGAATGATGAGCTTTGACTAGCTTGGGCTCCTCGAAATGGCTGCCAGCCTTGCCGCACCGATCAACCCCGCTCTTCTCGTGTGGGCGCGGGAGACGGCGGGCTATTCTGTCGAGGCCGCCGCCGGGAAGCTTGGGCTAAAGCCCGAAAAACTTGACGCCATCGAGCGCGGTAATCCCCTGCCAAGCTTTGCTCAGGTCAAGAAAGCCGCCGACGTCTACAAGCGGCCGCTAGCGGTATTCTTTCTGCCACAGGCGCCGGAAACGCAAACGGCAGTGCATGATTTTCGCTTGCAACCGGGCGTTTCACAACGCCCCTACGCACCGCGCCTGAACGCAGAGATACGCCAGGCACGACTGCGCCGTGAGGACGCGCTGGAACTCTCGCGCGAGATCGAGCAGGAGATCCCTGCCTTTCAACAGCAAGCGTCGATTGATGAAGCCCCGGAAGCCGTGGCTGTGCGCGTGCGCCAGTTCCTCGGTATCGCGCTGGACAGACAATTTGCCTTTCGTCGCACCGACGATGCTTTGAAAGCCTGGAAAGCCGCCGTCGAAGCACAGTCGGTGCTTGTCTTCGAGACCAGTCGCATTCCGCAGGAAGAGATGCGCGGCGTATCGTTGCCGGGCGATGTGTTGCCTATCGTCATTCTGAACGGTGGCGATGTACACGCTGGCCGTATCTTCACGCTGCTGCACGAACTGACCCACTTGTTCCTACGCCAGGGCGGCGTGTGCGACATGGTACCGATTGAAGACGGGTCACCTGATGCGCGTGTCGAAGCCTTCTGCAACGCCGTCGCCGGTAATGTGCTGGTACCCGTCGAGGCCCTGCTAAGCGCGCTACCCCGGCAAGGCGTACAAGCGTGGACCATGGAAGAGTTTGATGACCTCGCCCGACATTTTTCCGTCAGCCGCTACGTGATCCTGCGCCGTCTGCTCACCGTGGGCGGTACCACGCAAGCCCACTATCACAACATCAGCGCCAAGCTAGACGAAGAGCAGCAACAGGCAAGGGATAAGTCTCGCGGTGAATCGGTAGGCGGCCCGCCACCTTCCGTCATGGCCGTGCGCAACCTCGGTCGCCCCTTCGTCCGCCTGGTGCTTGACGCCTACGCGCAGGACCGCATCGCGCTGGCAACCGCATCTGACTATCTGGGCGTCAAGATCAGGCACCTGTCGCGTATCGAATCACTGGTATTCGGCCGTGAGGCAAGCGCTTGAGCTATTGCATCGACACCAACGTCTTCATAGACGCCGGTGAACGCTACTACCCGATCGACATCGTTCCCGGTTTCTGGGAAAACTTTGACGGACTCATCGCCGCCGGCCAAATGAAAGCGCCGGAAATGCTGATCGAGGAACTGGAGCACAAGGACGACGCTTGGCGCCAGTGGGTCTATGAGCGCAGGGAAACCTTGATCGTGCCGATGGACTTGCCGCAGATCGAAGCGGTAAAGGAAGTCATGGCAGCCTACGCGACCCAAGGCACCGACGCCAATCGGATCACCGGCGACCCGTTTTTCATCGCGCTGGCCTTGGCTAATGGCCTGACTATGGTCACCAACGAAAAGCCCCGCCGGGGCGGGGCCAAGATTCCAAAGATCTGCGCCGCGCTGGGCGTGCCGAGCATCGGCTTGCTGGATCTGATGCGGCGCGAGCGCTGGCGGCTAGTCGCCACCTGAAACGTCAGTGGCTGTGCGCCTTGAGGTACTGGTCGGCACGGTCGGCGGCGACGAATTCGATGATGGCGCGCACGTCGTCGGAGCACGACTTGAACACGATCTGCTGCAGCACGGCTGGACCGTGCTTGATGATGAGCATGCCGATCAATTCGTCGACAAAGGATTGCGTCGCTCCGACACCCGAAAAATCGAAAACAACTTCGACCCCATTAGCAAGTGCCTCTTCAATCTCAAGGCGCAATGGTATGGCGCTTAACCGGGAACCGATCAAGCGACCTGGGGCAAGTCCTGCAAGCGGGAACGCTGTGCGCATGAGAAAAGCGAGACAAGGGAAACAGTAAGGCCCAACTGTAACAAAACGACAGCCAAAACAACACTGGTGAAAGCTACTCAAAACGTAGATGGATGGCTGGCTGAGCTATTGTCTGGGGCAAACAATCACTTACGTGAACGCCAAGGAGCTGATTGCGGGAGCACTCAAGCGCCAAAGCGACGCCCTGCCAGTAAGTTCCTGCCGCGAGTTCGCGACTGCCAAGTGTAGGGTCGTGTACCGCGTTGCCGCTGGCCACGACCAAGCGACCACCGGCTTTGGCGGCAATACGGGAAGTCGTTGTGAGTCCGATGCCTTCGTTCGCAGAATCATGCCGCAGGCCGGTCTCCCGATTGCAGCTCACCCACGGCTGCAGCGCACCCAGGATGGCGGCCAGATGTGTCTTGCGCTTTGCATCCCTCAGCGGCGGATGGTTGCGCAAGGTCTCCAACAGGCCGCAACCATTGTCGACCACGGCAAACTGAATCATGGCGCGCGAAGGGTAAAACTGACTGGCGACCCATACCCTTGCATCCTGGCGGTTGTGACGGCGTCCATGGATGACCGCGTTGTCGAGCAATTCCGCTAACGCATAGTTGAGCGGCTCTATCAAGCGGTCGGCCGTGTTGACACAGGTCATTTCATCGCGCGACTCGTCCAGATCGATTCCGGGAATGCTGCCAACCAAGGCGTTGGCAAGGCGGAACGCCGCAGTGTTGACATCGCCGCGCTGGTTGATGCGGGTCAGTTCGACGAGGGCATCGCGGCGATCCCGACGAATGCCACGGACGGGAGCGCAATCGACCAATTCGACACCAGGAAAGACATCCATACGCTGCAGATAGCCACTCACTGCTTCAACCAGACCCGACACCCGAGCGGAGCGCCCGCTCTTTTGCAACTGGTAAAAGGTTGCGCCCAGAATCGCCATTCCGAAAGGATCGGCAAAGCGCAAGGCTCGGGCATCAAGTAGCACATCGTCTTCGGACACCAGCATCGCGCTGCACAACGCGACGAGAGCGTCGGGCCTATCGACCGTTAGACGCGCCGGGCAGAGCAGCGCGGTCATGCGTGATCGCTCACTGCCCACTCAACCATCGGCTTCATCACACCACCCCTCTGAAACAAACCGCCACGGCGCATCGAGATCTGCTAAACCGTCATGGTCGGCAACTCCCAACAGGTCGTTGAGAGCGTCGCTCATCGGCTTGTCGAACTTCGGCCAGATCGCCGAATGCAGTGCCCAAAACAGACCGCTATCGCCCCCGAAAAACGACGAAAGCGCGCCACGAAACTCGCTTCGCCTCTCCTCGGTAACGGCCTTCAGGGCAACGCTTCCAAGGCTGTCAATGTCATCACCCGTTCGCTCACACACCAACTCCAAGTCTTCGCCCGAAATCCTGGCAAACTCAAACCCCAAGAAGAACTCCGACGGCATCAGTTCAGGAGCGAATTCAGATTCGAAGTTGTTGTAGCTGTTTCCGCTGGCGGCTTCAAAGCCATGCAGCCACTCACTCAAGGTCGCTGCCCATGCGGTGGCATGGGCAGATGCCAGTGCATCGGGGAAAGTGGCTTGAGTCTCATGCAAATCCACTGCATGACCCAGCACGGTCATCCAGGTCGCCGCACGTGTGCGATGCACATATGGCAGAGATGCCGCATACGCGTCAGGACTGAAAGGCCAGTCAAAAACGTCCTCCTCATGCTCTACACCCTCCCACCAGAATTCCGTGTTTCTGTATTCCAGGCTGAAGCAGGCGATGGCTCCAGGGTGTTCTCGGTTGAGCCATTTGAAAATGGTATGACCTGCCAATGAGCATATATCGTCGTAATTGGTTTCCAATTGATCTTCGATATCGTCGATCGCGTCAACTTCACCCGCAAAATTTGGAAATCCGTAGGCCGCAATCGCCTGCTGAATTTTCTCCGTGTCGTGGTTCCCCGCGAGCACAAACAGAAAGGCATCCGAACTACCGCGCTGCTTGCGGCACATGGCCCGATTCGCTGCTCGGAGCAAGGCAACATCCTTGGCAGAATTCGGTTCTGGCGGAAAGACGCCACCCAGAATGACGTGCACCAGGACATGACG
>NZ_JAPUVQ010000131.1:0-101134 GCF_029255145.1 Accumulibacter sp.
TCACCTCATGCGCTTCATGCAGCAGCGCCTCGCTCCCAACGCCCCAGACACCGGCTGACTTACCCCTTCCAACAGTCCGTACCTTCACCACCCGCCACCATGGAATTTGAAATGAGAACTGCTGTTGAATTTCGTCTTTCGTATGGCTATTCTGTGACTTCGCTAACCGACCGACTCCGGGAGAAAACATGGCCGCCCAACGCATCTCCGAAGCCCTTGACATCGCCAATCAGGAGGCAGACCGCGCCGCGGAGTCGGCGCGAAAGACTGACGACGCCGCGCATCAGGCCGAAGCGCATCGACAGGCCGCCGAGCATGACGCGCAAGCGGCGACGCAAGCGGCGCAGCAGAGCGACCAGCACGCCCAGCACGCCGTCGCGGGCCAGGAACGCGCCGAGTCGGAAGCCGCCGCGTCGAGCCAGTCCGCGTCGGAGTCGCACGACCATGCCAGGTCAACTCAGGATTCGGCTGGTCAGGCGCAGGAGCATTCGTCGCACGCCGGCTCCTCGGCCCAGGAGGCGCAGAGCGAGGCGTCGGTTGCCGGCCAATCCGCCGGCGAGGCGCAGCAACACGCAACATCCTCCGGGCAATCGGCAGCGCAGGCTCAGGATGCCTCTGGGCAGGCTGCACAGTCGGCCGCGCATGCTCAGGATGAATCACAGCACGCCACACAGGCCGCTGGCCAGGCCCAGGCGGCCGCGCAGACCGCGGATCAGGCCGGGCACGCGGCGCAGGATCAGGCGCACGCCGCATCCGCGTCGGCCGAGCAGGCGCATCAACAGGCCGAGCAGGCCGCCCACTCGGCGCAGGAATCGCAAAGCCAGGCATCGGCCGCCGCCCAGTCCGCGCAACAGGCCGGCGAGCAGGCCGCGCACGCCGAGCAGGCGGGCCAGGAGGCGCAGACTTCGGCGACCCAGGCGGGGCAATCGGCGCAGACCTCGGACCAGCACGCGCAGGAGGCGCAGCAGGCATCGGCCGAGGCCGGCAACCGCGCCTCACAAGCCGAGGCCTCGGCCGGCGAAGCTTCGGCGCAGGCCAGCGAAGCACAGGCCGCCGCCCAGCACGCTGCGGCAGAGGCGCAAAGCGCCGAGGGCGCCGCCGCGCAGGCCAGCGAGCAGTCCGGGCAGGCGGCGGCGGCCGCTTCCCAGTCTCAGGAAGCGGCGCAGCAGGCCGAAGCGCAGGCCGCGCAGGCCGGCGAATCGGCGAGCAAGGGACAGACCGTCCTCAGCTCGATCGAACAGCTTTCGACGCAGGCCGGCGCGGCGGTCGAAGAGGCGACCCGGCACTCGCAGGAGGCTGGCGAGCACGCCACGCAAGCGCAGCAACACAGCGAACGCGCCGGGCAGACCGCGCAGGAAGTCGAGCAGCGCCTCGGCGAAGCGCAGAACGTCTTCGAGCAGACCCAGGATCTGCACCGTCAGGCCGAGGAAACGCTCGCGCAACTGAAACAGGTGCTCAGCGAGGGCCAGCAAGCCAAGGAAGAAGCCGACCAGGCCAGGGACGAAGCCGGCCGCTTGCGCGACGAGGCTCAGCGCGCGCTCGACCGCGCCGAAGCGGCGAGTCGCCAGGCCGAACAGCATGAGTCATCGGCATCCCGGTCCGCCAGCGACGCCGAATCTTCGGCATCACAAGCGCAAGCGGCGTGGTCACGTGCCATGTCGATGATCTAAGGAGATCTCAATGGCTTCCGGAGCAGCGATTCTGGCGTACCTGAGCGGCAAGAGTTACAAGGAATGGGGCAGCCAGGATGTTCCAGGCTGGAAAGTGCTGGATTATGCCGCCCACTCGTCGGGTTTTCAGGCGGTGGCGTACCAGAACGGCAAGACCGGCGAAATCGTTGTCGCCTACCGAGGGACCGAACCCGGTGAGACTTGGGGTAGAGACCTCAGGGCGGATGGCGGTATCGGGCTCAATCAGATTCCGTTCGTCGGAAAGTATTTTTCCAACGTCGGGGCAACCGACTCGCTCGACACACAAGTACGTCTGGCCAATGACTTCGCCAAACAAATCGCGCTCAACAACCCCGGCCAGCCCATTGCGTACACCGGGCACTCGCTTGGCGGATTCATTGCCGAAGTGCAAGCGTCGCGGGACGGTAGTGAAGCGGTCGTGTTCAATGCCCCTGGTGCAAAGACCTATATTGAAAACCACATCACTGGGGCCGACACCTCGCACCTGGTCAATCATGTGCGTGAGTCCGATGTTGTCAAGGGCCTGGGCGGAGAACACCCCGGACAGGTTGAACACTACCCCGCCAGTGCCTGGGACGCACCGGGTTACGACCCAACGGGAAAGTTGGAGCAGCACAATATTGATTTCTTCTCTTCCGATCTCTTGGGCGGGATGAAATCAAAGGAGCAGTTGTTGCGAGAAGCTGCCCCGTCGCTGCCAGGGATTGATTCCAGCGACGGGGGCGGACCCTCCAGCGGCTCCGTCAGCGAAGCGGCGCGCCGTGCCGAGGCGGCGTCCGGGGACGCGCATGCGGCGGAGGAACGCGCCAGAACTGGCTCGGGAGCGGCGGAAACGTCGCACCGGGAAGCCACCGGCCGTGAACAGGCCGCCGCGCAGTCCGGCCAGCAGTCCACGGCCCACGCCGAGGCGGCGGCTGTCGCTGGCGTCAAGTCAACGGAGTCGGCGCAGGCCGCGTCCAGCGAAGCGGCCACCGCGCAGGCGGGAGACACGCAGGCCGGCAAAGCCGCGCAGACTGCCGAAGCGGCGCATGGTGAGGCTGCACAGCACGCGCAACAAGCCGGGGCGGCGAATCAGTCGTCCGAACATTCCGCTGCCGACGCGCAAGCGCAGTCCGAGCACGCCGAGGGCGCACTCACGCAGGCCGAAGCGGAGGCACAAGCAGCCCAGGCGCATGGTCAGGAGGCAGACAGTGCGCAACATGAGGCCCAGGAGTCGGCGCAGTTGGCCGAACAGGGCGCCGCCGAGGCGACGGCGCAGGCCGAGGCCGCGCACGCCGCCGACGAGCAGGCCGCCGCGCAGGAGCAGGCCGCCGAACAAGCCGGTGGCCAGTCGGCGGAAGCCGCCCAGCAAGCCGATGCGCACCTGGCCGAGGCCAGCCAGTCCGCCGCCCAGGCGGAAGCAGGGCAACAGCAGGCGCAGACCGCCATGGCCGAGTCCGATCAGGCCGCGCAGCAGTCCGGCACCGCCGCCGAGTCGGCTCGCGAACGGAGTGCTCAGGCAGGCGAGGCGGCCACCGCGGCGCAGGCCGGGCTCGAGACCGCCACCCATGCCGCACACGAGGCTTCAGCGCAGGCGCAAACGACGTCCGACGAAAAGGAACAGGCCCTCGCCGCAGCCACTGAGGCCGAGACCGCCGCCCGGGAAGCCCAGGCGCACGCCGACGAATCGGCGACCGGACGCTCGGAATCCGAACAGCAGGCGCAGGCCGCCGCACAAGACGTCGAAACACTGACCGGGATCGACTCGCAGTCGCAGACGCTTGCCGGCGAGATCGACGGCCACGCCAAGGCCTGCGGGCAGGCTTGCGAGCAGACGCAAGCGGCCGAGACGCAGGCCGGTGAGCGCGCCGGATCGGCCGGCGAGGCGCTGGCCAAAGCCGATGCCACCTTGCGCGAGCTTCAGAGCATCCAGGAACGCACCCAGCAAACCACGCAAAACGTGCAGGAACTGCTGCGCGAAGCGGAGCGGGTCAGACAGCAGATCGAGGACCTCAAGGCGCAGACGCTGCAGACCAGGGACGAGACCGAGCGCCTGCTGGACGACGCTTCGCAACTGGCGGAACAGACCGAGCAGGTGCAGGGTGATTCGGAGTCGCACGCGTCGTCGACCGGGAACGAGGCCAGCCGCGCCTATGCCGCCGCTCAGTCGGCCGAGTCATTGATCTGATTATTGCCGGGCACGCTTGCCGGGTATGGCCGCTGCATCTGGCGCGACAAGAGAGGAAGAAGAACGGTCATGACCCATCGAGTGCTATGGGGCGCGGTCTTGCTTGGCGTGCATTGCGCCGCATGGGGCTTCTTGCCGGACGAACCCAAGCCGGTGCCGAAAGCGGTCCCCAAGGCGGTACCTAAGCCGCTGCCGAAAGCCGCGCCGAAGCCGCAGGAGGCGGCGCCCGTCGTAGCGCCTCCGGCGAAAGCGGCTACCGAGCGCCGCCCCGGCGAAGTGTTCAGGGATTGTTCGGACTGCCCGGAGATGATGGTCGTTCCGGCCGGGAGTTTCGACATGGGCGGCAGCGGTAGCGATGAAAGCCCCGTGCATCGCGTCAACCTCCGCAGCTTCGCGATGGGCAAGACCGAAGTCACGCAAGGGCAATGGCGTGCGGTGATGGGCAGTAACCCGAGCAGTTTCAGCAACTGCGGCGCCGATTGCCCGGTGGAACAGGTGAGCTGGAACGATGCGCAAGATTATGTGCGCAAGTTGAGCGCCAACACCGGCAAGACTTACCGCTTGCCGAGTGAAGCGGAATGGGAATACGCCTGCCGAGCGGGGGGAAAGCATGAATACTGTGGTGGTGACAGCATCGAGAGCGTGGCTTGGTACGACAGTAATAGCGGGAACAAGACACATTCACATTCGGTGGCTGGAAAACAGGCCAACGCCTTTGGCCTCTACGACATGAGCGGCAATGTCTGGGAATGGACGGAGGATTGCTGGAATGGCAGTTACAACGGTGCGCCGAGCGATGGCAGCGCCTGGACAAGTGGCGATTGCGGGCGGCGCGTGCTGCGCGGCGGTTCCTGGGACCTCAAGCCGCAGGGCGCGCGCTCGGCCAAGCGCGGCAGGTACGGCACGGCGAACCGGGACGGCTACATCGGTTTTCGTCTGGCCAGGATGCTTCCGTAGCGTCAGCGCAGGAAGCTTGCTCCTTGTTTCTTTACCCCTTTACCGCTTGAAAGATGAGAACACTGGATCGTAGCGACGGGGTTGTAAGCTTTGGGGTGCAGGGGCGAAGCCCCTGCTCGCGAATTTTTTTGCCATGACCGGCACGCGAACGTCAGGTTTTGGAATCTTCCATCAGGCATCACGTTTCAGCGGTCTCCGTTTCGTGCCGTCGTATCGCCAGCCCACGTCAAGGAGGTTGGGGCGATCGTGGAAACCAGCGAACGGCTGGAAATGGAAACTCAGGAGGAACCATGAGTAGCGAAACCCTGATGACCGAAGAACGACTTATCCGTCAAGCGACCGGTGCCTTGATCGAGAGTCTGGGTATCATGGAGGCCACCCGCTTTCTCACCCTCAAGCGCCAAGGCCGTCTGGAGTCTGAGGAACGACACAGAGCATGGCAAGGAGAGCTGGACAAGGAAGCGTTCTTCGCCGAGGTTTTTGGAGCAGAACACGGGTCCAAAGCAGGGGAAGAATAATTGTGGAAAAGGCAGTGAAAAAGCGCCTGTTACCCTGAACCAAGCGTCGGGTCTGGCCATGTCCTTGGGCGCAATCAGCGGAATGGGTTTTTAATGACGAGGCTCCGATTTACCACCAATCCGTGCTGCATATCTTCGGACCAGAGAACCGAACAGCCGGCGAGCAAGGCTGCACTGGCGATCATCGCATCATAGATCGACAGCAGATACTGCTCCGCAATCCCTAATCCCAGTGCGTGCGACTCCTCCGTCAGCGGAGGAATCTCCAGGACTTCGCGGATCGTTTCGAGTATCTCGCGAATTTCGGCGATCGACATCTTCAATTTGCGCGAGGCGACCGAAGCAAATTCGTTGAGTACCTGCACACTGATGGTGCCGCCGGCCTGAATCAGCTGTTCGGCACGATCCGCTTTTCCAGCGTCACCTGAAAGCAGGTACAGGAGCACGTTCGTGTCGATGAAGTGTTCAGATGCGCTCACTGGCTTCAAGCCGGTCGAACTTGAAATCGGCGGGCAAGCGGCCGCGGAACTTCCGCAGCCGCGCCAGAAGTTCCGGAACGTCCGGCTTCCTGGCGATCTCAAAAGCCCGCGTGCCAACCACCTGGATCTCGATCTCGTCGCCCTCCTCCAGACGCATGGCCTGGACAACCGCCGCCGGAATCCGCACCGCAAGACTATTGCCCCATTTGGCCACTTGCATGACACACCCTCCATCCATTGATGATATACGCCGCCCATTGTATATCTACACGGACCACTACACTACCGAACGCTGCAGCTGAACGTTGACCATTTGTAATTGATCGACTACAGTTCGTTCATGTTCTCGATCAGGCTGCTGCCCGAATTCACCAAATGGTTCGACGGCCTGAAAGACGGCACGACCAGGCGTCGCCTGGTGGCTCGGTTGCGCAAGGCGCAGCTTGGCAATCTTGGCGACGTCAAAGCGGTGGGGCACGGCGTGTTCGAGATGCGGGAGCACTTCGGACCGGGCTGGCGAATGTACTACGTGCAGCGTGGCGCGGTGCTGATCGTCATGTTGGGCGGTGGCGACAAGTCCACGCAGCCCGCCGATATTTCCAGGGCCGTACATCTTGCGGCCCACATCGAGGAGTGATCATGGGCGAGAAAATCCGTGTTGCCGACCTTCCTGAGTTCGATGCGGCCGAACATCTCGACAGCGAGTGCGCGATTGCCGAGTACTTGACGGCGATGATCGAGGATGGCGATCCCGCTTTGCTGGCGGCTGCCCTGGGCGACATTGCCCGTGCTCGCGGCATGAGCGAGATTGCCAAGGCATCCGGGATTACCCGCGAGGCGCTGTACAAGGCGCTTCGTCCTGGTGCGCAACCGCGCTTCGACACCATCGCCAGGGTGTGCTCTGCTCTTGGCGTCCGCCTGGTTGCTCAGTCCATACACGAGCCGGCAGTTTGAGGCTGCAGTTCTCCCTGAAAACGGAAAACCAGGAGGTAGTCATTGATGACGCATCGAATTCGAATTCTATGGGGCGCGGTCTTGCTTGGTGTGGCTTGCGCGGCGTGGGGCTTTTTGCCGGATGAACCCAAGCCGGTGCCGAAGGCGGTTCCCAAGGCGGCGCCGAAAGCCGCGCCGAAGCCGCAGGAACCGGCGGCGGTCGCAGCACAGCGTGCGAAACCCGTTGCCGAGCGGCGCCCCGGCGAAGTGTTCAGGGACTGCGCGGATTGCCCGGAAATGGTCGTCATCCCCGCGGGTAGTTTCGACATGGGTTCTCCCGCCTCGGAATCCGACCGCGACAACGACGAAGGCCCGCAGCACCGCGTGAGTGTCAAGCCCTTCGCCGCCGGCAAGTACGAAGTCACGCGCGGCCAGTTTGCCGCGTTTGTCAATGCCACGGGCCACAACGCCGGCAATGAGTGCTCCACCTTTGAAGGTGGCAAGGCTGAGAAGCGTAGCGGGCGCAACTGGCAGAATTCCGGCTATTCGCAAGCCGACAACCACCCGGTGGTCTGTCTGAATTGGGACGACGCCAAGGCCTACGCCGCATGGCTTTCGAGCAAGACGAACAAGAGCTACCGCTTGCTGAGCGAAGCCGAATGGGAGTACGCGGCGCGAGCGGGTAGCAGCACGGCCCGATTCTGGGGCGAAAGCCCGGATCAAGCCTGTGCTTACGCCAACGTGATGGATGCCACGGGCAAGAGTCAGGTGCCGGGGGTCACCTGGGAGGCGCACAACTGCAACGACGGCAGTGCCTACACCGCGAGCGTTGGGAGTTACAAACCCAACGCCTTTGGCCTCTACGACATGAGCGGCAATGTCTGGGAATGGACGGAGGATTGCTGGAATGGCAGTTACAGCGGTGCGCCGAGCGATGGCAGTGCATGGACGAGCGGCGATTGCAGCGGGCGCGTGCTGCGCGGCGGTTCCTGGAACGGCATACCGCAGATCGCGCGTTCGGCCATACGCATCGGGGACGGCGCGTCGATCCGGTACGACATCTACGGTTTTCGTCTGGCCAGGATGCTTCCGTAGCGTCAGCGCAGGAAGCTTGCGCCTTGTTTCTTTACTCCTTTACCCCTTGAAAGATGAGAACATCGGATCGTAGCGACGGGGTTGTGAGCTTCGGGGTGCAGGGGCGAAGCCCCTGCTCGCGAAATTTTTTGCCATGACGGAGGCGGATCGCAGCCGCAAGAGCGGCGTCGCGCTGGAAAAGACCTACCGCTTCCTGCTGTGGCTGATCCCGGCCGTCGAGAAATTCCCCCGCAGCCAGAAGTTCCTGCTCGGCGACCGCATGCAGACGCTGGCGCTCGACGTGCAGGAAAGCCTGATCGAGGCGACGTATTCGAAGAGTCCGACGCCCCACCTGCTGGCCTGCAACCTGCGGCTCGAGAAACTGCGCTTCCTGTTTCGCCTGGCGATGGATCTGCGCTATCTGGACTTGAGCCGCTATGAATTCGCCGCGCGCGCGATCGACGAGATCGGCCGTCTGGTCGGCGGCTGGCTGAAAGCGAATCGTGCGCCGTCGGCATGACGATCTGTTCCCGGCCATCGCCAGCTTCCGCGCGCTGCACGAGGCCGCCGAGCGGGCGATTCGCGGCAAGCGGCAGAAACCCGGCGCGGCGGCGTTCATGGCCAATCGCGAAAAGGAGTTGCTGCAGATCGAGCGGCAGCTCAATGACGGCAGCTGGCGCGGCGGCGGCTATACGGTGATCGAGGTCCGCGAGCCGAAACCGCGCCGCGTCTCGGCGGCACCGTTTCGCGACCGCGTGGTGCACCACGCGCTGTGCGCGGTGGTGGCTCCAATCTTCGAGCGCAGCTTCATCGCCGACAGCTACGCCAATCGCACCGGCTACGGCACGCACCGCGCCGTGGCGCGCTACGAGCACTACCGCGACCGCTACCGGCACGTGCTGCGCGCCGATATCTACCGCTACTTCCCGGCCATCGACCACGACATCCTCAAGGCCGACTTTCGCCGCCGCATTGCCTGCCCGCCCACGCTGGCGCTGCTGGACACCATCGTCGACGGATCGAATCCGCAGGAACCGGTGAACCTCTATTTCCCCGGCGACGATCTGTTTTCACCGCTCGCGCGCCGGCGCGGCCTGCCGATCGGCAACCTGACCAGCCAGTGGTTCGCCAACCTCTATCTCGACGGCTTCGATCACTACGTCAAGGAAGTGCTGCGCGCGCCGTACCTGCGCTACGTCGACGACTTCGCGCTGTTCGCCGACGATCCGGAGGTGCTGGCGAAGTGGCGGCAGGCGATCGCCCGCTATCTGGAGGGCCGCCGCCTCGTTCTGCATCCGGCCAAGACCTTCGTCGCGGCGACCGCCGAAACCGCCACCTTCCTCGGCTATGTGCTCTGCGCCAACGGCGCGCGCCGCCTGCCCGAGGACGACCTGCGCCGGTTCCGCAACCGGCTGCGCGGCCTGCGCGACCGGTGGCGCGCGGGAACGGTGGACGAAGCAGAGATCAAGCAGCGTGTGTCGTCGTGGATCGCCCACGCCGAACACGCCGATACGTGGCGCTTGCGCCACGCCCTCTTTCGCGGCGGGTGGTTCGACCCGTTGCGGGAGCCTGACGGCCCGCCTGTCGGGCGCGTGCTGCGCGGCGGTTCCTGGAACAACAAACCGCAGAACGCGCGCTCGGCCAAACGCAACAGGAACGGCACGACGAACCGGAACAACAACAACGGTTTTCGTCTGGCCAGTACGCTTCGCATCGCCGGAGCCGGCGCCTCCACGGATGCGCCGGGTGTGCATGGAAGCATCCACGGGCCGTCATGATGAGGTGGGGTCCGCTGGCCGCGGACCTTGGGGCCGCGCCCGTCCTGGCCTGCGGGCGACGGGCGCGGCGTCCCGCGTGACATGGACCTCGTCGCCTTCGCAGCGGCAGTCCGCAGGCCGCCGGACGGCCCGGCTGCCGATTGGTGCACTGCAGCTTGCCATCACCGGGCTCACGCTGTAAGGTCGCCGCCTGGAACTTATATCGTATACGATTTCCGGAGCACCCAGCATCGCCCATGTCGACGGTTCTTGAACTGATCTCTGCCCAGAAGATGCCGCGCCTCAGCGCGTCTGATCATGTGGCCCAGACGCTCAAGAAAGCAATTGTCGACGGCCTGCTGCCGGCCGGCGAACTGCTCCGGCAGGACGAGATTGCCAGCCACTTCCACGTCAGCAAGATTCCCGTTCGCGAAGCGCTCAAGCACCTTGAAGCCAAGGGTCTGGTGACCTTCCTGCGCAACCGTGGCGCCGTCGTTGCCTCGCTGTCGGCCGCCGAGATCGACGAGTACATGGAAATCCGGGCGATGCTCGAAGCCAGGGCAGCACGCCTTGCTGCCGCACAGATTGACGACCAGACCATCGAACACGCGCGCCAGCACGTCGACGCCTTTGCGCTGGCCACCGACGCCAGTGGCTGGGGCGAACTGAACTGGCTCTTTCACTCGACCCTTTACAGCGCGGCGGGACGGCCGATCCTGCTCGCCGAGATCCGCACGCTGTACAACAAGGTCGAGCGTTACGTACGCGCGCTCTTGTCCGTCACCACCGAAATGCCCAAGACCCAGCACGAACACGCCGCGATTCTCGACGCGTTCGTCCGCCGGGACCCCGACGCGGCGGCAGAACTCACTCGGGCACATGTGCTCGAAGCGGGTGCGTCACTTGTCAATTACCTTAATGAGCACCGTAGCAAAGGAGGAAACAAATGAGAAAACAGATCCTGATGGCCGGCTTCAGCCTGCTGGCCCTGGCTGGCGGCAACGCCAGCGCCGACATTCTGGTGGCCATCGCCGGACCGATGACCGGTCAGTACGCGTCGGCGGGAGACCAGATCCGCAAAGGCGCCGAGATGGCGATCGCCGACATCAACGCCAAGGGTGGCGTGCTCGGCCAGAAGCTGCAGCTTGAAGTCGGCGACGACGCATGCGACCCGAAGCAGGCCGTTTCAGTTGCCAACACGATGGTCAACAAGAAGATCGTCTTCATGCACGGCCACTGGTGTTCGAGTTCGACGATCCCTGCCTCGGACGTCTACAACGAGGCGCAGATCCCGATGGCCACCGTGTCGACCAACCCGCAGGTGACCGAGCGTGGTCTCAAGAACGTCTTCCGGATCATGGGTCGCGACGACCAGCAGGGCCTGGTCGCCGGCGATTTCCTGGCCGAACATTTCAAGGGCAAGAAGATCGCCGTGGTCGACGACAAGAGCGCCTACGGCAAGGGCCTCGCCGACGAAATTGCCAAGGCGATGGAAGCCAAGGGCGTCAAGCCGACGCTGCGCGAGTCGATCACCGCCGGCGAAAAGGACTATTCCGGACTGGTCAGCAAGCTCAAGTCGGCCGGTGTTGAAGTGATGGCCTTCGGCGGCTACCACACCGAAGTGGCGCTGATCCTGCGGCAGGCGCAGCAGGCCGGCCTGAAACTGACGGTGATGGGCGGCGACACGATGACCAACTCCGAACTGGTCACCGCTGCCGGACCAGCCGCCGACAACGTGCTGTTCACGTTCTCCCCTGACCCGCGCAAGAACCCCGCGGCGGCCAGCATCGTCAAGAAGTTCCGTGACGCCAAGGTCGAGCCAGAGGGCTACGTGATGTACGCCTACGCCGCCATGCAGTTGTTCGCCGAAGCGGCCACCGCGGCCAAGAGCACCAAGTACAAGGACATGGAAAAGGCGCTGCGCGACGGCAGCTTCGAAACGGTGATCGGCAAGCTGACCTTCGACGCCAAGGGCGACAACAAACTGCCCGGCTTCAAGGTCTATCAGTGGAAAGGCGGCAAGTACGACTACGTGACCAAGTAACCTTAGGCACGCCCGGCGGCGACAGCCTGCCGGGAACATTAATCCCGGAGCCGGAACAGCGGCTCCGGCACGTACCGCGAGGCAGCTGGCCGGTTCTTGCCTCGACTGAGAACATCGCTCGGCGGCCGCCAGACGCCGGGCATTTCGGCCAGCCAGAGCGGCACCCGGCGGGCCGGATCGAATCGACTGGAAGGCAGGATGAGCGTGGCCACTACCCAAGCATTGCGCCAGCGTCTGCGTGACTATCACCGGATCGACGAAGACCGCATCGTCGAGGAGTTGATCGCGCAGGCGCGTTTCACCCATTCCGAACAGCAGGGCATCCGCGACCGGGCGACACCGCTGGTCCAGACCGTCCGCGACCGCCGCCTGAAAACCGGCGGCATCGATGCCTTCCTGACCACTTACGACCTCTCCTCGCGCGAGGGCGTGGTACTGATGTGCCTCGCCGAAGCGCTGCTGCGGATTCCCGACGCCGATACCGTCGATCGCCTGATCCGTGACAAGATCGGCAACACCGAGTGGCAGAAGCGCCTGGGCACCTCGCACAGCACCTTCGTGAACGCCGGCACCTGGGCGCTGATGCTCACCGGCCGCATCGTCAATCTCGATACCGCCGACCGCAACCTGAGCGGCACCCTCAAACGTCTGGTGGCGCGTACCGGCGAACCGGTCATCCGCCAGGCGGTAATCACCGCGATGCGCATCCTTGGCAAGCAGTTTGTCATGGGACGCAACATCAACGAGGCGCTGGAGCGCGCGCGCAGCGCCGAGAAGGCCGGCTACCGCCACTCCTACGACATGCTCGGCGAGTCGGCCCGGACCAGCGCCGACGCGCTGCGCTACTTCGACTCCTACAGCAAGGCGATCGCCGCCATCGGCGACGCGGCCGCCGGCCAGCCACCGTTCATCGCGCCGTCGATTTCGATCAAGCTCTCGGCGCTGCACCCGCGCTACGAGGTCGCCAACGAGGATCGCGTGCGCCGCGAACTGCTGCCGGCGATCAAGGCGCTGGCGGTGCGGGCCAAGGCGCGCAACGTCGGCCTGACGATCGACGCCGAGGAAGCCGACCGGCTGGAGATTTCGCTGGACCTGATCGAGGCGCTGGCCATCGACCACGAACTGGTCGGCTGGAACGGCCTCGGACTGGCCGTGCAGGCCTACCAGAAGCGCGCCCTGCCGGTCATCGACTGGCTCGCCGACGTCGCCCATCGCGGCAAGCGGCGGCTGCTGGTGCGCCTGTGCAAGGGCGCCTACTGGGACGCGGAGATCAAGATGGCGCAGGAGCGCGGCCTCGCCGATTACCCGGTATTCACCCGCAAGGTGAGCAGCGACGTCTCGTATCTGGCCTGCGCCAGACGCCTCTTCGCCGACCCGCAGGCCTTCTACCCGGCGTTCGCGACACACAACGCCCACACCCTGGCGGCAGTCGCCGAGCTGGCGATCAGCGCCGGCGGCAGCGACGAATGGGAATACCAGCGGCTGCACGGGATGGGCGAAGAGCTGTACGACCAGATCGTCGGCAAAGACAAGCTGGGGCGCGCCTGCCGGGTCTATGCGCCGGTCGGCAGCCACGAAGACCTGCTCGCCTACCTGGTCCGCCGCCTGCTCGAGAACGGCGCCAATTCGTCGTTCGTCAATCGCATCGCCGACGCCGACCTGCCGATCGACGCCCTGATCGCCGACCCCGTCGAGAGACTGGCCGCGCTGGCGGTCAAACGCCAAACACGCATCCCGCTGCCGCGCGACCTCTTCGGTGCCGAGCGCAGCAATAGTGAAGGACTGGACATGAACGACAAAGCCACGCTCGAAGACCTGCGCAGCGCGATCAAACAGAGCACCCACGTCAGCTACCTGGCGGCGCCGCTGATCGCCGGCAAACAGGGTTCAGGCGCCAGCAGCCGGCCGGTCTGCTCGCCGGCGGACCAGCGCGAGGTCGTCGGCCAGGTCATCGAGGCCAGCACCGCCGACGTCAATGCGGCGCTGGCGGTCGCCCAGGCGGCCTTCCCGGCCTGGGAAGCGACGCCCGCGAGCGTCCGCGCTGCCGCCCTCGACCGCGCCGCCGACGCGATGCAGGGGCGCCTTCCAGAACTGGTCGCGCTGATCGTTCGCGAAGGCGGGCGGACGCAGGCCGACGCCGTCTCGGAAGTTCGTGAAGCGATCGACTTCTGCCGCTACTACGCGGCGCAGGCGAAAGAGAAGTTCTCCGAAGTCATCGAACTGCCGGGTCCGACCGGCGAGCG
The DNA here is from genome assembly GCF_029255145.1 of Accumulibacter sp. GTDB lineage: Bacteria > Pseudomonadota > Gammaproteobacteria > Burkholderiales > Rhodocyclaceae > Accumulibacter. The sequence goes on from NZ_JAPUVQ010000131.1 coordinate 13,864, forward strand.
CAACTGCCTGTCGCTGCACGGCCGCGGCGTTTTCGTCTGCATCAGCCCGTGGAACTTCCCGCTGGCCATTTTCGTCGGCCAGGTCGCCGCCGCGCTGGCGGCCGGCAACACCGTGCTGGCCAAACCGGCCGAACAAACGCCCCTGGTCGCGGCGCTGGCGGTCAGCCTGATGCACGGCGCCGGCATCCCGGTCGGGGCGCTCGCTTTCCTGCCTGGCGATGGCCGGGTCGGCGCGGCGATGGTCGCTGCCCGCGAATGCGCCGGCGTCGCCTTCACCGGTTCCACCGAGGTCGCCCGGATCATCGCCCGGACGCTGGCCGGCAAGGACGGCCCGCTGGTCCCGCTGATCGCCGAAACCGGCGGCCAGAACGCGCTGATCGCCGATTCATCGGCGCTGCCCGAGCAGATCGTCCGCGACGTCGTCGCCTCGGCCTTCAACTCCGCCGGGCAGCGCTGCTCGGCGCTGCGCGTGCTGTTTGTCCAGGCCGACATCGCCGACCGGGTCAGCAGCATGCTCGCCGGCGCGATGCAGGAACTGCGCATCGGCGACCCCGCCGACCTGCGCACCGACGTTGGACCGGTGATCGACGAAGCCGCCCGCAAGGTGCTGGTGGCCCACGCCAGCTGGCTGGACAGTTTCGCGACACCGATCCACGCCTGCCCGCTCGACGAGCAGGTGACCAGCCACGGCACTTTCTTCGCGCCGCGCGCCTACGAGATCGACAGCCTGTCGCGTCTCGAACGCGAAGTCTTCGGCCCGATCCTGCACGTCATCCGCTGGCGCGGCGAGGACCTCGACAAAGTCTGCGAGGCCATCGCCAACACCGGCTACGGCCTGACGCTGGGCATCCACAGCCGCATCGAGGAGACCATCCGTCGGATCACCTCGCGCCTGCACGTCGGCAACACCTACGTCAACCGCAACGTCATTGGCGCGGTCGTCGGCGTCCAGCCATTTGGTGGCGAAGGGCTGTCAGGCACCGGCCCGAAAGCCGGTGGCCCGCATTACCTCTACCGCTTCGCCAGCGAACGCACGCTGTCGGTCGACACCACCGCCGCCGGCGGCAATGCCAGCCTGATGGCGCTCGATGCGGGTGATGATTGACCTCGCCGCGTGGTATGCGGTGGAACCCGGAGCAGCGGAAAACAGGCTAGGGCTGGCGCAGGGTGACCGGACGTTGCTGGCAAACGGTGTTGACTTACCCTTGGCGGCCTGACCCGACCTCCATCGGGCTGGCCCAACGAGCAAGACGAGAAAAAGCTCCGGCAGCGGCGTTGCAAGCTGGCGCCACCAGAAAAATCAGCGCATTTTGCGCAAGCAGCGAAGGAGGAAGGCGATGGCACTTGCACTTCAGCAATTGATCAACGGCCTGACACTGGGCGCCGTCTACGGCCTGATCGCGATCGGCTACACGATGGTCTACGGGATCATCGGGATGATCAACTTCGCGCACGGCGATATCTACATGGTCAGCGCCTTCATCGCCGTCACGGTATTCACCATTCTGGCGACTTTCGCCATCAGTTCGGTGCCGCTGGCGCTGCTGCTGGTATTGATCGTCGCCGTCCTGTTTACCTCGGTCTATGGCTGGGCGGTCGAGCGCATCGCTTACCGGCCGCTGCGCGGGGCGACGCGTCTGGCACCGCTGATCTCGGCGATCGGCATGTCGATCTTCCTGCAGAACATGGTGCAACTGACGCAGGGCGCGCGCGTCAAGCCGATCCCGCCGGTGCTGGTCGGCGGCATCGACCTGATGACCGTCGACGGTTTCACCGTCCGGCTGGCCTACACGCAAATCCTCATCGTTTTCGTCACCGTGACGCTGATGGCCTGCTTCACTTACCTGATTACCAAGACCTCCTTCGGGCGACAGCAACGCTCGTGCGAGCAGGATCGGACGATGACCGCCCTGCTCGGGATCAATGTCGACCGGACGATTTCGCTGACCTTCATGCTTGGCGCGGCGCTCGCCGCGGTCGCCGGGGTGATGGTCACCGTCTATTACGGGGTGGTCGATTTCTTCATCGGCTTCGTGGCCGGTATCAAGGCGTTCACCGCTGCCGTCCTCGGCGGCATTGGCTCGCTGCCGGGGGCAATGCTCGGCGGCCTGTTGATCGGCCTGATCGAAGCGTTCTGGGCTGCCTACCTGTCGGCCGAATACAAGGACGTGGCGACATTCAGCATCCTGATCCTGGTGCTGATGTTCCGCCCTTCCGGCCTGCTCGGTCGCCCTGAAGTGGAGAAGGTCTGATGGCCGCCCTGGTTCTCGCCGCCCACACCATCTCGCCGGCGGCACGCTTCAAGGACGCCACGGCGGTCGCCTTCATCGCCCTGCTGCTGGGCATTCCGATGATCGGCCTGACGACCGTCGATCAGGGCGGCGCCCTGCGTGTCGCTACCCGCTGGCCAACGCTGTTCGCCTTCGTCGCCGTTGCCTTTGCCGGCCGGCTGATCCTGCGCTACGGCATCGACCAGTTCAAGGCGCGCCAGCTGACGCGCGAGCGGGCCGAAGCCGCCGTGGCACCGGTCGGCGGGCGGGCGGGCAGTCCGCTATTGACCTGGGTCGGCTGGGCGGCGCTGGGGATCGCCGTGGCCTTGCCGATCTTTTTCTCCGACAACCGCTACGTGGTCGACACCGCCACTACGGTGCTGATCTACGTGATGCTCGGCTGGGGGCTGAACGTGGTGGTCGGGCTGGCCGGCTTGCTCGATCTCGGTTACGTCGCCTTTTACGCGGTCGGCGCCTACACCTACGCCCTCCTGGCCACCCAGTTCGGCTGGGGATTCTGGCAGGCGCTACCGGTCGCCGGCGGCATGGCGGCGACCTTCGGGGTCATTCTCGGCTGGCCGACGCTGCGCCTGCGCGGCGACTACCTGGCGATCGTGACCCTCGGCTTCGGCGAGATCGTCCGGGTGATCCTGGTGAACTGGACCGAGCTGTCGGGCGGCCCGAACGGGATCGCGTCGATCCCCCGCCCGTCGTTCTTCGGCCTGGAACTGAAGCCGCCGGGGGACGATCCGACATTCGCCTCGTTCTTCGGCATCGAGTATTCGCCCAGCCATCGGATCATCTTTCTCTACTACCTGATTCTGGTGCTGGCGCTGATCACCAACGTCTTCGTGTCGCGGATGCGCAAGCTGCCGATCGGGCGCGCCTGGGAAGCGATGCGCGAAGACGAGATCGCCTGCAAGGCGATGGGCATCAATGCCCGGAATGTGAAGCTCTCGGCCTTCGCCATCGGGGCGATGCTCGGTGGCTTCGCCGGCGTCTTCTTCGCCGCCAGGATGGGTTTCATCTCGCCGGAGTCATTCACTTTCAGCGAGTCGGCGATCATCCTGGCGATCGTCGTACTCGGCGGCATGGGCAGCCAGCTGGGCGTTGTTCTGGCGGCGCTGGTGCTGGTCCTGCTGCCCGAGCTGGGGCGCGACTTTGCCGAATACCGGATGCTGCTCTTCGGCGCGGCGATGGTTCTGATCATGGTCTGGAAACCGGGCGGCATTCTCGCCCACCGCGAACCGACGATGCGCTATGTCGCCGAAGGAGAGGACCGATGAGCACCGCCACCGCTCCCCTGCTCAGTGTCGAGCGGCTGACGATGCGCTTCGGCGGTCTGCTGGCGATCGACGACATGTCGCTCGACGTCGCCGCGAGCCAGATCACCGGCGTGATCGGACCGAACGGCGCCGGCAAGACGACCTTCTTCAACTGTCTGACGGGGTTTTACAAACCTACCGAGGGCAGTGTTCGCCTGAACCACCCGCAACACGGCCTGATGCGCCTCGAAGCGCTGCCAAGCCATCAGGTGGCGCACCACGCGCAGGTCGTGCGCACCTTTCAGAACATCCGCCTGTTCCCCAAGATGACCGTCCTCGAAAACCTGATGGTTGCGCAGCACAACGCCCTGCAACACGCGTCGCGTTTCTCGCTTGCCGGCCTGCTCGGCCTGTCCGGCTATCGCCAGGCTGAACAGAAGGCGGTCGACAAGGCGATCGGCTGGCTCAAGCGCCTGGACCTGATCGACAAGGCCAATACCGCTGCCGGCGACCTCCCCTACGGCATGCAAAGGCGGATCGAGATCGCCCGCGCGCTGTGTGTCGACCCGCTGCTGCTGTGCCTCGACGAACCGGCTGCCGGCCTCAATCCGCGCGAATCGGCCGAACTCAACGAGCTGCTGAAGCATCTGTCGCGTGACGAAGGGATCGCCATCCTGCTGATCGAACACGACATGAGCGTGGTGATGAACGTCTCGGACCATATCTGCGTGCTCAACTACGGCCGCAAGATCGCCGAAGGCACCCCGGCGCACATCCAGCAGGACGCCAACGTCATCAAGGCCTACCTGGGCGAGGAAGACGCCGACGAACAACTGCACGCGGAGGCGACCCCATGATGCTGCAATTGTCGGGCGTCCATGCCCACTACGGAAGCATTCACGCGCTGCACGGCGTCGATGTGGCGGTGCAGGTCGGCGAGGTGGTCACCCTGATCGGCGCCAACGGTGCCGGCAAGTCGACGCTGATGATGTCGATCTTCGGCCAGCCGCGCGCCTCGGCCGGACGCATCGTCTTCGACGGCGAGGACATCACCGCCCTGCCAACGCACGAAATCGCCAGACGCGGGATCGCCCTGGTACCGGAAGGCCGACGCATCTTTCCGCGCATGACGGTAATCGAGAACCTGCAGATGGGCGCCGTTCTCGGCGAGGAAATGAACTTCGCCGTCGACCTGAAGCGGATGTATACGCTGTTCCCGATTCTCGAAGAGCGCTGCACGCAGAGTGCCGGAACGCTGTCGGGTGGCGAGCAGCAGATGCTGGCCATCGCCCGCGCGCTGATGAGCCGGCCGCAACTGCTGCTGCTCGACGAACCGTCGCTGGGGCTCGCGCCGCTGTACATCAAGAAGATCTTCCAGATCGTCCGCGAGTTGAACCGCGAACACGGGATGACCATCCTGCTGGTCGAGCAGAACGCGCACCACGCACTGCGCGTGGCGCATCGAGGCTACGTGCTGCAGCACGGCCAGATCATTCTCTCGGGTACCGGCAGCGAACTGCTGGCCAGTCCCGAGGTGCGCGCCGCCTATCTCGAAGGCGGCCAGAAAGCCGAGACCACCGTCTAGCCAAAGCGCACGGCGAGGCCCATGGAAACCGGCCCGCCGCCGCGCTGGCTGCCGTTCGCGGTGCTCGGCGTTGGACTGCTGGCGGTTTCCTTCGGCGCCATTCTGGCGCGCTTCGCACAGGGCTACGGCCTGCCGTCGCTGACCATCGCCACCTTGCGCCTGGGCCTGGCGGCGCTGGTGATCACCCCGCTCGCGCTCTGGCAGTCGGGTCAGGCGCTGCGCACCCTGAGCCCGCGGCAGCTGCTGCTGACCTGCGGTGCCGGCTTCTTTCTGGCGTTGCATTTCGCCACCTGGATCACTTCGCTCGAATTCACGTCGGTGGCCAGCAGCACCGCGCTGGTGACGACCAACCTGCTGTGGGTCGGAATCGCGTCGTTTTTCCTTTTCGGCGAAAAGCCGGGCCGCCTGATGGCCGTGGGGATCGTCATTTCGCTGTCCGGCAGTCTGCTGATTTTCTGGAGCGACAGCCGCAACAGCGTCCCTGGCAGCAATCCGCTGCTCGGCAACCTGCTGGCCGTCGCCGGCAGCTGGTGCTTCTCCGCCTATCTCTTGATCGGCCGCCGCCTGCGCGCCAGTCTGCCGCTGCCAGCCTACGTCTGGCTGGCCTACGGCAGCGCCTCGCTCTTCCTGCTTCTCGCCTGTCAAGCGAGCGGCACGCCGCTGGGCGGCTATGCCAGCGCTGCCTACCTGGTCGCCCTGGGGATGGCGCTGGGCCCGCAGTTGCTCGGCCACACCGCGTACAACTGGTCGCTCAGGCACGTGTCGACGACCTTCATCGCCGTCGTGACGCTCGGCGAACCAGTCGGCAGCGCAGCACTGGCGTGGCTCTTCTTTGACGAGTCGTTCGCGCTGCTACAGGGCGTCGGCTTTGTCCTGCTGCTGGTCGGCATCTATCTGGCGGCGCGTGGCGAGAGCCGCTGAAGACATCGCGGCCGCCGAGCCTGCCTGGATTGGCGCCGACGGGCAGTCGGACGAGTCAGACTTCCTCCGTTTCAACCAGCTCGCGGAAGAACCGGTAGCAGCCGCGCCCCGCCTTCTTGGCGTGGTACATCGCGGTATCGGCGTTCTTCAAGAGCCGGGTGACCTCTTCGCCGTGTTGGGGATAGACGGCGATGCCGATGCTGGTCGAAATCTCGATGCAGTGCGGACCGATGACGAACGGGCGACCGAGCGCGGCCAGGACCTTTCCGGCGACCACCACGGCATCCGCGGCCTTGTCGATCTGCGCCAGAAGAATCACGAACTCGTCACCACCGAGGCGAGCCGCGGTGTCCGACTCTCTGGGCGCGCACACCCGCAAGCGCAGGGCCACTTCCTTGAGCAGCAAATCGCCGATGTCATGACCGAGGGTATCGTTCACCGGTTTGAAGTTGTCCAGGTCGAGGAACAGCACAGCCAACGTTCCACGCTCCCGTCGCGCCTGCGCCAAGGCCTGGAACAGGCGGTCGGTAAGCAGCATCCGGTTCGGCAGGTCGGTCAGCTGGTCGTGATGGGCAAGGTGCTGGACGCGCTCATCGGTGGCCTTGCGTTCGGAGATGTCCTGCTTGATGGCCACGAAGTGCCGAATTCGCCCATCCGCGTCGGTCACCGGCGAGATGGTCAGCGCCGCATCGAAGAAGCTCCCGTCCCGGCGCCGATTGACCAGTTCGCCGCTCCATACGCGGCCGGCGAGAATGGTCTCCCACATCGCCTCGTAGAAGTGCGCGTCCTGCTTGCCCGAGCTGAGCAGTTCACCCGGACTGCGACCGACGATATCGGCCAGTTCGAAGCCGGTCATCTTGGTGAACGCCGGATTCGCCCATTCGATCGCCGAATTGACGTCGGTGATCACAACGCCGTTGGCCACCGAACTCAGCGCCGCTTCGAAGAGGCGCAGTCGCGATTCGAGCCGCTGACGAACCAGTGCGTGCCTTATTGCCCGCCCAAGCGCGTCGTGCTGAAACAATTGGCCCTTGAGCAGGTAATCCTGCGCACCGGCCTGCAGGGCCGCCTCGGCAAGCTGGTGGTCGTCCTGGCCGGTAAGAACGATGATCGGCACATCGGGCACCACGCCGCGCATTGCCTGTACCGTGCCGATCCCCGCCGAGTCGGGTAGCGACAGGTCGAGCAGCACCACGTCCGGGCGCTTGGCCGCTGCCGCAGCGCTGCCTTCGGCGAGTGTCCGCACCCAGAGCACCGGGTCGGGCTCGCCGACTCGCCTGAGGCCGGCGAGGCGGACGTTGGTCCGGATCAGCCCCGCGTCGCCGCGATCGTCCTCGATCACCAGAATCGAAAACCGTTGTCGGGCCGCCTTGTTCATACCCTATCCTCCGCCTCGCCCCTGGGGGCCGAGCATCGCCGGCGAACGCACCAGGGTTTGCCGCCCCGAGTGCCCGATTCACCTTGCCTGACCGCCGAAGTCATCGGCCATTGTCCAGCAATTTCACCAGTTTGCACCACTACGCGGGCAAAGGACGCAAAGTATCGGGCAAATGCCGTGCATCGCCAACCTGAGCAAGCACTGACGCCGCCTCGGCGCCGACGGCCACGGGCAATGCGCGCCGTTCCGGATGCCTTCCACGGGCCCGCGCTCATTGGCGTTCAGGGAGCTTCACCAGGGACATCCAGTAGTCGGTGAGCAGCCGAATGCCGCTGATGAACTCGTCGACATCGAGCGGCTTCGCAAGGTAGCCGCTGGCGCCTAGACGGTAGATGTCGCGCACGTCGCGGTCGACCTCCGAAGTGCTCACCACCACCACCGGGATGGCACACAGCGCGGGATCCTGTTTGATCGCCACCAGGAACTCCCGGCCGTCCATGCCAGGCATGTTGAGATCGAGCAGGATCAGATCCGGCCGTACCGCCGTGGCAAAACGTTCACCTTCCCGCCGCAGGTACGCCAGCGCCTCGCGGCCGTCGACCAGATGCCGCACGTCGGCTTCGACCCGGTTCTGGTCCAATGCGAAGATGACCAGACGTGCGTCAGCCGGCTCGTCCTCGGCCAGCAAGATCACAAAGGGCTGCAGACGCTTGCGCACGGTCAGCGTTTCGCTCGGACGATAACCATCAACAGCGCATCCTCCGCCCGGCCGAGCGGCGCGCATCCGCGACTGCTATGGGCAGCCAGGCCGCTGGCCCGCGCCGGGTGATTTGCGGTAGCGATCACTCGCCCTCCGGCGCCAGCGGCAAGGACACACAGAAACGGCTTCCCTGCCCCTCGCCAGGCGATTCGGCCCAGACGCGCCCGCCATGGTGTTCGGCAATCTTGCGGCAAAGCGCCAGGCCGATGCCGCTGCCCTCGTACGAGGCCCGGCTCTGCAGTCGCTGGAAGACCTGAAACAGCCGTCCGAGCTGTCCTGGGAGGATGCCGAGACCATTGTCGGCGACGGTCAGCAACCAGTTGCCGTCGGAAACCCTGCTCGACACGCGGATCTCCGGGCGCCGTCCGGCGACGCGGAACTTGGCCGCGTTGGCGATCAGGTTCTGGACCAGGCGCAGCATCTCGTCGGGACAGACCAGCGCCCGTGGCCAGCGGCCGCGCACGCTGATTCTGGCTTGCGCTTCGGCGATTGCCGGTTGCAGGAAGAGTAACGCTTCGTCGACGATGGCCCGGCTGTCGACCCACGCCGGTGGCTCGCCCAGGCGACCGACCCGCGAGTACTCGAGCAGCGCCACGAGCATCCGGTCCAGGCGCTTGGCGCCGTCGATGGCAAACTTGAAATGCTCCCGCTGCTCGTCGTCGAGCTGCTCGCCAAGGCTGATCCCGAGCAGCTGCAGGTAGCTGGAGATCATCCGCAGCGGCTGACGCAGATCGTGCGATATCGCATAGCTGAATTGTTCCAGCTCCGCGTTCGAGCGTTTGAGTTCCTCTTCCGCCTGCTTGCGCTCGGTGATGTCCTGGGTGGTGCCCAGGCTACGCAGAGGCCGGCCGTCGGCGGCATAGGTCAGATCGGCCTGCTGGCGAACGTGGCGAAGCTTCTGGCCGACGATGATCCGGTGCTCGTGTTCGAAGGGCCCGGCCTTGCCGAGCGCGGCATGCCAGGCCTCCTCCAGAGCGCTGCGGTCCTCCGGGCAGACACGGGCCAGATAGCTCTCGTAGCTGCCGATCGTCCCCTCTGGCAGGCCGAAGATCCGACAGGTTTCCGCCGACAGGCGCATCTGGTCGCTCACCAGATCATAGGTCCAGCTGCCGACGTGCGCGACCGACTGCGCCCGGATCAGGTTGGCCTCGCTGTCGCGCAGCACGCGCAGGGTGTCATCCAGTTCCCGCACCTTCTGCTGCAGATCGCGCTGCAGGAGTTCGTGCTCGCGAATCAGCCGGTGCGTGCGGATCGCCGAGCACACCGAGACGTAGATCCGATCGGCGTTCAGCTCGGACTTGAGCCAGTAGCCGTCGATCTGGTAAGCGCTGACTACCTCGCGCTGTGGCGCGTAACCCGGCTGGCCGGTGATCAGAACAATCTGCACGCTTCGATTGGCCAGATCGTCGCGAATGTGGCGCACGAGATCCAGTCCGGCCCGATCGGATTCCATCACCACGTCAAGCAGGATCAGCGCGATGTCGGGATGGGTGGCGAGCACGACACTCGCCTCCTTCGCCGACGACGCCTCGAACAGCTGCAGGCCGCTGCCTTCGATGACCACTCCCTGCAACGCCAGACGGAGGACCGCACGAACGTCCGCTTCGTCGTCAACCAGCAGCACCTTCCAGGCACTGGAACGCGACAACGTGGCCCCCGCCTGGTCTACGTCCGCGGCCGACCAACCGGGCAGCAGACCCGCCAGCAGGTCGGGATCGTCGATCTTGTCGCTCACCGCAAACGCCGGTGGCGACCCGGCTCCGATCGGTGCCGACAACCGTCGCCGCGACGAAACAGCACGCTGTCGTCCTTCGATCGGGCGTACGTCATCGCCACCGTCAGGGCGGCAGCCGGTCTCGTTCCCCACCTTGGTCGTTCGCATTGTCTGCCGCTCCGCATTCTGCCCGGCGCCGCATCACCCCGGGATCGCCCTCGGTGGCCGTCGATCGGACCGGGATCGGTGGTGCCGACGCCCGCCGCCGGGCGAATGGCTCGAAGACGCACCATTGCCACCAGTTGGCTAATACGGCACCAAAGCTCAGGACTTTAGGGGCGTGCAGTGCCTGTGTCGCGTTCGCGAGGCCTGACACGAGCCACCGCGGAAGTGCAAAGTCTACACACTACACATTACATATCAGTCTATTACAGACCTTTGTTCGCGCCAAATATCATTTGTGGTGTGGCCCCGAAAGAATCTGGCTGCGTGCCCATGAGAGCGCCAGCGATAGGCTCGCGGGGAGCAGCAAAGGCGCGGCGAGCCACGCCGCTGAACGATCACCGCCGGCCAGAACAAAAAAAAAAACGGGGACCGCGATGCGGCCCCCACGTTCCAGCCGTTCGCACGACTTACTTGCTGAGCGACTCGCCCGGCGTGATGATCCCCAGGAAGCTGTCGGCCTTGAGCGCCGCACCGCCGATCAGGCCACCGTCGATGTCCTTCTGGGCCAGCAGGCCGGCAGCGTTGTCCGGCTTCATCGAACCGCCGTACTGGATGCTGATCGACTGCGCGACGTCGTCGCCGAAGAGCTTGGCCAGCAGGCCACGGACGAAGGCGTGCGCTTCCTGCGCTTCGGCGTCGCTGGCGGTAACGCCGGTGCCGATCGCCCAGACCGGCTCGTAGGCGACCACGGTACGCAGCGCGTCATCGGCCGAGAGGCCCGCGTAGGCGCCGTTAACCTGCGTCGTCAGCACGCTTTCGAGCTGACCGCCCTGGCGCTCGGCGAGCGTTTCACCGATGCAGACGATCGGCCCCATGTCCAGCGACAGAACTTTCTTGACCTTCTTGTTGACCGTTTCGTCGGTCTCGCCGAAGTAGGTCCGCTGCTCCGAGTGGCCGATGATCACCAGATCAACGCCAATCTCCTTGAGCATGTCGGCGCTGACCTTGCCGGTGAATGCACCCTGGTTTTCCCAGTGCACGTCCTGCGCGGCGAGCTTGACGTTGCTGCCCTTGACCACTTCGGCGACCTTGGCCAGTGCGAGATAGGTCGGGGCGATGGCGACGACGACGTTCTTGATTTCCCTGGCGGCGGCGACCACGTCGGCGGCCAGCTTGACGGACTCGGCGACACTCTTGTTCATTTTCCAGTTGCCGGCGATAACGATTTTACGCATGGTATTCCTCATGGGTGTTTTGGATGGTTGGCCGAACGAGCAGGCCCTGGCACGGCGCCAGGGCCTGCTGTCGCTATTTGTCAGAGAGCGCGGCGACGCCGGGCAGGACCTTGCCTTCGAGATACTCGAGCGATGCACCACCGCCGGTCGAGGTATGCGTCACCTTCTTCTCGGCGCCGTATTTCTTGGCAGCGGTAGCGGTGTCACCGCCACCGATCACCGTGGTCGCACCCCTGGCGGTGGCCTCGACGATGGCGTCGGCCATTGCCCTGGTGCCGGCTTCGAACTTGGCGAATTCGAAGACGCCCGCCGGACCGTTCCAGATGACGGTCCTGGCGTTGACGATGGCGTCGACAAACACCTTCGTCGATTCGGGCCCGCAATCGAGTCCCAGCCAGCCTTCCGGGATACCATCGACATCGTTGGCCGTGCCGGTGCTGGCGTCGGCGGCAAACTTGTCGGCGATGATGAAATCGGTCGGCAGCAGGATCTGTTTGCCGTTCTCCCGGGCCTTGGTCATCAGCTCAGGTACCAGCTTGGCGCCTTCCTCATCGTACAGCGAGCTGCCGATCGGCATCCCGGTGAGGACTTTCTTGAAGGTGAAGGCCATCCCGCCACCGATGATGATCTGGTCTGCCTTGTCGAGCAGGTTGTTGATCAGCTGAATCTTGTCGGCAACCTTGGCGCCACCGAGGATCGCCAGCAGCGGCCTTTTTGGCGATTCGAGAACCGCCGAGAAAGCCGCCAGCTCCTTGTTCATCAGGTAGCCGGCGGCGCGTTCAGGCAACTGCACACCGGTCATCGACGAGTGATCGCGGTGCGCGGTGCCAAAGGCATCGTTGATGTAGACGTCGGCAAGCCTGGTGAGCGACGCGCGGAAGGCCTTGACGTCGTCGGGGTTCGCCTTGACCTTGCTGACGATTCCGTCGGGGCCCTTGACGGTGCCCTTGCCTTCTTCTTCGATGTGGAAACGGAGGTTCTCGAGCAGGATGATTTCGCCCGGCCTGATCTCGGCACAGGCGGCCTCGACATCCGGACCGACGCAGTCGGAAAGGAAGCTGACCGGGCGCCCGAGCAGGTCGGCAAGGGCGGTCGCCACCGGCTGCAGGCTGTATTGCGGCATCACCTTGCCGTCGGGACGGCCAAGATGCGACATGAGAATGACGGCAGCGCCCTTTTCCAGGGCGTATTTGATCGTCGGCAGCGCCGCTTCGATGCGCTTGGTATTGGTGATCGCTCCGGTAACCTTGTCCTGAGGAACGTTGAAATCAACGCGAATCAGGACGCGCTTTCCTTCCAGGGCGAGATCTTCGATGAACAGTTTGGACATGATTTCCTCGTAAGTGAGTTGCGGTTAATTAACGGGAGGGCTAAGGATGGAAAATCTCATGGTGTCTCCGTTTCGGCCACAAAACGACCCCTCAACAGGCCACTTCCAGCCGCTCTGTCGAGACAACCAAATATGGGGGACGGCGTTTCGAGCACGCAGACGAAGTATCCTTGGCGCCGCTGCCGGAGTCAAATGCGCGTTGGCCAGAACGCGATGGCCAGGATCGACTGCCGAGGCCGCTGCCCGCCTAGCGGCCTGACGGCACGGCCTCGGTGTCGCCCCCGGTCTTCACGACCAGCAGCTCCTCCATCACGAGATATTCGAGGTCCGACCCGAAGAACATGTTCAGCGCGTCGGTCGGTGAACAGATCATCGGTTCGCCGCGGCGGTTGAGAGAGGTGTTGAGCACGACGCCGTTGCCGGTCAGCTTCTCGAGTTCGACCATCAGGTCGTAGTAGCGCGGGTTGAATTGTCGTTGCAGCACCTGCGCGCGCGAGCTGCCGTCTTCGTGCACGACTTCCGGAACGCGCTCCTTCCAGCCATCGGCAACCTTGAAGGTAAAGGTCATGAACGGCGCCGGATGATCGCTGCCGAGCATCTGCGGACCGACGCTGTCGAGCATGCTCGGGCAAAATGGGCGCCAGCGCTCGCGGAACTTGATCTGCGCGTTGATCCGGTCGGCAACGCCGGCAACGCTCGGGCAACCGAGGATCGAACGGCCACCGAGCGCGCGCGGACCAAACTCCATCCGCCCCTGGAACCACGCGACAGGGTTCCCCGCCACCAGGATGGCGGCGATTTCCTGCGGCACCTGGCTCAGGCGTCGCCACTGAGGCTGCGCCGGATGGCGGGCACAGGCGGCGATGACGTCTTCATTGCTGTAGGCCGGCCCGAGAAAGACGTGCTCCATCTTCTCCACCGGCACGCCCCGCTGCACCGACACCCAGGCGGCCGCGCCAAGCGCCGTGCCGGCGTCACCCGACGCTGGCTGGACGTAGAGTTCCTGGACATCCGGGCGAGCGATGATCTTCTGGTTGAGCTTGACGTTCAACGCGCCGCCGCCCGAAAAAGCGAGTCGGCCGGTTTCGCGCAGAATGTCGCCAAGGTAGTGCTCGAGCATCTGCAGCGCGAGATCCTCGAAGAGCTTCTGGATGCTCGCAGCGTAGTGAATATAGGGGTCGTCGGCGACGTCTCCCGCGCGCTTCGGACCCAGCCACTCGACCAGTTTCGGCGAGAAGTAGTAGCCCTTGCCTTTTTCCTTGTAGCGGCGGAAGCCGATCACGTTGGCGTAGTCGGTATTGACCGTCAGTTCGCCGTTCTCGAAGTTAGCCAGACGCGAGAAATCGTAGCGCTGCGGATCGCCATAAGGCGCCATGCCCATTACCTTGTACTCGCCGTCGAGCATCTCGAAGCCGAGGTACTCGGTCAATGCGCCGTACAGCCCGCCGAGCGAATCCGGATCGTAGAACTCCTTGATCTTGTGAATCCTGCCGTTCTCACCGTAGCCGAAGAAGGTCGTCGCGTACTCGCCTTTACCGTCGATCCCGAGAATCGCTGTTTTTTCCGCAAATCCCGCACAGAAGTAGGCGCTGGCCGCGTGCGCCAGGTGGTGCTCCACCGGCACGATTTCGGTCTTCCTCAAATCGAAACCGAGCTGCAGCAGGCACCACTCGATGCGCCTGCGATAGCGATGGAAACGCCGGTTACCGGTCAGAATGGCGTCGAGCGCGCGCTCCGGCGCGTACCAGTAACGCTTGGCATAATGCCAGCGCGCCGGCTCCAGAAGGCTGATCGGGGCAAAGGGAATCGCTACTGCATCGACCTCGGACGGCTTGACACCGGCGAACTCCAGACAGAACTTCGCCGCCTCGTACGGCATGCGGTTCCTGGCGTGCTTGTCGCGGACGAAACGTTCTTCCTCCGCCGCGGCAACGAGTTTGCCATTGATGTACAGCGCTGCCGAAGGGTCGTGGGTCAGCGCGCCGGAAAGTCCAAGCAGGATCAGAGCCAAGGTGGGGGTCTCACAGGGTCACACCGACGACCGGGAAGCCGACAGGCGGCTGGCCGACGAAATGCCCGAGTATACCTGCACCGGCGTCGCTTCTGTGCGCTCTGCGCGGTCGCCAGCGAACCCCGGCCGCCTGCTCACCAACGCGCTGGCGGTCCACCTACACCGGTGCGGGAAGCCGTGCCAGATACTCCTGATGAACCGCCAGGCTCAGGGCCTTTGGCCGCAGCGCTTTGACAGCCTCCATCGCCTGCTCCCTGGAGTAGCCGCGTTCGACCAGGATCTGCGCCGCCATCAGGCCGGTGCGGCCGGAACCGCCCTTGCAGTGGACGGCAATCTTCCTGCCTGCGTCGAGGAACTGCTGCACGGCCGCTCGCTGCACCTGCCAGGCGACGGTAAAATCATTGGCTGGCGCGTGGTCGTCGTCGATTGGCAGGTGAAACCAGCGCAGACGGTGTTTGGCGCAAAGCGCGGGCAGGTCGGTCACCGAATTGCCCGCCATTTCGGCGTCCGGCATCAGGGTGATCAGAGCGTCGGCACCCGCTGCCTTGAGTTGCTCGACCGCGGTCTCGGTGTCCACGCCGCTGGTGCCCGGGCAAGGGGTGAGGATCAGGCCGGCGCCGTGTTCGGCCAGCGGCAGCAAGTCAGAGGGATGCGTGTTCATGGCCTAACCTGTGATCAATGGATTATCCTGCCGACTGCCCCGGCAGCGACCAGCCGCCAGGCGACAGCTGCGGATTCTACCTGAGTTGGATGAGCAGATGATGCGCGGGCGCCGGAGGCCGGCGCAGCCCACCTCGCATTCTGCAACCAAGGGATGGACATGCCAAAGTTTGCCGCCAACCTGAGCACGATGTTCAACGAGGTTCCCTTCCCGCAGCGCTTCGCCGCCGCGGCAAGGGCCGGCTTTCGTGCCGTCGAGTTCCTTTTCCCGTATGAGCACGGCGCCGCCGAAGTCGCCGGTTGGCTGCGCGAGAACAGGCTCGAAAACGTGCTCTTCAATTTGCCGCCGGGCGACTGGGCCGGCGGCGAACGCGGGCTGGCGGCGCTGCCAGGTCGCGAGGCAGATTTTCGTGCCAGTGTCGACCGGGCGCTGGACTACGCGCTGGCGCTGGGCACCCGACGCCTGCACGCGATGGCCGGGGTGCTGGTCGTCGAAGCGCAGCGGGACTACCGTGCAGCGTGCCGCGAGACCTACTTCGACAACCTGCGGTACGCCGCGCGAGAACTGGCGAAGCACGATCGAACGCTGCTGATCGAGCCGATCAACGGTCGCGACATGCCCGGCTATTTCCTCAACAGTCAGGCCGACGCGCACACTGTCCGTGACCTGGTGGGCGAGCCCAACCTCAAGGTTCAGATGGACTTCTACCACGCTCAGATCGTCGAAGGAGACCTGGCGACCACCTTCAGGAAGCACTTCGCCGGGATCGGCCACGTGCAGGTCGCCAGCGTCCCGTCCCGCCACGAACCGGACGACGGCGAGGTCAATTATCGCTATCTCTTCAGGCTGCTCGACGAGCTTGGCTACGACGGCTGGGTGGGTTGCGAGTACCGCCCGCGCGGCAGGACCGAGGATGGTCTGGGATGGTTGCAGGCGGCGACCCGGTGACGACCAGACGCACTGTCCAGAGGGTGGTGACGGGCGGCGATGACTGCGGCGCGCATGCAGCGTAGGAAAGGGAGGCGCTTGCCTGCCTCCCGCTCCGAACCCATCTGTCTGCGCGACTAAGCGCGCCGACGACCAAGCAGCCCGACCAGCCCAAGACCCAGAAGCAAGGCCGTACCCGGCTCCGGGACATCGAAGCTGATCGACGGGAAGTGGAGAAAGCCCGGATCGATGCTGTCCGGCCCGTTGCCGTGGATGATCGTGAAGCCGCTGGTATATGCTGCATACGTCACGTCCGCGCTTTCGGAATTGCTTACGCCGTTGGGCGGGAGAAGCTGGTTGCCGGATGCCGTGACCCCACCATTGAGATTTGAAAATGTCGCGCCGGGAGAGAAGGTCAGCAAATCCCAGTACTGGAAGTTGCCCTGCGGCCCGTGGTTGATGTTCAGGATGCTGAAATGGATGTTCTTCACGGCCTGGGAGAAGGTGAATTGGTACTCGTGAAACACATCGTCCGCCTGGCCCGCGTTCCGACCGATGTTCAGTCCGCTCCCCGACGGTCCGTCATTGACGTCATGACTGCCGGCGCCGAGGGTTCAGGTAAGGTCGACGCCGGAGCCGTCGATATTGCTCCAGGTGAACGAGCCGTTGTTTTCAAGGGTGTTAAAGCCGTACCCTTGCGAGTTGAAATTCAGCGTGAACGGAGTGGCATGCGCATTGACCGCCAGACAGCTTAGACTGCTGACGATGGCCACTGCCAAAAAGGACCTGCAGGATTTGCTTCGATGCTCGGACATGATCAGCTCCTCTCCCCGGCGGGGGAATGTGTGATGCGTGCACGGTATTGCACACGACGAGCGGGTGGCAAGCAGATTTCATGGCACTAAAACGAATCATCGAATTATCAGGATCTTGCAGTGACCTGCCGTGGTCTGCTCCTTGGCGAGTTGTAAATTTTCCCGACACTTCCCGCTCACCGAGAACAGTGTCGGGAAGTCCCCCGCGGTCGGGCGAACAGCAAACGGCTCGCCGTATCGCCACCGGAGCGAGGAATCATCCGGCACGGCGATCGCGCCGGGCATCGCCTTCATGCCGCCACGCCGAGCGCACTCAGCAACCAGCCGGCAACGGCGCTGCCGAGTACCACCAGCCATGGCGGCAGCTTCCAGAAGATCAACGCGATCAGGGCGACCAAGGCCAGGCCGAAGTCAGCCGGCTGGCGGATCGCGCTGGTCCATACCGGGTGATACAGCGCTGCCAGCAGCAAACCGACAACCGCGGCATTGACGCCAGCCAGCGCCGCTTGCGTGTGGCGACTGCGCCGCAACTGCTCCCAGAACGGCAAGGCGCCGCAGACCAGCAGGAACGAAGGTATGAAGACCGCGATCAGGCAGATCAGGCCGCCAAGCCAGCCGCTTGGCGGCTCGTTCATCGATGCCCCGAGAAAAGCGGCAAAGGTGAACAGCGGGCCCGGGACCGCTTGCGCCGCGCCGTAGCCGGCGAGGAAGGACTCGTTACTGACCCAGCCGCTGGGCACCACCTCGGCCTGCAGCAGGGGCAGGACCACGTGCCCGCCGCCGAAAACCAGTGATCCGGCCCGGTAGAAGGCGTCGATCATCGCCAGCGTGCGTTCTGGCCATGCCTGCGCCACGACCGGCAGTCCGACCAGCAGTAGCAGAAAAAGCGCCAGCCAGAAACAACCGCCGCGGCGACTGATCGTCATCGGCAGCGGCTCGTGCGCCGCGTCGGGCGCGCCCTTGAACAGCAGCAGCCCCAGGAAGCCAGCGACGACGATCACCCCGACCTGCCCCGACGCGCCTGGCCAGGCCAGCACGGCGCAGGTCGCGACCGCCATGATCGTGATCCGCGTGGTACCGACGCACAGGTTGCGCGCCATTCCCCACACCGCTTGCGCGACAACCGCCACGGCGACGACCTTGAGGCTGTCCAGCACCCCGGCCGGGACGGCATCGCCCCAGCTTGAAATGCCGAGCGCAAAGACGATCAGGGCGACCGCCGACGGCAAGGTAAATCCTGTCCAGGCGGCCAACGCGCCGGCATAGCCGGCCCGCGACAGTCCGATGGAGATTCCCACCTGACTGCTCGCCGGGCCGGGCAGGAACTGGCAAAGGGCGACCAGATCGGCGTAGGCCCGATCGCTGAGCCAGCGGCGGCGGTTGACGAACTCGTCCCGGAAGTAGCCCAGGTGCGCCACCGGGCCACCGAACGAGCTGAGTCCAAGCCGCAGAAAGATCAAGAAGACCGTCCATGGCCTGACCGGCTCGATTGCCGCGTTGTCCGTCGGTGGCGCTGTCATCGCTCGATACCTCCCGCTCGTGGATGGCTCCCCGGAATGTTAATCGAAGGGCGATGGCGGCGTCGAACGATCAGCAAGGGAATCAGCCGCCGGCTCGCTGGCAGACGCCAGCGCGTGCTGTCGCGTGTCGGGGGCGGGCGCCAGGTGGCGGCGCTACCGGTAATCAGCCTGCGGCCCCGTCTATGCCCCCGCCACGCAATGCTATAACATGCTTCGCCAGTGGCAAGATCAAGGCGACAGCTGTCGAGCACACCGCGACACGCGGATCTTCCCGGTGGCCGGTGCCCAATCAGTCAGTGATGGAGCAGGAAACATGAACAAGCTTGCCGATCAAGTTCGCACCGAGACCGAGGCGACGCTGCGTGCAGCCCCCCCGGATGAGTACATGTCGCCCGAACAGCTGGCATTCTTCCGCCGGCGGCTGCTCGATGAAGAAAAGGCGCTGCTTTCGGCGGTGAAAGAGACCGCCGGCCACCTGCAGGAGAGCGAGACCAGTTCCGACTGGAACGATCGCGCCAGCGCCGAGGAAGAGCACACGCTGGAACTGCGCGTTCGCGACCGCGAACGCAAGCTGCTCCAGAAGATCCGTGAAGCGCTGCGCCGCATCGACGACGGCAACTACGGCTGGTGCGAGGAAACCGGCGAGCCGATCGGCATCGCCCGTTTGCTGGCGCGACCCACCGCGGCGCTGTGCCTCGAAGCGCAGGAGCGTCGCGAGCAGGCCAAACGCCGCTTTGGCGGCTGAGCAGGGTCAGCGCACGCTGGCCGCCAGCGCAGACCTGTCGTTGAGCATCTCCCGCGTCAACGCCTCGGCCACCCGGATCCCGTCGACGCCGGCCGAGAGAATGCCGCCGGCGTAACCGGCGCCCTCCCCGGCGGGATACAGGCCCCTGACGTTCAGGCTCTGGAAATCGCTGCCGCGGGTGATGCGCAGCGGCGACGAAGTGCGTGTCTCGACCCCGGTGAGCACCGCATCGGCCATGTCGAAGCCCCTGATCTGTCGTGCAAAGGCCGGCAGCGCTTCGCGAATCGCGGCAATCGCGTATTCCGGCAGGGCGCTGGCGAGATTGGTCAGGCGAACGCCCGGCCGATACGAGGGAATGACCGTCCCCAGACGCGTGGACGGCCGGTCGGCGAGGAAGTCCCCGACCAGTTGTGCCGGTGCCTCGTAGCTGCCGCCGCCGAGTTCGAAGGCACGGCTTTCCAGCTGCCGCTGCAGGGCAATGCCGGCCAGCGGCCCGCCCGGGTAGTCGAGCGGCGTGATGCCGACGACGATGCCGGCGTTGGCGTTGCGTTCGTTGCGCGAATACTGGCTCATGCCGTTGGTCACCACCCGCCGCTCTTCCGAAGTGGCCGCCACCACCGTTCCGCCGGGGCACATGCAGAAGCTGTACACCGAACGCCCGCTGTGGCAGTGATGCACCAGCTTGTAGTCGGCGGCGCCGAGCAGCGGATTGCCGGCGTGCCTGCCGAAACGAGCCTGGTCGATCAAGGCTTGCGGATGTTCGATGCGCAAGCCGATCGAAAACGGTTTGGCTTCCATGAACACGCCCGCACCGTGCAGCATCTCGAAGGTGTCGCGGGCGCTGTGGCCCAGCGCTAGGATCACCTGCTCGCCGACGAGTTGCTCGCCGGAAGCGAGGCTCACGCCGCGCAGCCGCCCTTGTTCGATCGTCAGACCGGTCAGCCGCTGCTGGAAGCGGACCTCGCCGCCGAGGCGCTCGATTTCGCGCCGCATCTTCTCGACCATGGCGACCAGCCGGAAGGTGCCGATGTGCGGTTTGCTGGCGTAGAGGATCTCCTCGGGCGCGCCGGCCTTGACGAATTCCTCTAGCACCTTGCGCCCGTGGTGCTGCGGGTCCTTGATCTGGCTGTACAGCTTGCCGTCGGAAAAGGTTCCGGCGCCGCCTTCGCCGAACTGCACGTTCGACTCGGGATCGAGCACCTTCTTGCGCCACAGCCCCCAGGTGTCCTGCGTTCGCTCGCGCACCGCCTTGCCACGCTCCAGGACGATCGGCCGAAAGCCGCTCTGCGCGAGAATCAGCGCGGCGAAAATGCCGGCCGGGCCGAAGCCGACGACGATCGGCCGCGACGCCAGCTTCGCCGGCGCTTGCCCGACAAAGTGATAGCGCATGTCCGGCGTCGGCTGCAACCGGCGGTCAGCGGCGAACTTGCCGAGCAGCAGTGCTTCGTCGGCGACCGCGACGTCAACGCTGTAGCTGAAGACCAGCGCGCTCGCCTTGCGCGCGTCGTGGCTGCGCCGGAAGACGCTGGTCGCGCCGATCGCCGACCGGGGAATCCCCAGGCGGGCGGCGACCGCGACCGGCAGCGCTTCCGGCGGATGGTCGATCGGCAAGCGGATTTCGCTGATCCGTAACATGCTCGCTGGGTACTCTCCTGGGAAGCGTGCGCTGGCGCTCAGGCCTGCTGGCCGTAGCTGGCGAACTTGCCGAGTACGGTGCGCATCTCCGCGGCATCGAGCAGCACCGGCTCGCCAAGCTGGCAGGCGCGCCAGTACTGTTCGCAGAGCGCTTCGAGTTCGACGCCAAGATCGAGCGCCTGCCCGAGATCGTCGCCGAACGCCAGCATGCCGTGGTTGGCCAGCAGGCAGGCGCGACGATCGGCCATCGCCGACAAGGCCGCGTCGGACAGCGCCTGCGTGCCGAAAGTCGCGTAAGCGGCACAGCGCAGGCTGTCGCCGCCAAAGCGCGCGATCATGTAGTGGAAGGCCGGAACGTCGCGGCGCAGGCACGCCAGGCTGGTGGCGAACGGCGAATGGGCGTGCACGATCGCGCCGGCCTCCGCGCGATGGCGGTAGAGATCGCGATGGAAGCGCCATTCGGACGACGGTTTGCGACGCCCTTCGGCGGTTCCGTCGAGGCGCATGAAAACGATGTCTTCGCTTTCCATGGCTTCATAGGCCATCCCGGTCGGCGTGATCAGGAAGCCCCCGCCCCGCTCCCCGGCGCGCACACTGACATTGCCGGCGGTACCGCGGGTGAGGCCGGCAGCGGCCATTCGGCGCGCGGTATCGATCAGCTGCTGGCGAAGATCAGTCGTCCGGTCATTCATATTCATCTCGTCATTCATCTCGTTTTTCCGGGTACAGTGCCCGCAGCCCTTCGCGGCTGGCCGGACACCAACCGCGCTCGCTGATCAGCGCGGTGATCAGACCAGCGGGCGTGACGTCGAAGCCCGGGTTGGCGACCGCTTCGGCGAGCGGCAGTTGCCGCAGTTGCGAGGCGAAGCCGGCAGCGTCGCAGCCGTGCACCAGGCGCAACTCGTCGGCGGCGCGCTCCTCGATGGGAATCGCCGCGCCGTCCGGACAGCAAAAATCGATCGTCGAACGCGGCGCAGCGACGAAAAACGGCACGCCGGCCGCCCGGGCGGCCAGGGCCTTGAGGTAAGTGCCGATCTTGTTGGCGACGTCGCCATTGGCGGCGATCCGGTCGGCGCCGACAATCACGGCGTCGATCCCGCCGCCCGCCAACAGCGCGCCGGCCGCGTTGTCGGCGATGACGGTATGCGGCACGCCGTGCTGCGCAAGTTCCCAGGCGGTCAGCAATCCCTGGTTGCGCGGACGCGTTTCGGAAACCCAGACATGCGCCGCCAGGCCCTCGTCGAACGCAGCGTAGACCGGCGCCAGCGCCGTCCCGTAATCGACGGTGGCCAGCCAACCGGCGTTGCAGTGGGTCATGATCTCGAGCCGGCCGTTCCCGCCGCTGCACGAACGAAGCAACGGCAGCGCGTGCCGGCCGATCCGGCGACACTGGTCGACGTCCTCGTCGGCAATCCGGGCCGCTTCCCGCCAGGCCACCTCGGCACGCACCGAAACTGGCAGCGGCGTCAGACAGGTCTGTATGCGCGCCAGCGCCCAGCGCAGGTTCACCGCCGTCGGCCGGGTCGCGGCCAGCGTCTCGACGGCGGCCAGCAGCGCCGCGTCGTCGGCCTGCCGCATCATCGCCAGCGCCACGCCGTAGGCGGCGGTGACGCCGATCAGCGGCGCCCCGCGCACCTGCATGCTGCGGATCGCCTGTGCCGCGTCTTCGACGCTGGCCAGCCGCAGCCAGCGATAATGGTACGGCAGCGCGGTCTGGTCGATGACGTCTACGGCAAGACCATCGGCCGCCGGCCGGATCGTTCGCGTGGGCATGCCATTCACTTTCATGACCGGCATTCTACCAGCGGCGTGCCGAGTCGCCAGGCCGCCGACGACAGCTACGGCTTGCCGCCGCCACCGCCGGCGCCAATCCCCCGGCCCGACACACGCTGTCCCGGTCGATTACGGTTTAACATCCAGCAACTAGCCGACGATCCGCCCTTTCATCAACCCGGAGCACGCATGCAACCTGCCGCCAGACCCGCTACCCGTCGCAAGCCTCACACCGCATCACTGCTGCTGCTCGCGCTGGCGGCGAGCAGCCTTGCCGCCAGCGTGCACGCCGCCGAGCTGCCGAAACGCAAGCCTGGCCTGTGGGAGCTGAACACACAGATGGAGGGCATGCCGTCGATCGGCGCGATCCAGCAATGCATAGACGCCAGCACCGACGACCTGATGATGCAGAAGGCCGCCAAGGAAAAACACCAGTGCAGCGTCCTCGACATCAGGATGCAGGGGAACAAGGCGACCGTTCATTCGGTGTGCAAGGTCGAGGGCAGCACGGCGACGACCGACGCAAGCTTCGTCGGCGCCTTCGACTCCGCCTACAAGGGCAGGATGTACACCCGTTTCAGCCCGCCGATGCACGGCATCGGCGAATCCAGGATGACGCTCGATGCGCGCTGGATCGGTCCGTGCAAGCCCGGCCAGAAGCCGGGCGACGTGACCATGCCGAGCATGGGAGAAATGAACATCAACGAGATGCTGAAGGACCCCCGGATTCAGGAAATGATGAAGGACCCGAGGGTGCAGGAGCTGATGAAGCAGCAGTAGTAGTGGTAATCGCGCCGCCTACGGCGGCGGTCAACGATTCTCCAGGCGGTTGTAGTCGAGCAGACCGGCACTGACCGGAGCGAGCTTCAGATGCGCGTCCTGAAGCTCGTCGCTGGCCTGCCAGAAGGCGGGGTCGCTGCGACGAACGACGAAGCGGTCGGCCAGCGCCCGGTAATCCGCCTCCGACGACAAGCCGCCGATGGTGTCGGCCAGGGCCTTGATCTGCGAGCGCTGCAGGCGGTAGATGGCGCTCGGATAGGCGCCGATGAAACCCGGTACGACGGTCAGCGTGTTCTCTGCCGGCAACAGCTCGAGTCCCTCGCGGAGCAGGCTGGAGACGCTCCGGTGGCCGGTATTGCGCAGCAGGGTGAAGTAGCGCGGCGGCCGCGGCGGATCTTCCAGTCGGACGAAAACCACCTCGGGAATCCACGACAGCGCCGCGCCGCGCAGAGCGGCCAGCGCCGCCAGGTCCTTGCGCAAGGCCGCGTCGGCCACTTGCGAGAGATCGTACTGGTGCTCCAGAACCGGTGCCAGGCGGCTCTGGAGCATGCTGTACAACTCCTGCTGCGGGTCGTCGGTGCGATAGCGGATGCCGGTCTGGACGTCGAAGCTGGCCAGCGTGCCGTAGACATGATCCTTGACCTCCTGGCTGGCACCGCGATACCAGAAGTCACGGACGGCTTTACGGTCGTCGCGCGGCAGGTAGGCGATGAAGTTGAACTCGCCCTCCATCCGCAGGAAATCCATGTACAGCCGCGACAGCAACTGGTGACCGACGTTGCCATAGACGTCGTAGCCGGCAACCAGCAGGTAGTGGATACGTTCGAGCAGTCCATAGCCGATCACCCACGCCGTTTTCGGCGGGCCGCCGACCAGGCCCTTGACCACCGAAGCGTTATCGAAGTGGCGGAAGACGGTCAGCGCCGCATTCGGGTTGTTGCCGTCACCGTTCCAGATCCACTGCAGCGTCGGCCCGGTGCTGGTCGCCGCGTAGTGATCGAGGAATTTCGACTTGGCCTGCAGGTATTTGGCTTGCAGTTTGGCGTAGTCACGCCAGGGGCCGATGACCTTGGCGTCACTGCCCTGCGCCGCCGGCAAGGCGAGCAGACTGGATTCGCGGTCCAGGAACTCGCCGGCCTTGCCCTGCAGGTCGGTATCGGCAAGAAAGAACACCCAGAAGCGATCCTCGATGACGTTCAACGCCACCTGGCCGCGACAGACCGGCCCCTTGATGAAGCCCATGATGGTGAACTCCGCCTCGTCGCGCATGAATTGATAGCGCGCGGAGGTCGGTAGCGCCTGGAAGGTCACGAAAGGATTGGACGCCACCTGCAACGCATAGGACGGAAGCTCGTCGACCGCGTAGTCGGGGTCGAGAAAGATCTGCCGCCAGCGTGCCATGCGCTTGGCACCGAGCGCGTACGGCAAATGGGTCTTGTCGACGATCGTCTCCTGTTCGCGCTCCAGGCGGTAGTAGACGCGCTCGACCCCCGGGTCGTCATACGGCCGGCGGCTGGCGATCAGGTCGATCGGCTGCCCCGGCGGCGTTCGCGACCGGACCATCCGGAAGTAGTGGTGTTGGGCGTCACTGTCAAAGTAGAGGTGGGCCAGGAACAGGTGTTCGTAGATGTAGCGACTGACCAGCCGTTGCTTCAGCGAGTCGCCGTTCAGGAACGTCTCCCAGTCGGCGACCTGCTGGCCAAGCTGCGCCGGCAGCGGCGGCAGCCCCTCGAAAGGCGCCCCGAGTTCGAGCCAACGGCTCAGGGTAGCCAACTGGCCATCGCTCAGACCCGGCAGCCCGAAGGGCATCCCCCACAAGGGGTTCTTGCGCTCGAAGGCGTCGTACTCGTCGATCCGCGGGCACTGCTGCGCGCGGTCGAGCGAGAAGTCGAAGGTCTTGGGCAGGATCGCGGTTGGTGGCAAAGGGTGGTCCTGCTTGAGCTTCAGTGCGCGATACAGCACGCTCGCCGCGAGGTTGGCGGTCGGCGTCTGCTCGCGCTCGTTGAGTACCGCCGAGAAGCCCTTGGCGCGCCACTGCGAAGTGCTCTGCGCATCGGTGAACAAACGCGACGGCTGGGCCTCAAGCAGGCGCCCGCTGTCGTAGACCTGCTCCTTGCTGGTGCCGCGGGCGACCCCTTCCCAGGCGGTGAACTTGAGCTGGCACGGACCGTCGTAACACGCGTGGCAGACCACGCAGCGGCGCTCCAGAATCGGTTGCACATCCTTGCGGTAGGAGAATCCGGGCGGTGGCGCAGCCGGCGTATCGAAGCGCGCCGGGTCGGGCGAGCCGTACTCCTCGTTGAGCGTGTGCCGGGTCAGCGCGGCGCAGCCGCTGAGCACGACGAGCAAGACGAGCAGCGATTTCCAGGTGATGGTCATGAGCGGATTCCTCGGCGGTTGCGCAGCGCTGGTGGCCGCTGGCCGGCAGTCCACGCCGGCAACGGTTGGAGCATACCCAATCCGACGGTCGCTGCGCCAGTTCCCGGCCTTGCCGTCCTGGGCTACCATCCCACGGTGATCGCCGGCATTGCCGCGCCACCGCCGGCTTCGCCGCGACGCGCAGCACTCGCCACCCTGCCCACTCGATGCCATCCGCCGCCCGATGAACAACGTCTTCGCCGAACTGCCGCTGTCCCCGATGCCCGCCGAGCAGCTGCTGGAACTGCTCGCCCAGCCGGGCCTCAGGATCGAACGCATCGTCTCGACCGGCCAGTCCAGCCCGCCCGGTTTCTGGTACGAACAAGCGCTGGGTGAATGGGTCCTGCTGCTTCAGGGAGAGGCCCTGCTGCGCTTCGAGGACGAGCCGCAGGCGCGGCACCTAAAGGCCGGCGACTACGTAGACATCGCTCCGCGGCGGCGGCATCGGGTGGACTGGACTCCTCCCGAGCAGGCCAGCATCTGGCTGGCGGTCCACTACAGATCGGCGGCTGATCGTGGCTGATCCCGGCCGAATCAGCGCTTGCGGCCCTGGCTCCTTGCCGGCATGGCGCGTGCGTCGCCTGCCGGCGCACGCGGTGCGGTTTTCACGTCGCGTGCGCCGGTGGCCCGCAGGGTGCCGGTCCCGGGCGGTTGAAAACTCGGGATCAGTTGCCGCCGGCCGTTGCCGATCAGGTCGGCGCGCCCCATCTGCTTCAGCGCTTCGCGCAGCAAGGGCCAGTTGTTGGCATCGTGATAGCGCAGGAAAGCCTTGTGCAGGCGGCGCTGGCGGCCTGCGCGAACGGTGTCGACCACTGCCGAAGTGCGGCTGACCTTCTGCAACGGGTTCTTGTGGCTGTGATACATCGCCGTGGCGATGGCCATCGGCGTCGGCAGGAAGGTCTGCACCTGATCGAGCCGGAAACTGTTGCGCTTGAGCCATAGGGCCAGGTTCAACATGTCCTGGTCGGTCGTCCCCGGATGCGCGGCGATGAAGTAGGGAATCAGGTACTGCTCCTTGCCCGCCTCTTTCGAGAACTTCTCGAACATCGCCCTGAACTGCTCGTAGGAACCCATGCCGGGCTTCATCATGTGTGCCAGCGGCCCGTCCTCGGTGTGCTCGGGGGCGATCTTGAGATAGCCGCCGACGTGGTGGCTGACCAGTTCCCTGACGTACCGCGGATCGCGCACCGCGAGATCGTAGCGCAGACCGGAACTGATCAGCACCTTCTTCACCCCCGGCACCGCCCTCGCCTTGCGGTAGAGATTGACCAGCGGCGTGTGATCGGTGCCGAGGTTCTCGCAGATGCCCGGAAAGACGCACGACAGGCGGCGGCACGAGGATTCGATCTTCGGATCCTTGCACGCCAGGCGATACATGTTGGCGGTCGGGCCGCCAAGGTCGGAAATGACGCCGGTAAAGCCCGGCGTCTTGTCGCGGATCTCCTCGATCTCGTGCACGATCGATTCCTCGGATCGGCTCTGGATGATGCGCCCCTCGTGCTCGGTGATCGAGCAGAAGGTGCAGCCGCCAAAGCAGCCGCGCATGATGTTGATCGAAAAGCGGATCATCTCGAAGGCCGGAATCCTGGCGTCACCGTACGACGGATGCGGCCGGCGCTGGAACGGCGAGGCGAAGACGCCGTCCATTTCCGGCGTCGTCAGCGGCAGCGGCGGCGGGTTGAGCCAGACGTCGCGCTCGCCGTGCGCCTGGATCAGCGCCCGCGCGTTGCCCGGATTCGACTCGATGTGGAAAGTGCGCGAGGCGTGCGCATACAGCACCGGATCGGCCGCCACCTGCTCGTACGACGGCAGGCGGACCGCGGTCCGCGTCCGGTCGAGCTTCGGCATCCGCTGGTGCAATTGAAACTGCATCTGGATCACCTGCGTCCGCGGCTGCCCGGCAAGCCCGGCGGCGCCGGACGATTGCGACGCACACGCCGCTTCCTTGCCGTCCGGGCCACCCGCCGGGGTCATCGCGTAAGGATCCGGGTGGCGGACCAGCGTTCCCGGCGTATCGACCTCGGTCGAATCGATTTCTGCCCAGTCGCTGCCCGGCAACTGGCCGCGTGGGACCATGAACGCGGTGCCGCGCAGATCGCGTATCCCGACGATGCTTTCGCCCGCGGCGAGCCGGTGCGCCAGGTCGACGATCGCCCGCTCGGCGCTGCCGAAGATCAGCAGATCGGCTTTCGAATCCGGCAGCACCGAGCGGCGCACCTTGTCCGACCAGTAGTCGTAATGGGCGATGCGGCGCAAGCTGGCCTCGATCGAGCCGATCACGATATTGGCCCCGGGAAAGGCCTCGCGACAGCGCTGCGCATAGACGACCACCGCGTGATCGGGGCGTCGATGCGGCTCGGCGTTCGGCGTGTAGGCGTCGTCGGAACGTGGCTTGCGGTCGGCGGTGTAGCGATTCACCATCGAATCCATGTTGCCCGCGGTCACGCCGAAAAACAGGTTCGGCTTGCCGAGCACCCTGAAAGCGCTGGCCGACAGCCAGTCCGGCTGGCTGATGATCCCGACGCGAAAGCCCTGTGCCTCGAGCAGCCGGCCAATCAACGCCATGCCGAAGCTCGGATGGTCGATGTAGGCATCGCCGGTAACCAGGATGATGTCGCACGAGTCCCAGCCCAACTCGTCCATTTCGGCTGGCGACATCGGCAGGAAAGGAGCCGTGCCGAAGCGGCTGGCCCAATACTTGCGGTACGAGAAGAGACTGCGGGGGGCGCCACACGGCGCCTCGATGCGGGTAGAGGTCATGGGTAGCGAATTCTACAGGAACACCTGGAAGCGCGCCGCCGAGCGTCGGGTTGCACCGGGCAAGCGCATGCATTTGGTAGCGCGACCACTGGCCGTGACCAGCAAGGGTGTCGCCCCTGTCCGCCGCAAGGGCGGACTCAAGGTTCAGCGCCTGGTCGCCGCCACCTCGGCCACCTTACACGCGCAAGCACTCGGTCCTGCACAAGATTGATGCGATTGCCCTGGGCTGCAAGCTTGACTTGATCTTCCTGCGCCGTATAATGCGCACTTCCTCGAAGGCCAGATGGTCCGGCCTTGACGAAGGCGCGTAGCTCAGATGGTTAGAGCACCACCTTGACATGGTGGGGGTCGTTGGTTCGATTCCAATCGCGCCTACCAGAATTCTCAACGAATCTCAGGTAGATGCAGTGCAAGCCGCCCACGGGCGGCTTTTCTTTTTGGTGCGCGCCGCCGGGCACGCTCACCTGCAGGGGGAAGTCCCCTACTCGCCCG
The DNA here is from genome assembly GCF_029255145.1 of Accumulibacter sp. GTDB lineage: Bacteria > Pseudomonadota > Gammaproteobacteria > Burkholderiales > Rhodocyclaceae > Accumulibacter. The sequence continues at coordinate 43,024 of NZ_JAPUVQ010000131.1, forward strand.
ACAAGGGGAGGATAAGAACTTGACCAGAACGCGGGGCGCAGAGTAAAACGATGTCACCGCGCGTCGCGGCGCTCCCGCCGTCCCGATTCGCGAGGAACACACCAGAGCGCACCAGAGCGCACCAGCGCGCACGACAGCACGGCAAGTTCGTGTCGGTCGACGGTGAATTGCCTGATAATTTCCGGCATGTCCACCGTCCCCCGAACACCCCGCCGAGCGGCCGTGGGGTTCGCGGCTTCCATGGGTCAAACCGGTCAGTGAAAAAAGGCAGCCCACGATGATCATCGAGACCAGACTCGCTCGCCGCCTCACGGCGCTTGCGCTCACCGTCCTGAGCCTGACCGCCTGCGGCCAGAAGACCCCCGAACCAGCCGCCAGCGCGGACGCCGCCAAAGCCCCGTCGGCACAGCAGGCGCAACAACAGGCCGAAGCGGCGGCGGCCAGGGAACAGGAAGCGCGTGAAATCGCTGTCGACGCGTACATCTTCGGCTACCCGCTGGTGACCATGGAGATGACGCGGCGGGTAATGACCAACGTCGAGGCCCCCGCAGGCAGCCATGCCCCGATGGGCCAATTCGTGCGCATGCGCGAGTACCCGACGGCCGCCTTCACGGACGTCACCGCCCCCAACGCCGACACCCTCTACACCACCGTATGGCTGGACGTATCCCGGCAACCCTGGATCGTCAGCCAGCCGGACATGCGGGGCCGCTACTTCCTGATGCCGATGCTCGATGGCTGGACGACGGTCTTCGCCGCACCCGGCAAGCGTACCACCGGCACCGCCGCCCGGAAGTACGCGATCACCGGCCCGGGCTGGCAAGGCAAGCTGCCGGTCGGCGTCACCGAGTACAAGTCGCCGACCAGCATCGTCTGGCTGCTCGGACGGATCTATTGTAGCGGCACACCCGAAGACTACCAGGCGGTACATGCCTTGCAGGACAAGTTCACGGCCGTTCCGCTGAGCACTTACGACCAGCCCTACAGCGTCACCGCCGGCCGCGTGGACGCCTCGATAAACGAGCAACTGGCGGTGCGCGAGCAGGTCAACCGGCTCGACGCGGTAGCCTACTTCAAGCTGCTCGCTTCGCTGATGGTGACCAACCCGCCGAGCGCCGACGATGCGCCGATGGTCGCCAGGATGGCCCGGATCGGGCTGATCCCCGGCAACGAGTTCGCGGCGGCGGAACTCGACCCGATGCTCCTCAAGGGTCTTGCCGAGGCCCCGAGGCTGGCGCAGGAGAAAATCGCGGGGTGGATGAAGGCCGGCGTCGAAGCGGGCGAAAACCGTGAGGAGAACGGCTGGGTGTTCAGCACCCGGACCGGTGTCTACGGCACCGATTACCTGCAGCGGGCGTTCATTACCGCCATTGGTCTGGGCGCCAACCGGCCGCAGGACGCCGTCTATCCGACCTCCGAAGCGGACGCCGATGGCCAGCCGTACAGTGGCGCCAACCAGTACGTTCTGCATTTCGACAAGGGGCAGATGCCGCCCGCCGAGGGCTTCTGGTCGCTGACCATGTACAACGCCGACTTCTTCTTCGTCGACAACCGTCTGGGCCGCTACACGCTAGGTAGCCGCAGCAAGTTCTCGACGAACAGGGACGGGTCGGTGGACCTCTACCTGCAGCGCGAGTCGCCGGGCACGGACAAGGAGTCCAACTGGCTGCCGGCGCCGGACGGCAGGTTCATCCTGATGCTCCGCCTGTACTGGCCACGCGAGAAGCCGCCGTCGATCCTCGACGGCAGCTGGAAGATTCCGCCGGTCAAGCGCATCGAGTAGACCCTGATGCGTCCCAAAGCGGCCGCTCGCTGATCTTTCGTCACCCCGCGCGACACGACTTCAGCGGTTTTCCGGGCAGCACGCGTCGACCTGGAACGTAGCGGGCGCCCGACCGACACCAGCGTGCCGACCGCCGCGAGGTCCGCCAGCGACCCGCCGCTAGCTCTTGCGCGTGGCGCGTCGCCTGCCGGGACCGACCGGGCCTGCCGCCGTCGCTTCGTCGGCAGGCTCGCGCAGCGGACGATCAAGACGCTGGCAGGCACCCGGGCGTATCTGTTCGGCGAGCGCGATCAAGCGGTCGGCAGCCCGCTGCCAGCCGGGGTCGCCACTCGCCAGCTGCCGCGCGTCGCAGAACCTGGACAGCAGGCAAACCTGGGCAGCGACCGAATCGAGTTCTCTCGGCTTGATGCTGAGATGCGACAGCCGCTCCCGATAGGCGCGTGCAAGCTCGTCAAACACCGCCGCGCCAGCGTCTCCATCGGCCAGCAAACGACGATCGAGCAGGCGCTCGACGAGCAGCGCCTCGGACTCCATCACCGCGTCCCAGGGGCTGGCACTGCGCTCGAAAGCATCGCTGGCCGCCCGGCCGGCGTGGCGCGCGAGGTCGATCGCCGCTTGCCGTTCGCCCTCCGGCGGCAGCAGCAGGGCCTCCAGGGCGAGGCGGTTGAGGGCGTTATAGGGTCGGAAATCCGGCTCTCCCGGCCTCCCCTCGCCCGTCCCGTAAAAGTCGGCGCTTTCCTGCAAGGCGCGTTTCATCTCTTTCGCCGCCTGGTTGATCTCGGTGCGACTCTTGCCTTTGCGCAGCACTTCGCGCGCAAACAGGCTGGCCTTGCGCTTGGCTGCGCTACCACGCAAGGCGCAGCGTTCGGCATTGACCGTCCGCGCTGCCCCGTGGTCGCCATCGGCCACCGCCGCGACCAGCGTGTCGAGGCCCCTCAATCGCGCCAGGGCGCTGTCGATCAGCGCCCCGCCAGGCTCCGCTTCAGCCATCTCCCCCATCAGCGCCTCGATGTTGGCCAGCTGCTCGATGTCGCGAATCGGCACCTGGCCGCGACCATCCTCGGCCTGAACGGCAGCAACATAGGCGGCATGCGCGCGCGGATAGTCGCCGAGGTCGGCCCAGAGCGCCGCCAGCGCCGACTGCACTGCCGATAAGCGCTGCCATTCCGCCGGGCAGCGCTCCTTCAGCAAGCGTTCGAGGCTCTGCACCTCGGCGTCGATCTCACGCTGCGTTTGCCGTTCTTTGGCGCGCGAGAGGCTGGCGCGCCGGCTGGCCAGTTCGTCAAGCAACTCGTCGGGCGCGGCATAGCCGGCCTGGTCCCTGCGGCCGCCTGGCAGGCGCGGTTCAGCCAGCCAGCCGGGATCGCCATAAGCCTGATACGCACCCCAGGTAATATCTTCCCGATTGGCATTCCAGACCGCGCGCCTGGCCTCGTACACCGCCTGCCCAAAGGCGTGACCTTCGAGCAGGAGGCTCTGGTAGAAAGCCTTGCCGAAAATCATCGCGCCTTGATCGTCTACCGCCCAGCCGGCGACGACCACGCAGCGGACGCCGATATTGATCAGCTCGCGGGCGATACTGGCCGCCAGGCGGTTGCCGTCGCGCACCGTGCGTTCTCCCGAGTCGTCGGCGGCGCCATCCACCTTGCCGAGGTGGCAACAACTCAGGAAAACCAGTTCGGGCACCGTTTCCATGGCTTCGATCTCGGCGGCGGTAATCAGCAAGCCATCGGACAGGACGACGCCGGTGCGCCGCCGTTCATCGGCGTGCAGCTGATCGAAAATGCCGTGCGCCGAAATGTGGAGCACCCGATAGGGCTGCTGATACAAGCGCGTCAGCACATCGCAGGCGCGTCGGTCGCTGCCGATTTCCGCCACCACCTGGTAACCGAGCCCCTGCAGCACGCCAGCCACTTCGTAGGCCTCACGCTCGGCCCACGGCAAGGCGGGCGGGTTGATGGCATTCGGCCGCTGCGGGTCGGGGAAGGCGGCGACGAAGCCTTCGACCGAGGGATTGCCGACCACGAAGGCCTTGCGCTGCAGCCCCTGGCGTACCTGCCGGCGGAACTGACCGGCTGCCAGTTGCCTGACCACCGGCGTGCGCAGGGCCAGCGGCAGGCTTTCGCCGCCAGCGCGCTGGTCATCCGCGAACATCAGCTCCCACGGCAAGTTGGCGGTGTAATCGTCGACCACCAGCACGATCCGTTCGAGCTGTCGCGCGGCGTCCTTGAAGTCGTGCGGAACCAGCAACTGGAACAGCACACGACCGAAATCCTCTTGCCACACGGCACAATGGATCTGCTGCCGGAGCAGCATTTCGACCAGTCCCGGTTGCCGCTGCTGGACCACCGACTCGGCGCGGGCACGCTGGCCGACGTAGAGAAAACGCAAACGCTCAGCAATTGCCGTGCGCGGCCTGGGCGCCACCGGCCGGCCGCCAGCTGTTCTGGCGGCGCTGCTGCCTGACGCCGAGAGGTGATCCGTTGCCGCGTCGGTGACCATCAGACGTGGCCAGTAGCTCGGGTTGCCGCTGTCGAAAAGACGCCGCCGCAGGCCTTGCCCCTCCTCCAGTTGCGGCCGGCAGATCAACGCCACACCGTAACGCCGGGTCAGGTCGGCGAGCCGTTCGGGCATCTGGCGCAGCGCATACGCGGCGGTGATCGCCGTGTCCTGATACAGCTCGACGATCTCGAGCCGGCTGACACGGATGTCCAGTCGCGTGGTCTCGTGGAAGCGCGAATTGGCCTCCATCACCCCGCGCAGCAGCGCCTCCACGGAAGCCGCGACGGTCAGGTTCGCCGACGAGTTGTAGCCGAGCAACAGCGTCGCCAGCGGCAATTCGCGGGTGTCCTTGCCGAGCACATCGACGACCTGCAGCAAGTAGCGCAGGACGCCGGTGCGCACCGCCTCGGTCAGGTCGGCGACACTGAGGTTGCCGTCGTAGGCGCCGAGACCGGTGACGACCGCGCCACTGAGACTGCCGCGCCGCCGCTCCTGCTCGGTGGGAGCGCGCAGGACCACCGTCGCCGCGCCGCGCGGCCCGGCGTAAAGCCCGAGATTGTAACGCTGACCGAGGTCGCCGGCGAGCAATTCGCGGTCGATCAGGGCCTCGGCACCGGCAATCGAGTCCTGCTCGTAATGGCCGAGCAGGACGGGTTTGGTCAGGAAACGCAGGTCCATCGCCTTGACCGACACCTCGAGCCGGCGCTTCGCTCGCGCCGCGACCCGGCTGCGCGGCGAACCGCCGAGCAGGCCGCGGGCCACCGCCTCGCCACCGTCCAGGGTCGGAGGCCCGGCGTCGTACACCACCGGCCGAGCCTGTTCGCCGTCACGCACGCTCGGCGGGCTGCTCAGCAGGGCGCTGGTGGCGCCGCTACGCAGCAGCTCGGCAAGCGCCGGAAAGTACTCCCGGGTGGACGGCAGATCGCCATGCTTGGCCGGCAGGTAGTAGTAGCTGCCGACATTGTCGATGCGCCCGGAGGACCAGGTCACGGTGCCATCGCCCAGCGTCGTGCCGACCATCTTCAGGCGCCCGTTTTCCTCGCGAATGCCGCAGGGCGTATTGCGCGCCACGCCAAAGACGTAGGTCGTCTTCCCCTTGTACTCCTCGGGCAGCGCCGGGGTCGCCTCGCCGTCCTGTCGCCACAGCCAGTTCGCCGCGTCGAGCTGCTGCTGATCCGGCGTCGCCGACTTGCCGTTGCCGAACCAGAAATCGAAGACCTTGGGCTGATACGCCTTCCAGGTCTCGGCGAAGTCGAAACGCTGCCCCGGGTCGCCGCCGCCGGGCTGTCCCTGGAAGGTATCGACGAAACCGGGCTTGGGAAGAAGTTGCAGCGCGCCGCGAAAACCCGAAACGATCTGCAGCACTTCCTGCATGTCGTGAGTGACATCGAGACGAACCAGCGAACGCAGCGTGTCGCCCTTGCCGAGCAGGTTTTCGACCATCGAGTAGGCGCCCTGGTTGGGCGTCCCGAGCATCACCAGGCGCGCTCCGTCACGCGCCATCAGCTGGTCGACCACCGCCCGCCGCTTGTGGATGCAGGCGCGAATGACCAGGCCGCCCATGCTGTGGGCGAGCAGGCGCACCGGCTGGGTGGTTTCGCTCAGCAGACCCTCAAGGAAATCGGCACAGCGCTCGGCCAGCACGTCGAGTGGCTGCCGCCAGTCATAGGCGAAGCGCTCGACCCGGTGGCTGGTCGACAGGTACTTGCAGATGTCGCTGTAGAACATGTCGAACAGCTTCTCGGCTTCGATGCCGGATTTCTCCCAGGCGATCTTGCCGAGGCCGCCGGAGGCGATGTCGAGCGGGTCGAACCAGACCCGATCCTTGCCGCCGACCGCCAGATGCGAACCCATCACACCGGGCAGCACGACGACCACCGGCAGGTTCGCCGTCCTGTCGTCCGCGCCGCGCGAAACGCCGGCCACCTGCTCGTCGCCGGTGGCCGCTTCAAGGTCCTCGAAGCGGCCGGGCAAGGGCTGAAAAGCCGTCAGCGGCAGGACCTCCCTGGCCACCAGCCAGTCGCGCAGAGCGCCACGGGTGTCGATGTTGCTGAAATAGCGGAAATGCGAAACGTCGGCACCACGGTCGAACAGCGTCCGCGCCCCGGCCTGCGACGCAATGCCGCCGAACATCGACGCCGTATCGACGACCAGGTCGTTGTCCACGTTGTCGAACAGCAGAAAATCGGTCAGCAGCACGCCCAGCCGCTTGAGCAGGTTGCCGCCTTCGATGTCGCCAGCGATCACCGCCATTTCAATTCCGGCGCGCACCGGCGCATCGCGCAGCAGGCGGGCCATCGGCGAGTCGGGGAGCATCGCTTCGATGCCCGGCACCAGGTGGGCGTTGGTGCGATTGCGCGCGATTTCCAGCACCACCCGCTTGAAGGCCGAGTAGAACGGACTGCCGAAGAAGAAGGGCACCTGCCCGATCAGTGTCAGCACGCCGGAGAGAAAGAGGTCCAGGTTGCCGCTCGCCAGCCGCGTCCCCTGCGCCGGGCTGGCTACCCGTACGTAACGCCGCACCTGCAGCTTCTTGGCCGCCAGCTCGCCGGCCAGCTGGCGCAACTGCTCGCGCTGCTCGGCGTGGGCGCTTTCGAGTTGCCCCCTGACGCCTTGCGCCTCGGCCGCGTCGGCGTCGCCAGTGCCGGGCAGGTCGGACCTGAACTGTTCGATCAGCCGGTCATTCACCTTGTCGAGGCAGATCAGGTCGGCGACCAGACCACCACGCGAGTGGGAGACCAGGCTGAGCTGCACGCCGGCAGGCAAGGCCGCGAGCAGCTGCAGCGCGTTCTCGATCGGGCTCTCCGAGAGCGTCCGATGCTCGAAGGCGTAGATCCCTCCCGCGTAATGCCGTTCGAGAACCTGCCAGACATCGCGCTGATCGAGCTGCAGGTCGCCAAAGCTGCCGAGGGTACTCGAAGCCGTGCCGTGAACAAAGACCAGCACCGGCAACTGCTGGTCGACCGCCCTCTGCAGTTCTCTCCTTGCCCGATCCAGTGCTTCCTTGTCGGACCCGCCGTCGCTCCTGCTGCGTCCGCTGTCCCAGCAGTAGAGGCCCGGCTGACGGTCGAGCCGCTTCTCGATCGCCCACATCAGCGCCTTGGTTCCCAGCCAGGTGACGCCGAGATCGGACGCCTTGCCAACCCTGCCCCTGCTCAACTCGGCGTGTTTTTCCCTGGCCGCGTCGAGGATTGGATCGCCACTGGCGCCGAGCGTCAGGGCAAAGACCCGGCTGACCAGGCCGCCGATCGCTTCGCCGACCACCCCCCGCGCGGCCGCCCCCTCGCTGCGCAGCCGATCGAACAGGATCTCGCCATGGCTGCCGATCAGCTCGGGCCGACTTCTTTCCAGCGCCGCCTTGAGCTTGCCGGCGCTGGTGATCAGCACGCCACCGTCGGCCAGTTCGATGACCAGTACCTCGTCGCTCGCGGCCTGGTACTCCTGTGCCCTGGCGCCGGTCCCGCGGACGGCAGCGCCAACCTCGAAACTGACGCGGGTCTGCAGGAACCCTGGTGGCAGGAAAGGATCGTCCGGCTCGCCGGCCGTACGCCGGGCCGGCTGCAGCAGCGCCGGCAATTGTCGCGTGTCGCTCTGGCGACCGGTCAGGCTGAGAGTGGTGGTTTCGGGCATCATCGCCTCCATCGGGTTCTATTCGTCAGCGCCAGGAGCTGCGCGCAGTCTCGCCAGACCATCGCCGCGATCAGGGACCGCAGGCCGCCCCCGAGAATGCGGCAGGGCGGCCGTCGGCTGGTGCCTGGCCGCGCCGACCTCGCCACTTCAGGTGAAGATCTGCCGCTTGCGGGCGTCGGCGCTGCCGAAGATCTGCGGGCTCTGCGGATACGACGCCGACGGCAGCGACCCCGGGTTGATCGCCGCGTGCCACTGCGCGTAGGTGGCGGTGGCCGGCAGCGTCTTCAGCGCCTTGAGCGCGTAATAGGTGAACGCGCCGCAAGGACGGCCACCAATCCTGGCGTCGTAGCTGAAGTTGTTCGGCCCTTCCTTGCAGCCCGCCAGCAGCAGATCGCCCATCATCCGCGACAGTGCGCCGGCGAAAGGCGAGACGCCCGAAATGACCGGCACCGTGGTCAGCGGCTGGCCGCTGATTCCCTGCGGCAACTTGTCCGCCGGCAGCCAGTTGCCCATCGGCATGAAGCGCGGGCGCGGCGCGTCGTCGGCGTCGGGATCCGGTGCGGCGGCCCGGGTCACCGTACCCGAGTGGCAACTGTCCGAAATCAGCAGCAGCCGCACCCCGGCCTTGCGCGCGCTGAACAGCGTATTGATCTCGTCGTCGACCAGCGCCCCGCCGCCGGTCTGCAGGTCGTACGGGCAGAGCGCTTCGTCAAGGCCATCGACCTCGTCACCGTTGGTGTCCGGGACGTAGGTGCCGTGCCCCGAGTAGGTGATCACCACCACGTCGCCACTCACCGCGCCGCCGATCAGCGACTGGATGGCGTTGACCATCGCCGCCTTGGTCGCCTGGCTGTCGAGCAGCTTGCTGACCGCAAACCCGCGCGCCGCCAGCTCGGCCGCCCAGTCGTTGGCGTCATTCACGCAACCGCTGAGATCCATGTGCGTGCCCGGATAATTGTTGATACCCATGCAAAGTGCGCGTTTGCTCATGTCTGCCTCCTGTCGATCGATGATTTATTGCGGATTGCCGATTGCGGTCCTAAGTCTAGCAAGCGGGGACTGAATAACAAACCGGTCGCGCAGCCATCCTTCCTCGCGGCGCCTCGCTGCCCCGAACTGCTCGGCGCCTACCCGTCTGCCGCCAAAACTTCGTCGGGCACGCCGCCCACCGGCAGCCAGACACGAAATCGCGTGCCCTGACCGGGGACGCTGGCGAGATCGATTCGCCCGCCGTGCTTGGCGACGATCCCGTAGGACACCGAAAGGCCGAGCCCGGTACCCTTGCCGACCGGCTTGGTAGTAAAGAACGGTTCGAAAACGCGCTTCTTCACCGTTTCGCTCATCCCCTGGCCGTTGTCCTCGATCTCGAACCACACCCAGTCCCCCTCGACGCGGCTGCGCAGGTGGATGACGCCGGCACTGTCGATCGCCTGCGCCGCGTTGACCAGCAGGTTCATGACCACCTGATTGACCTGCGGTGCGTTGCACAGCACCTCGGGCAGCGGGCCGAGGTCACGCTCGACCTTCGCCTTGTACTTGATTTCGTTGTTCACCACGTTGAGCGTGCTCTCGATGCAGGCGTTGAGGTCGACGTGTTTCCACTCGCCCGAATCGACGTGCGAGAAGTCCTTGAGGTCCTGGACGATCCGGCGGACGCGTTTGATCCCGTCGGCCGATTCGTCGAGCAGGTCGATCGTGTCCTGGCGCAGGAAATCGAGATCGACACCGCTGCGAACCGCGTCCAGCTCGGCTTGCGCCGCCGCCGGCAAGGACACCCGCCCGAGAGCGGCCTGGTAGGCATCGACCAGCTGGAACAGGCTGCCGACGTAATCGGCGAGTGTGCGCATGTTCGAACTGACGAAACCAACCGGGTTGTTGATCTCGTGCGCGACGCCCGCCGCCAGTTGCCCGATCGACGCCAGCTTTTCCGATTGCAGGAGCTGGTTCTGCGCCTCCTCGAGGCGGCGGTTGGTCTCTTGCAGGGTCAGCAGGTTGGCGTGCAGGGCTTCCTCGGCCCGCTTGAACGCCGAGCGATCCTCGATCAGCCAGATCGTTCCCTTGGCGGGATCAGCCGGGTCGATGACGTAAGCGATCAGATTGGCCCAGATCGGGCTGCCGTCGGCACGCTGCATATACAACTCGTGCTGGAACGGCTGGCCGGTCGATAGCAGCGGAAACGCCAACCGGCCGACCTCCGCGTACTCCGCGTCGCTGCGGTAGAGCGCTCGCCCGGCAAGGCCGATGGCGGTGTCGCCGGGATAGCCGAACAGCGCGGCGAAGCTCGCGTTGTAACGGATGATCCGGCGGTCGCGGGTGAAAATGATCGCCACCGAAGCGTTGTCCATGATCGACCGCATTTCGGCCATCGTCACCCGATGCGCCTCGGCGCTCAGCCTCACTTCGGTGACATCTTCAAGAACCCAGACGGTGCCGGCTTCGGTACGCCGCGGATCGACCGCCCGCCCATAGACATGACACCAGATCAGCGAGCCGTCCCGGCGCTGGTACTGCCAGTCGGACTGAAACGCCTGGCCGGCGGCCAGCAATGGTCCGGCCAGGCGTCCGAGTTCCGCGTAGTTCTCGGCGGAGGGGTAGGTCGCGATCCCCGGCAGCCCCTCGAGTTCCTCCGGCCGGTAGCCGAGGATCATCGCCGCACGTTCGTTGCAGCGGTAGATCACGCGATCGCGGGTATAGACGATCCCGACCGCGGCGTTGTCGAAGATCGCCCGATACTCGAGCAACTGGGCTGCAACGCCGGCGTCGGCCGCAGCGGTCGTTTGGGCGGTCTGGGTGGTCCGGGTCGATTGGGGCATGTTCATCTCCGATCGGCCGCCAGGCCGACAACATGGGCATCGCGGCTCAATCATGCGCCCCGAGCACGCCCAGAGCAACCGTTTCGCATCGACCCCGCGCGTGCGGCCGATCGGGTCGGTGTCGGAGCAGCCGCCGCCAGACGACACACGCGTTTGACCGCGCTTGCCGGGAGCGCCGATACTCTCTGCATGCGCCACCGGATCTCCTATCCTTCAGTCGGTAGCGGCACGCCGCGGCACCGCCGAGGCAGCCCCGCGAACGCCGCTTCGCCGCCGGTCGACGGATCGCGGACGGCGGCGCGCATCACCGGGGGGACCCCGATGAATCCTGATCCGCACGCGCGCAGTGGTCCGCCGGGCCGTGCATCGAGCTGCCGACCGTGACCGATCGCCAGCATCTCGCCAGCTGGAGTCTGGACCTTGACCGGGCGCGCTTTGCGCAGGCGCTGGCGGCGCTCGGCGCCCTGCTCGCCGCCGGCTGGCGCCCGGCGCCGGGCAGCGGCAGCCGATCGGCTCCCGCGCCCTCGCCCGCGTTCGCGGTCGCGGCAACGATCAGCGCCGCCCTGCTGGCGGCGCGCCGGGAGGACGGGCGCCTCGCCTGGCAGGCGCCCGGCGCGCGCACGCCCGGCGGGCTGCCCGCCGCCTCGGTGCTGGCCGACGCCTGGTCGGCGTTGCTCGGCGAAGCCTCCGGCAACCTGCGCATCGCGGTACGCAGTCGCTCGCGGCGCTGGCGGACGCTGCTGCCCTGGTTGCAGGCCTTGCAGGAACCGGCGGTCGGCGCCAGCAGCGTCTTTGTCGCCGACGCCTTCGCCGGCGACGGGCGAATCGATTGGCAACTGCCGCTGCAACTCGGCGTTCTACCCGATGATCCCCTTGCCGAGGCCTTTTCACGGTTTCAGCCGGCACCGCCGGAATCCTCGGAACCGTCGCGGTATCGCTTCGGCGTCGCCGGCCGCAGCCGTCCGCGCCTGGAAATCCTGGTGTTCAGCGGCTCGCTGCGGCAGACCGCGAGCCGCCTGTTGAGCCGGCGTTCGCCGAGCCACGCCGCGCTGGTGCTGCTGTTGGGCGGTCTGGACGCCGACGGCGACGCGCTCGAACCGCTGCTGCGCATCGTCGCCGACGAGTTGTCGGCCGAGGGCGTGGTTTGCGTCACGCCGGTCAGGAATTCGGGCGGCGATGGCCATCATGGCGACCATTGGAGTATCGCCGCCATGCGCCGCCTGGCCGACGAACTCACGCACCGCCGCCCGCTGGACTGCGCCCTGGCCGAGGTCTTCGGTACCACCGTAACGGCTTTCCTGGGCGGCGACCTGCTGCGCCTGAGCCGCCTGTCGCAAGCGGCCGACGCGCCAGCCAGCAGCAGGCGCTCGCTCCCCGAGCAGGCCGCGCCAGCAGCGCGCCCGTGCCAGCCCGGGGCCAAACCAGGGGCCGCCGAGTCGCGCTTCATCCAGCACGGCTTCTGGCGCCGGCACGACGGGCGACTGGTCGAGGAGCGGCAACGGCTGCTGCTCGGCGTGCCGGTGCTGCTGCGGCTGCGGATCGGCCCGCCGGACGCCCGATGGCAGTCGGCACCGGCGCCGTTTCCGGCGCATGAACTACCGCGCCAGCAGCGGCGGCATCGGCTGCAGGTGGTCTTTCACGAACCGGCGCAACTTGACCGGCCGCTGCTCGGCGAGCTGTTGCTGCCGCGAAGCGGGCCCAGCAGCGTCGCCGAGCTGGTATTCACGCCGCGCGCGGGCGGCGATTTCGCCGGGCGGATCAGCGTCCTGCACCGCGGCCGGGTGCTGCAGACGGTACTGATCCACACCCGCGTCGCCGAACCCGGCGAAACCGTCGATGCGCAACAGACGATCAGCCAAAGCCTCGAAGCGTGCGTTCGCCGGAACTGGGGCGAGCTCGGGTCGCGGCGGCGCTTTGACGCCTCGTTCATCCTCAACCACAGCCATGACCAGCGGCCGCTGCTCACCGGCATCGCCGGCAAGCGCGCCTGGGCCAAGGACCTCAGCGGCATCGACGAGCCGATCGCCAGCATCAATCAGCTGCTCTCCAACGTCGCGCACAGCGTCGCCGACTACAGCGGCGGACTGACCGAAGGCGACAACCTGAAGCTGTTCATCGAGCTCGCGCGCCTCGGCGCCGACCTCTACTCGAGCCTGGTGATCGACAACCTGCAGCCCTTGCAGCGCGAAGGGATGGACGTCGACCAGGAGACCCACATCCAGATCGTCAGCACCCGTGCCGACGCGGTGGTGCCCTTCGAGTTCATCTACCAGTACCAGCCGCCCGACGACGACCCGGGTGTCGGCTTCTGCCCGAAGGCGCTCAAGGCGCTCGAAGACGGCGCCTGCCCGGCCGGCTGCGCCGGCCTGCAGGACGCACGCCGGCACGTCTGTCCGATGGGTTTCTGGGGTCTGCGCAAGGTCATCGAACGGCACGTCTACAACCCGGCGGTCGAAGTCCCCGACCAGGCCGAGGTGATCGTCCAGGCCGAACCGGCCGGCGACCGCGTCCGCCTGCAGCTCGACCAGTCCGCGCTGGTGGCCTACAGCCAGGAAGTGCCGGCGGCCGCAGTCGACCCGCTGCTCGCTTCGCTGCGCAGCCAGCTGCACGGCGAGGTCGAGGTGGCGGCAAACTGGGAGCAGTGGAAACAGGCGGTCACCGGCAGGCAGCCGACGCTGCTGGTCGCTTTCCCGCACAACTCCGGAGAGCGGCAGGAGATCGCTCTGGAGGTCGGCGGCGTGGCCTTCAAGACGCTGCGTCTGCCACCCGAGTACGTCCACGTCGAGGGCGCTCCCTACCCCCTGCTGCTGCTGCTCGGCTGCGACACCGCCAGCACCGCGCAGCAGTACGCCAACCATATCCGCTACTTCAGGCAGGCCGGCGCGGCGGCGATCGTGTCGACCATTGCCACGGTCTTCGGTCCGCACGCGGTCAAGGTCGGCGAGAAACTGCTGCAGACGCTGCTGGCGATCCAGCGGCAATCGACGCTCGACGCGCAGGCCGACGCAGCGCCGTGCCTCGGCGAAGCGCTGCGCGAAGCCAAACGCCAGGCGCTGCGCGCCAGCCTGCCGATGGCCCTGTGCGTCGTCGCTTTCGGTGACGCCGACTGGCGGCTTTGACGGGAGACAGCTGATGACTACCGATCAGTTCCTTCGCGTCGAAATGTTGCCGGCGCTGTACGGAGACTGCCTGCTGGTCGAATACGGCGACAGCGCGCGCAGCCGCCGCCTGCTGATCGACGGCGGCCCGATTGCCACCTACCTCCATCTGGAGGCGCGCCTGAACGCCCTCCCCGCCGGCGACCGGCGCTTCGAACTGGTGGTCATCAGCCACGTGGACTGCGACCACGTCGAAGGGATCGTTCGCCTGCTCGCCAACCAGCCGCTGCCGATCCGCGTCATCGACCTGTGGTTCAACGGCTGGCGTCATCTGGTTGCCGGCGGGCATCTGCTGGGTGGCCAGCAGGGCGAGTTTCTCAGCGCGCTGATTGTCCGCCGTTTCGAGCAGGGCCAGTGGAACGGCGCTTTCGCCGGTCAGGCGGTGGTGGTCCCGGAACAGGGACCGCTACCCGAGCAGACCCTGGCCGGCGGCCTGCGGCTGACGCTGCTGTCGCCGACGCCGACGACCCTCGACACGATGCGCGAGGCGTGGCAGGCGGACCTCGGCGCGGCGATCGTCCCCGGCGACCTCGACGCGGCGTGGCGGCGCCTGGCGCAGCGCAAGGCTTATCTGCCCGGCCAGGGATTGCTCGGGACCACTCCCGAACTCGACACGCTGCTCGAACGCCAGCTGAAGGTCGACCGCGCCGCGGCCAATGGCAGTTCGATCGCCTTCCTCGCCGAGTTCGCCGGCAAGTCGTGTCTGTTTCTGGCCGACGCCCACCACCAGGTGATCGGCGAGTCGATCAAGCGCCTGCTGCGGCAACGCCGGCAGCCGCTGCTCCGGGTCGACGCGGTGAAGCTCGCCCACCACGGCAGCGCCGGCAACATCAGCGACGAGTTGCTGGCGCTGATCGACTGCCCGCGCTTCCTGATCAGCACCAACGGCAGCCGCTTCCGGCACCCGGACGCCGAAGCGATGCAGCGGATCATCGCCCGCTCGCTCCACCAGCCGCCGACACTGTGCTTCAACTACGACAGCAAGACCACCCGCCCGTGGGCCTCGGCCGAATTGCAGAAGCAGCTGAATTACCGTGCCGAATACAACCCGCGTCCGGATGCGCCGTACCTGGTCGAACTTTGACGCCCGGCGCAGGAACGTCGGGCCGGCGTGCGAAAAGCCACGCTCGCGGCATGGCCCGCGTTGTATTCTGAAATGATCAGGCTGGTGAGGCCTCGGAGGTCAATCGGTGACAGATGAACAGGCAAGCGCAGGGCAACTCGCCGGGCCGCCGCCGGCAAACGCGTCCGCGGCGTCGCCCGAGTGCCGCCGCCCCGAGCACTTGCCGATCGTCGGCATCGGCGCCTCGGCTGGTGGCCTCGAGGCCTACGAGGCATTCTTCCGCCAGCTGCCGCCCGACAGCGGTTTCGCCTTCGTGCTGGTGCCGCACCTCGACCCGGACCACGCCAGCCTGCTCACCGAGATCCTGCAGCGCTCGACAGCGATGCCGGTGGTCGAGGCCGCAGACCAACTGACGGTGGCTGCCGATACGGTCTACGTCATCCCGCCCAACCGCGAGATGGCGATCCGCAACGGTCAGCTGTGCGTCTCCATACCCGCGTCGCCGCGCGGCCTGCGGATGCCGATCGATGCTTTCCTGCGCTCGCTGGCCGACGACCAGGGCGACCGGGCGATCGGCATCGTCCTTTCGGGCACCGGCACCGACGGCACCCTCGGGCTGCGGGCGATCCATTGCGTCGGCGGCATCACGCTGGTCCAGGAGCCGGCGTCGGCAAAATTCCCCGGCATGCCGGAGAGCGCGATCGGCGCCGGTTACGCCACCTGTGTGCTGCCGGTCGCCGACATGGCGAGCGTGCTGCTGGCCGGGGTGTGCCAGTCAGTCTCGCACCAGCGGTCGCCAGCGATCCGTGCGGCGACCGGGACCACAGAGGCCACCGAGGCCGAGCTCGACGCGGTGTTGAAGCTGCTGTACGCCGCCACCGGTCACGATTTCTCGCTCTACAAGAAGGGCACCATCGGCCGGCGCATTGCGCGACGCATGCTGCGGCAGCAACTGTGCCGCGTCGACGACTACCTCGACTACCTCGGAGCACATCCCGACGAGGCACAGGCCCTGTTCAAGGACCTGCTGATCAATGTCAGCAGTTTCTTTCGTGACCCGGAAGCCTTCGCGCTTCTCGGACAGCAGATCCTGCCGCAGTTGCTCGCCGACAAACCGGCGGACTACGTGCTCCGCATCTGGGTGGCCGGCTGCGCTTCGGGTGAAGAGGCGTACTCGATTGCCATCCAGGTGCGCGAATTCATGGACCAGACGCAACAGGCGTTCAAGGTCCAGATCTACGGCACCGACCTCGACGAGGAGTCGATCGCCGTGGCCCGCGCTGGATTCTATCCGCCGAACGTCGCCGCCGACCTTACGCCGCAACGCCTGCAGCGCTTCTTCCTCCGCGAGGACGCCGGCTACCGGATCAAGAAGGAAATTCGCGAGATGCTGGTGTTCGCGGTCCAGGACGTGATCAAGGATCCACCGTTCACCAGGCTGGACCTGATCAGTTGCCGTAACGTGATGATCTACCTTGAGCCGGAAGCGCAAGACCGCCTGGTTCCGTCGCTGCACTACGCGCTGCGGCCGCAGGGCGTGCTGTTCCTGTCGCCGGCGGAGAGTCTCGACAGCTATTCCAAGCTGTTCGCGCCGGTGAACCGCAAGTGGCGCTTCTACCGGGCGATCGGCACCGCGGCTTCGACCTCCGCCTGGATGATCGGCGGCCTCGGCTTGCCCGGCGGGCACCCTGGCAAACCGGACGACGGCCTGGCCAGGAAAGCCAGGCAAGGCAGTATCGCCGACCTGACCCGGCGGGCGCTGCTGCAGTCCTTCGCGCCGGCGTCCGTGGTCACCGACGCCACCGGCAACATCGTCTTCGTGCACGGCGACACCGGCCGATTCCTGCGCCCGGCGCCGGGACGGGCAACGCTCAACGTCGTCGATATGGCCGTCGATGGCCTGCAAGCCGAACTGCGCAGAGCCCTGGGCAGTGCTTCCGGGCAGGGCGTCACGACCAGTGGGCGCCAGGTGCCGGTACGCATCAGCGGCGACCTCCGGACGGTCCGCCTCAGCGTGCGTCCGCTGGCCAGCCCGGACACCAGTCAACAACTCGTGCTGGTAAGTTTCCAGGATGTCGCAGCAAGCGCGGCCAGTGAACCGGCCGCACCGGCGCTCGACAAGACAAGCCCCGCGCTGCGCCGGGTCGAAGAACTCGAGCGCGACCTCGCGCAGACCTGGGAAAACCTGCAGACGACGATCGAACGGCAACAGGTCACCAACGAAGAACTGATGTCGACCAACGAGGAACTGCAATCGACCAACGAGGAACTGCAGTCGACCATCGAGGAGCTGGAAACGTCCAAAGAGGAACTGCAGTCGATCAATGAAGAACTGGTGACCGTGAACGGCGAGTTGCAGGCCAACATCGAACACCTGGCAAGCACGCAGAGCGACCTGAAGAATCTGCTCGACAACCTCAGCAGCGGCCTGATCTTTCTCGACCGGCAACTGCTGGTCCGCCGCTTCACACCCGCGTCGACCGACCTCTATCGCCTGCTGGCCAGCGACATCGGCCGCCCCCTGGCCGATATCAATCCGTGTTTCGACGGCCCGGACCTGCTGGGCGACGCCCGAACGGTACTGGCTACGCAACAGCCGGCCGAGCGCGAACTGCGCTGCGTCGATGGCCACCACTACCAAGCGCGCCTCAAGCCTTATCGCACACCGGATGACGACGTGGATGGGGTGGTGATCACCTTCACCGACATCAGCGCGCACGTCGCCAGCGAAGCCCGCGCGCACGCCTCCCAGATCTTCGCCGAAATCGTCGATACGGTACGCGAACCCTTGCTGGTACTCGATGGCGATCTGGTCGTCGTCGCCACCAGCCGCTCGTTTTACCGGCGCTTTCAGAGCAGCAGTCAGGAGACCATCGGCTGCCGGCTGTACGATCTTGGCGACCGGCAGTGGGATATCCCCGCCTTGCGCGCGCTGCTGGGCGAGGTCCTGCCGCGCGACCAGATCGTCAACGCGTTCCTCGTCGAGGCCGACTTTCCCCGCGTCGGCCACCTGCAACTGCTGCTCAACGCCCGCCGCGTCGCCGGCGAGACGGCATTGATCCTGCTGGCCATGGAAGAAGTGCCCAGCGCCCGGACAGACCCCGGCGTTTGAACGCTGCGTTGCGCACCGTCATCGTCGCGTCGGCGCGGCCATCGTGCCCGAACCGCCGAAGACCCGGCGCTTCACTGCTCAGCCGCCGGCCAAGCAGACGCCTTCGGCGACAACGGCAGCCAGACCCGGAAGCAGCTCCCTTCGCCAGGCGCGCTGCGCACCTCGATGCGCCCGCCGTGCCGACTGACGATCCCCCACGCCGACGCGAGGCCGAGTCCGGTGCCGGCGCCGATCGGTCGCGTGCTGAAGAACGGATCGAAGATGCGCTGCAGGTTTTCGGGCGCGATCCCCTCCCCGTTATCTTCGATTTCGATCCACAGTTGATCGCCCGTACGGCCGGTGCGCAGGAAGATCTGTCCAGGCCGGGCGCCGTCCATCGACTGCATGGCATTGACCAGCAGGTTCATGAACACCCGGTTGAGCTGACTCGGACAACAGTGCAGCTCCGGCAACACACCGTACTCACGAACCACTTCGGCGGTTTGGCGAAGCTCGTGACAGGCCACGTTGAGGGTGCTCTCGATACACGCGTGCAGGTCGACGACCTGCCATTCGGACTCGTTGATTCGGGAAAAATCCTTCAGGTCGCGCACGATTCGCGCCACGCGCGCGACGCCATCGGCCGATTCGCTGACCAGAGTGCCGGCATCCTCGCGCACGAAATCGATGTCACAGCGCTCGCGCACAGCGAGGATTGACTTCAGGACCGAAGCGTCACAGCCGATCAGACCTTCGGCAGCGGCGTAGGCATCGATCACCGCCAGCAGGTCCGCGACATAGCGGCCGAGAGTCGTCAGGTTGGACGCGACGAAGCCCAGCGGATTGTTGATCTCGTGCGCGACACCAGCCGCGAGCTGGCCGACCGAAGCAAGCTGCGCGGATTGAAGCAGGTGCGCCTGCGCGCTTGCCAATTCCTGCAGCAAGCGCTTCTGCTCGGCTTTTTCGCGGGCCAACTCCCGATTGGCGCGAGTCAGGGCGCGCTGCTGGTTGGCCAGCTCGTCATTGAGGCGCATGACCGCGGCGAACAGGCGCTGATGCTCGTGCACGTCATGCTCGGCGACCAGCCCGAGATGATCGTTGTGCCGAAAGACCCTGCTCAATAGCGAATGCGGCTCGCCGAGCTGGTCAACAAAAGTGATCAGGCCGCGGTAGACAGCTTCGCCGGGGGCGGCGCGGGAGGCCGTTGCGGCCAGCTCCGCGAAAGTCGGATTGACGAGGTAGCGGGCGACATCGTCCACCGTGCTGCCTGGCGGGCGCTGGAGCAGCACGTAGAAACCGTCGTTGGCCGAGAGCACCTCGCCCGACAGACTGATTTCCGCCAGCGCGACGGACTGCAGCGACTGCAACCATGGCACGGGTACGGCCCAGGTGCCCTGCCCCACGCCACGCTGCTCGCCGGCTTCCTCGTCGCCTCCCCCGCGGTGGCTCATGGCGCGGCGCCACCGCGATCGTCTGCCGCCGCGCTGACGACGCGGTTGCGGCCACCCTGCTTGGCCCGATACAGCGCCGCATCGGCGCGCGCCAGCAGGCTACCGCCGTTCTCGCCGGGAGCCAGAACGGCCACCCCAAGGCTGGCAGTGACGCCGGGCAGCTTGGCCATCGCTCGGCCGGCCACCGCCTGCCGCAGGCGCTCGGCCGCCTGTTCGGCCTGGAGCGCGGTGGCGCCAGGCATCAATACGACGAACTCCTCACCGCCGAGGCGTGCAACGGTGTCGGACTGGCGCCGGCAGGCGCGCAACAGCGCGCCGACTTCCTGCAGCACCTGGTCGCCGGCTTCGTGCCCCCAACCGTCATTGACCCGCTTGAAATGGTCGATGTCGAGAATGATCAGCGCCAGGGGTTGCTGGTAGCGCTGCGCTCTTTCGCATTCGGCGGCCAGATTCTCGTCGAGATGGCGACGATTGCCGACACCGGTCAAAGCGTCGGTGAGCGAAAGCTCGCGGATCGCCGCTTCCCGTCTGGCCAGTTCGCGGTTGGCACGGATCAGGTCGCGATGCGCCGCGTCGAGCGCGCTGTTCAGTTCCAGCATCAGCACCGAGCTGCGTTCGAATTCGTCGATATCGTAGCCGGCGACCACCAGCATCCCGCCGTCACTGGCGAACACCGTCCCGGTGAGCGTGCGCATCACGCCGCCATGCATGTCACCCAGCGTCAGGCGCCCCCGATGGACTACCCACCGGGCATCGGGCAGGACCCGCGCGAGCGCGTCGAGGCGCGGCTGGGAGAACAGGTCCCAGGCCGCGTGCCCTTGATCGGCGCAGACCCGCAGCAAGCCTGCGTTGCCGTACAGCAGTGCGCCACCCGCGCCAAAGCGCGCGATGACCACCGCCTCCAGCGAATCCAATACTTCCGGCATTTCGGGTAGCGGCACCGGCGAAGCCTAGCCGGCCGGCAGCGAACCAGCCGCGGCGGACGCGCTCAAGGCGTCGGCACCGAGCAGGTCGGCGCCGATATTCCGCGCGAGGAGCGGGAACTGGTTGAACACCAGCCCGCCGACGACGATCCGCGGGCAGTCGTCGACAAAGCTCGCCCGCAGCACGCCTACCGCTTCGCGCAGAGCACGCAACTGCTGCGGTAGCGACGCCGACAGCCCGACCAGATCGGGTTGCAGCTGCCTGATCTGGTCGGTCAAGGCCGGCAGCGGCGTGTTCGCGCCCAGGTAATGCACCGTCCAGCCCGAGACCTCGAAGGCATCGGCGACCATTCGCAGTCCGACGCAGTGGTGGTTCCCCGCCGGGCAGGCGAAGAGCGCCTTGCGGCCATTGTCCGGCGCCGGTTCCACACGCCCGAAACCTTGCGCCATCATCGTTTGCGCGATCGCCGTCGCGAGGTGCTCCTGGGCCACCGATACGTTGTTCTGCTGCCAGCGGCGGCCCACTTCGTAGAGCGCCGGCTGGATGACGTGGATCTCGGCGCCCGGTAGCGAACCCTCGCGGTCGAGCGCCTGGTTGAACAAGGCCGACGCCTCGCGCCGGCGGCCTGCGAGCATGGCGTCCGCGAAGAGCGCGGCTTCCTCCCATGGATCGGGGCACGGGCGATCGTAGGCGGGCGCGGCAAGGCCGGCAGCCAGCGCCGTTCTCCCCGCGACCAGCGCCGCAACCATCGGCGCCGCCGCAGAACCGAGCTGCCCGCTGAAGAACAGCGCCAGATCGTCGAGCGAGCGTGTCAGCGAAGCGTCCGGTATGCCGCGCGCGGACAGGACCTGCGCCAACCAGCCGAGGTAAGCGGTGAACGCCGAAAGATCGCCGGTCTCGAGCGTCGGGCGCAGAAAATCAAGGTGGAAAGCGATGTCCTCGGCACAGGCTTCGCGGGCGCGCGGCCCGCGTCGGGCAAACAACTCGGGCCAGGCACTCACGCTCGCGGCCGTCGCATGGGCAATGGCCGCGTCGCGCAGGGCAACGAAGCGTTCGATCGTTTCACCATCGGTCTGGTAACACGCTCTGCTGTTCATTGCGCTCTCCTGCTTGGATAAAGCTGCCGCATGCTCATTCGGCGACCAGCTCAAGACGGCTGATCTCGGTGCGGCCCGGCACCAGCTTCAATCCCTTGGGCATGCCGCGGTGCGAATCGTGGTAAACATGGCTGCGATGCCAGGCGTCGAAGGATCTCTCGTCGAGCCACCAGGTCATCAGCCAGAACTCCTCGGGGTGGCCCTGCGGGCGCAGCACTTCCATGCGCACAAAGCCGGCCACCGCGTCGACCAGGTGCGGCCGCGCCACAAAAGCCGCACGGACCTCCTCTTCCATGCCGTTGGCAACAGTGAAGCGGCTCAGGGCAACGAACATCGACTCTTTCTCCTCGTGGTTAGCCGGAATCATCCGGACCGTGTGCCGGGTCGGCAAACCCGCCTGCGTACAGCACCCAGCGCGGCAAGCGCTTGCCGCCCCATGCACTGTGCTCACCGTACCGCCAGTCGCCGCCGTGTTGAGCATCGTGGGGGCGCAAGGACTCCGGCCACCGCTCAGCCGCCGTCGCTGCTGAAACGTTCCTTCCAGGCGCGGAAAGCGTCCCTGATCTCGCTCTTCAGGTGTTCATCGTCCCAGGGCTTGCTGAGGTACTTGTGGATCGATCCGCGGTTGATCGCATCGGTGACCGCGGTGATCTCCGAGTAGCCCGAGAGCACCAGGCGCACCGTGCGCGGGTGGAGCGTCTTGACCCGGGACAGCAGTTCGGTGCCGGTCATCTGCGGCATGCGCTGGTCGGACACGATCACTTCGACCGTTTCGCGGGCCAGCACGCCGAGTGCCGCGGCGGCGCTGTCGGCGACCAGCACCCGATAGCCTTCGCGGCGCAAGACGCGCCTCAGCGCCGACAGGATACTGGGCTCGTCGTCGACCAGCAGCACCGTCGGCGGGGTGTCACCCTTGCCGGCGCCGAAATCGAGCCGCCTGCCCGAACGGCGCAAGGCAGCGATTTCGGCGGCCGGCAGTGGCCGCGAGAACAGGTAGCCCTGCATCTCGTCGCAGTCGCTGCGGCGCAGGTAATGCATCTGCTCCTCGGTCTCGACCCCCTCGGCGAGCACCACCTTGCCAAGCTTGTGCGACATGGCGATGGTCGCCTGCGCGATCGCCGCGTTGGTCGGATTGCTGGTGATGTCGCGAACGAAGGACTGGTCGATCTTGACGACGTCGATCGGAAAGCGCGAGAGGTAGGCGAGCGACGAATAGCCGGTGCCGAAATCGTCGAGCGACAGCCGCACGCCGATTTCCTTGAGCCGGTCGCTGGTCCGCGCGGCGATCGCCACGTCGTGCATCATCGCCCCCTCGGTGATCTCCAGTTCCAGCGTTCGCGGGTCGATGCGGTGCTGGGCGAGCGCATCGCCAACCGTCGAGTACAGCTTCGGAAAGCGGAAATGACGCGCCGACAAATTGACCCCGACCTTGATCGGCGGCAGGCCGGCGTCCAGCCACTCGCGCATCTGCCGGCACGCCTCGGCGAGCACCCACTCGCTGATCGGGATGATCAGCCCGCTCTCTTCGGCCCAGGGAATGAATCGGCCCGGCGGCACCAGACCCCGCTCCGGATGCTGCCAGCGCAGCAGCGCCTCCAGCCCGATCAGCGCGCCGGTCTGCAGGCTGAGCTGCGGCTGATAGTGCAGGATCAGCTGCTGCCGGTCGACCACGTGGCGCAATTCGCCGAGCAGTTCGCGACGATCGGCGTCTTCGCCACCCGCCGCCCGGTCGAAGGTGACTGCGCTGTCGCCGCCGTCGCGCTTGGCCAGTTGCGTGGCGCTGGCGGCGCTCGCCAGGAGTTCGCCGGCATCGCTGCCGTCAGCCGGAAAGCAGGCGATGCCGATCGACATGGTGAGTTCGATGCTCCGCTCGCCGACCTTGAACGGTGGCCGAATGGCCGCGAGGAGGCGGCTGGAGACTTCTTCGCAATGCGCCGCCAGAGGCACTTCCGGGGCCGGCAGCAACAGACCGAACTCGTCGCTGCCGAGGCGCGCGACGACGTCGGCCTCGCGGACGGTGGTGTCGAGCCGGCGCCCGATCTCGACCAGAACGCGGTCGGCATCGTCGTGCGCGAGCAGGCTATTGACGCTCGAAAAGTCATCGACGTCGAGATGGACGACGGCAATTCCGGTCCTGGCGGCGCTGGCGCGCTGCGCCAGACGCGCCAGTTCGACCAGGAAACCGGCACGGTTGCGCAGCCCGGTCAGCGCGTCGGTGCTGCTCAGCTCCAGCAGTCGCATTTCGGCTTCGTGCTGCTTCGACGAGTCTTCGCCGATGGCGAAGTAGAAGCTGCAGCGTCCCGCCTGGTCGACGATCGGTGAAATGGTCTTTCTCTCGGTGTAGATCGCGCCGTCCTTGTGCCGGTTGACGAACTCGCCAGTCCAGGTCAAACCGGCACCGAGTGCTGCCCACATCGCCTGGTAGGTCTCGTCGGGAGTCAGCCCGGAGCGAAACATCTGCGGGCGGCGCCCGATCACCTCGTCGACGGCATAACCGGTCATCGCCAGTGCCGCCGGGTTGGCGAAGAGGATCGTCAGGTCGGCGTCGGTGATGACTATCGACAGCGGGTTGTTCTGGGCGATGTGCTGGAACAGCAGCGCCGAGGCCATGCTCTGGTGCACCCGCGTGACGTCGGCGCCGACCAGAAAGATCGGCGCGAGGATTGCGTCGGCCGCGACGCGGTATTCGATCGACCAGGAAATCCAGATCTGCCGGCCATCGTGGGTGGTCAGCGGCGCCTCTACCTGGTGAACGCCGCGGTGCGCGCTGCAATCGCGAAGTTCGGCGAGGAACTCGGGCGAGTTCGTCGGGTCCGCGCCGAACAGTTCGATCAACGGCCGCCTGAAAACCTGTCCGAGCCGGGCGAAGCCGAGCAGGCGCAGGCCAAAGGAGTTGACATACCAGACCTTGAGATCGGCGTCGACGCGGATCACCACCATGCCGAGCGCATCGTAGATCGATTCCTGCGGCGTCTCCGGGCTCAAGGCCGCGTCCCCCCGGCTGGGCCGGCGATCGGCAGCAGCACACGGAAGCGCGACCCACACCCTGGCTGGCTATCGACGCTGATCGTGCCGTGGTGGCGCTGGACGATTTCCGACGCGATCGCCAGCCCCAGGCCGCTTCCCTGGCCGACCGCCCGGGTGGTGAAGAAGGGCTCGAAGATCCGCTCCTGGACTGCCTGTGGTATGCCGCTGCCGGTATCCTCGACTTCGACCCAGGCGTAGCGCCCTTGCTGGCCGGTGCGCAGGGTGATCGTCCCGGCGGTGGCGATCGCCTGCCCGGCGTTGACCAGCAGGTTTACGAACACCTGATTGATCTGCGCCGGAAGACAGCGCACCGCCGGCAGCTCGCCGAAGTCGCAAACCACCTTGACCTTGTCGTGCTGCTCGTTCCAGACCACCTTCAACGCTCTCTCCAGCCCGCGATTGAGGTCGGCGTCCTGCCACTCGGCTTCCTCACGGTGCGAAAAATCCTTGAGGTCGGTAACTATCTTGCGCACCCGCGCCAGGCCGTCGGCCGAATCGCGGATCAGGTCGGGGATGTCCTGCCGCAGGTAGTCGAGTTCGATGTCCTGCCATGCCTGCTCGGCGGCAAGCCGCGCCGGATGATGGCGGGCCAGCGCCGCAACCGCTGGCGCCGTGGCATCGATGGTCGCCAGCAGACGTTCGACATAGTCCTTGAGCGAGGCCAGATTCAAACTGGCGATACCGACCGGTTTGTCGATCTCGTGCGCCACCCCGGCCGCGAGCTGACCGACGGCGGCCACCTTTTCGGACTGCAGCAGGCGCCCTTGCGTTCTCTCGATGGCCTCGATCGCCCGCTGCAGCTCGCCCTGCTCGCGCAACAGGTCGGCATTGGTCGCCGCCAGTTCGCGGCTGCGTTGGTCGACCTGTCGCGCGAGATCGGCGTTGGCCTCGACCAGTTTCGCCCGCGCCGCCTGCAGCTGCACGTTCGCCTCAACGAGTTTGCGGTTGCGCTCGGAGACGACCGCATAGAGGTCGAGCAGCGCGTCGGCGAGCACCGTCTGCGCCGTATCCTCCTTCGTTTCGCGCGCCAGCGTCGCCGCTTCGGCAGGCGTGTGCCCACTGGCGATCAGCGCCAGTTGCCTGGCCATCGACTGGTCGTCGGTGAGCAGGTGGAGCGTCAGCCAGTTGGCCAGGAAGCGCAGCAGCAGCTGACCGTCGATCTGTTCGTCGGCATCGACCTGCCGCCGCATCAGCGCAACTTCATCGACAAAGGCGCGGTGCGCACGCGCCTGCTGGCCGAGGCACGAATCTCCCAGACCGCCCTCGCGCATCAGGCGTTCCTCGTCGCGAAAGTGCGTCTGCGCGTATTCCGCCAGACGGTCCAGCAGCGCTTGGGCGGCCTCGGCACCGACCGGCTCACCGCCAGAGAGCAGCGGTGCGACGTCGTTGATCAGATCGACGAGTCGGCGATGCTGGCCATCGATCAGGTCGATGCCGGTCACAAAGTGCCTGCTCCATTTCATGAAGGTCATAGCTGTTCTTTCTGGTGCATCGGCCAATGCCGCCCGGCCGGCAAGGCCACGCGCCCGCCCCCGCAAGCGTCAGCGAGCAGCCGGCCGGGTGCAGCGACGAGGACGCCGTTCATGCGTTCATGCAGTCATCGAACCGCTCTGACTGCCGTCGATCGGCAGCGTGATGCGAAAGCGCGTGCCGCGACCGACCGCTGACCGGAAGTCTATACGACCGTGATGCTTTTCGACGATCCCGAAGGCAATCGAAAGGCCAAGCCCGGTCCCCTGGCCGATCTGCTTGGTGGTAAAGAAGGGCTCGAACAGCCGCTTCTGAACTTCTGGCGACATGCCGCGCCCGGTGTCCTCGATCTCGACCCAGACGGCATTGACCACACCAGCCGCATCTACCTCGCTGCCGGTGCGAATGTCGATTCTTCCGCGCGTCTCGATCGCCTGCGCGGCATTGACCAGCAGGTTCATGAACACCTGGTTGAGCTGCGACGCCAGGCAGTTGATCGGTGGCAGTCCGGCGTAGTGGCGTTCGACGTCGGCCTTGTACTTGAGCTCGTTCCAGACGATGTTGATCGTGCTGTCGAGACCCTGCTCGAGGTCGGCCCACTGCCACTCGGCCTCGCCGACGCGCGAGAAGTCCTTGAGGTCGATGACGATCTGCCGCACACGTTCGAGCCCTTCCTTGCTTTCAGCGATCAACTTCGGCAAGTCCTCGACGATGTACGGATGGTCGCACGCGGCCTTGAGCCGGCGAACCTCGTCGAACATGCTGCCGCCGGCTTGCGCCGGCAGCTGCGCCACGCGGTCGACAGCGGCGTCGATCGCCAGCAGGTCGTCGACGTACCCGGCGAGCGTCCCGAGGTTGGAGTACACGAAGCCGATCGGGTTGTTGAGTTCGTGCGCCACGCCGGCCGCGAGCTGTCCGATCGCCGACATCTTCTCCGATTGCAGCAGTTGCAGGTGCGCCTGTTCGAGCTGGTCCTTGAGTTCGGTCACCTCGGCGAGCCGGCGCGCCAGATCCGCCTCGGCGCGCCCCCGGCGGACGACGTTCCAGACGTCGTTGCCGATCAGTTGCACGCTGGTGACGTCGAAATCGTCATAGGGGCCCGTCTTGTTACCCACCCCGATGATCATTCGCACCGCGCCCTCGTCGAGCACCGGCACCGAGATCAGCCGCTGCAGTGGCGCGTGCCCGTCGGGCAGGCCGCGCCGGGCGGGATGCGCGGCGTAATCGTTGAAACAGACGGCGCGGCTCTCGCGGCAGCAGTCGGCCCATATCCCCGCCTGGCTGATCGGGTAGTGGGCGTCGAACATCGCGCTGCAGCTCTGCAGCGCGCCAGCGGTCCAGGTCGACAGCTCGATCGTCTCCTGGTCGTCGTTGACGAAATGCAGGAAGCCGATACGGCTGGTGGTCAGTTTCTCGGCGAGTTCGAGGGCGCAAGCGAGGAACTCCTTCTCTGGCAGCGTCCCGCCACGCGCGTTGATTTCGAGCAGCGCCGTGGTTCTCTGCTCAAGCTTGTAACGCTGCGTCACGTCGATCGTGATGCCGCCGAGCAGGGGCGGATCATCGTTCTGCCTGATCACGAAGCGGATCGACTGATACCTGCTGTCGCCGTAGCTGCGCTCGACGACCTCGCTGTTGCCGGAATCGAGTACCTGGCGATCGCGGGCGCTGACCCCTTCGCCCCGATCGCCGGGAAAGATCTCGGCGCTGGTCTTGCCGATCAGCTGTTCGGCGTCGCGGTGCAGCAGGTCGCGGCAGCGGCGATTGACGTGCAGCATGCGCAGCGACTGGTCCTTGATGTACGCCAGCCCGGGCAGGTGGTCGAGAAAATTCCTGAGCATTTCGCGCGTGTGGCCGAGCTCACGTTCGGCGCTCTTGCGCGCGTCGATGTCCTCGATGATCACCACGAAGTGCTTCGGCGTACGGTCTTCGTTCCAGATCAGCGCCACCGTGATGTTCACCCAGACGCTGCCGCCGTCCTTGCGGATGTAGCGCTTTGCCTTGCTGTAGGTGGCGATTTCGCGCGCCAGCATGCGGTCGACCTCGGCGACATCGGACGCCAGGTCGTCCGCGTGCGTGATGTCCTGGAAACGCAGGCGCAGCAGTTCTTCCTTGCGATAACCGACGATCTCGCACAAGCGATCGTTGACGCTCAGCCAACTGCCGTCGGGGGCCACCAGCGAGATTCCCACCGCGGCCTGCTCGAAGGCCGCACGCAGTTCCTCTTCGCTCTGGCGCAGCCTGGCCTCGTCGCGCCGCTGCGCGGTGACGTCGAGGACGACGCCGACCACCGTCGGCTTCGCCGCGTCGGGCGCCAGCAGCTGCGCCGTGCTGCGCACCCAGCGCAGGCTGCCGTCCAGCGGTCGAACGATCCGGTATTCGATGCCAGGAACATCGTGCCTGGTGGCCACCACGTTGCGAAAGGCGCGGTCAAGCGCCTGCCGGTCATCGGGGTGCACCAGCGCCAGCCAGCCCGCCCAGCTGTGGGGATAGGCCGCGTCGGCGCCGGCGATCGCGTACAGGGACTCGCTGACACCAAAGCGGTCAGTAGCGACCTCGTACGAGAAGAGACCGAAGCCACCGACCTGCTGCGCCTGCCGGATCCATTCGTCGCGTTCGAGCAGGCTGGCCGTCGCCGCCGCCTGTTGCTGCCAGTGGCGGCTCAGCAACAGCCCCAGCAGGGTGCTCAGCACGGCAAACAACGCCACCCCACCGGCGCCCACCCAGGCGTGCCGCCGCCATGCCGCGAGCACGGCCGCGCGCGGCTGTCCGACGATGACGTAGAAACCGAATGTCGCGCTGCGCGCGTAGGCGACCAGCATCTCGGTGCCGGTCCTCGTCGTGGCAAAGAAACCCTCCTGTGGCGCTGTTTCGACAGCCGTTCGCAGGGCAGCGACCAGCAGCCCGCTTTCGCCCTCGGCAGCGTCAGACTGCCAGGCACGGCCCGCCACCCAGCGAAACTCCGAGTCGATCAGGCCGACTTCAGCCGGGTCCTTGGCGACCATGCCGATCAGGGTGTTGTGCAGGTGCTCGACGCGCAGCGATGCCAGCACGATGCCATTGAAGCGCCCGTCCGGAAGAGCTATCCGCCGCGCCAGGACGATGATTGGCGTGCGGGTGATCCGGCCGGTCAGCGGCTGACTGATCGCCAGCCCGGCCTTCGGATCGTCGCGCAGGTGGATGAAGTAGGCTCTGTCGGCGATCGGGACCCGACTTCGGCGGTCCTCCGCAGGCGAATAGACGATGTTGCCATCGGCATCGGCGATGCGCAGCAGCGCCAACGCCGGATGCCATCCGGCAACGCGCTGCAGCCAGTTTTCCACTTCGTCGCGCCCATGCGAGATCTGCTGGGCGTACTCTTCCGCAACGATCTGAAGCGTCAGGTCGATCCTTCCGTACTGGTTCTCGACCTCCTTGGCGATCAGCCGGACGAGCGCCGCCCCCTGCGCCTCGCTCTTGTGTTCCTCGCTACGCCGCGACTCGGCGAAGAAGTACAGTACCGCAGCGGCGACCGCCAGGTTGAGGCCAACGATGATGACGGCGAGGTAGCGGCTGAAGAGCTGCGGCGGCGCCGACCAACGACGCATCCCGCCGGTACTTGACGGCTGCTGGCCTGGCGATGTGGGCGAGCTTGCATCAGACATGACTTTGCTGGTTCTCCGAAAGCGCTCTGACGCGCGTCTGGCCGTCCAGCGAGGGAGAATAAGCCCAGCGCGGCAAAAAGGCCATCGCAATAAGGGCCTACCCGGCGTTGCCGACGCGACATTGCCCAGGCCGCCGGTACGGGGCACGACGCGCTGCCGCGGCGCTGGCCGGCGATGACCAAACGGGTGCTCTCTGATAAAGTTCGGTTCGGCGCGACGGTGACCGCGAGAGCGCAGCGAAAGGACCCTGATGAGCAGTCTGGAAGGTGCGTCGATCCGCGCAGCAAGCCGGGTGCGCGAAGCGCGCCAGCGCTTCGCCGTGTGGGCGCGCCGCCCGTCCTGCCGCGCGCGGACCTTGCCATGACGATCAAGCTGAGCATCCGTCAGGGCCTGTGGCTGTTCGTCGTGCTTGGCGCCATGATCCTGAGCAGCATCGCCGGGCTGGGCATGTGGGGCACCTGGCGCGGCCAGGAGGGTCTTCGTCAGGTGCTCGAAGACGAGGTTGGACCTACGCAGAACCTGATTGTGGTCGACAAGGAACTCACCCACCTGCGCGCGCTGTTGTACGGCGTCCTCAACGACGACATGAGCGCTGCGGGTGCCCGACTCCACCTTGAAACGGCCCGCCGCGACCTTCCCCGCGCCTGGGCGCTGTATCGCGAGGCGACGGCCGGCGAGGCCACCGCCGATGAGCAGCACCTGGTCGACACCATCGAAGAGGCCATGCTCTGGCTGCCGGGCTTTGCTTACGGCCTCGACGAACTGCTGGCCCGGCGCGACCTGGCGGCGATCGCGACCGTCCTGAAGGAGGACTGGTGGGCGTTGCAACTGCAGGTGGTGATCCCGGTCCGGCAGCTGATCGCGTTGCAGGAAGGCCACGTCGCCGAGTCTTACGCCGCCGCACAAGCCGTCTATCGGAAAGCGCTGTTCGGCGAGCTGGCGCTCTTTGTCGTTGGGTTGGTGCTGCTTCTGACGTTTTCGCGCCGGCTGTTGCGCTACGTCGGCTACAAGCTAGACGTCATCGAGGGCGCCCTGCTGCGGATCGGCCAGGGGGACTTCGACACGCGCGTCAAGGGCACTCATCGCGGTGAGTTCGGCCGCATCATCGTGGCACTCGACCGGACCGCCGATACCCTGCGTGCGGATCGCGAGGCGATCAATATCCTGCAGCAGCGCCAGGCGTCGATCCTCGAATCGATGGTCGAGGGGCTCTACGGAACCGACGCCGAAGGCCGGATGAACTACGTCAATACGGCGGCCGAGCGCCTGCTTGGCTGGACCGCGGCCGAGATGCTCGGCCAGCGCCCGCACGCCATGTTTCACCACACGCGCGCCGACGGCAGTCCGTATCCGGCCGCGGAATGTCCGCTCTCAGGCGCCCGACTTCGCCAGGAACCGAGCGCCGCGAGCGATGAAGTGTTCTGGCGCAAGGACGGCAGCAGCTTTCCGGTCGACTTCGCCGGTTCGCCGATCGTCGCCGGCGAACGCACGGTTGGCGCCGTGGTCGTCTTTCGCGACATCAGCGAGCGGCGGAGCGCAGAGCGTGCCAGGCAGAAGTTGCTCGCCGAGTTGCACCAGCGCAACGAGCAACTGACGGTGACCGAGGACCAGTTGCGTCGCAAGGAGGAGGAGCTGCGCAGCGTCCTCGACAACCTGCGCGACGGGGTGATCACGATCGATGAGCAGGGTTTGATCCGCTCGTTCAACCCGGCGATCTGCAGCATCTTCCAGCAGCCGCCGGAAGCCTTGTACGATCAGAGCGTGACGATGCTGATACCGTCTGAACTGCGCGAACCGCATCGCCGCGGCGTGGCGCGTCATCTCGCCACCGGTGGGGCGCACCTGCTCGGCAAGACGGTCGAACTCGAGGGGCTGCGCAGCGACGGATCGCGCTTCCCGATCGAGCTGTCGATCAATGCCTATTCGGTCCGCGGAGAGCGTTTCTACAGCGGCATCATCCGCGACAGCACCGCCCGCAAGGACGCCGAAAAAGCCTTGCGCAATGCCCTCGACCAGGCCCAGGAATACCTCGACGTGGCGCTGGCGGTGATCGTGGTCATCGACTGCGACCTGCGCGTGCGGATGATCAACCGCGCGGGCTGTGAGTTGCTCCGGCTGAGCGAAACCGAGATCGTCGGCGCCAAATGGTTCGATCGCTTCGTTCCCGAGCCGCAACGCGAGTCGCTGGGCGACAGCTTCCGGTGCTGGCTGGCGGGCAGACCGAAGGGCGTCATCGCCGCCCACAACCAGAACGACCTCCTGACCGCCGACGGCCGGATCAGGCGCGTGTTGTGGAGCAATGCCCTGCTGCGCGATTCGTCCGGTACGGTGACCGAGACGCTGAGTTCGGGCATCGACATCACCGAGCAACACGCCGCCGAACTGCAGCTGCACGCCAGCATCGAGCACCTGACCGAGCTCAACCGCAAGCTCGGCGAAGCGCAGAACCAGTTGCTGCAAGCGGAGAAGATGGCTTCGATCGGCCAGCTGGCAGCCGGCGTGGCGCACGAAATCAACAACCCGGTCGGTTTCGTCAATTCCAACCTCGGCAGCCTCAGGGACGAAGTGAGCAGCCTGCTGCAAGTGATCGATGCCTATGCCGCTGCCGACACGGTCATCGCCGAGCATCCCGCGCTGCGCGACGCGATTGCCGCCGCCAGGGAAGCCGCCGATCTGGATTACGTGCGCGACGACGTCGGCAAGCTGATCGATGAATCGCTCGAAGGCCTGCAACGCGTCCGCAAGATCGTCCAGGACCTCAAGGACTTCTCCAGGGTGGACACCGCGGAGTGGCAGTTCGCCAATCTCGAGGCCGGCCTCGACAGCACGCTGAACATCGTCTGGAACGAAATCAAGTACAAGGCCGCGGTACACAAGGAATACGCCGGTGTTCCCGAGGTCGAATGCATCCCGGCGCAGATCAACCAGATCCTGCTCAACCTGCTGGTCAATGCCGCACACGCCATCGAACAGCGCGGCACGATCACCCTGCGCACCGGCTTCGATGCGCAGCAGGTGTGGGTCGAGGTCGAGGACAGCGGCAAGGGCATCGCCCCGGGGAACCTGGAGCGGATCTTCGAACCGTTCTTCACCACCAAGCCGGTTGGCCAGGGGACCGGCCTCGGACTGTCGCTGGCCTACGGCATCGCCAAACGACACGGCGGCCGCATCGAGGTCAGCAGCGAAGTCGGCCGCGGCACCCGCTTCCGCCTGCTGCTGCCGAGCACGCGGCCGCCGGCCGATGCGCTGGCGGCGACCGCTGCCCTGACTTCCGTCGATGACCAGCAGCACTGAGCGCGCCGCAGCCATGCCGACCTTCGCCGGCTCGCTGTTACCTGCGCCAGCCTGGGCCGGTACCTCCGGCAACGACGGATGGTCGGCACGGAGCGCGACGCCATCGAAGTGATCGAGGTCGCCGAAGGCCGACCGATCAAGACGTGGACCGCAGGCGTCCCGGTCGAGGCCGCGGCGCGCCAGCAGTTGCTCAACACCGCCCGCCTGCCGTTCATCTTCCACCACCTGGCGGTGATGCCCGACGTGCACCTCGGCAAGGGGTCGACCATCGGCAGCGTCATCCCGACCAGCGGCGCGATCATTCCGGCGGCGGTCGGCGTCGATATCGGCTGCGGGATGATCGCCACCCGCAGCACGCTCAAGGCCGGCGACCTGCCGGACCAGCTGCACGGCCTGCGCTCGGCGATCGAGCGCGCGGTGCCGCACGGCCGCACGATCGGCCACGGCCAGCGCGACCAGGGCAGCTGGCGAGACCCGCCGCCATCGGTCGACGCGCTCTGGGCGGGGCTGCTGCCCGGCTTCAAGCGCATCGTCGCGAAATATCCGCAGCTGCACGATGCCAACCACCGCCAGCACCTCGGCACGCTGGGGACCGGCAACCACTTCATCGAGGTCTGCCTCGACGAAGCCGAGCGCGTCTGGTTCATGCTCCACTCGGGGTCGCGCGGCGTCGGCAACGCCATCGGTCGCTGCTTCATCGCGCTGGCGCAGGCCGACATGCGCCAGCATCTGGCCACGCTGCCCGACCGCGACCTGGCCTATCTGCGGGAAGGCAGCGTCCATTTCGACGATTACCTCGAAGCCGTCGGCTGGGCGCAGGACTATGCCCGCTGCAACCGCAGCGCGATGATGGCCCAGGTCGTCGCCGCCGCACGCCAGGTGATCGGCCAGCCCTTCGCGATCGACGCCGAGGCGGTAAATTGCCACCACAACTACGTAAGGAAGGAAACCCACTTCGGCAGCGAGATTTTCGTCACCCGCAAGGGCGCACTCTCGGCCCGCCAGGGCGAACCGGGGATCATCCCCGGCTCGATGGGCGCCCGCAGCTACATCGTCCGCGGCCTGGGCAACGCCGAATCGTTCTGCTCGTGCAGTCACGGTGCCGGACGGGTGATGAGCCGCAACGAAGCCCGGCGGCGGTTCACGCTCGCCGACCAGCAGCGCGCCACCGCACACGTCGAGTGCCGCAAGGATCAGGAGGTGATCGACGAGATCCCGATGGCCTACAAGGACATCGACGCCGTGATGCACGCCCAGCGCTCGCTGGTCGAGATCGTGCATACCTTGCGGCAGGTGGTGTGCGTCAAGGGCTGACTCGCCGGGGTGAGCGCGGCAGCGCACCGTCGGCGAGACGGTGCGGGGCGAGCACTGCCGCTGTCAGGCGTGTTCGATCGGCGGCGCGACCTTGAAGATTTCGGCCAGCGTGGTGACCCCGGCGGCGACCTTCATCGCCCCCGAGATGCGCAAGGGTTTCATCCCTTCGCGGAATGCCATCTCGCGGATCTTGGCAATGTCCTTGTTTTCGCTGATCGCCAGCTTGACGTCCGGCGACAGCATCAGAATCTCGTACAGGCCGACGCGTCCGAGGTAGCCGGTCATGCGGCAGTCGAGACAGCCCACCGGCCGGTAGAAGCGCGCCGGACGGTTGGCTTTCCAGGGAGCGACCAGCTGATCCCACATCGTTTCCTCGAGGCCGTTCGCCTGATGCTCCTGCTTGCAGTGCGGGCAGAGAATGCGCACCAGCCGTTGCGCCATTACCCCGAGCACCGTCGCACTGAGCAGGTACGAGGGAACGCCGAGGTCGAGCATGCGGGTCACCGCGGCCGAGGCGTCGTTGGTGTGCAGGGTCGACAGCACCAGGTGGCCGGTGAGCGCCGCCTGGATCGCCACTTCGGCGGTTTCCAGGTCGCGAATCTCGCCGATCATGATGATGTCCGGGTCCTGCCGCATCAGCGCCCGGACGCCCTGCGCGAAGCCGAGGTCGATCATGTTCTGCACCTGCATCTGGTTGAACGCGGCCTCGACCATTTCGATCGGGTCCTCGATGGTGCACACATTGACCGCCGGCGTCGCCAGTTGCTTGAGCGTCGAATAGAGCGTCGTGGTCTTTCCCGATCCGGTCGGGCCGGTGACCAGGATGATCCCGTTGGGCCTTTCCGACATCGTTTTCCAGCGCGCCTGGTCGTCGTCGGTGAAACCAAGGTCGGCGAAGCTGCGCACCAGCACCTCGGGGTCGAAAATCCGCATCACCAGTTTTTCACCGAAAGCGGTGGGCAAGGTCGACAGCCGCAGTTCGGCCTCCTGACCGTCGGCGGTGCGGGTCTTGATCCGGCCGTCCTGTGGTCGGCGCTTCTCGACGACGTCCATCCGGCCGAGAATCTTGACCCGGTTGATCATCGCCGCCATGACGCTCATCGGGATCTGGTAGACCTGATGAAGAACGCCGTCGATCCGGAAACGCACGATGCCGACTTCGCGCCGGGGCTCGATGTGGATGTCGCTGGCGCGCTGTTCGAAAGCGTACTGCCACAGCCAGTCGACGATGTTGACGATGTGCTGGTCGTTGGCGTCGAACTGGCGATTGGTCCGGCCAAGCTCGACCAGTTGCTCGAACGACGACAGGCTGCCGCCCTGACCGCCGAGCTGCGCGGCCTTCTTGACCGAACGCGCCAGGTTGTAGAACTCGACCAGGTAGCGCGCCACATCGACCGGGTTGGCCAGCACCCGGCGGATGTCCTTCTTGACGATCGGCCGGATCTCCTTTTCCCAGTCGCGCAGGAAGGGCTGTGTCGTCGCCACCACCACTTCGCGCGTCGTCACCTTGATCGGCAGGATGCCGAAGCGCGTCGCGTAGGCGCTCGACATGACTTCGGTGACGGCTGTGAAATCGACCTTCAGCGGGTCAATGTGGTGGTAATCGAGCCCGACCCTGCGCGCCAGCCACTCGCCGAGTTCTTCCAGGTTCAGCGCTTTCGGCGGCTCCTGATGCGACTTCCATTTCTGGTCGGCGAGGATCACCAGCGGATGCGCGACGAGGCGATTGAGACGGCTCTCCTTGAGCAGGGTATCGGCCTCCGGCTGGCCGACCAGGCGATCCTCGACCAGCCAGCCGAGGAGCTCAGCGAGCGTCAGACGATGTTCGTGGACGGTATTGACCGCTGCTTCGGGCATCTGCGCGCTTCCTGGACGATGATCGGCAACTATACCGGACAAGGCTCGCACTGCTCAATGCCGGCCGCCAGACGGTGTAAGATGGTGCCGCCCCGGCTCGCCAGCCGGGTGCCCCTTCTGGCGGCCGATCAGGCGGCCAGCACTCGAGCAAACCATCAGGAGACCCCCATGCGCCACAATTCACTGATTATCGCTGCAGTCGCCGCCGCCCTGTTGCCGATGCCGGCAGCGGCCCAGTTCGCCGCCGGCATGCAGAGCGGGATGGGCCAGGGGATGTACGGCACGGGGCCGGGCTCGACCGGAATGGGAGCGGGCATGCACGGCGGCAAACGCCACCAGGCGATGCACGGCCCGGCCGATTGCAGCAAGTCGGCCAACCCGGAACAATGCGCGGCGCGCCAGGAAGCGCACCGGAAAGTCTTCGAGGCCTGCAAGGACCAGGTCGGTTCGGCGCGCCGCCAGTGCATGCAGGAGCAGGCGCAGAAAACCGACTGCACGCAAGCGCGCGACGCGCAGCAATGCCAGGCCCGCAAACAGGCCTACGCGGCGTGCGCCAGCCAGTCGGGAGCGAAGTTCCCGACTTGCGTGCAGCAGCGGCTGCCGTCCGCCGCCTGCAGCACGGCGACCGACGCCGCCCTCTGCGCGCAGCACGAGAAGGCCAGGACCTTGTGCGCCAACAGGAACGGACCGGACCATCTCCAGTGCCTGCGTGACGTCCTGGCACCGGGCAAGTAACGCGGGTTGAATGGGTTGAATGGGCCGACCCGGGTGATCGGGTAGCCGGCTGCAAGCAGCGCGGCGCACCAGCCGCATCGGGACCGTCAGTTGCCGGCGGTCAGCTGCAACGCCACCGCCGCCGCTCGCCACCTTTCCAGCTTGCTGGCGAAGGCCAGCGTATACGCCGGGCTGGTCGACGGCAGGATCCGCGTTTCGTAACCCTGCGCCTGGAACCAGCAAGCGGCTTTGCCGGCGGTCTGACCGTTGAAGCAGACGCTGACCAGGCGTGGCGCGTCCACCAGCAGCCGCGAGAAGTCGTTGCGTACCGGCGACTCGATCGCCGAATCGAGCGCACCCCGCCGCCGGCAACTGCGGTAGACGTCCCAGACGCCGAGCCGATGACGCAGCAGGCAACGCTGCTTCTCGGCGTACGCGAGTTCGGGCAGAGGCTCGTCAAGGACGGCGCCGAGCAGCCGCCAGAACTGGTTCTGGCGGTGCCCATAGTACTGTTGCGCGGCCAGCGACGCCGGTGAAGGGAAGCTGCCGAGAATCAGCGTTCTGACCCCGGCGTCGAGAATCGGCGGCAGTCCGTGCAGAAGCTCCGGGCCGCCACCGCTCACTAGCGTCCGCTACCCAGCGACAGCGCCAGCATCAGGTCGTTGATCCGCTTGACGAAACCCGCCGGGTCGTCGAGCGAGCCCCCTTCGGCCAGGGTTGCCTGCTCGAGCAGCAGGTTGGCCCAGTCGTCGAAACGGTTTTCCTCGTACTTGAGGCGCTGCACCGCCGGGTGCCGGGGGTTGATCTCGAGGATCGGCTTGCTCGCCGGCGCCTGCTGCCCGGCAGCCTTGAGGATCCGCTGCAGGTTGCCGCCGAGGTCGTACTCGTCGGCGACCAGGCACGACGGCGAATCGGTCAGGCGGTGCGTGACGCGAACGTCCTTGACCTTGTCGCCAAGCGTCGTCTTGACCTTTTCAAGGAGCTCCTTGTACTCGTCAGCGGCCTTCTCGGCCTCTTCCTTCTCGGCGGAGTCCTCAAGCGTGCCGAGGTCCAGCCCGCCTTTGGCCACCGACTGCAGCTGCTTGCCGTCGAACTCGGTCAGGTGACTGGTCACCCACTCGTCGACGCGATCCGAGAGCAGCAGCACTTCGATGCCCTTCTTGCGGAAGATTTCGAGGTGCGGGCTGTTCTTCGCGGCGGTGAAGGTCTCGGCCGTGACGTAGTAGATCTTTTCCTGCCCCTCTTTCATCCGCGACACGTAGTCGGCCAGCGAAACGCTTTCCTCGGGCGTGTCGGCGTGCGTCGAGGCGAAGCGCAGCAGCTTGCCGATGCGCTCCTTGTTGGCGAAGTCTTCGCCGACGCCTTCCTTCAGCACCCGCCCGAACTCCTTCCAGAAGGTGGTGTACTTTTCCTGCTCGGCGGCTTCCTCGCTGTCAGCCAGGCCTTCCAGCAGGCCCAGCACGCGCTTGACACAACCGCCGCGAATCGCCTCGATGTCGCGCGACTGTTGCAGGATCTCGCGCGAGACATTGAGCGGCAGGTCGTTCGAGTCGACCACCCCGCGCACGAAGCGCAGGTAGAGCGGCATCAGTTGCTCGGCGTCGTCCATGATGAAGACACGACGGACGTAGAGCTTGATGCCGTGGCGCGCACCGCGGTCGAGCAGGTCGAAAGGTGCTTTCGACGGGATGTAGAGCAGTTGCGTGTACTCCTGCTTGCCCTCGACGCGGGCATGGACGTGCGCCAGCGGGTTCTCGAAGTCGTGCGCGACGTGCTTGTAGAACTCGTTGTACTGCTCGTCGCTGATCTCCGACTTGGGACGCGTCCATAGAGCCGAAGCCTGGTTGACGGTTTCGTCCTCGTCGGTGACCACCTGTGCCTTCTGCTCGTCGTCCCAGCGCTCCTTTTTCATCAGAATCGGCAGCGTGATGTGGTCGGAGTACTTGCGGATCGTTTCGCGCACCTTCCAGCTCGACAGGAACTCGTCCTCGCCGTCGCGCAGGTGCAGCACCACCTCGGTGCCACGCGCTGCCCGCTCGACCATCTCGACGGTGAAATCGCCCTCGCCGCCCGACTCCCAGCGGACGCCCTGATCGGCTTCCAGACCGGCGCGGCGCGAGGTCACGGTGACCTTGTCGGCGACGATGTACGACGAGTAGAAGCCGACGCCGAACTGGCCGATCAGGTGCGCGTCCTTCGCCTGGTCGCCGGTCAGCGCCGAGAAGAATTCGCGGGTACCCGACTTGGCAATCGTTCCCAGGTGCTGCACCGCCTCGTCGCGCGACAGGCCGATGCCGTTGTCGGTAATGCTGATCGTCCGCGCTTCCTTGTCGAAGGCGACGCGAATCTTCAGCTCGGCGTCGTCACCGTACAGGCCGGCATTGTTCAGGGCCTCGAAGCGCAGGCGGTCGCAGGCGTCGGAAGCGTTGGAGATCAGCTCGCGCAGGAAGATCTCCTTGTTGCTGTACAGCGAGTGGATCATCAAGTTCAGCAGCTGCTTGACCTCAGCCTGAAAGCCTAGTGTTTCCTTTTGTGCACCCATTGAAAACTCCGTGAAAGCGTTATGAAAGAACCCGGATCGAACCAGACTGCCGCGCGCCAGCGCGCAATGGAGCACCACTTGGGGGCAATCGCAGCGATTTCAAGGCCCGCCGGCGAAGCCGGGAACCGCGCATCGGCTCCCTACGGTGCTGGCTCGCGAAGCCGTTCATCATTGGAAAATGATCGTCGGCGCCGACCTGCTCCGGTTACCGGACCTTCGCACGCACCGTGCCGGCAGTCAGTGCGGCCA
This sequence comes from Accumulibacter sp., assembly GCF_029255145.1. GTDB lineage: Bacteria > Pseudomonadota > Gammaproteobacteria > Burkholderiales > Rhodocyclaceae > Accumulibacter. The sequence goes on from NZ_JAPUVQ010000131.1 coordinate 82,644, forward strand.
CGGTAAAGCAACCCGCGCGCGACTGAACCCCTTGCCCGGAAGCAATCCATGCGGAGCGAATTTAGCGCATAATATCATCTGTCTGAATTCTCGATAAAAAGGAAGCTCGGTAACTTTTTGGAAGCCTTGCCGATGGAATCCAGCTCCGGCAACAAGCCCTTCCGCATCTTGTCGCTCGACGGCGGCGGCACGTTTGCGTTGATTCAGGCAAAGGTGCTTGACGATCTTTTCCCGGGCGAGGATGGGCATCAGGTTCTCAGCCATTTTGACCTGGTGTCGGCGTGCTCGGGCGGGGCGATCGTCGCCGCAGCACTGATCGAGGGTTATGCGCCGCGTGAAATCTTCGGTCTGTTCGACAACCCGGTCAATCGCCACGAACTTTTCGGGCGCTTGCCCTGGTACCGGAGTCTATTGCAGTTGCTTACCGGTGTTCTTTCACCTTCGAGCCCGGTCGGCAAGCGTTTTTCCACCGACGGCAAGCTTGCATTCCTGCATCGCATACTGCCCGGGATGGGCAGCACCCCGCTGCAGGACCTGCACGGCATCCTCAACGCCAGTATCGCTTCGCTGCGGGCGCGGCGCGATGAAGCGAGCCGACCCCTGTCCTTCCTCTTTGTCACCTACGACTTCGATCGCGACCGGGCGCGCATGATGCGCAGCAATGTCGGCAGCCCGGCCGCCAGTTTTCCGCACCGGCAGCAGCGCGCGACGCTGGCGCAAGCGGCGCATGCGTCAAGTACCGCACCGATCAACTGGTTTGACAAGCCGGCCGAATTTGACGGCTGTCGCTTCTGGGACGGCGCCATGACCGGCTACAACAATCCGGTGCTGGCGGGCGTTGTCGAGGCCATCGCCCTGGGTGTGCCGCGCCGCGACATCGGCGTGCTGTCGCTGGGCACCAGTACGGTCTTTCTGCCCGAACAGGGCACCCCAGGGATCCCGGATGCGCTCTGCCGGTCGCGCGCCAGAACCGGCTTCCTCCCTGAACTGGTCAAGGTCGGCAAGACGATCATCGCCGACCCCCCGGATGCGCACACCTTCATCGCCCACATGATGCTCGACGGCGGGCTGCCGCTCGACGTCTCGTGTTGCCCCTACACCGAAACCGCGGTCGTGCGCATGAATCCGGTGATTCAGCCGATCATCGACCGCGCGACAGGGGAGTGGACCGTTCCGGCCGGCTGGAGTATCGACGAGTTCCGGCGCATCGCCGAGATGGATATCTCGGCGAGCAGGCAAGACGACGTCGACTTGATCAAGCGGCTATGCGACGGGTGGTTGGGTGATGGCTGGCACAACCAGCCGGTCCGGGGTTGCGGGATCTGGGCATCGCCGCCTTCGCAGTCGCCCTCGCCCACCTCGCCGAGCACCGATCGTCTGTGCGAAATCGGCCATCGCTGGTACAGCGACGCCAGGGCGGCCTGGACCGCGCTGTCGGCTCAGTGACAGCGGACTGAGCCCCTCATGCCGAAGCCACGAATCCTGATCGTCAACTGCTATTCCGACAACCACCGCGGCGCAAGGGGGAACCCCTGGATTGTGCCGCAGTCGATTGCGCCAGCCGTACTGGCCGGAATGCTGGACCCGCCCCGCGTCGATATCCGGCTCGCCTGCGAGTTTCGCGACGGTCCTTTCGAGGATCTTCACGCGCTGCAATGGGCGGAGCTGCTGGTACTGACCGGCCTGAACCCGGCGTTCGACCGCATGAAGCAGGTGACGGCCTATGCCCGAGCGGTCAATCCGGGCATTGTCGTGGCGATGGGTGGGCCTTTGGCGCGGATGCTGCCGAATCTCAGCCAGCGCTACTTCGATTTCGTCTGCGGCGACGATGTCGAGCAGCTGGTAGCGGTCGTCGATGCCGTCTTTGGCCCGGGGCACGCCGCCGAAACGCCGATTCCGCGCCACGATCTGTTGCCCGCGAGTCGCATCATTGGCTACGCCGAATCGTCCCGCAACTGCAACTTTCGCTGCAGCTTTTGCTCCATGACCGCCGAAGACCGCAAATTCATGGCCTACGACCTTGCCGCTGTGCGCCGGCAGATCGAAGCCCTTGGCTACCGCCAGTGTGTGATGTTCCTCGACCAGAACTTCTTTGGCGGACCGCGCGCTTACTTCAAGGCGCGCATGGCCCTCCTGAAGGAGTTGTTCGAGCAACGAAGGTTCGGCGGCTGGGCGGCGCTGGTGACCGCCGATTTCTTCACCGACGCCGACAACCTCGCGCTGGCACGCGAATCCGGCTGCATCGGCTTTTTTAGCGGCGTCGAATCGTTCAGCCGCGCGCAGGTCACTGCCTTCAACAAGAAACAGAATCTGCTGCTGCCACAGGAGGAAACAATCGCTTCCTGTCTGCAGGCCGGTCTGGTCTTTCACTACGGCCTGATCTTTGACCTGGCTGACCAGACCATCGACGAAGTGCTGGCGGAAACCGAATTCATCGTCGCCAACCCGCGCATCACCCTGCCGAGCTTCCTCAGTTTTGCCATCCCGCTGCTGGGCACGCCGCTGTTCGGCAACAGGCTGCGCGAGGGGCTGTTCCTGCCGAACGTCAGGCTGCGCGACATGGATGGGCGATCGCTGCTATGTCACCCTCTGGACTCCGTCGAGAAGGCCGTCGCCTTTGCGGCGCTGATGGATAAAGGGCTGATGTCAAAGCGCAAATTGGCAGCGCATGCGTGGGGATTCTGGCGCCGCTATGGCGCCACGCTGTCCGGCTGGGGACTGTTGAGCGGCCTAGGAAATGCCTGGGCGATGAGCTACCCGCGTTTCGGCAGCAATGGTCGCGACGGCATCCGGCCCGGCCGGGACGGCTGCCGCAGCTACCTTGCCGGCCGCGAACCGCTGGGGTCGCTGTATCGTCCACGGATCAGGATTCCCGAACGCTACCGCGCGCATTTCGAGCCGCTATGCGTCACCGGTCCCGATGGCGAGCTGCACGACGACCTGCTTGACGACGCCGCCCGCCTGCTCCACCCGGTCAGCGGCGAAACGGCGACCATTCCCACCTATAATGCGGTCGCAGTGCCCTGACCCGAGCAGGTTCCAGGCGACTCCGGCGACAGGGAGCGTGGATGCCGACAAACTACGGATGACGCGTGTGATGACCAAGCGGCTTTTCAAAGGTCTGGTGCTCCTGGTACTGATCGCCCTGATGCTTCCGGGCGCCTCGCCGAAGACCAATATCTTCTCGGCGGGATTGACCCCTTTGTGGGATGCGCCGCAGGGTCCCGGCCGGTCGAACGAGGCGAGCCGCTGGCTGACCCAGATCCGCGACTCGGTGTCGCTGCCGCGCGCGGGTTGCGCGACGCTGGAGTTGCCGGACCTGTCCCTGACCAAGCCAGCCCGCGCCTTCCAGATCAAGGTCGCGCGCGACCAGTTCCGGTCCGGATCGCCGATCATCTACCTGCAGGAACCGATCGCCGAGTTCTTCATAGTCATCGCCACCGATGTCAATGGCTGCCCCTGGTTGTCCATTTCCGGTCGCGGCTTGCCGTTCGCCCACCGCGACATCGTCAGCCCGTTTCCTTATGCGCGTCTTCCCGCGTTGGCCGAAGGCGCGCCAATCACGGCGATCGTCCAGGACTACAAGGCCATTCGTCCGTGGATCATGCTCGCCAGCGAGACCAGCTTCGTGCGCGACAACACCGTGCTGTGGGTCGGCCTGGGAGGCTACAGCGGCATTCTGCTGATGATGATCATCGTCGCCATCGGCTTCGACGCCTACGCCGGCAGCCGGGTCGCATTGGCCTACGCCTTCTATTGTTTCGCGCTGCAGGTCTGGCTGGTGCAGAATTTCGGCATCGGCTCCGCTTTCGTTCCGTTCTGGCCTGGCCCGCACTACTTTCCGATCCTGCAGGCGGTCTCGGTGGCGGGCGTGGTGCTCGGTATCGGCTTCGCGGTGCTGGAGTTCCTGCAGCTTCGCGGGCGGGTGCGCGCGGCAATTGGCGGCTTTGTCGTGCTCAGCGCGTTCTTCTTCCTCGCTTCGGCCTGGCAGCCCGCCGGTTACCGTGCCGGCGCAGCCGTTCTCTTCGTCCTTGCGCTGGCCACCATCGTGCTGCTCGTCAAGGGCGTTTTCAGGGGCGATACCTCGATCAGGCTGTTCACCCTGGGGCTGGGCGCGACCATGGTCGGCGGCGGGGTGCAGGCTTTTTCGGTAATCGGTAGCGGCGTCGAGGTCAGCCGCATGGCGGCATTCGCCTTTCCGATCGGCAGCCTGTTGCAGGCCGCTTTCTGGCTCGCGGCACTGATCATCCGGCTGCGCAGCGAGCATCGCGAATTGCACGAACTCGAAGGAAAACAGGCGGCGATCATGTGGGCGACACCGGACTTGATCCTGGTCATCGATCGGCAAGGAATCTGCCTCGACTACAAACAGCCTTACGCTACCCGATTCTTCGTCGCCGAAGGAGATCTGCTCGGCAAGAACGTCTCCGCCGTTCTGCCGGCCGACACGGCAAGCACCATCCAGCAGGGTATCGAGGACGCGCTGCTGCGTGGCGATCTGCAATCGGTGTTCGTCGAGCTGCCGGTGGATGGCAGCATCCACCACTACGAGGCGCGCATCGCGCCAAACGGACCCAACAGGGTGGTCATCGTGGTGCGCGACATCACGCTCCAGAAGCACAACGAGGAAAAAATCCGTCGCCTGGCCTATTTCGACACGCTGACCGGCTTGCCGAACCGCCAGAGCTTTCTCGAGCGCCTCGACCGCGAATTGCTGCGTGCGCGGCGGACGAATCGGGGCATGGCGCTGCTGTTTCTCGATCTCGACGGCTTCAAGCGCATCAACGACACGCTTGGGCACAGTGCCGGCGACGCCCTGCTGCAGACAGTCGCCGACCGCCTGCAGGGACAACTGCGCGCCGGTGCCTTCATTGCCCGGCCGGCACTCGACGAATCAGGCCTGCATTTCGCACGCCTTGGCGGTGACGAGTTCACCGTCGTCCTGCCCGATGTCGACACCGCCGAGACCGCCTGCATGGTCGCACAGCGGATCCAGACGGTGCTTGGACGACCGGCTCTGATCGGCGAACAGGAGATCACGATAACGTCGAGTATCGGCATCGCGCTTTTCCCCGACGACGGCGACGACGCCGCGATGCTGCTCAAGCACGCGGATACCGCGATGTACTACGCCAAGGAGCAGGGGCGCAATAACTGGCAGCTGTACGAGCGCACTCTGACCGCCCGGACGACGGCGCGGCTGGCCCTTGAGGGCGATATTCGCAAGGGCCTCGAACGGGGCGAATTTCGTCTGTTCTACCAGCCGCAGGTAAGCGCCAACGATGGTGCGGTGGTCGGCATCGAGGCGCTGATTCGCTGGCAGCACCCGCAACGGGGCTTGGTGTCGCCGGGAGGGTTCATCGCCGTTGCGGAAGAAAGCGGCCTGATCGTGCCGATCGGCGAATGGGTGCTAAATGCCGCCTGCAGTCAGGTGCGGCAATGGCAGCGCGGCGGCATCTCGGTACCGCGGGTGGCGGTGAACGTTTCGGCACGCCAGCTTGGTGCCGCGGATTTCCTGGACAGCGTTGCGGCGATCATCGCCGCCACGGGCATCGCGGCAGAGGTGCTCGAACTCGAGTTGACCGAAAGCATCCTGATGGATCCGGAGGCCAAACGAATCAAGGAGCTGTTTCACCTGCGCGCAATGGGAGTGCACTTCTCGATCGACGACTTCGGCACCGGCTACTCGTCGCTGTCGTACATCAAGCGCTTCCCGATCGGCACCCTGAAGATCGATCAGAGTTTCGTCCACGGCCTGCCGCAGAATGCCGACGATGCAGGGATCACCACGGCGATCATCTCCATGGCCCGCAGCCTCGATCTCGATGTCATTGCGGAAGGCGTGGAAACCAGAGAACAACTCGCCTTTCTGCAGCGTGCGCACTGCCCGAAGCTGCAGGGCTACCTGTTCAGCCGCCCACTGCCGCCAGATGAGATGGAAGCTGTCCTGCGTCGCGGCCGCATCGACCTGCCCGCAAGATGAGATGCAAGCTCTCCTGCGTCGCAGCCGCATCGACCTGCCCGCCAGATTCGCCGGAGAATGAGCCAGACCGCGCACCAGCTGGACCGCCGCACTCAGTCGTCGATTGCCCGATAAGCCACTTCGACGACGTCGACCGTACGGCTGCCCGCCGGACTCTGAAAGCGCACCGTGTCGCCCGCCCGCGCCTTGAGCAAGGCGCGCGCCAATGGCGACACCCAACTGACCCGCCCGCGCGCGAAGTCGGTTTCATCGACGCCGACGATCCGGTAGGTCTGCTCGTTTCCCTGCTCGTCACAGATCGTCACCGTCGCCCCGAAGAACACCTGCTCGGTGCCCGCGCGGCCAGCCGGATCGACGATCTCGGCGAGATCGAGACGTTTGGTCAGGAAACGAATCCGTCGGTCGATCTCGCGCAGCCGCCGCTTGCCGTAGATGTAGTCGGCGTTCTCGGAGCGGTCGCCGTTCGACGCCGCCCACTGGACGACACTGACCAGCTGTGGCCGCTCGACACGCAGCAGTTGCTCGACTTCCGCCCTGATCCGCGCGTGCCCGGCCGGGGTAATGTAGTTGCGCGTCCCCGCCGGCAGCCGGAACGAAGGATCGAGGCCCCTGCCGTGGTCTTCGTCATCCTCGTCGTCAGCCGCCGACTCCATCGTCAATGCCTTGCTCATGCTGCTTCCGCAAAGGGAACTGGCAAACCGGGAAAATCCAAAGCAAACGGCGCAGGTCTGGAAACCTGCGCCGCAATCCAGACCCCGGCAGCGATCAGTAGCCGATATTGAAAGCGGCGATGTCGATGCGCACCGTGTCGCGCCCCAAAGCCAGCGCCGTGTAGCGGGCGAAGCGCGTCGCCCAGTCCTGCCGGTCGACAAAGCGCTGCTCGCCACCGTAGCGCGCGACATGGAGGATCTTGTCGATGATCAGGACCTTGCCCATCGGGTTGCTCGGTTCGCATTCGAGGTCGGCAAACTCCTTGTCAAACCAACGGCGCGCTTCTTCGGGAGACCCTGCAGCCAGTTCGGTATGGGGAAACTTGAACTCATACTCCCTGTCCCGCCCAAACGAAACGATAATGTGATAAACCATCTGCCTCCTCCCGGCGGTATTTCCAAACAACAATTTGACCCCGTATTCTATTCGCAAAAGGCAGCCGATGCGGCAAGTCCCGAACGCGCGCAGCGAGTTTACCACCGGCGCCCGCGCCTTTGTTCCGCTGAGCATGAGCATCATACCTTTTGGCGTCGTTTGTGGCGCAGCGGCGAGCACCGCGGGGATGACGCCGCTGCAGGCGCTGGCCATGAGCTGGGTGATCTTCGCCGGCTCGGCGCAGATCGCCGCCACCCAGCTCTTTGCCGGCGGCGCGCCACTGCTGGTCATTCTCGCCACCGGGGCGATCGTCAACCTGCGCTTCCTGATGTACGGCGCGTCGCTGGCGCAGCACTTCCGCTCGCTCGGCCGCCGCTGGCAAGTGACCATCGCCTACCTGCTGACCGATCAGGCCTATGCGCTGACGGTGGTACACAGCACGCAGCACCCCGAACGGCAGGACCACCTGCACTGGTTCTACCTCGGCCTGGCCGGAGCGACCTGGGCTTCGTGGCAGCTGGCGACGATCGCCGGCATCCTGCTCGGCAGTCTGGTGCCGCCGAGCTGGTCGCTGGATTTCATCGTCCCGCTGACCTTCATCGCGATGGTCGTGCCACTGCTCGGCGACCGCGCGATGAGCCTGGCGGCGGCGGCCGGCGGTCTGGCATCGGTGCTGCTGGTGCTGCCGTTGAAGCTCAACCTGATCGGCGCCGCGCTGATCGGCGTCGCGGTCGGCCTGAGCGCGGAAAAATTGCGGGTGGAAGCGTGAGTACCGTCGGCAGCGGGCCGACCGGCGACTTGTTGGTCTGGTCGATGATCATCGGCATCGGCGCCGCCACCTTCGTCATCCGCCTAGCGCCGATCGCCCTGCTCGCCCACCTCGAACTGCCGCGATGGCTCAAACAGGCCCTGCGTTACGTTCCGCCAGCCGTGATGGCGGCGATCATCGCCCCGCCGTTGTTTTTTGCCGGTGGCGGGCCTACCATGAGCCCAGACCTGCCGCGCGTCGCGGCCGCCACGTTGGCGGCGCTGATCGCGTGGCGAACGCGCAGCACCTTGTGGACGGTCGTTGTCGGCATGCTCGCCCTGTGGGGTCTGCAAGCCGTGCTCGGCTAAGCCACTCACCAACCTACCGATAGGCCCCCGACCATGATGACCGAAGAAGAGATCGCTGCAACGCGCGCCAACCTCGCAGAACTGCACGTCGAGCATCACGACCTCGACCTGGTGATCGATCACCTGCTGCTCAGCCCGCCACCTGACGATCTCCTCATCCGCCGGCTCAAGAAACGCAAGCTGCTGCTCAAGGACCGGATCACCCAGCTCGAGGGAATGCTCGAGCCCGACGTGCAGGCTTGAGTGTTGCGGAACGTTCGACGCAAGCCTGGAGCGCGTCCGCACGCGACGCCGGAAGCCAGAATACCAAGCCACGGCAAATGGAACGGCCAACGCCTCGCCGAACGCCCCCGGGGAGAGCCGCATGCAACTGACCGTCAGCGGTCGCCGCTGCCAGATCGCCACCGGCGGACGCCCCTTCGAACCGGCCGGATCGGCCTGGCCGCCGCTGCTGCTGGTGCACGGCGCCGCCAACGACCGTGACTGCTGGCTGCAGGTCGCCGGCGCTCTGACCGCGGCCGGCTGCGCCGTGCTCGCGCCCGACCTGCCCGGGCACGGCCTGTCGGACGGTCCGGCCTTGCGCAGCATCGAGGAGATCGCCGACTGGCTGCCGGCGCTGCTCGACGCCGCCGCGGTCAGCGACGCCGTGCTGGTCGGGCATTCGATGGGTTCGCTGGTCGCCCTCGAGTGCGCTGCGCGCCATCCGCAACGCGTCAGGCGGCTGGCGCTGCTTGGCAGCTCGGCGCCGATGCCGGTCGCCGAGGCCCTGCTCGGACGCGCGGCGAGGCACCCGGACAGCGTCTGTCGGTTGATCACCGAGTACTCGCACACGCCGCAGTTCCTGCTCACCGGCGGTAGCGGGCACGGTGTCTGGGGAGCGGGCGCGACGCTGGCGATCATGCGCCGCAGCCCGCCTGGCGTGCTGGCCACCGACCTCGCCAACTGCAACGACTATCTGCATGGTCTCGAAGCGGCGGCACAGGTGTCGTGCCCGACCCTGCTGCTGGTCGGGCGCCGCGACCGGATGACGCCGCGCCGCAACCTGCCGCCGCTGCAATCGGCGTTGCGCCAGGTCGTTCGCTCCGAGATCGCGGACTGCGGGCACGCGATGATGAACGAGCGGCCACAAGCGATCGTCGCCGAACTGCTGGCCTTTGTCGCCGCGCCGGCTACAGCGGCGGCGTCAGCGACGCCGGCCCCCGCAGTCGCTGGCCCCCCCGGCCCTTTTCCTCTCCCGAACGCGCCAGGACGATCACCGCGGCAAGGATGATCGCGCCGCCGAAGCCCTGCCAGGGACCGATCGCCTCTCCGAGGAACACCGCCGCCAGCAGTACGGTCACCACCGGTTCGAGGGTCGACAGCGTCGCCGCGTCGGCGGCACCCAGCCGCGCCATGCCGGCGAAGAAGGCGATGATCGCCACCACCGTCGACAACAGCGCGATGCTGCCGACGGCCGCCCAGGCCCCGGTCGACACCGGCCAGGCCGGCCCGCGCCAGAGCACGACCAGCCCGAAGACCAACGCCGCGGCGAGCATGATCACCGTCGCCGAGGGGATCGCGCCGCTCAGCGGTGTCACCCGCTCGCCGACCAGGATATAGACCGAGTAGATCAGCGCCGCACCGACACCGAGCAGAATACCGAGCGCACTGCCGGCAAGGCTGCCGCCGACGGCCAGCCCGGTACCGAGCAGGGCAGCAGCCACCGCCAGCAGCCGCAGCGGCGACAATCGCCGTCGTGTCAGCAGCGCCGACAGGACCGTGACGATCGCCGGATAAAGGTACAGCAGCAGCGCGGTCAGCCCGGCCGACGCGTACTGCAGTGCGGCAAAATAGCAGAACGACTCGCCTACGTAGCCGATCGCCCCCATCGCCGCCAGCAACAACAGCTGCCGTCCCCGCGGCCAGGCGATACCGCGAAGCTGCATCAGCAGCGCCATCGCCCCACCGGCCAGCGCGAAGCGCAGGAACAGCATGCTCGGCAGGTCGACGCCGTCGGCGTAGGCCAGTTTGGCGAAAATCGGCATCGCCCCGAAACCCGCCGCCGAAGCGACGATGCAGCCGACACCGACGAGGCGCCGGCGGGCCGCGGGATCAGCGATGACGGTCACCATCGGCAGTCACCATCGGAGCCGGCGGGCGCAGCCGCGTTGCCGGCGGCGCCCGGCTCACAGTTCAAGCTCGGCAATCAGCGGTGCGTGATCCGAGCAGCGCGCCCAGGCCAGGCCGTTGGGAACGTGCATGTCGAGCACCTGGAAACCGCGCACGTAGATGCGGTCGAGCGTCAGCCACGGCGCGAAGCTGGGGAAGGTGCGCGAGACGCCGGCGCGCGGGTCCTTGGCGGTGCGCCACGAGAGCAGCCACTGCAGCATGCCTGGTGTTTGCGGCACCGCCCTGGCGGCGACCGCCACTTCCTCGACGCCCAGGCGGTCGCGCAGCAGCCCATCGACCCGCTGCTGCCAGTCATTGAAATCGCCGGCGATGATCAGCGGCGCGCCGGCTGGGACTTCGCGCAGCACCAGATCGGCGAGAAAGGTCGCCTGGCGAAGGCGGCTGCGCTTGATCAGGCCGAAGTGCAGGCAGATCAGGTGCACGTCCTTGCCCCGGCCGCGGCCAAAGCGCATCACCGCGTGCAGCAAACCGCGCTTTTCAAGCACGTGGTCGGAGATGTCGTGGTTGACGAAGTTAACGATGCGGTGGCGCGAGAGAATGGCGTTGCCATGATGACCGTGCGGATAGACCGCGTTCATGCCGTAGGCGCGGTGCGCGTAGGCGCCGAAGGACAGGAACTCGAGCTGGGTGCCCAGCGGCTGGTCGGGGTGGTGCGCGAGCCGCTCGTTGCGGTCCTGCACTTCCTGGAGGAAAACGATGTCGGCGTCGATCGCCTGCAGCGCCTGCCGGACGTCGTGGATCCGCGGCCGCCCGCGAATGCCGGTGACGCCCTTGTGAATGTTGTAGGTGGCAACCCTGAGCTTCATGGCTGGGCCTGTGAGCTACCGTCTCGATCGTGCGTCACGGCAGGCGTTCAAAATAGCGATCGATCAGTGTCGGATCGTCGAAATGACGCCGCCCGACGAAAGCCGTCGCGTGGCGTCCCCATTGTCGCATCTGGCCGGGGCTGGCGATACCCATCGGCCAGAAGAAGAAGCGTTCGAGCCGCTCGCTGCCGGCGATCAGTCCGTCAGCATCGAAGGCGCTGCGCGACCCGCCGTCGGGTAGCGGCAGCATGCGCAACTGGTCGTCGTCGCGCAGCGCCATGACGACACCGACCCCGCCGTTTGCGTCCGCGCGCTCGACGGCGACCCGCTGCAGGTAATGCGTTCGTGCCGCCAGCCAGAGCACGACGCGTTCATTGTCCGCTGGCGAACGTACGCTGGCGGGCGCGAACAGACCTTCGTCGATCGACTCGGGCTGCGGCCTCGCCCGCACCCGCTCGGTCGGGAAAAAGAGGTGATAGCAACCGCAGGGGTGAATGCTGTCGTAGAGCAGTGCCGCTCCGTCCTCGGTCAGCGTGACGCGCCACAGCAGGCCGTCGAGGCGTCCGGCGAGGACGTCGAAAGCGTGCGCTGGCGGCCGCGCCGGGAACCAGGCGGTGTACACCAGTTGCAGCAGCCAGCGGCCAGCGATCCGGGTGTGCGCGGCGCGCACGTAGAGCAGCGCTTGGTCAACGGCGACGCCGATCCGGAGCGCGTCGCCGTCGCGCTGCCAGACCAGCGCACCGGGGCGATCGTTGTCGTCGGCGGTCGCGATCGCCAGGCGCGGCGCGTGGCGAACGATCAGCTCGGCCAGTTCCTCTTGCGCAATCGCTGGCAGCCCGAGCAGCGGTGCGACCGGCAAGCTCGGCACCGCGTCCAGTCGGGCGGCCGGGCGATAGGGAAGGCGCGGCAGGCTGCCCGGAGCGCTGGCCGGGGCGGCGCCGGCAAACTCGGCGAGCGTCTCGCGCTGCCAGCGGCGGATTCCGGTGGCGAACGGATAGCGCGTCAGCGCGTACAGGCCGACGATGCGCTCGGCGGTCGAGTAATCGTCGGGGACCTGCGCGGCTTCCAGCAGGGCCGCCAGACGACGCTGGTCGGCGCGCGCCAGGACATCCCGGCAGGCGGCAAGCGCATCGGCTGCGGCGGCGGTGTCGCCACCGGCGTTACGCAGCTCAATGCGCCGCGCGCCATCGTCCAGCGCGGCCAGCGCCGACATCCACTCGCCAGCGCGCTGCGGGTCCTTGGCTACCGCCGCGGTACTGGCCAGCAGCGCCAGCGACCGGTCGACGCGCAGGTAGGGAAAACCGGCAACGCGCGGCGCCTGGGCGTCGCGCGTGCCAGCCGCTTCGATCGTCGCGTCGCTGGCCTTGAACAGACGCGCACAATCGCCGAGCGCGTCGTCATGCTGCAGAAGCTGTGCCACCGGTTGCTGCCGGTAGGGGTCGATGCTGACGCAGCCGACCAGCACGCAGCCGCTCAGGGCAATGCCGAGGGCGCGCATCAGCCGGCGGCCGCGGCCGCCTGCCGGCGGGCGATCTCGCGCAACATCGCCTCGAACTGCTCGCGCATCGTGCGGCGCACCGCGCCGACGCCGAACAGCGAGCCGATCAGCGGCGGCAGTGGCCGCGCCAGCGCGAAGCGCGCGTCGTAATCCAGGCGCACGCCGGCGCGCTCCGGCAGAAGGATCGGGGTCAGGCTGTAGCGGCCGGTGAAGCTGCGCAGGGTCGCCTCCTCGCTAGCCGCCGAGCTGGCGGCCAGGGTCGCCAGGACGGTGCTGTAGGGCGTGTGCCGGACCAGCAGACGAAGCTGCACCGGCAGCTCGACGAACAGCACGGAGAACACGCCCACCTGCTCGATGGTCAGCAGATTGCCAGTACGGTCCAGCACCCGGGCGCGGGTCACGCCGGGGACGAATTCGCGCAAGCGCTGGTAGTCGGTCAGCGTTCCCCAGACCAGTTCCTGGTCGGCGGCGACCTGGGCGCTGGCATGCACCACATAGGTCTCGTCATCGAGCGCCACGTCGATCGTAACGGCCGTCGTGGTGTCGATAGCAGGTGTCGCCGCCAGACCGGCGCCAAAAGCCAGCCCCAGCATGGCGAGCAGCAGCCAGCCCCGACGGCGGTCAGAGCAAGGCGCCGCCAGGCTGCGTGCGGGATCACTCATGCTCGTCCGCGGAGCGGCCGTCGCCCGCCGACGCCAGGCCAGCTGCGGTCGCCTTCCCGGCCTGCCCCCGCGCCGCCAGCCACTCGCTGCAACGGTCGAGGTAGAGGTAGATCACCGGTGTGAAGTAGAGCGTCAGGAACTGCGAGAAGAGCAGGCCACCGACCACCGCCAGGCCGAGCGACTGCCGGCTGGCGCCGCTGGCGCCGAAGCCGATGGCGATCGGCAGGGTGCCGAGGAGCGCTGCCATGGTGGTCATCATGATCGGCCGGAAGCGCACCAGGCACGCCTCGTGGATCGCTTCGCGCGGCGGCCTGGCGTGCCGTCGCCGGGCCTCGATGGCAAAGTCGATCATCATGATCGCGTTCTTCTTGACGATGCCGACCAGCATGATGATCCCGACGTAGCCGTACATGTCGAGTTCGCGCCCGAACAGCGTCAGCGTCACCAGCGCGCCAAGCCCGGCGGTCGGCAAGCCCGAAAGGATGGTCAGCGGGTGGACGGTGCTTTCGTAGAGAATGCCGAGAACGATGTAGATCACGAACACGGCCATCACCAGCAGCATGCCCATGCCGGCCAGCGACGCCTGGAAGGCCTGCGCCGCGCCCTGGAAGCTGCCGAGCAGCGTTTCCGGAACGCCCAGCATCGCCTGCAGCGCGCGCACCTCGGCGATGGCGGTGGACAAGGACACCCCCGGTGCGAGGTTGAACGAGAGGGTGACCGCCGGCACCTGTCCCTGGTGGTTGATGGTCAGCGGCGCGACGCCGGTGCTGGAGCGGGTAACCGCGTTGAGCGGCACCAGCGCGCCGGTGCTCGAACGAACGTGGAGCATGGCCAGCGCCGCCGGGTCGGTCTGGAACTTCGGCTCGACCTCGAGGATCACCCAGTAGGCGTTGGTCGGCGTGTAGATGGTCGACACCTGGCGCTGGCCGTAGGCGCTGTACAGCGCATCCTCGATCTGCGCCGGCGTCACCCCGAGCGCCGCGGCCCTGTCACGATCGATCTCGACCGCCACCTTGGGCGTCCGGATCTGCAGATCGCTGGAAACATCCTGCAGCCCGGGCAACGTTCGCAGCTTCTCCTCGAGGATCGGCGCCCAGTGATGGAGTTGGTCGAGGTCGGCGTCCTGCAGCGTGTACTGATAGAGGCTCTTGGTCAGCCGGCCACCGATCCGGATCGTCGGCACGCTCTGCAGGAAGACCTTCATTCCCGGCACCGCGGTCAGTTGCGGTCGCAACTCCTGGATGATCTGCTCGGGACTGGCGCGCTCGCCGTACGGCTTGAGGACGATCAGCATGCGGCCGAGGTTGAGCGTCTGCGAGAAGCCCGAGGTCCCGATGAAGGACATCACGGTGGCGACGTTGGGATTCGCCTGCACCAGGCGCGCGACCTGTCGTTGCTTGTCCATCATCGCCTCGAAGGAAACGTCCTGCGCGGCCTCGGTGAAAGCGAAGATCTGTCCGATGTCGTCGCTGGGCAGAAAGCCCTTGGGGGTGTTGTTGAACATCACGGCGGTGGCCGCGATCACCAGCAGGAAGGCCAGCATGGTCGCCCGTGGTCGGGCCAGCACCCACCCCAGGCTGCGCTGGTAGCCGCGCCGCCAGGCTTCGAAAAAGCGCTCGGAGAGCTGGTACAGGCGGCCGTGCCGGTGGTGATCGGTGGGCTTGAGCAGGCGGGCGGCGAGCAATGGCGTCAGGGTCAGCGAGACGAAACCGGAAACCAGCACGGCGACCATGATGGTCACCGCGAACTCGTGCAGCAGCCGGCCGAGAATGCCGCCCATGAACAGGATCGGGATGAACACCGCGACCAGTGACACGGTCATGCTCAACACCGTGAAGCCGATTTCGTCGGTCCCGCTGAGCGCCGCCTCAAGCGGCGTCTCGCCCATCTCCATGTGGCGGGTGATGTTCTCCAGTACGACGATGGCGTCGTCGACCACCAGACCGACGCACAGCGTCAGCGCCATCAGCGAGATGTTGTCGAGGCTGAAATCCATCAGGTACATCACCGAGAAGGTGCCGATGATCGACATCGGCAATGCCAGGCTGGGAATCAGCGTCGCCGAGACGTTGCGCAGGAACACGAAGATGACCATGATCACCAGCGCCAGCGCCAGCAGCAGGGTGAACTTGACGTCGGCGACCGACGCACGGATCGACTGTGAGCGGTCGTACATGACGTCGATCTTGATGCCGGTCGGTGCCTGCTCGCGGAACGACGGCAGCAGCGCCCGGATGGCATCGACCAGCTCGACGGTATTGGTCCCCGGCTGCCGCTGGATGGCCAGGATGATCGTCCGTTCGTCCTTGTACCAGGCCGCGTACTTGTCGTTCTCGACGCCATCGATGACCCGTCCCAGCGCGCTCAGGCGCACCGGCGCGCCATTGCGGTAGGCGACAATCAGCGGCCGGTAGGCGGCAGCGTCCTTGAGCTGGCCGCCGGCCTCGACCGAAAACGCGCGCTGGGCACCGTACAGCGTGCCGGTCGGCTTGTTGACGTTATGGCTGGCGATCGCCTGCTGCACTTCGTCGATGCCGATGCCGCGCGCCGCCAGCAGGTTCGGGTCGAGCTGCACCCGCACCGCATACTTCTGGCTGCCGAAGACCTGCACCTGTGCGACCCCGGCGATCGTCGACAGGCGCTGCGCGATGCGCGTCTGGGCGTACTCGTCGACCGCCGAGAGCGGCATCGTCTCGGAGCGGGCGACCAGGTAGAAAACCGCCGCATCGGCCGGGTTGACCTTGCGGAACGCTGGCGGGTTGGTCATCTCCGGCGGCAGCTGCCGCAAGGCCGTCGAGATCGCCGACTGCACGTCCTGCGCAGCGGCGTCGATGTTGCGATTCAACGCAAACTGCAGGGTAATCGAAGTCGTTCCCACGGCACTGGTCGAGGTCATCGACTCGAGCGCGGGAATCGTCGAAAACTGCTTCTCGAGCGGCGTCGCGACGGCGGCGGCGACCGTCTCGGCGTTGGCGCCGGGCAGGTTGGCGCTGACCGTGATGGTAGGAAAATCGACGTTCGGCAGATCGGAAACCGGCAGCAGGCGGTAGGCGATCAGGCCGAAGACCAGAATCGACAGCATCACCAGCCCGGTCATCACCGGGCGATAGATGAAGGGGCGCGAGATGTTCATGCAAGGCTCATGACGGCTGCGCGATCACTTCACGACCCTTGCCGGGTGGCGTCCCGGACCAGCACCGGGCTGCCCGGGACCAGTCGCGACTGGCCATCGACGACCACCTGTTCGCCCTCGGCCAGGCCGCTGGCCAGCACCGCTTCAGCGCCGGCCGTGCGCGCCACCTCGACTTCGCGCCGCTGCGCCTTGCCCTCGGCGTCGACGACGAAAACATAGCTCCCCTTGGGGCCGGTCTGCACCGCATCCACCGGAACGACCAGCGCACCCGCCTGCTCGCCGAGGGCGAGCACGGTACGCACGAACTGCCCCGGCCACAGCCCGGTGTCGCGGTTGGCAACGCTGGCGCGCAGCTTGACGGTGCCGGTGGCCGGGTCCACCGCGTTATCGACGAAGGCCAGCGTGCCACTGGTCTGTACCGCCTGCCCGTCGGCGTCGCTGCCGACGACGGTGACCACCGCTGCCCCGGCACTCCGTACCTGCGCCAGGTATTGTTCGGGCACCGAGAAGTTGACGAAAATCGGTGTCAACTGCTTGATCACGACCAGCGCTTCGCTGTCGTTGGCCTTCACCAGATTGCCCTGCTGAATCAGGATCCGCCCGGCGCGCCCGACGATCGGCGCGCGGATCGTGCAGTACTGGAGCTGCAGCCGGGCGCCGTCGACCGCGGCGCGGTCGGCCTCGACGTTGGCCAGCGCGCTGTCGAGCCGGGTCTTGTACTGCTGATAGCCGTCGGCGGAAATGAAGCGCTGCTGCAACAGGTCCTGGTAGCGCGCATCCTGCGCCCGCGCCTGCGCCAGCAGTGCCAGATCGCTGGCCAGTCTCGCCTCGGCCTGCCTGAGCTGCGCCAGCGCCGGACGGCGATCGATCTCGAACAGCAGCTGTCCGGGTTTGACGTCGTCGCCGTCGGCGAATGCCACCTTGACGATCTGGCCGTCGATACGCGACTTCACCGCCACGCTGGCGATCGCCTCGACATTGCCGATCCCCTCGACGCTCACCGGCACGTTCCTGCGCTGGACGGAGACCAGCACCACCGGAACGTCTTGCTGACTCGCTTTCGCGGCATTGCCGGCAGACGGCGATTGGTCCACGCCACAGCCGCCGAGAACGCTCAGCGACCAGACGAGGACGGCGGTCTGCAGACGGGCGCGGGTATCGATAGCCATCGTTGTCGCGGGGTCGGTAAGGAGCCTGTGAGCATAGCGCTTGCGCAGCGATTGTGCACCAGCCATGGACGGAGTCGCCCACTTCAACCTGCCGCCGGGCCGCCAGCGCGCATGCCACCAATCCGCCCGAGAACGGCCGATCTGCGCTGAACGACGCGTCGGCCCTCGCTGCCTTGCCCTGGGTGCGAGATGCGGCAGCGAAAGCAAGCCGCTTCGGCACTTAATGAACTGGAAATCACGGCTCCTGCGACCTTTTTACCGCAGCACTCGCTGGTTATTCGGGTCAAGAAATAAGTAGAATATCGCTTGAATCGCCACAACCGCACGACTATATTATTTCTATCACTCCGTTTGGCAAGAAAGACTCCCGCGTATTCGCGCCAACTGTCGTGGCTGCCGGTGCTGCGTCGCGAGCCCTCGCAGCGGCACGTTAACCAGCCGTCGCAACACGGCGACGCCAGGAAAATGCAAAGCAAGCGTAAATCCGGTGTAGATAATGGCTTGTTTGCTACGCTCAAAATCGCTGGCACTCTGGCGGACATCGCTCTGCATCGTGACCTTGGCGATATTTTCTGGATGCGCCGCGATGCCAACGCTTGACGAGAAAATAAGTGAGGCAATCCCGATTGAAAGCGATTGCGCGGAGTACGAAATGTTCCTTGCCGACGCCGATAGCGGGGTCTATGTCGTTTCGTGTGGAACGGGCGCTGGTTTTGGCGGTTTGAGTGGGCGGTGATGTCAAGGGCGGGCGCAGCCGAACCCTTTACATCGCTGCCCGCTCGCTTACGCTTCCTCCGGGCCGAGGAAGGCAGTCTGCCGCCCTCGGCATGGAGGACAATAGCGGCCTTTCCTCTCGCGGCCACTTCCTC
>NZ_JAPUVQ010000132.1:0-51543 GCF_029255145.1 Accumulibacter sp.
GGGACGCTTACAATCCCCATAAGTACCGCCGTCGAGGCGCTTCAGTCCAACGAGGTTTATCTGCCGCGGATACGCCAGCGCGTTGGACACAGCGCTTTCGGCGCGGCAGATAAACGCTATTCGTTGGGCGTCGTAACTTTGGGCTAGCGGAGCAGAGTCCCCGAAAATCACAAGAAAGGAATTTCCATGTTGAAAAATGTATTTCTTGCTACCGCATCTGTCGCGCTTCTCCTTACGACATCTCCTGCATCTGCCGAGCAAGTAAAACGCAATTTGCCCGCTTGTGTTTCAGAAGATCTTCTTGACGAATTCATCACGTATGCAACCAAGGGGGATAACAACGGTGCCCGCCAATTACTGCTGGCCGGCAAGTGCACCATGTTATCGGTGGGCTCGGCGGTCTCAGTCATTAGTCCAGGGTTTATGGTTGCGACCATCCGCTACAACGGGGTGAAATTGTTCACCCCTTCAGAGGCAGTCCGGTAACCGTTCATTGGAGCCCACGATGAAAAACGTAATTTTGATTCTGTTGCTCTCGTTCAGTTCTTTAGCAAATGCCGGGGCAAAAGAGCTTTCGCCCGAAATGAAACAACTGCTTGGTATTTCTTCGTTGCCGAAGGACGCTCAACCCATAGGAACCTGGCTGGGCACTTGTGCTCGCTCAATTGAGTTCAGCAAGGCGAAGAACACCTATTTCATGACCGACAGATGTTCCGATGGAAGCGGCGGAAAGGACGGGAACGAACTCAGCAAGTTCTCGAAAGGGGGATTGCAGGCGTTCAGGAAGAAGGAGGGAAGCAGTCACGGCGACCATTACGTCATTGAAAAAGATGGGCGATTGGGCGTGTACGATAAAGACGGGTTGATTGAAAAACTCCCACAGCATTCAAAACTTTGGCCGTGATTATTGCGTTCAAGAAAGTCAGCACTGGTAAGACGCCGCCCAACCCATCATTCCACCGGACCTGCGCAAGAAGCCGCGCAGTTCGGTGAATTCAGACGTTAGAACTTTTTGTCAATTCTTCAGGAGACCAAAATGCAATTAGCGTTCGAGCAATACATAGAAGGTAGCGGCAGCTTGTTAGAGTGCCCGTCGTGCCATGGCAACCATCTGCATCACGGCAAAGTGGAGATCTTCGACCGACTGGAAGATCAAGACATAGGCCTTCACGTTGTCGTTGCTGATGGCACGGCTGCGATCGATAAGGATCTATCGGGCAACCCAAGCAGCAGGCGTCACGGCTTACGTATTCACTTCGCCTGCGAGCATTGTTCAGCAACACCAATGCTCACTGTTGCCCAGCACAAGGGCAATACGTGGGTTGATTTTAATTTCAATTCATAACCAAAAAGCCAGGGAGTGGCAATGCTATTTGACACATTTGATCGATCTGGGAATGCTGAATTTCCGTTCCCCAAGCAAGTGGTATTCCGCGCAGTCGCTGCCGCCGTTGAAGGTTTGAGCGGGATGAATATTGAAAGTCGTGATGAGCTCGCCTGTCGCGTAGACGTAAAGACCGGCATGAGCGCATTTTCTTGGGGTGAGAAAGTGTCTATCGTAGTCACCGGGAACGGACCAAGCGCCGCAATAGTTTCGGTGCAATCTGGTGCGAAAACCATATTTGGATCGGCCACAACCCACGGCAAGAATCGTGAGAACGTGAAGGAAGTCATTCGGCGCACCTCGGACCTATTGGTGCAACGCGGTTCTGAATGGCTCAACGAAATGGGGTTGCAACAGCAGACATCAGCGCCACCGACACAGCCGACGCAATCAGTCGCCGACGAACTTGTAAAGCTCGCTGCTCTCAGAGACCAAGGGCTTTTGACTCCGGAGGAGTTCAATGGGCAGAAAGCGCGGTTACTCGGCGCCTAATGTCTTGGGTTTTCGTGAGCCGCATACCATCGCGGCAAGTTCTAACACTGCGCTCCAAGGGACGCTGCGCGATAAAGCCGCGCAGCGCCCCTGAGCTTGGACGTTATGCCTTGTATCCCATGCCCCCTCTGATTCGTCGTCGTCGGCCAGACAAAGGTACGTCCGGGCAGGGCCACGTGCACCACAGTCGCTACACGAGATGAAGGAGAGTTCTCTACCATCTGGGTGCGCCCCGTAGGAATATCCGACGTTCTCACTACCGCAAAAAGGGCATGGCTTCATGGTTAATACCTCATGGAAGAATGACATCAAATACCCGGAGCATCCGTGCAAGTACTGCGGCTCTACTGGGTGGGGTGTTGGGCACTATGTCGACGCCGGCGGAAATCCGAAATACCCGTTCTATTGCCTCAATTGCAGAAAACGGATACCTGGGTTTGCGAAACGAAAAGCGGTCGAACAATCGAATATTGAAATCAAGCAACTTCACCCACTTCAGCTTCCGTTTATCTGTGAGGTTTGCGGAAGTGAAGGAGCTGAAAACCATCATTGGGCGCCGTGGCATTTGTTTGGAAATGACGCAAACAGTTGGCCACAGTCGTTCTTGTGTCCGGCATGCCATAAACGGTGGCACGATCTTGTTACCCCGAACGCCAACGGTACTCGCAAGGCATAACATGGCGCTCAACCTCGCTCCCTTCGGTCGCTGGACGCTGCGCGATAAAGCCGCGCAGCGCCGGTTAGCTCTACGTTGGGCGTCTCAGTCCTACGGCTATTTGGCGCCTTGCTTTTGGAACGCAGTGCCTTACGCCACACTTACCATCACTATGGAGAATAACAATGGCTGATCAGCTATACCGTGTCTATTTGCATACCCAGGGCGATGAAAGTGTTCGGGAATATATTGTTACCGCCACCAGCGAACAGCAGGCGAAAGATAGGGCATTGAAGCATGTCAAGGCAGCCAACTTAGGGAAGGGAGAGCGGAGCCAAGCAACCTCCCAGAGCTTGACGGAGATATTAGCGATTACTCCAACTAGTAAGCCCCACTGCCTAATGATCCATAGCATCCCTGCAACGGTCATCGCTCATCTATGACCGGTTGAGGCCAAATCATGACCCTGCGCTGTTGCGGCCGAAGGCCTTGCCCGCAAGCTGGCGCGTTGCCGGGCGCGGCGCTCGCCGGTGGTCGTCTCGTAGCGGCTGGCACGGCGGCGTGCTGGGCTGCCGTCGTTGCCCTGCGGCCTGACTGGCCTACTCACTTGCGTCGCCGTGTGGTTGGCAGGGACGCTGACCCGTGGCCACGTTGGCATGCCGGTCAGCAGTGGCTGGGCACTTTTCAGTCCTTCGCCCAACCCGGCGCTCCAGCGGGACGCTGCGCGATAAAGCCGCGCAGCGTCCCTGAGCTTGGACGTTGGGCATATCAGAACAATTCCGCCTATGGCTGCTAAACGCACCCCGATACCAGAAGATATTCGCCGTGCTGTTCTAATTGAGGCGGGGTATCGATGCGCCGTCCCCACTTGCCGTGCGCTTCTAGTACTCGATCTCCATCACTTGGTTCCAGTTCGAGACGGCGGAGAAAACGCTGCTGGCAATCTTTTGGCGCTGTGCCCGACATGTCACGCTATGCACGAGCGCGGAAAAATAGATCCAGAGGCGGTCCGTGCATGGAAGGCAATGTTGGTTAGCCTTAACGCTGCGTTTGATCGCGCAGCGATAGATTCACTTCTGCTGCTTCGAGACCTCAAGAAAAACGGCCAAGAAACACTTGCCGTCTCTGGAGACGGCATCGGCCGTTACGCCTCGCTCATCTTTTCCGGGTTCGCCGAGTATTGATTAAAGGGTCGATTGCGCGGCGGTCTAAATGAAGATTGGTTTGAAGTTCGCATTTCGGAAAAAGGCGAGCGCCTCATAGAGGCGTGGCTATCCGGCAATTCCGAAGCAGTGCGTGCAGCTACTGCAAGTAAATTGCAACCAACCACAGAATAGGAGCACGGAATCGGGGTCGGAATCGGGGTCAGTTCTAACATTCACACATTTTTTGTTACACTCCATCCATGGCCAGACCACTCAGACTCGAATTCGCAGGCGCCCTCTATCACGTCACCTCGCGCGGCGATCGTCGGGAAAATATCTTTCTGAACGACGATGACCGCAATGATTGGCTGGACGTGCTGAACACGGTGTGTGCGCGCTTCAACTGGGTGGTGCATGCTTTCTGCCAGATGACCAACCACTATCATTTGCTGGTGGAGACGGTAGACGGCAATCTGTCCGCGGGGATGCGGCAACTTAACGGCCTCTATACGCAGCGCTTCAACCGCCGCCATGGCCAGGTGGGACATCTCTTTCAGGGGCGCTACAAGGCGATCCTGGTACAGAAGGAGGCCCACTTGCTGGAGTTGACGCGCTATATCGTACTAAATCCGCTACGCGCCGGGATGGTGGAATTGCTTGATGACTGGTGCTAGAGCAGTTTTCCCTTCCTCATCGGACAGGCGGTACCGCCTCCGTGGCTGAACACGGACGGGTTGCTTGGCCAGTTTGGTACGCGGCGCGCCAGCGCACGCGAGCGCTACCGCGAATTCGTGATGGCCGGCAGGGACTTGCCTAGCCCCATGCTGGAGACGCGTCATCAGCTCTTGCTCGGCGATCAGGCATTTGTCGAAGGGCACCGCAAGGCCTGCCCTCCGGAAGACCTGCTGGAAGTTTCAAAGGCGCATCGAAGGTCCATCGCGTGGTCGCTGGACGAGTATCAAGAGCGTTACCCGCAGCGGGATCAAGCGATGACTCAGGCTTACCTCTCCGGTGCTTACACGATGGCCGAGATTGGCCGTCACTTCGCGGTACATTACATGACGGTAAGTCGCGCGGTCCGCAAGTTTGAACGGGACAGCGGAGGGATGTCGCAATGTTAGATGTGACCCCCCTTACAGATGTGACCCCCTTACACAAAGGGCATCATCGGGTGCCCGCGGCACACCGTCTCCATGAAGATGACGCCCTGATGTGGTTCGCCGATCTTGCCGGCCGCGAAGATCTGGGCAAAGATCTCGTCGGAACGGGGTTCCTCGACCAGCACCATCACCACGTCCCGCTCGCTCCACAACAGTGATCCGGGCTTCCGGCGACCGGTGCCGCGGGCATGGTGGTGGCTGACCGACAGCACGCCAGGCTCGTTCTCGACCAGCTTGGTCAGCTTCATGCCGCGGCCGCTGACGACGATCGCCGTGATCAGCTTCTTCTCGACGCCGTAGCCGATGTGCGCCAGGACGCTCATCCACCGCGCTCCGTGTGTACCCCGAAGCGGGCAGCCACCTCGTGCGGCACGTAGGTGGCCATCTTGTCGAGTCGCGTCATCCACAGGATGCCCATCCCCGGCGTGTCCATCTTCGCCGAGACGAAAATCCGTTCGAACATGCTGTCCGCCTGCTCCGATGGCACCGCGATGTAGATGATTTCCTTCTCCGTGTTGACCGTCAGGCCGAGGATACCCAGGTGTTTTTGCCGGACGCCGGTGCCGTGGGCATGAAAGACGGTCGCCCCCTGTGCACCGGCTTCAACCGCGACCTGGACGACCAGATCGGCGATGCCGCGCTGAACGACGACGGTGATCAGCATCACATCGGTCAGCACGATCAGTTCGTTCGCCTTGCTCATGACTTCTTGCTCCTTGTTGGTCCGCGGGTCTTCATGTCAATCCACAGGCCGGTGCCCAGCACCGAGATGATCGGGCCGACCGAACACATCGCGAGAATGCCGAAGCCTTCGGCGGCGCCGACCACTTCGCCAAGGCCAATGCCCAGCGCCAGCAGCAGCGGCACGGTAACCGGACCAGTGGTGACGCCGGCGCTGTCCCAGGCGAGGTTGACGATCTCTTCGCGCGAGACGACGGTCAAGGCCAGCGCTATCGTGTAGCCGCCCAGCAGCGGCGTCCATACCGGCAGGTGAAACAGGATGCGCGCAACTCCCAGCGCAGCGCCGATGCCAACGCCAGCTGCGACGGCATGGATCAGCATGCGCTTGCGGAAGGCACCGTCGGTTAGATTCTCGACAGTCATGCCCATCGCGTTGAGCGCCGGTTCGGCAATGGTCGCGCCAAAGCCGATGGCAAAGGCGAAGGCGAGGGTCAAACCGATTCCCAGCGCGAACGGATAGAGCGGCGGCGCGCCGGTTTCCCGGTGCGGCGAGAAGGCCCACGGAACGTTGTTGCCCGCCTGCTCACCGAGCGCCACCAGGCCGGCGGTAAGACCAAGATTGAAGAGCAACATACCGACCAGCGCCATCGACACGCCGTAGACGAAGATGTTGCGCTGTCGGATCTTCTGGCCCAGCAGCACGGTCTGGACCAGCACCAGCAGCAGGACCAACGGCACGATGGCACGCAAGGCGCCGAGAATCTCGGCAAAAGGCGTCTGGTTGTACCAGCCGTCAAGGCTTGGCGGCAGCACTGGCAGCATCGCCCCGGCACCCTGGCTGGTCAGATAGATTGCCGTACTGAGCACCGCAAGAATCGGGAAGATCGACGCCAGGGTGACGATCCCGAAGCCCGACAACGGGTTGTCGCTGCGCCCAGTCGAAGCCGCCACGCCGACGCCGACCGCCAGCACCAGCGGCACCGTGACCGGACCAGTGGTGACCGCGCCGCAGTCCCAGGCGAGACCGATGATCGGCGCCAGTTCTGGCTGCTGCGCACACCACGCGGTCAGGCCAAGGGTCGGTGGCATAATCAGCAGGACCATCGTCTTGAGTTGCCAGCCGAACATCGTGCGCAGCATCCCCAGGCTGACCGCCAGGCCAACCCCGCCGGCGACCGCCAGGACCAGCCAATGGGAATATGGGCCGAGCAGTTGACGCAGCCAGGGCGAGCGCTCCGGCGATATGGCACTGGCGGCGGCCTGCAGCGCCCCGATCGCCGGTTCGGCAAAGGTCGCCGCGGCGCCCAGAAGCACACTGAAGGAGAGCAGCACGGTCGGGTGTGTCTTGCCCGGCATCTGGAAGCCGACATTCTCGGCGAAGGGCATCAAGCCGATCTTGACGCCTTCCATGAAACACATCAGGCCGACCATCACCGCGACGATGCCCAAAGTGACCGATTGGGCGTCGAGCAGCGACGTGCGCAGGGCGAGCGCCTGAAAGCCGATCAGCATCAACGCCAGCGGCAGAACCGCACGCAACTGCTCGGCAAAGCGGATGGAAACGTACGGAGTCAGCAGGCGGTGCAGATCGATGGGCCGGAGTGCGGGACGCTTGGGCCGCAGTCGCTCGGCCTCCAGAAGCGCAGCAAAGCTGATCTGTCGCTTATGGCGCTGGATGGCGCCAAGATAGATGCCGTAACGAACCTTGCGTTCTACCAATGCTTTTTCTCCTTGCGGGAATCTACCACAGAAGAATGAATCTCGTGCCACACCTGGGTCGCTGCGCGCGGGCCCCGACGCAGTCCAGAATCCGAACGCCTTTCCTAGTCCTGTTCGCCACGCACGGTCAGTACCTGACCGCCGACCCCTTCCACGACTCCGGCCGCGGCCTCGCCCTAGCCATCGCTTGCGCGGCGGAACACCAGCCATCGCACGCGTTGCGCCCAGGTCGACCGCGCACCACGTTCAGCAAGCCCTTGCACTTCGCATAAAAATGGAAGAAACGGAGCACCGCCGCTTGCTCCGCGGGGCTCGGCGGGTAAAGGCTGCACACCAGTTTGTCGTCAACCATGCCGCGGTCGGTCTGCGTCACCGCGCCCCACGCCCTGACCCGTATCCGCGCGCCCAGGTGCAGGCGCGGGCCGAGTACCAGCGCATCCAGCAGGTCGCCTTCGAGTCCCAGAAGGGTCGGGACCGATCCATAGTTGAACGGGCACGGAAAGGGCGAGACGAAATCGATGCGACCAAGCGATCCGCGTTTCAGAAAGCTGCCGCGCGGCACCTCGATCATCACCTCGAGTTCGGGCGGGTCGCCGTCCGATCCTCTGGCCCGCTGCAGTGGCCCATGCGCGTCGGTCATGACCATCTTCCCCGCACGTGCGCACCGGCGGGGTGGCGCATTCCGGGACTTGCTTTCGCCTTGCGGCGGCCCGGCCGCTCCACCCTGTGACGCAACCGCCTTTGATCATCCGTACGCCGGGTCACTTCAGGCCCCCGTTGCCGCATCTTTTCAACACTTGAGCGGCATGATTGCGCCGGCTATCCGCGTATCGCCTCAGCCCAGCAGTTCGGCGTTTCGTAGAGACGCACACGTTCCAGCTGCAGGTGGTTCCCGTAGCTATCGCGATAGACCTCATCGAGAATCGAGAACGCTTTCTGGGCAAGGTTCTCGGCGGTCGGCACGCAATCGAGCAACACCGTCTTGTGTTCCGGCAGCGATTGCAGGAAGTCCACCACCGGTTCGTCGCCGACCCAGGCGAGAAAAGCGTGATCCCAGGCATCGACCAGATGTTGCCTGGCCAGATCCCTGACCTCGGAAAAATCCATCACCATGCCATTGGCCGGATCGCCAGCCCGGCGGATGATGTCGCCGCCGAGCGTGATCTCGACGACATAGCGATGGCCATGCAGATGACGACACTGGCTATTGTGGTCGGGAATACGGTGACCTGCGTCAAACTCGAGACGGCGGGTGATTAGCATCGAAAAAACGCGAGGAAATGAGCGGCGATTATAGCACCGCCCCCGCTCCCCGCCGCTCGCCGGCGCCAGGCAGGCCCGATGGCGATGACGCACACCGGCCCGTTCGTGTCCCCGGTACGCCGCTCAGTGGCGCGTGTTCCGCCGCTGGCGTCGGACCATGAGTCGGCTGCGGCCACGCACGGGGGCGTCGCACGGAAGACCGCCATGGCGATCACTCCGGTGACGCCGCGGTTACTCACTCGCAGACCGTGATCCGCAGCGGCGCCATCTCCTTGTACAGCAGCGGCAACGGGGCTTTGCGCGAAATGGTGATGATCCGCGTCCCCGGCGGGTGGATCAGGTGGTAGGTCAGGTACATGTGCGCGTCTTCGGCGCCGAGCAGCAGTTCGCGCAAGGCCGCGTAACCCGGATGCCCGAGAATGTTCATCTGGTCGAAGGTTCGCTGGTTGAGCCGCACCGAATGCCTGCCAAACTCCAGTTCGGGTCTGCTCGCACCGAGCAATTCGTGCGTCAGCAGGCGTCGAACATCCGGCAAGACCACGACACCGACGGCATCGGCGCCCACCAACCACTCGACGGCGCGGCCTTCACCACCAGGGTCGGGGGCGTGGTCACCAAATGCCTGGCACCAGCGGGGAATGTAGGCAGAATAACGGCGAACGTTTTTTTCCATGGCCAGTCAGTTCTATGTTTCCTGCGCTGCCCGGTCGATCAGACTGGCGACCACGTCGGTATCCGAAACGAAGCCCTGCAGATCGTTGTTGTCGATCACCAGCACGCTTTTCACCGAATACTGGATCATCAGGCGAGCCAGATAGCGGACCTCGAGATGCTGGGAGACCTGCAGCGCCGGTTTCTGCGCGATGTCATAGACGTTGAGCAGGTCGATGTCGCCATCGTCGGCGATAACCGCCCGGGCCACGTCACGATAGGCGATCAAGCCGTGCGCGTCGCCTGAATGGCGCTTTTCCACGACCAGCGACTTGACGCCACGCTCCTTCATCACCATCAGCGCTTCACGCACGGTCGCCAGCGGGTTGATGGTGATGACGTTTCTCTTCATGATTGCGGCAACCAACATGGCTAGTACTCCTTCACTCAATGATCATCCTCAGCAATCGGCACGGGACGCCGCCGATGTCCGGCGCGGCTCACATGCCCTCTTCCACTTCGCGGCGAAAGAGCTTCATTTGCTCCAGACCGATCCCGACGACGCTGCCCAGCGCTATCGAGAAAGCCAGCCCTCCCCCCGGGAGTTCGAGCTTCATCTGCAGCTTCACTGCCTTCAGGATGCGCATCGCCATTTGTTGCTCGGTGACGCACAGCAACAATGACTCCTTGCGCTCCAGACCAAGACCGAGAAAGGTCTTGCGCTCGTTGTGCCGCAAACCCTTGCCCTTGAGAATGGTGATGCCGGCAGCGCCAGCCTGTTTGAGAAGCTCGACGGCACGGTTCTCGTCCTCGTCGGGGACGATCAGCACGACAGCGGAAAATTTCATGGTGCTTTCTCCTTGATCTGTTTCCTTGGCGTCCGCAGCAAGGTGGCGACGATGCCATAGGACATCACAATAATCATCGGCAGCAGCGAGGCGAAGGCGATCAGGCCGAATCCGTCGATCATCGGGTCCCGGCCAGGCGTGCGCTCGGCGAGCCCCACGCCAAGTGCCGTCACCAGCGGGACGGTCACCGTCGAAGTGGTCACGCCACCGCAGTCGAAGGCGATCGGGATGATGAATCGCGGCGCCAGCTTGGTCATGGCGATCACCAGCAGGTAGCCGGGAATCAGCCAGTAAGCGATCGGCGTACCGTCAACGATTCGCGCGCAACCAATCACCAGGCCAACGCCGACCCCAACCGAAACCAGCGAGCGCAGCCAGAAGCCCTTGAGCTGGCCCAGGCTCACTTCGTCGGCCTTGATCGACAGCGCAATCAGCGCCGGTTCGGCCATCGTCGTCGCGAATCCGATCAGGAAACCATAGAGATAGAGCACCCATATGGCCACCCCGTCCTGCATCAACCCACTGGTCATCTCGTCGCCAAGCGGAAAAAGTCCAACCTGCAAGCCTTCGTCGAAAAGGTAGAGGCCGACGGCAACGAAGAGCATGCCGACGGCCAGACCCTTGGGGTCGGCGAGCGGTCGCCGCAGGATCACGAAACTCGAGAACAGGACCACGGCGATGATCGGCAACAGGTTCTTGACCATTCCCAGAAAGTTGCCAAGCATCGCCATCGCCCCCAGGTGGTGCTGGTCATCGGTGGGCATCATCACCACCGCGACGCCCGGATCGACGGCAACAAAGAAGAGAATTCCGTAGAGCTGGATGACGATCATCGGCGCCAGAGCACCGAAGGCGATCAGGCCGAAACCGTCGAGCATCGGATTGCGGCCTCGGATGGTCGCCGCCAGGCCGACACCCATCGCCGTCAGGAGCGGCGCGGTGACCGTCGAAGCGACGACCCCGCCCGAATCGAAGGCCAGGCCGACGAGTTCCGGCGGCGACACGGCCGTCAGTGCGACGACAATCAGGTATCCCGGAATCAGGTAGTGGGCGATCGGATGCCCCAGCACGATGCGCCAGACGCCGACCATCACCGCCAGCCCAACAGCCAGGGCGGCGACCATGCGCAGGGTCATCGCGCCCATGCTGCCGCCGGAAACAGCCTCCGCCTTGTAGGCCACGGCCATCAGTGCCGGTTCGGCGGCGACCGAGGCGTAGCTGATGCAGAAGGCAAAAAGCATCAACCACAGAAAGGAACCGCGGCGCGCGAAATCGAAGGCCATCGTCTCGCCGGCCGGAAAGATCGCCGCGTCCAGCCCCTTGACGAACAAGGCCAGGCCGATGAGCACGGCGGCAAACCCGCCGATCAGTGCGCCCGGGCTGTCCGGCATGCGCTGGATGAAAAAAGCCTGGAAGATCGCGACCACGATCAGCGTCGGCGCCAGGTCTCGCGCAGCGTCGTGCAGGAGTTCCCGGATCAGGCGCAGCAGCGAACCCACGCGCGCCCTAGACGTCTGCTGCTGCCCGCAAGGCGGGGCTCGGCACGGCTGAAAGGCGTGGGCGCGGGAGGGTCATTGGCTCTTCGGAAGATTGGTCGAGGAGACCGCCGTCGTCGGCGTTGAGCCAGATCATGCCGCAGATCGCTCAACACGGCAAGGCTGTCGGCATGAAAGTCGTTAGCGTCCGGACGACTGGCGGCTTGCCGGGCTGCACCCGCACCCCGTAGACGAACCATGTATAAGGCATATGACACACGCCAAGGCTGCGTAACGACCAGGCGGTCGGCCAGGTGCGGCCTAGCGGCGGCGAAACATCCAGGCCAGGCAGAGCAATGCCAGGCCCAGGAGCACCACTGTCGTCGGCTCGGGCACACGCAAGGCGATGGCGAAAATCCGCAAGTCGCCATCAAAGGCCATGTAGATCGTGCCGTCCCGATAGGCGAGGCCATCCGGATCCGGAACTCTCCTGAAACCCTCCGACGGGACCACCTGCACCAGGTACTCCTCGCCGACAAGGCGGAAATAGTCGCTGTCTGGCCCTGTGAAGAGGCTTGCCAGGTCGATCGAGTCGGTGACCTGCTGCAGCGCCAGATCGAAGACCAGCAAGCGGTGGTTGCTGTAGTCGCCGACCAGGAGGCGACCGTCATCGAGCGCTTCGAGGCCGAGCAATTGCGCATCGAGCGGGAATTTCTTGCCGATCTGACCGCTCTGCGGGTCTATCTCGATAATCGTCCCGTCGGTCTGACAGCTCACGTAGAGCTTGCCCCCGGCCGTGGCAGCACCTTCCACTTCATCGCATTCGGTCGCCGGGAGCGAGAAGGTCCAGTCGGGCAATTCAGGGCTGCTGACGCCCGGGGTGAATGCCCAGAGGACGTCATTGATGGCCAGGCCGCTCGCTCGCAAGGCGGCGAAGTTCTCGCCGACAATCAGTCGCGAACCCGCGCCAGCCAGCGCGACCGGGTTGGCAAACCTTGCGGTTGGTTCGAAACGCGTGTCGGCAATGACCTGGTGAACGACATTGTCGCGCACGTCCAGCCGCCAGAAGTCTCTCCGGGTGCCCAGCGGATCGGCAGCGATCGAGGCCCAGAGACTTCCGTCATCGGTGAATGCCAGGCCTTCGAATTCATGGACCAGCGCCGGGAATTCCCGCTCTGGAGACGGCAGGCCATTGACCAGATAACGGTAGTCCTGGATCCCGGTCAGCGCCGCAGGCTGCGCGGTGCTGGCGAGCGCCAGCAACCCGCAGGCAAGCAGTCGGGCTAGCCAAAGAACTCCCCTTGGTGCATCGACATTGATTGCCAAGCGCTCCATCGTTGATCTCCTCGTCGCCGGCCCGCGTGCCGTGAAGACGCTACCGGCGAGAGCCCGGGCTGCCATTCATCGGCAAAGCGGCGCCGAACGGTCAGCCACGCATGCTGCGCCCGGGATCGGCCGAGCGGGGGCCGTGACAAAACCAGTATAGACCAGCCGCGCCTGACGCTGCTGCTGTCGGCTCCGATCGAGCAAACCCACCATCCCCAACGCCGAGGCGATCAGAACGGCAACTCGGGAATCAATGGCCCCAGATCGTCTTGCCGCCCTGCCTCGCGCACCAGCCTGTTGGCCAGTCGCGGGTCGAAGCTGGCCAGCCGCTCGACGACTTTCGCAAGCTGCGCACGCTGGTCCGCCCGATGACAGGCCATACCCCACAGGTAGTACGCTTCGCCGTGCAGCGGCTGCAACGCGACGGCGCTGGCAAATGCTGCCGCCGCCGCCGCATGCTCGCCCAGCCGTGCGTGCGCCAGGCCCATGCCGTACCACGCGCGGTCGAGCGCCGGTTTGCGGCGAAGCGCCTCGGCGAACGCGCTGAGCGCCGCCTGTGGACGGCCCGCCTGTTCGAGGACGAAGCCATGGTTGTAGTGCGTGTCGGCGTCTTCGGGGGCCAGACGCAGGCTTTCGCCGAACCACCTCGCGGCGACCTCGTAGCGCTGTCCATCGGCAGCGATACACGCCAGATGCCGGGCCGACTGCGCGTCATCCGGCCGGCAGCGAAACGCGATCAGATACGCGGCAAAAGCTTTTTCCTCACTGCCGACGAAGCGCCACAGCGAGGCCCGGGCATAATGACGCCAGTACTCGAAATTCATCGACAGCCCCACGGCTTCCAGGCAAGAAGGATAGCGCCAAGATACCATGAGCCACCCCGACCTGTTCATCGTCTCGACGCTGCGCGCGCTGGTCGAAGTAGCGCTCCTCAGCCTGCTCGGCCAGGGCGTGGTCGGCCTGCTGGCCGGCGCCAGGCGGACGAGCAATCCGATCTACCGCCTGTTCCAGATCGTCACCCGGCCGGCGATCCGGCTGACTCGCCGGCTGACGCCGACGCTCATCGTCGATCGACACCTGCCCTTTGTGGCATGCTTCCTGATGTTCTGGCTGTGGATCCTGCTCGCCTACGTCAAGCGGGTCCTTTGCCAGTCGCACGGTCTCGCGGCGTGCTGACGCCAGACTCGCCCATCTGATCCTGGAAGCAGGAGCTGTGCACTGGCAAGGCATTGCGCAAAGCGCAGCGGGAACGCCGTCGAAGCAGCTAGAATCCCCACCTGCCCCTGCGCCCTGTCCACGACCGATGTTCCCGACCTCCTTCACCTTGACCCTGCTACGCCATCCGGCAACGCCCGCACCGGTGGTACGCCTGCTCGAAGTTCACGCCGGGCTCGGCGCCGACGGTGATCTCGAACTCGCTTGGTGTCTGCGCGGCGACATGGCGCGCTTGCTGATCCCGGAGACACGCCCGCCGGGCCGCGTCGATGACCTGTGGGAACATACCTGTTTCGAGGTCTTCATCGGCGTTGCTGGCGACCCGGCCTACCGCGAGTTCAACCTTTCGCCGTCTGGCCAATGGGCCGCGTATGCCTTCTCCGGCTATCGCCAGCGCGACGAAACGCGGGTGCTGCTCGCGCCGCCGAAGATCAGCGCCAGGCTGTCGGCCGGCCGGCTCGAACTCGAGGCGACGATCGCGCCCGCCGTCCTGCCGACAGCGCCGGCCGGCAAGACGTTGCAGCTCGGTCTGGCGGCGGTGGTCGAAGCCGCCGACACCATCGATGGCAGCCACAGCTACTGGGCGCTGCGCCATCCGGCGGCGCTGCCCGATTTTCACCATCGCGACGGTTTCGCCTTCGAACTGGCGGCGCCGCAAGCGGCTGCTTGAAGGAAACGCAGATGCCCGCCATCGAATTCGGCCTCGACCGCCTGCTCAAGGATCCGCAGCTGCGCAAGCCGCTGCACGGTCGCCGCCTGGCGCTGGTCGCACACCCGGCGTCGGTGGACGCCGATCTGACGCACGCCATTGACGCGCTGGCCGCCCTGCCCGATCTGCAGCTGACGGCGGCTTTCGGCCCGCAGCATGGCCTGCGCGGCGACAAGCAGGACAACATGGTCGAATCGCCGGACTTCGTCGACCCGCTGCACGGGATCCCGGTGTTCAGCCTGTACGGCGCCGTGCGCCGCCCGACGCCGCCGATGATCGACAGCTTCGACGTGCTGCTGGTCGACCTGCAGGATCTCGGCTGCCGGATCTACACCTTCATCACCACCCTGCGCTATCTGCTCGAAGCCGCCGCCGCGACCGGCAAGGCGGTGTGGATCCTCGACCGTCCCAACCCGGTCGGACGCCCGGTCGAGGGATTGCGCCTGCGCCCGGGCTGGGAGAGTTTCGTCGGCGCCGGCGCGCTGCCGATGCGCCACGGTCTGACGATGGGTGAACTGGCGTGCTGGTTCGTCAGCACGCTCGCCCTCGACGTCGACTGCACGGTGATCAGCATGCGCGGCTGGAACCCCGGCGCGGGCCCTGGCTACGGCTGGCCGCTCGGTGAGCGGTGCTGGATCAACCCCAGCCCGAACGCACCGAACCTGTCGATGGCGCGCTGCTACGCCGGCACGGTGATGCTCGAAGGCAGCACGCTCTCCGAGGGGCGCGGCACGACCCGGCCGCTGGAGCTTCTTGGCGCGCCCGACATCGAAGCCGGCCGGCTGATCGCGACCATGGACGCGCTCGCCCCGCACTGGCTGCTCGGCTGCCGGCTGCGCCCCTGCTACTTCGAGCCGACCTTCCACAAGCACGCCGGCACGCTGTGCCAGGGGGTGCAGATCCATGTCGACGACGGCCGCTACCAACATCCCTGGTTTCGCCCGTGGCGTCTGCAGAGCCTGGCTTTCAAAGCCCTACGGCAGCTGCAACCGGACTACCCGCTGTGGCGCGAATTCGCTTACGAGTACGAACACCAGCGGCTGGCGATCGACCTGATCAACGGCTCACCGCTGCTGCGCGAGTGGGTCGACGAGCCGCAGGCGACGCCGGCCGACCTCGACGCCTTGAGCCGGGCCGAC
This sequence comes from Accumulibacter sp., assembly GCF_029255145.1. GTDB lineage: Bacteria > Pseudomonadota > Gammaproteobacteria > Burkholderiales > Rhodocyclaceae > Accumulibacter. The sequence goes on from NZ_JAPUVQ010000132.1 coordinate 15,863, forward strand.
GAAGACGCCTGGGAAGAGGAGCGGCAGGAGTTCCTCCTGTATTGACGCCTGCGGACCGCCTGGCAGCGCCAGCCGTGAACTCGCCGCCACAGCGGCGCATCGCCCATCTCGACATGGACGCTTTCTACGCGTCGGTCGAACTGCTGCGTTATCCGGAACTGCGTGGCCTGCCGGTGGTCATTGGCGGCAGCCGCGAGCAACAGCCGGTAGAACTCGCCGACGGCAGCCGCCGTTTCGCTCGCCTGCGCGACTATGTGGGCCGCGGCGTGATCACCACCGCCACCTACGAAGCGCGTGCGCTCGGCGTCTTCTCCGCGATGGGGATCATGAAAGCGGCCCGACTGGCACCGGAAGCGATCCTGCTGCCGGTCGATTTCGCCGCCTACCGCCACTACTCGCGGCTGTTCAAGGCCGCTGTCGCGCGCCTGGCGCCGCTGATCGAAGACCGCGGAATCGATGAAATCTACCTCGACCTCAGCGCACTCGCCGACGACACCCGGGCGCTCGCCCAACGTATCAAGGACGCCGTCCGCGAGGCCACCGGACTGTCGTGCTCGATCGGCGTGGCGGCCAACAAGCTGCTCGCCAAGATCGGCTCGGATCTCGACAAACCGGACGGCCTGACGATCCTCGATGCCGCCGATGTCGCGCAGCGGATCTGGCCGCTACCGGTGCGCAAGATCAACGGCATCGGCCCCAAGGCAAGCGACCGCCTGTGCAAGCTGGGCATCCGCACGATCGGCGAACTGGCGCATGCCGAAGCGACCACCCTGCGCCAGCACTTCGGCGACGGCTACAGCAGCTGGCTGCACGCGGCGGCGCACGGCATCGATGACCGACCGCTGATCACTTCGTCCGAACCGAAATCGATCAGCCGCGAAACAACCTTCGACCGCGACCTGCATCCGCGCCACGACCGCGCGCTGTTGAGCGAGATCTTCACGACGCTGTGCACGCGCGTCGCCGACGATCTGCGACGCAAGGACTATCTGGGCCGGACGATCGGCATCAAGCTGCGCTTTGCCGACTTCCAGACCGTCACCCGCGACCTGACGCTGCCCGGGGCGACCGGCGACCCGCAAGCCATCCGCCGCGCCGCCGGCGAATGCCTGCGCCGGATCGTGCTCGATCGCAGGCTGCGGCTGCTCGGCGTCCGCGTCAGCACACTTTCGACACGGCGCGCCACGGAAGATCATGCGCCGCGGCAGGGCGAGCTGGCGCTGACCGGCCGTCTGGAGGAGCACCTGGACTGACCAGAGGCGGCGCCGTACGACGGGAGCCTCGGTTTCATGCACGCCGCGACGGTGCCGCCGAGCCACCACCCGCCAACCATTCGGCAGGCGGCGAAAAGCTCCTTCGCCGGGCCGCAACGGAGCCCGAGCGATGAGCCATCGCCCCCGCCCGGACCTGACGACAGGCTCGCCGCGCGCACTCGCGCCGTCCGCGCCGGACACTGATATAACTAGGATTTCCCAGGAGAAGTGTCGGTTTTTTTTACACTTGCTCCGGATCTGCAGCCGTCAACTTCCACCCGCAAACAGACTGCAATTGATTTGTAACAACTTTTCCTTGTTCGGTTTGATTCTTGCTTCGTGTAGCTACGGTTAGCATGCGGAGCCGATCTCCGTCAAGGAGGCCAGCACGCTAACCGGTGCCTGAAGCGCGGTTAGCGAACGCACAGGCGGACCTTCCATTAGCGGAATGTTTTCCTTGGCAGACTTGACTGCGTCATTTCTCGGTGGCCGGCAAGTCAATCCGCTAACGGTGTTGGTGTCTAACTCAGTGGAGGTGAACCAATGACTCACAAGCAGACGTACACCAAGAGAGGGTTTGGCTTTCTCGTAGCTGGCCTGGCCATGCTATGGTCAGCAACGGCTGTCGCCACGGTGGTGGTTGACATCCCCGCCAGCCCCTCCTGGCAGCAGGCCATCACGGCCGGCAACATCGTCCCTTCTGCCAACGGCGACGCCCTGACGCAGGCGGCTCTGGAATTCTACCTTCCCCAGAACGTTCCCCTGGAAGTCGTCGGGGCGACGCTGACGCCGGGTGTTAATGGTGTGAGCGACGGCCAGACAACGATTGACAACACGTTAGTGATGTCGTGGGATCTACCAACGAGCAATGCCCTTGCCATCGCCTGGTGGGACTATCGGTTCAACACACCGCTGAACATGGAGACGGGCAGCAGCATGATCCATTTCTCCGTTTACCCCCCGCCCGGGGTATGGGACTTGTCGCTCGAACTGATTGATAGCAATGGGCGTTCCCGCGGTTGGTTCCGGTTTGGGCCCGCGAATGTGTGGGATACTTTTTGGATCAGCCCGAATCTGGGCTTGCAGAACCCGTTCTCGTTCTATTGGAGCGACCCGCTCTTCGACATCACCCAGGTGGTAGCCGTACGCTTCGACGAATCCGGGATGGTGAGCCAACCGTTCCCCATCAACCCGACGGGCGCGGGTCCAGCCTGGAATGCTTGGAATAGTCTCAGAATCGAAGTGCCCGAACCGACGACTCTTGCCCTGATGGGATTGAGCCTGGCAGTACTCGGGGGGGCCACCAGGCGCAGACGCGGTACCTTTTAGCGATGACAGGCTTCAACATCGAGGGCGCGTAGCGTACCGTGCATGACCACCAGGCGGGTAATTCCCGCCTTGTTTCTTACTCAGTCGCAGACTCGTTCCGGGATGAACAGGTGACAGGCCAGGCTACCCTGGCACCAGCCCCTCACTTCAATCCGCAGCCCGCACGGAGACCGACCAACGGGAAATTCCGTTGCCCCCCGCGAGATGCCCCGCACGAGCGCCATCGTCATGTCGCTTTGCTGACCGAGAATCGTCATCGGTCGGGAACTGGCCGGTAAGAAACAGCGCTGCCGCTGATCTCGCGCCACAGTTCGCTGATCGGAACGCGGTTGCTGGCGGTGCGATCGACCCACTCGGTCGGTGCTGCCGTGCCCGGATGAAAACGAACGCCCCAGATCGGCTCGAAGCCGTCGGTACGCAGCGAATAGCGGGCATCGCCGATGACCGTCGGGTCGGCGCCGGCACGCGCGACCCAGCCGGCTGAGAAATAGCTGAAGCGCGCAAAATCGCGGCGCACGCGGTCGTCGGCCAGGGCCTGCGGCGACAGGTCGTGCTCGACGAGCACGTCGACCGTGCTGCCCGGCTGCCAGCGCGTGCGGTCGCCGCCGACCACCCGCAGGCGGTCGGTGTATAGCGTTTGGCCCGACTGGTAGACCGATCGCCAGAGCAGCGGATTACCCACCGTCGGGAACATCTCGGCGCGGTCCACCGGATGGCCACGCGCGGCAGCGATCCGCAGTTGCACCTCGAACGCACGCTCGCGCTGCCAGGCGGCGGTGCCGATGTAAACCAGGCTCAGCAGCAGCGCCAGCGCCGCCGGAAAGCGCGAGCGCCGACGCACGGCGAAAACCAGGCCGATCAGCAGCATCAGAGTGAGCAGCGGACCGATTGTGGTGATCCAGTGCCAGGCCACCCGCAGCGGCGAGAACGGCCATAGCAGATGGGTTCCGTAGTTGGTGCAGGCGTCGAGCAGCGCGTGCGTCGCGTAGCCGATGGTGGTCGCCGCGACGATCGGCCGCCAGTTCGGGTGATAGCGTTGCTGCGCCAGCCAAGGCGTGGCGGCCACGATTCCGCCGACCGGGATGAACGCCAGGGCGTGCGTGAAGTGGCGGTGGTACTGAATTGCCAGCAGCGGGTCCGCGGAACTCCTGATCAGGATGTCGACATCAGGCAGGACGCCACCAACGGCACCAAGCAGCCACGCCTGCCGACCGAGGCGCGGGCCAAAGGCGACTTGCGCGGCGCTGGCGCCGAGTAGCGCATGAGTCAAGGGGTCCATTCAAGCTCCAAGTGGCGTCGGCGATTGATCGAAGCGGCCGCGACGCCAGTGTGTCAATCTTCTCGTCCGTGCGCAACGACGCTGTTCGCCGCGCGCACCAGCGCCCCCGAGGCATGCGACTCCCAGCGCAGAATAAAGCCCTCGCCAGCAATGACCATGAGCCGGCAAAATCGCCGTCACCTGTATCGGTGATAGCACCCATGATCGATGGCGACAACGCCGCCTTCATTCAGACCGGGGTGGCGATCAACCTCGCTGCCTGCGGCGCCGACGCTTTCTTGAATCTTTCCTCAAGGCTTCTTAAACTCTTGGTTGGCGCACGGCGGCCCTCTTGCGCCAATTCTCCGACCTTCTACACCGGCACTACTACGGCCCACACAGGAAGAAGCGATGAATCCAGGATGGCAAGCTATCGATGAAACGCCGCTGTTCGAACGGATGCTGCTGGTCCGCGCGTACGAGGAAGCGCTTGTCGCCGGCCATGTCGCCGGCACGGTGCCGGGAACCTGCACCTCGGTCGGCCAGGAAGCGGCCGGAGTTGGCGTCGTCAGTGCGCTCGGTGGCGACGACCTGATCCTCACCAACCACCGCAGCGCCGCCCACCTGCTGGCCCGCGGTGCCGACCCGGACCGTCTGCTGGCCGAGGTAATGGGGCGCAGTGGCGGCTACTGCCGGGGAAAGAGTGGATCCTTGCACATCTCGGTTCGCGAACTCGGCGTGGTGCTGACTTCGACCATCGTCGGCGGCGAGCTGTCCCTGGCAACCGGCGTTGCGCTTTCCCAGAAGATGCTCGGCCGGCCCGGAATCGTCACTTGTTTTTTCGGCGACGGAGCAGCCTGCGAGGGCGTCTTCCACGAATCGCTGAACCTGGCCGCAGTCTGGGAACTGCCGATACTCTACGTCTGCGAGAACAATCAGTGGCAGGCTTTCGTGCATCGCCGGGAAACCATGAGGAGCGAGCACATTGCCGACCGGGCAGCGCCCTACGGGATCGACAGCGCGACGGTCGACGGCAACGACGTAGTGGCGGTTCAGCGCGCGGCGTCGGAGGCTGCCGAGCGGGTCCGCGGCAGCAGCCGCCCGTTCCTGCTGGAAACCTGGACCTACCGCAGCCGCGGTCACTTCGAACCAGACGACCAGGCTTACGTGGACCCCGCCGAACACGCCGCGTGGCTGACCCGGGATCCGATCGAGATCTCCCGCCAGCGCTTGATCGGCGGCGGTCGCTTGACCAGCGAGGACGCGGCAGCGCTGGCAACGCGGGCGCGTCAGCGCATCGCCAGCGCGATGGCTTTCGCCGAGGCGTCGCCCTTCCCGTCGCTGGACCAGTTGACCACCGATGTTTACGCCTGAGGCTGCCGCCATGCCCGTGATCACCCCTTTTGAAGCCATCGGCGCCGCGCTCACCGAGGAAATGCGCCGCGACCCGAGAGTGCTGATCTTCGGCGAAGGCGTCGCCACCAAGCGCCACGATCTGCTCGACGAATTCGGCCCAGCCCGGGTGCGCAACACACCACTGGCCGAGGGAATCATCGCCGGGACGGCGGTCGGCGCCGCGGCCACCGGATTGCGGCCGGTGATCGACCTGCTGTTCGCGCCGTTCCTGTGCTACGCCATGGACCAGCTGGTTAACAGCGCCGGCAAGCTGCGTTTCATCTCCGGCGGCCAGTTCGCCTTTCCCATGGTCACCCTGGCGATGACCGGTGGCGGCTGGGGTGTCGGCGCGCAGCACAATCACAACAACGAAGCGTGGTTTGTCCACAGCCCGGGGCTGAAAGTGGTGATGCCGTCGTCCGCAGCCGACTTCAAGAGCCTGCTCAAGGCAGCGATCCGCGACAACAACCCGGTGCTATTCTTTATCGACCTGGGACTGCTCTATCAGGCTGGCGAGGTGCCGGAAGGCGAACATCTGCTGCCTCTGGGTAAAGCCAGCGTCCTGCGGACGGGCAGCGACGTCACTCTGGTTTCCTATGGCAAGACCGTACACGCCTGCCTGGCGGCCGCGCAACAACTCGCCGAAGCCGCCATATCCGCCGAAGTGATCGACCTGAGAAGCCTGAAGCCCCTGGACGAAGAGGCGATCATGGCCTCGGTCCACAAGACCGGCCGGCTGGTAGTGGCGCATGAAGCGGCGAAGATGGCCGGCGTCGGCGCAGAGATAGCCGCCCAGGTAGCGGAACGCGCCTTTGCCGACCTGCGCGCCCCGATCATCCGCCTGGGCGGTCCCGATGCCCCGGCGGCGGCCAGCCACCCGCTCGAACAGGCCTACGCGCCCGGCGCAGAGGCCATCTGCGCGGCCGCAAGGAGTATCTGCGCCTGAACGCCAGCGCTCGGGTTCACGCTACCCCGTAGGCGGCGGGTCATCCCGCACGCAATGGAGGGCCAGTCAAGAAAACCACGACCGGCCTGATCCTGCCTGTCGCTACGCTCCTCACGCTGGCCTTGGCGGCCGCTGTTCCGGCAGTGGCCGCGGACCAGGCAAGCATCAAGCGCAGCGCCTTTCTGGTCGGCGTCGGCGGCTACGTGGACTGCCACACTCCCTTCAAGATGGTTGCCAACGGCCCGGAACTGGATTTCGGTCGCGGCCTTTCCGGCCACCCGCAAACCCTGGGCCCGAGTCCGCCACCATCGCCGCCCCGATGAGTTCCTCGTTAGTATGCGGGCCGTAGATGTCGGAGGTATCGAGGAAGCTGATGCCGAGGCCCAGCGCACTGTGGATGGTGTGGATGGCGGGAACCGATTGAGCGCCGTCGCGCCACCATAGAAAACACCTATCCGAATCCAACCCAGGTCAAGCGCCGATACCCACGGACCGTCTCGAGAGACAGCCCCGGCAAACCGAGTCAATCGGCTGACCCTCCGGCCTTGGAACCGTACCTGGCGGCAGTCGCGGCTGATCCGGGCCGACTGCGCCTTTCAGCAAGATCGGGGCAGCATGCGCCATGCTGCCCGTAAACCGGCGGGGCGAGGCCTGCCGGTATTTCATTCGACGGAAAGAATTGGCCGCCCCGCCGCGGTCTTCGCGTTGCTAGCGCAAGGAATCCTGTACCGACTGGAACTGGCGCACCCACGGCCGGTTCGCATGCAACTCAGTCGGCAGCGCGGCAATGGCGTCGCGCGCCTGGGTTACCGTATTGAATACGCCGAAGAACAGGTTGTAGCGCTCGCGCTGGCCGCGCTCGGTAACGGAAAAGGCCAGGGAATTCAGCGCCAACTGCTCGACGTGGCGGTCGATGAAACGTGCCATGTCGCCCTGGCTCGGCGACTCCACCAACTGCACGGTATAAGCCTTCGGATTTTGCCGAAGCAACCATTGGCTGTCATGCACCACCCCAACTCCCGCGCTTTGTACGCGCACCTTCCGCAGCGCAGCGCGCAAGTCGCCGAGGCTTTTCTCCAAAACTGAAACCTTGCCGGAGACTTCGTCAATTCGCTCTTGCTGCAGTACAGCGCTCTTCTCTCGGGCCGCTTCGCCTGCGGAGAGTGCCGCGACCCGACCGCTGACTTCGGCGATTTGGCTCTCGCTTCGCGCAATCATCGACTCGGTGCTTGCGGGGGCAAAGGCAGGCACCCACTTGACCAGGGCGAATCCCAGCACGGTCAGCAGCAGCAAGCCGGCAATGGCCAGATGCGTCCGCTTGAACTTCTCGCGGGTAGCACCCTGGTGGTCCACCAGCGCGGCGGCAAGCTCGGCGATTGCCACCTCCAGGCGCTGCGTCTCCGACCGCAGCACGCCGACCAGACCCTGCAAAGTCTGAAACTCGGCATAGTGCTCGCGCTGCAAGGCGCTCAGACCGTCGATCCGCGCCTCGACGAGCAACTGCTGCTTCTCCGCCTGCTCACGCACCGCCTCGATACGGCTCTTGTTGCCGCGCGTCGCGGTTTCCAACAGCTCGTGGGCGATGTCAAACTGATCAAGACGGAGGCGTTGCTCGGCGATGATCTGCTCCTGGGCCTTGAACAGGCCTTCCAGCGAAGCGATCCCCGTATCGAGCCGCGCCACCTCCGCACCGATGCGGGCGTTGTTGCTCGCGAGCCGGGTGTCCCAGCGCTGCTCTGTGTCGGCCAGCCAACCGCGGGCTTCGCCCCGCACCGCAGCGAGCCGTTGTTCGGCAGTGGCGGCATGCGCGGCCAATGACCGGCTCTGCTGCTGCAGGTCAGCGCCGAGCCGGTGCACCTGGCTCGACACCGCGCCACCCGACTGGCGGATTTCGGCCAACTCACCGTCAATACGACGATTGTTTTCGGCGTACAGTGCTGTCAGCTCGTCGTAGTTGCGCAGCACACGGTCAAGCTGCGCGTTGATTTCCTTTGGCGTCAGACTGGAATCGTTTGCTCGCGTCAGTTCCAGCAGGCGAGCCATCTCCGGTTCAATGACCGGAACGCCGGTCGCCGGCGCTTCCAGCGACTCGGTCGACAACACAGTGGGAACGGTCTCAGACCGTGCATCGTTCGGCAACGAAATCTCTGCGGTGTTGGTCATCGTCGGTCTCCTCTGTTGTGATTTCACAGGTTTGCTTTCTGACTGCAGCGGTGCACTCAAACACATCGCGGGCGAACTTGACAAGTCTTCTCGCCTTTCTCCTGCACTGCTCATGCCCCGAGTGTCGCAAGCGCGCAACCCCTCACCGCTCTTAGGCGGGCGAACGGCCGACCTTGCGCCTTCGCCCCGTGCCTGAGCCGGAAGGTGCTGACGCATCGAAGGGACGCGCTGTCGGCGCCAACCGCAGAAAGAACGGGCCTGTCCGTCCCCAGTACGGACGGACCATCGATCGCTGTGACCGGCTTGGGCGCACGCCAGGGGAACTCGCCGACCCAGGCGCCCGATATTGTGGCAGGATCAAGCTTTGCGAGAATGACCGCAGCAGACCGATTCACCGCCCGGCAGCGCCGGGAAGCCACTTGAGCGGGAGCAACAATGGCCTTTCTGAGCTGGCGAGACCAGTATCGTGTCGGACTCGAACGTATAGACCGGGAGCACCGCTATCTCTTCGACCTGATCAACAGGTTCCACGATGGTCACCGCGGCGGCGCCGAGCCCCGCGAACTCCAGAGAATGCTCAACGATCTGGTGCAATACTCGGAAGAGCATTTTCGCCACGAAGAAGAAACCATGCTGGAGAACGAATATCCAGGGCTGTCCGCACACTGCGGCATGCACGAGGAGCTCTATCTGGCGCTCTTTCGCCTGAGCGAGGAACTGGCCGCCGACTCTTCGTCGATTACCATGGACACGCACAGCTTTCTGCGCAACTGGCTGGTCAGCCACATCCTGACGCACGATCTGCAGTTTGCCGATTACTTGGCGACGCGCGCCGAGCAGGCAACACGTGATCAGAATGCCAGTGACGCAGCTAAAGCCAAAGGGGGAGATGAAGCCAAAGGCGCAGCGCCGCACGACGAAGCCTAGCGCGCTGCTACCCAAGGCAGAAAGGTGTCGAGTTGCCTGGCACCCGCTGAGCCAATCGTCACCGCCGGGAACATCGACGCGGGCATCGGCACCGCCGCCAGTGCCACGCTGCTCCACGCTGGTGGCAGTTTCCGCTTGAACGCCAGCGCTGTCTGTGCGACATTTCCTGCCTTATATGCGCCGGTTCGGTCCGACCGCTGATCACCGATCATCCGGTTTTTGGGGCGCGCCGTCGCTGCTCAGGTTTGACCGACGCTCAGGCAGCGCGGCCCGCTGGCGCAATCAGCCCCCGCGGCCGGGTCTTCACTCGCCGTAGTTCGGCAATAGTGCCTGGCCCCACCGCCAGTCAATGGGAGAGAACATGAAATACGTGATCTGGGTGATGTGGCCGGCGTTCATCGCGGCCGGGATCGCCGAAACGATCTTCTTCACGATGATCGATCCCGAGCAGCTGTACCTCTTCGGGCAACGCGTCGAGTGGTCGGTGACGGCCACCTACTCGACCGGCTTTCTGCTTTTCTGGCTGGTCTGCATCGGATCGAGCCTGATGACCTACCTGATGATGCCGAACCAGGCCAAGGAGGCGCTCAAGAAAGCGGCCGGCGAGCGCGAAGACCTGGCCCGGCCGAAACGCCGGGAACCCGGCGTGGGTGGCCGCTAGATCGCGGACAAACCGGTGTCGAGGTCGTTCTGCAGGTCGACGACGGCTTCGAGACCGACGGCGATCCGCAGCAAGTCCTCGCTCACCCCTGCCGCCGCCCGCTGCTCCGGCGTGATTCGGCCGTGCGTTGTCGACGCCGGGTGCGTCAAGGTCGTCTTGGTATCGCCGAGGTTGGCGGTAATCGACAGCAAGCGACAGCTGTCCACGACCTTCCAGGCTTCGGCTCGGGTCCCCTTGACCGTGAAGGAGACGATCGCCCCACCGCTTTTCTGCTGCCGGCGCGCCAGGTCGTACTGTGGATGCGAGCTCAGGCCCGGATAGTAGACCCGCGTCACGCTCGGGTGCTGCTCCAGCCACTGCGCCAGCTGCAATGCTGTGGCGGACTGCGCCTGCAGGCGAATCTGCAGCGTCTCCAGGCCTTTCAGCAAGACCCAGGCGTTGAAGGCGGAGAGCGTCGGGCCGGCGGTGCGCAGAAAGCGGAACACTTCGTCGGTCAGTCTTTTGGGTCCGGCGACGGCGCCGCCGAGCACGCGTCCCTGACCGTCGAGGAATTTGGTCGCCGAATGCAGCACCAGGTCCGCGCCGAGGTCCAGCGGGCGCTGCAGGATCGGCGTACAGAAGCAGTTATCGACCACCACCAGGACGCCGTGACGGTGCGCGATAGTGACCAGCGCAGCGATGTCGGCGATCGCGGTCAAGGGATTCGACGGCGTCTCAAGAAAGAACAGCTTGGTTTCCGGCCGTATGGCGGCTTGCCACGCGGCGACATCGGTCTGCGCGACAAAGCTGGTCTGGATTCCGAAGCGCGGCATGATCGTGCCGAGCAACTGCTGGGTCGCGCCGAAAAGGCCAGACGACGAAACGATGTGGTCGCCACTGCTGCACAATGCCATCACCAGCGAGAGAATTGCCGACATCCCCGAAGCGGTCGCGACACAGGCCTCGGCGCCTTCGAGAGCCGCCAGGCGCGCTTCGAAGGTGGACACCGTCGGATTGGTGAACCGCGAGTACACATTGCCTTCCTCCTCGCCGGCAAAGCGCGCGGCGGCCTGTGCGGCACTGTTGAAGACGAAGCTCGAGGTCAGATACAGCGCCTCGCTGTGCTCGTTGAACTGGCTACGCTGGTGGCCCGCGCGCACTGCCAGTGTTTCGAGCGCATAGTTGCCAGTCAGATCCACCATCGGCTGCACGATCGGCTCCATCCGCTTCATTCCACAGACATCAGGTTGAGCTGCAACTGATTGGACATCCAGGGATCGTCCTTGGCCGCTGCACCGTACCCTTCGCGAGCCAGTTCGATCGCCCGCAGATACTCCGGGCTGACGTCGCCGGTGACGTAGGTGCCATCGAAACACGAGGTGTCAAAACGGCACAAGGACGGCTTCAACTCACGAATCGACGCTTTCAGCGCGTCCAGATCCTGGTAGACCAGCGCATCGGCACCGATTTCACGGGCAATCTCCTCGCCCGTGCGGCCGGTCGCGATCAGCTCGCTGCGGGTCGGCATGTCGATTCCATACACGTTGGGGTAGCGTACCGGCGGCGACGCGGAAGCGAAATAGACCTTCAGCGCACCTGCGGCACGCGCCATTTCAACGATCTCACGGCTGGTCGTGCCGCGGACGATCGAATCGTCGACCAGCAGGACGCGCTTGCCCTTGAACTCCTGCGCGACGGTGTTGAGCTTCTGGCGAACCGACCGCTTGCGCGTCGCCTGACCCGGCATGATGAAGGTGCGACCAATATACCGGTTCTTGACGAAACCCTCGCGATACGGGACGCCGATGCGCTGCGCCAACTGCATCGCCGACGGACGGCTCGAATCGGGGATCGGGATCACCACGTCGATCTCGTCGACGGGAATATGCTTGACCAGCTTGTCGGCCAGGTGCTCACCCATCCGCAAGCGCGCTTCGTAAACCGATACCCCGTCGATCACCGAGTCGGGCCGTGCCAGATACACGAACTCGAAGATGCACGGGGCCAGTGCCGAACTTTGCGCACATTGCCGTTGGTGCATGCGGTGATCGAAGTCGATGAAGATCGCCTCGCCCGGAGCGACATCGCGCAGCACCTTGAAGCCCAGGGTGTCGAGCGCGACCGACTCGGAGGCGAACAGGTACTCGGTACCGTCAGGCGTCTCATTGCTGCCAAAAACCAGCGGACGAATGCCGAAGGGATCCCGAAAGGCGAGCATGCCATAACCGGCGATCATCGCCACCACCGCATACGCGCCGCGGCAGCGGCGATGAACAGCGGCCACTGCGCCAAAGATCGTGTCCAGGTCCAGGCGAAAACCCTTGGCGGTCGCCTGCAACTCATGCGCCAGCGCGTTCAGCAGCACCTCCGAATCGGAGTGGGTATTGATGTGCCGCAGGTCCTGGCGGTACATCTCTTCCTTGAGTTGTTCGGTGTTGGTCAGGTTGCCGTTGTGCCCGAGAACGATGCCGAATGGTGAATTGACATAGAAGGGTTGCGACAGCGAAGAGTCGAACGCTGAGCCGGCCGTCGGGTAGCGGCAATGGGCGATCCCCATGTTCCCCGGCAAGGCGCGCATGTTGCGTGTGCGAAAGACGTCGCGAACCAGACCGGACGCCTTGTGCAAGTGAAACTCGTCGCGTTCGGCGGTGGCGATCCCGGCGGCGTCCTGGCCGCGATGCTGCAAGACCATCAGGCCGTCGTACAGCAACTGGTTTACCGGCGAAGTTGCGACAACCCCAAGAATCCCGCACATAGTCTTTCCCTAGCCGAAACTGATTCGTTTGGTCACTTCCGGTGGCAGCCACGGTCTGCTGGCCAGCACCGCGGTCTCGAGCGGGGCAGAAAAATATGCTTCACTCCACCACTTCTCTCTGGGTAGCGAGGTCATGCCGCCTACGGCAACCAGGACCAGGACGATCACCAGGCCGCGGGCGACGCCAAAAATGATCCCCAGCAGACGATCGGTCAAAGTCATCCCCAGTGCCTTGAGCAGACCGCGCACGGCCAGACGAAGCAGCGCCATGACCACCAGCACGGCGACGAATACCGCCACCCAGCCGGCGACGATACGCAACACCGGATCGGCGATCGAGGTGAACCCCTGTGCGACCAGGGCACCCCACCAGCGGGCGGCGAAGAAGGCCAGCACCCAGGCGACCAAGGCGATGATCTCGCCGACGACGCCTCGCCACATGCCAAGCAGCAGGGAAACAGCGACAATCAACAGCGCGACGTAGTCGAAGACGGTCATGGCTTGCCGGCGACGACTCCGCCAACGCCAATGCCCTTCAGCTTTTCGAGCGCCTTCTCGGCAGCCTCGCGGTTCGGGAACGGGCCGGCGCGCACGCGCGTTCTGGTGCCATCCGGCGAATTGAGCGCTTCGGTGTAGGTCGGGACACCCACTTTGCCGATCTTGCTCAGCAGCTTCTTGACGTTCTCCGGGTCGGCGAAGGCACCGATCAGGATCACCTGCTGGCCGTCGGACCTGGCCGGCGGCGCTTCGACAGCCCTGCCGGCGTCGGCGGCGGCAGGTGCTTCGACTGGCTTGTCGGCGGGCCTGCCCGCTTTTTTCTCGGCCGCGCTTTTCTCGGCTGCTCTTTTCTCAGCGGCGGTCTTCTCGGCCGCCTTCTTCTCCGCAGCCTTCTTCTCGGCGGCTTTCTTCTCGGCGGCCTTCTTCTCGGCAACTTTCTTCTCTGCCGCCTGTTCAGCCGCCTTCTTCTCGGCCGCCTGCTTCTCGGCAGAGCCCTCCGGCGCTTTGTCGATCGGCTTGGTCGCAGGCGGCGCGGCGGCAGCGAGTTGGTCGATCGACCCGCTGGCGGCGCCCTTCGCGGCTGCTACACCACCAGGCGCCATGCCGTCGTGCTCCTCGCCTACCGCGGCGGCGGGCGGGGCGGAACGGGCCGCCAGTTCCTTGGGGTCGAATTGCAGCTGATCCTGGCCGGGAATCCTGATCTGGACGCCCTGCACCGGCTGCCGGGGCTCCTCGTCCATGACCATTGGCAGGATGACGGCAGCCAATCCGGCAATGGCCACGGCACCCACCAGGCGACGACGGGCTTTCTTCTTGAGGTGCAGCTGGGGGTCGGATGTTTCAGTCGTCGGCATCGTGGAATCCACTCGTGTCGCTTCGGTCAGCGACCGTCCTTGATCTTGCGCATGACGGCAGCGACCGTATAGAACGATCCAAAGACCGCGATTCTATCATTTTCGCCGGCCAGCTTGACAGCGCGAGCGAAGGCTTGCGCAGGTGAAGCCAGACACTCGATGCTGCCGCCAAGGCTGGCGCCGGTCACCACCGCAGCCAGGACCGAAGCCGACGCACCGCGCGGCACCCCGAGATCGGCCAGCAACCACAGGTCGACCTTGCCGGCCAATGGCGCCAGTGAGCCAGCGATGTCCTTGTCAGCGAGCATCCCGACCACCGCGATGGTCCTGGCGAAGAAGCCCATACCGCCGAGGTTGTCGGCCAGTTCGCCAAACGCCTGGGGGTTGTGAGCAACGTCGAGGACGACCGCCGGGCGACCGGGCAAGACGTGAAAACGTCCCGCCAGCTCCGGCTCGATCAGCCCGCGCCGCACCGTCTGCATCGACACCGGCAGGCGCGGCTTGAGCAATTCGACGGCGGCCAGCGCCACGCAGGCGTTGCGCAGCTGAGCAGCACCGCGCAAACCGGGGTTGGCCAGGCCTCCACGACGCAGGCCGTCACGACGCCAGAAAGTCCACTGCACCTGGTCTCCGAAGTAACCGAAATCGCGTCCCAGGACGTGCAGGTCGGCGCCAATGGCCCGCGCGTGCTCGACCAGCGACGACGGCGGGTCGGGATCCGCACACAGCGCCGGCGTGTCGGCACGAAAAATGCCAGCCTTCTCGAAAGCAATCGACTCCCGCGTCGGACCCAGCCAGTCGGTGTGATCGAGGGCGATCCCAGTGACCACGGCGCAATCAGGGTCGTAGGCATTCACCGCATCGAGTCGCCCCCCCAGGCCGACCTCGAGAATCAGCACCTCGACCTGCCGCGCGCGAAAGACTTCCAGGGCGGCCAGCGTACCGAACTCGAAATAGGTCAGGGCCACTTCACCGGCCGCCAGTCGTGCCGCCTCGACCGTGGCGAAGGCTTCGCAAAGTTCCTCGTCGCCGACCGCTGCGCGATCGATGCGCACCCGTTCGTTGTACGCCAGCAAATGCGGCGAGGTGTAGCAGCCAACGCGGTAGCCGGCGAAGGCATAGATCGCTTCCAGATAGGCGCAGGTCGAACCCTTGCCATTGGTGCCGCCAACGGTGATCAGCGGGCACCAGAGCTGCTGACCGAGCGCCACCTTGACGCGCAGAACACGTTCCAGACCCAGTTCGATTCCCGCCTGGCCCAGCGGGTGGCGGCTTTCGAGCCGTGCCAGCCAGCCCTCCAGTCCGCTGGCCAGCGAGCGCGCTGGCAAGGCGGCATCGGTGTTCACCGGCGGCGTGCTGCTCGGCGCCGAATTCACTACCCGCTCCTCACTGCCAGGTGGGCTGCTTCTGCAACAGGGTCAGCAGGCTGGCAACCCGGTCCTTCATCTTGCGGCGATCGACGATCATGTCGATGGCGCCTTTTTCCAACAGGAATTCTGAGCGCTGGAAACCCTCCGGCAGCTTTTCCCGGACGGTCTGTTCGATGACACGCGGACCGGCAAAACCGATCAGCGCCGCCGGTTCGGCAATCACCACATCGCCAATGAAGGCGAACGACGCCGACACACCGCCCATCGTCGGATCGGTAAGAATCGAAATGAAGGGCAGCTTTGCTTGCGACAGCAGGGTCAACACCGCCGTCACCTTGGCCATCTGCATCAGCGAGAAGAGTCCTTCCTGCATGCGTGCGCCACCCGAAGCCGTGACGCAAATGAAAGGCAGGCGCTGCTCGACAGCGGCCTGTACGCCACGCACGAAGCGCTCGCCGAGTACCGAGCCCATCGAACCGCCCATGAAGTTGAACTCGAAAACAGCCAGCACCACCGGCAGCTTGTGGATCGACCCCCTGACGACCAGCAGCGCCTCGGTCTCGCCAGTGGCCTCGGTGGCATCCTTCAGGCGATCCGGGTAACGACGGCTGTCCTTGAAGGCCAGCGTGTCAACCGGCAGCAGCTCGTCGCCGATCTCGCTGCGCCCGTCGGCATCGAGCAACAAATCGACCCGGGCGCGCGCATCGATTCGCAGGTGATGGGCGCACTTCGGGCAAACATGGCAGTTGGCCGCCAGGTCGGTGGCGTAGAGCACGGCCTCGCAACTCGGGCACTTGCTCCATAGACCTTCGGGCAAGGCCGCCCTGCGTACCGAACCAGCGGCGTTTCTCTTTATTTTCGGCGGTAGCAGCTTGCTCAACCAGCTCATGGTCTTCCTCGCGACGCGTTGGCGGCGGCGTCCATCGCCTGCCGAAGTTCGACGACCAGGGCACGGACTTTCTCACAGGCCTGATCGACAGGCGCCTGTTCGATCTCTTCGATGATGCGGCTGCCAACCACCACCGCGTCAGCGATCCGGGCAACCGCACCAGCCGTCGCGGCATCACGAATACCGAAACCGACACCTACCGGGACGCCGGTGCGGGCCCGGATCTCCGGGACGCGAGCGGCGACGGCAGCGACGTCGAGCGCGGCCGATCCGGTAACGCCTTTCAGCGAGACGTAGTAAATGTAGCCGCTGGCCAGCGCGCCAAGCTGCACGATGCGCGCATCGCTCGAAGTCGGCGCCAGCAGAAAGATCGGATCGAGCGCGTGGCGATGCAGGGTCTCGGCGAAGTCGGTCGCTTCCTCTGGCGGATAATCAACCACCAGCACGCCGTCTACCCCGGCATCGTAGGACGCAGCGGCAAAAGCATCGAGGCCCATCGCCTCGATCGGGTTGGCATAGCCCATCAGGACGATCGGCGTGTCGTTGTCGTCAGCGCGAAAATTGGCGACCATTTCGAGCACCTTCCGCAGGCTGACGCCCTTCGCCAGCGCGCGCTCGGATGAGCGCTGGATGGTCGGCCCGTCGGCCATCGGATCCGAGAACGGGACACCCAGCTCGATGATGTCGGCGCCGGCCTGAACCAAGGTATGCAGCAAGGGGACGGTCAGCGCCGGATCGGGGTCGCCGGCGGTGATGAACGGGATCAGTGCCTTGCGCCCCTGCGCCTGCAGGCGCTCGAATACAGCGTCAATTTTCGCCATGGTCAGAATTGAATGCCCGATTTGTCGGCCACGGTGTGCATATCCTTGTCACCACGGCCGGAGAGGTTGACCAGCAGGATCTTGTCCTTCGCCAGGGTCGGCGCCAGCCTCGCGGCGTAGGCCAGGGCATGGCTCGATTCAAGCGCCGGAATGATTCCCTCGAGACGGCACAGGTCGTGAAAAGCCTGCAAGGCGTCGGCGTCGGTGACGCTGACGTACTCGGCGCGGCCGCTGTCCTTGAGCCAGGCGTGCTCGGGGCCGACGCCGGGGTAATCAAGGCCGGCCGAGATCGAGTGGGTCTCGATGATCTGGCCGTTATCGTCCTGCAGCAGATAGGTCCGGTTGCCGTGCAGAACGCCGGGACGACCGGCGGTCAGCGACGCCGCATGCCTTCCGGTGGGGATGCCCTCACCGGCCGCTTCGACACCGATCAGGCGCACCGCCGCGACCGGAATATAGGGATGGAAGATACCCATCGCATTCGAGCCGCCACCGACGCAGGCGATCACCGCATCGGGCTGGCGCGAACAGTGCTCCTGCATCTGGCCGATCGCCTCGCGGCCGATCACCGATTGAAAGTCGCGGACCATCATCGGGTAGGGATGCGGGCCGGCGACCGTGCCGATGATGTAGAAGGTGTCGGAAACGTGCGTCACCCAGTCGCGCATCGCCTCGTTCAGCGCGTCCTTGAGCGTTCGGGAACCGCTGTTGACCGGCACCACCGTGGCGCCGAGGAGCTTCATGCGATAGACGTTGGCAAGCTGCCGCTGGATGTCTTCGGAACCCATGTAGACCACGCATTCCATGCCATAGCGCGCGGCAACGGTGGCCGTTGCGACGCCATGCTGGCCGGCGCCGGTCTCGGCGATGACCCGCGGCTTGTGCATGCGGCGGGCGAGCAGCGCCTGTCCGATGCAGTTGTTGATCTTGTGCGCGCCGGTGTGGTTGAGGTCTTCGCGTTTCAGGTAGATCTGCGCGCCGCCGAGCACTTCCGACCAGCGCCTGGCGTGGTAGACCGGACTGGGCCGGCCGACGTAATGCTTCAATTCGTACTCGAACTCGGCGACAAACTGCGGATCGGCCTGCGCGGCGGCGTAGGCCGCCTTCAGTTCATCGAGGGCGGCGATCAGTGTTTCGGCGACGAAGACGCCACCGTATTGGCCGAAATGGCCTCTGGCGTCGGGTAAATCGTAATCAGCTGCGGCCATCAACAATCTCCTTGCGGTGGCGGGCGACAAAAGGTTGGCACAACATCGGACCGGCCAGCTCGCCGCGTCAGGTATGTCTGGCGAGTTGGCGTCGCCAGCAAGTCCGCGTCCGCCCACCCGGGTCCCTGCGCCCACACCATCTCTTCATCACCTTCCTCATCGGCCGCTCGCCGACCCCGCGGTCTTCACCGCGGCGACAAAGGCGCGGATTCTTTCGGCATCCTTGATCCCCTTGCTCGCCTCGACGCCCGACGAGACGTCGACCGCGTCCGGCTGCAGGCGGCGCACGGCTTCGCCGACGTTGTCGGCATCCAGCCCGCCCGAGAGGATCAATGGCTTGCCCAGCGAGCGCGGCACCAGCGACCAGTCGAAGACTGTGCCGCCGCCTCCGTAACCGTCGACAAAGGCGTCGAGAAGAATGGCCTGTGCCGACGGGAAGCCAGCCGCGTATTGTAGCAAATCGATCCCCGGCCTGACGCGCGCCGCCTTGATGTAAGGCCGATCGAACTGCCGGCAATACGCTTCGTCTTCGTCGCCGTGCCATTGCAGCAGGTGCATCGGCACCGCCGCCAGGGTGGCCCGCACCACCGCCGGGTCGGCGTTGACGAACAGCCCGACCAGGGTCACAAAGGGCGGCACGGCGCGCGCCAGCCGAGCCGCGGTAGGCAGATCGACGAAACGCGGACTTGGCGGATAGAACACCAGCCCGAGCGCGTCGGCACCAGCGTGCACCGCCTGTTCGAGATCCTCGACGCGCGTCAGACCGCAAATCTTGATGCGCGGCGGCAGTTGCACCGGGTGCTGACTCACAGACCCGGACCGCCAGCCAGCAAGAGCGTCTCGTCGACAGACGGCAGATCGAAGTGTGGCGGGTAACTGACTGCGGCGAGATAGAGCCCGGCGGCAGCGAAGGTCGGCGCCGCCAGGCGGCGGTCGCCGAGCGCCAGCAGTTCCGCGATCCACTCGGGCGGACGCCTCCCCTTGCCCACATGCAGCAGGCTGCCAACCAGGTTGCGCACCATGTGGTGCAGAAAGGCAGAGGCCTCGAAATCGAAGACGAACAGCTCGCCGGAACGTTGAATATCAGCTCTGTGCATGGTTTTTATCGGTGAGTTGGCCTGGCACTCGGCGGCCCGAAAAGCCGAAAAATCGCGCTCACCAAGCAACAGCCGGGCTGCTTCCTGCATCGCCGGCAAGTCCAATGGTTGATGATACCAGCCGACCCGGCCGTGCCCGAGACCGCTGCGGTGCGCCCGGTTGATCAGCAGATAACGGTAGCGCCTGGCGTACGCCGAGAAGCGCGCATGAAAATCGTCGCTCACCGCCTGCGCCCAGCGCACCGCAACGGCCGGCGGCAGGAAGGTATTGATCCCGCGCACCCAGGAGAACATCGGCCGGTCAAGAGCGGTATCGAAATGCACCACCTGCCCCAGCGCATGCACGCCGGCGTCGGTACGCCCGGCGCAGACGACGCCAATCGGCGTCCCGGCAAACTCCTGCAGGGCTTCTTGCAGGGCATCCTGAACGGTGCCGCCACCCGGCTGCTTCTGCCAGCCACGGAAACCACTCCCGTCGTATTCGACAGCCAGGGCGATCCGCATGCCTCACGCCTGCCGCAGACAGACGATCGCCGCCGCACCGGCGACGACGACCATGGTCAGCACATCAAACCACGAGAAGCGGTGATCGGCGAGGTCCAGGAACTCGTCGCCGCTGTTCGGCGGCACCGCCAGCAGGATTCGCCAATCACGAGGACGCGGCATCGTCTCGATGTAACGCAGAACCAGCAACAAGCGGACAACGCCGCGGTCGGGATCGATGCCGCACGCTCGCAGCGGCGCCAGCAAGCGGTGCGTGGCGGTCAGCAGATCGGACATCGGCATCCACGCCAGCAGCGCCGCGACCGCCATCAGGGCCAGCAGCAGTCTGCCAAGATGTGTCGCGGCTTCCGCCAGCCCCTCGCGACTCGGTGCCAGGCCCCCGCTCCAGACGGGCTCGCCGGCGGAGCCCCAGGCAAGAATGACGAACAGCGACAGAAAAAGCCACCGGGTACCCCATGCGAGCCGGCCAAAGCGCCGCAGGGCCGGCCCGCCAAAGAGCGGCAGAAGCGACAAGGCCGCCGCCAGCGGCAGGCCATCCAGCGACTGGCTGGCGACCAGCGTCAGGAGCCAGACGACAAGATAGGTGGTTGGATGCACAGCAGGGTCACGGCTCGCCGGTCGACGCATGAGAAAGAAAAGGCCGTAGCCCCGGAGGCGCTACGGCCGGCACTGCCTGCCGACGACCTACTCGCGCAGCCCGGCAAGAATTGCCAAGGCGGTTTCGCGTTGCGCCGCGTCACCATCCTTGAGGACCTCTTGCAGGAGTTCGCGGGCGCCTTCCGGGTCACCCATTTCATGATAGGCCCTGGCCAGGTCGATCTTGGTCTCCACCTCTTCGTTGGAACTGATCTCGGATTCGGCCGCCGCGTCCGCATCGGAAGCAAACGCGGCATCGAGCGTACTGTCGGCCTGTGCGACCGAGAAATCCGGATTGACTACGGTATCCTCATCCTCGTCGGTCTCGAAGCCGGCTACCAACGAATCGGTCACAGCAGGCGCGGCGGCACGGTCATCGGCCGAGTCGTCCAGATCGAGGTTGATCGACGACATGTCGAAATTTGGATGCTGCATCCCCTGGCCGAGGACTGTGGACTCGGTCAGTTTGACGTCGAACTCGAGCGAGTCGATGGTCGCCGAACCGATGTCGAGAATGTCGTCTGGATCGACCAGCGCAATCGCCTGCGTTTCGGCACTCGGATCGCCGGGAAAGTCGGACCCCAGATCGAAATCAAAATCGAGACCGTCGCCGGGTTGCGACGAAGTCGCTTGCAGGGCTGCGCCGATCAACATCGTCTCTTCTGGCGCCATGTCGTCCTCACCAGCCAGCGTCGCATCAACGTCGGCGTCAGCATGGGCCGACGGCAGGGGCTTGGGCAAGGAGGTCGCAAAGTCAAAATCCAGAGCGTCCCCGGATGCCGGATTGGGGAAAGACAGCGTCGTCTCGAGAAACGGCTCGTCAACGTCGTTAGGGGTAGTGTGCTTGGAATCGCCGGCGCCGAGATCGAAATCGAGGTCCGCCAGATCGCTCGCTCCCGTTCTGGCTTCTGCCACCGCGCCGGCACCGGCAGCCGCCTCGCCTGCCGGCCGGGCAGCTGCTTCCTCGCCCTCGGCCAGTCGTGACAGTTCGCCCGGTTTGGTAACCGTGTCGACCCAGGAGTCGGGAACCGCGGCCACCTGAGGCTTGCGCTCAACGAAGATCGTCGCCTCCTCGGCGGCCGGCGCCTCCGGCGCGTCAGGCAGCGGCGGCTGGTCCGTTTTCAGCATGGCCGTGCCAAACAGCGCATTGCGCGGGTCAAGCTGCAGCCCCATCGCCGCCGCTTTTTCCCAGTCGGCGCCAACCCCGCCGGTGGCATTGAAAAGCTCGGCCGCCAGCGCGTCAAATGGCTTGGCATCCTTGCGCCCGAGGTAGATCTCGAGCAGCTTCAGATGGATCGCATAGCGCCCGGGGTCCTTCTGCCTGGCTTCGAGCAGGATCTCCTCAGCCTGCGCATCGCGCCCGTAGGCCATGTACACGTCGGCTTCGGCAACCGGATCGACTTCATCGGTATCGATGCTGCCGGGACCCGCCTGGCTGAAATCCGTTTGCGCCATCGAATTCGAGGTATCGACACTCTGTCCGCCCGTGCTGCGGAATACCGAGTTGGCAACCAGGCTGTCACCGCTCTGCGGCGCCAGTGTGCTGCTGGTATCCAGCGACAGATCCTCGCCCTGGCGACGCCGCTTGGCCAGCCAGAAGGCGGCGAGCAGTGCGAGGATGCCGCCACCACCGATCATGAACGGCGTGCTGGTCAGCAGCTCTTCCACGAAACTCGGCTCTTCGACTGGCGGCGGCGCCATCACCACCTTCGCTTTTGGCGGCTCGACCGGCTTGGGCTCTTCCGGCTTGGCGTCGACCTTCGCCTCTGCCGGCTTTTGCTCGGGTTGGGCGATCGCTTCGACCGGCTTGACCTCGGCCGGCTGGTCTGCGGGTTTGTCCGCCGCTTTCGCGGTCATCGCCGGAGCTGGCGCGGCCGGAGGCTCCGCGCTGGCGGCTGCCGGAACAGCAGGAGTCGCCTTGCCGACAGCCTGTTTCTCCAGGTCGGCGAGACTCTGGCTCTTCAGTTCGACCAGCCGTTGCAGTTCGGCAACGTTCTTCTCGAGGGTCGCCAAGCGTTCGTTGGCTTCGCGGAGCGCCTTTTCCTTGGCTATCAGATCTTCGTCACTGCGAGCGGACATGCCCGTTGGCTTGCCAGCGGCGGTCACTTCGCCTTTCGATACTTTCAGCTGATCCTTGGCTTGAGCAGCCGGCGCCGCCTTGTCTTCGACCCGGGTCGTGATCTTGCCGGCCGCTTGTTGCCTGGCCGCCTCTTCTGCCGCAGGAGCAGCGTCCGCCGCGGACGCAAGCTTCTGGCGATAGGCGCCCCAGTCCGACGACTGCGCGAGCACGACCTGCCTGGCTTCATCGGGCGACACCGCTTCCAGCGTACCCTTGTGGGGTATCGACAAGATCTTGCCGGCACGCAGCCGGTTCATGTTGCCACGGTCGAATGCACCCTGGTTGGCGCGGAACAAGGCCACCAGCATCTGATCGAGCGACACCCCGGCAGGTTGAGTTTCACGGGCGATCTTGCTCAAGGTGTCGCCACGCCTGACTTCGTAGCTGCCACCAGCACCAGCCGCGCCTTGCGGGGCCGCTGGCAGCGGCGGCCGCGGCGGCTCCGCCCTGGCTGCTGGTCTGGCCTCGATCGGGCGCGCTTCGGCAACGCTCCTGGCCGGCGCGACCGGCCGGGTGACGACCGCCGGCGGCGCAGCGCTCGCAGCCCTGGAGGCGAACTCGGGGGGATCGAGCAGGAAGGTATAGTCCCGAATCAGGCGGCCCGACGGCCAGTTGAGCTCCAGCAGCAGGTCAACAAAGGGATCGTTGATCGGCCTGTCAGAACTCAGCTTGATGATTGGCTGCCCGTTCTGACCTTTGGCGACCGCGAAGCTGATCCCCAGCAGGGTCGACGAGTAATCGACCCCTGCCCGCTTGAATTCGTCTGGGCCGGCAAGTTGCACCTTCATTCCGGAGAGTTCTTCGCGCGAGGCAAAGACTTCCACCTCGGCACGCAACGGCTGACCGAGGGCGGAGAAGACCTTGAGCCTGCCCAGGCCGGCGGCCTCCGCCGTAGCCCAGGGCGCAGCCGCGAAAACCAGGGTTGACGCGACCGCCAAGGCCGAAGTCCGCAAGCTGAAATTGTTTGCTGTTTTACGCATTGTCTTGGCCACGGCGCCACCCTGAGCGTCGAAATCGGAATTATTAAAATAACATCATGAAGTTAGCCATGCAAGCTAAACATGCTTCTTGAATCACGACCCTCCGGAAGCCGGATCTGCGCCTTATATCAGAATGCTTTGATGTTTTATTTCAATCAGTTATCAATAATGATGCGAAGCATGCGGCGGAGTGGCTCGGCAGCCCCCCACAACAACTGGTCACCGACCGTGAACGCGCCGAGATACTCCGGTCCCATCGCCAACTTGTGCAGCCGACCGACGGGGACCGTCAAGCTGCCGGTGACGGCGGCAGGAGTCAGTTCCCGCTCACTGATTTCGCGCTCGTTCGCAACGACCTTCACCCACGGGTTGGCCAGCGCGATGACCTCCTCGATTTCATCGAGCGGCAGGTCGCGCTTGAGCTTGATGGTCAGACCCTGCGAGTGACAACGCATCGCGCCGACGCGCACGCACAGGCCGTCGACCGGAATGCTGCCTGGCGTCCGGAACGCCGGGCGACCGAGGATCTTGTTGCATTCGGCACCACCCTTCCACTCTTCCTTCGACTGGCCACCTGCGACCGGTGCGTCGATCCACGGGATGACGCTGCCAGCCAGCGCGGTATTGCGGAAGTTCCTGGTCGGAAAGCCCGGCGAACGCATGCTTGCGGCCACCTTTCGGTCAATCTCGAGAATCGCCGAGTCGGGTTCGGCCAATTCGGCCCTTACCGCCTCGTGCAGGGCACCCATCTGCAGCAGCAACTCGCGCATGTTCTGCGCACCAGCGCCCGAAGCAGCCTGGTAGGTCATCGCGCTGACCCACTCGACCAGATCGTGGCGGAACAGTCCGCCGATGCCCATCAGCATCAGCGACACCGTGCAGTTGCCGCCGATCCAGTTGCGCCCGCCGCTGGCCCGCGCCGCGTCGATCACGTCGCGGTTCACCGGGTCGAGAATGATTACCGCGTCATCGGCCATGCGCAGCGTCGAAGCCGCGTCGATCCAGTGGCCTCGCCAGCCAGCCGCACGCAGCCCGGGAAAGACCTCCTTGGTGTAATCACCGCCCTGACAGCTGATGACGATATCCATCCGGCGCAAGTCGTCGATGGACGCTGCATCGAGCAGTGTGCCCGCTTCCCTGCCAGCAAATGCCGGTGCATTGCTGCCCGCCGCGGACGTCGAAAAATAGACCGGCTCGATGTGCTCGAAATCGCCCTCTTCGACCATCCGCTGCATCAGCACCGAGCCGACCATGCCGCGCCAGCCAACCAGACCTACCTTGTTCATCCGTTTCCCTCGGTCAATAATCGTGTTCAAACACTCGACTCAGGCGACTCACTGGACTCACAGCGCCGCCAGCACCGCGTCGCCCATGGCCCTCGTTCCCACCTTCCGCGTCCCCGGCTGGCAAATGTCGGCCGTCCGGTAGCCCTGGGCCAGGACCTTCTCGACGGCGTTTTCGATGCGCAAGGCGGCACCCTCCCGGGCAAAGGTGTAGCGCAGCATCATCGCCACCGAGAGAATCGTCGCCAGCGGATTGGCCACTCCCAGCCCGGCGATATCCGGCGCCGAACCGTGGCAGGGCTCGTACAAGCCCTTGCCGTCGGCGTCCAGCGACGCTGACGGCAGCATGCCGATCGAGCCGGTGAGCTGCGCCGCCTCATCCGAGAGGATGTCGCCGAACATGTTGCCGGTGACGATCACGTCGAACTGCCGGGGATTGCGCACCAGCTGCATTGCCGCATTATCGACCAGCATGTGGCTGAGCTCGACATCGGGATAGTCGACGGCGGTCTCGTTGGCCACGTCACGCCACAACTGGGTGGTCTCCAGGACGTTCATCTTGTCGACCGAGCACAGCTTGCCGCGGCGCCGGCGCGCAGCCTCGAAAGCGACCCGCAGGATGCGGCGGATCTCGCTCTCGCTGTAGTGCATGGTGTTGAAGCCGAAACGCTCCCGATGGCCATCGACTTCGCGCGTCTCGATCCCGCGCGGCTGGCCGAAATAGATGTCGCCGGTCAGCTCACGGACGATCAGGAGGTCCAGCCCGGCGACTACCTCGCTCTTCAGCGTCGACGCGTCGGCCAGTTCGGGATAGACGATCGCCGGGCGCAGATTGGCGAACAGGCCGAGCTGCTTGCGGATGCCGAGCAAGCCGCGCTCGGGACGCTGGTCGCGCGGCAGGCCATCCCACTGCGGACCACCGACGGCACCAAGCAGCACCGCGTCGGCGTCCTGCGCCAGGCGCTGCGTCTCCTCCGGATACGGATCACCTGTAACATCGACCGCGCAACCGCCGAGCAGCGCCTCCGTCAGATCGCAATCCAGATCGAGCGCCTGCAGGACGCGCACCGCTTCGGCGATGATCTCCGGGCCGATCCCGTCGCCCGGAAGGACGCAGATCTTCATTTCGTCATTTCCTGTCTTTCAAGCGAACAACCACGGCTGCTGACGACGGCGCTGCGCTTCGAAAGCGGTGATCAGATCGGCGTGACGCAAGGTCAGCCCGATATCGTCCCAACCGTTGAGCAGACATTCCTTGCGGAAAGCGTCGACCGAAAACGGCAGCAGCTTGCCATCGGGACGAACCACCCGCTGCCGCTGCAGGTCGACCAGCAACCGGTAACCCGGTGTTTCCCCGACCTGCACAAACAGCGCCTGCACTTCGGCAGCCGGCAGGACGATCGGCAGAATGCCGTTCTTGAAGCAATTGTTGAAAAAGATGTCAGCAAAGCTTTCGGCAATCACTGCCCGGAAGCCGAAGTCGAGCAAAGCCCATGGCGCGTGCTCGCGCGAACTGCCACAGCCGAAGTTCTTGCGCGCAAGCAGAATCTGCGCCCCCTGGTAACGTGCCTGATTGAGCACGAAATCGGGGTTGCGCGGCCGCTGCGAAGGATCCTGGCCTGGCGCGCCGGCGTCCAGATAGCGCCATTCGTCGAACAGGTTCGGGCCAAAGCCCGAGCGCTTGATCGACTTCAGGAACTGCTTGGGAATGATCGCATCGGTATCGACGTTGGCGCGGTCGAGCGGCGCTACCAATCCTTCAAGACGAACGAACCTGTCCATGCGTTTCCTTGTGCTCCAGCCTTACTTGGCTGCCTTTTCGATCGCCTCGCCGCCCTTGGCGACATCCTTGCCGACGCCCTGCACAGTGTTGCAGGCGGCCAGCGAAACGACGGCGATGATGGCCACCAGAATCCGTGTCAGCTTGTTCATGGCTTCTCCTTCAAGTGAGTCAAAGCAACTCGCGTACATCACAAAAATGCCCGGCAATCGCCGCTGCGGCGGCCATCTCCGGACTGACCAGATGCGTTCGCCCGCCGGCGCCCTGCCGCCCCTCGAAGTTGCGGTTCGAGGTCGAGGCGCAGCGCTCGCCGGCCTCCAGACGGTCGGCGTTCATCGCCAGGCACATCGAACAACCCGGCTCACGCCACTCGAAGCCGGCCGCGCGGAAGACATCGTCCAGCCCTTCGGCTTCAGCCTGCCGCTTGACCAGCCCCGAACCCGGCACCACCAGCGCCAGGCGGATACCGCTCGCGACCTTCTTGCCGCGGACGACGCCAGCAGCGGCGCGCAGATCCTCGATGCGCGAGTTGGTACATGAGCCGATGAAGATCTTGTCCAGAGCGATCTCACGGATCGGTGTGCCGGCACGGAGACCCATATAGAGCAGCGCCCGTTCCATCCCCTCACGCTTGACCGGATCGCCCTCCTGCGCCGGGTCGGGCACGCAGCCATCGATCGCCACCACCATCTCCGGCGAGGTACCCCAGGTCACCTGCGGGCTGATCTCCCCGGCGGGCAGTTCGATCACGGAATCGAACTCGGCGCCGTCATCGCTGTGCAAGCTGCGCCAGTGCGCGACGGCCTGCTCCCACAGCTCGCCTTTCGGCGCAAAGGGGCGGCCGCGCAGGTAGTCGATCGTCAGTTCATCGACCGCCACCAGCCCGAAGCGCGCGCCGCCCTCGATCGCCATGTTGCAGAGCGTCATGCGGCCCTCCATCGACAAGCCTCGAATCGCGCTGCCGGCGAACTCGATGGCGTAGCCGGTGCCGCCGGCGGTGCCGATGCGAGCAATGATCGCCAGCGCCACGTCCTTGGCGGTAACGCCCTTGCCGAGCACGCCATCGACCCGCAACAGCATGGTCTTCGATTTCTTCTGCAGCAGGCACTGTGTCGCCAGCACGTGCTCGACCTCGGACGTGCCGATGCCCTGCGCCATGCACGCGAAAGCGCCGTGCGTGCTGGTGTGCGAGTCGCCGCAGACGACGGTCATCCCGGGCAGCGTCGCGCCGTTTTCCGGACCGACCACGTGCACGATCCCCTGCCGGGGATCCTTGAACGGAAAGTAGGCCAGCGCGCCGACTTCTCGGATGTTGGCGTCGAGCGTCTCGACCTGCAGTCGCGATACCGGATCCTCGATGCCCCGGTCCCAGTGGTCGGTCGGCGTGTTGTGGTCGGCCGTAGCGACGATCGAAGAAGCCCGCCAGGGCTTGCGGCCAGCCAGCTTGAGGCCCTCGAAGGCCTGCGGGCTGGTCACCTCGTGCACCAGATGGCGGTCGACATAGATCAGCGCCGTGCCATCGGCTTCCTGATGCACCAGATGGTCCAGCCAAAGCTTTTCGTACAAGGTCTGTGGCATAGATCGGCGATCCGAGCAAGTTCGGCCATGAGAGCCGATAGAAGCGGGATTATGTCACACCGCGCTGGCCGCTGTCAGCGCCGCCTCGCCGGTGACCGCCTTGCCAGCACGTGTGGCGCGGCCGTCTGCGCCGCTCAGAGCGAGCGGCGGGCAGCGATGTACAGCGGCTGCACGCGCTGCGCATAGACCCTCAGATCGGCGATCCGCGACTGGTGCGACGGGTGGGTGGACAGCCACTGTGGCGGCTGCCCGCCGGCGACGCGGC
The DNA here is from genome assembly GCF_029255145.1 of Accumulibacter sp. Classification (GTDB taxonomy): domain Bacteria; phylum Pseudomonadota; class Gammaproteobacteria; order Burkholderiales; family Rhodocyclaceae; genus Accumulibacter. Next base: position 44,411 of record NZ_JAPUVQ010000132.1, read on the forward strand.
CCATCTTCTCCCACAGCGAGATCGCCGCCTGCGGGTCGTAACCCGCCCGGGCGGCGAGTTCGACGCCGATCCGGTCCGCTTCCTGCTCCATCTCGCGGGAATTGGGACGCATGAAGGCGAGGTCACCAACGCCACCGATCATGCTCTGCCCGAGGCCGGCATCGATCCCGAAATAAGCGCCGATCAGTGCCCCGCCGACGGCTGCCGCAACGTTCAGGCCGGCTTCCTGACCGGCCTTTTCGCGACCGTGCTCACGCAGTGCGTGCGCGATCTCGTGCCCCAGCACCGCCGCGAGCTCGTCGTCGGTGGGCCGCAGCTGCTCGATCAGGCCGGTATACACCGCGACCTTGCCGCCGGGCATGCACCAGGCGTTGAGTTCCTTGGAGCTGACAACGTTGACCTCCCACCGCCAGGCGGGCGCATCGCTGCGAAAAGCGGCAGTTACCGGAATCAGCCGCTTGACGATGGTCCGCACCCGCTCGAGCTGCTGCGGATCACGATTGAGCAGATTCCTGGTTTGCGCAGCGCTCATTGCCTCCTGGTAGGCCTTGGCCGCCGAGCGATCGACCGCGGCCGAAGAAACCAGCATGGTCTGCTCGCGATCGACGCCGACGCTACCGCCACCGGTAGTCCGGGTCGTCGCGCAAGCCGTCGCGAGAACCGCTGCCAGGACCGGCAGCGCCCATTGACGAAGGAAACACGATCTCATCACGCACCTCATAAGCGCTGGGCCGTTTCGGCAAGAGGGGCCGGAAGTGGCTCGCCGCCAGCATCCAGATCGCCCGCGCGCACGCCCAGCGCGACCAGGACCAGCCCGATGACCGCGAACGCCGAACTCAGCGTATAGGTCGGCGCCGCACCCCAGGCATCCCAGGTCCAGCCACTCAACAAGCTCCCGGCCAACCCGCCGGCGCCAAACGACAGACTCGAATACAGCGCCTGGCCGCGCGCCTGACAGCGACCGGGAAACCAGCGGTTGACCGCGGCAATCGCCGCCGCATGGTAGGCGCCGAAGGTCAGACCGTGCAGCAGTTGCGCGAGGACGATCACCGACAGCCACTCGACGCCCCAGCCGATCATCAGGAAGCGCAGTATCGCTGCCGCGAAGCTGACCAGCAGAATGGTACGGAGTCCGAAACGGCGCAGCAAGCCGATCATGAAGAAGAAGACCACGATCTCGGCCAGTACGCCAAGCGACCACAGGCAGCCGACCAGGAACTTGCTGTAGCCGTGTCCAGCGAGGTGGATCGAGTAAAAGACATACAGTGCGCCGTGCGCCGCCGACATCGCGAAACAGGCCGCAAACAGCGCCTTGACACGGCGCTGGCGGACAATCTGGCCGACCGGCAGGAAATCGTCGGCCGGCGCATGCGTCGGCGCCTCGGGGACGGCCAGCGCGTAGCCCAGAATGCCGGCCAGCGTCGCGACAATTACCCACAGCAGGGCGAACAGCGGCAGCTGATCGAGCAGCGCGCCGGTGCCCATCACGGCGACGATGAAGCCCACTGATCCCCATAGGCGGATCCGGCTGTAGCGCGCGGGCTGCTCGCGCAAGTGATCGAAAGTCACTGTTTCAACCAGCGGCAGCGCGGCGCTCCAGAAAAAGGCCAACGCCGCCATGGCGACGAGCATCGCCTCGAAACTGCGTACGCCAAAGAAAACCGAGAACCCGAGCAGGCTCAGCAAGGCCGCCAGCCGGATGATCGCCACCCGCCGGCCGAGACGATCAGCGAGCGCGCCCCATAGATACGGCGCGAACAGGCGCATCAACTGCATCTGCGACATCAACAAGCCGATGTCCCAGGCCGAAAAGCTCAACGACTGGAGGTAGAGCCCGAAATACGGCGAGAAAGCGCCGATGAAGGCGAAATAGAAAAAGTAATATCCGGACAGGCGCCAATACGGCAAGACAGACATCCGGCCATTCTACCGGATGCATCGGACGCTTCAGACCGTATCGCCGTGTCGCTGCTGGCGCGTACCCGATCGCGCGCCGTCGCGCACGCGCCAGCAATTCAACCTAATCGCCGTTCCGGTGGGCGACCAGCATCCGGTACATCTGGTCCTTGAGCAGCACCCGCTGCTTCTTCATCGTCTCGATGGTGAAATCGTCGACCGGCAGGTCGTCCTCCTCGAGGCGTTCGACCTCGCGGGTCAGGTTCTGGTATTCGTCGTACAGGCCGCCGAAATGCTCGCTCGACGCCTTGAGAGCGTGAATCGAATCCAGATACTCGGGAAAGTCGTGTTGAAGGTCGTGGTGTTCAACGTGCATGATCGTGGCCCCTTGCTGATCCTGGCCGAACCGATGCGCGACCAGACCATGCGATTATAAGCAATGCGGCTCTCCGCCGTCACCGTTCGCCTCTCACCGCAAGACAGCGGCGGCAATCCGCGGCGTCGTGCAGAGCACGTCGCCGCACTGCGCGCGATGACGCAGCGCGTGATCGATCAAGACCAGCGCCAGCATCGCCTCGGCAATCGGCGTCGCGCGGATGCCCACGCAGGGGTCGTGCCGACCATGCGTTCCGACCGTCGTCGCCGTGCCATCGAGGCTGACCGAGCGTCGCGGCAGGCGGATGCTCGAGGTCGGCTTGATCGCCAGATTGACCAACACCTCCTGCCCGGTGGAGATGCCACCGAGAACCCCCCCGGCATGATTGGTGAGGAAACCCTGCGGCGTCATCTCGTCACCGTGCTCGCTGCCGCGCTGGACGACACTGGCAAAACCGGCGCCGATCTCGACGCCCTTGACCGCGTTGATGCTCATCATCGCGTAGGCGATTTCGGCGTCGAGGCGATCGTAGACCGGCTCACCCCAGCCCGGCGGCACGCCGCTGGCGGCAACGCTGATCTTCGCGCCAACCGAATCGCCGGACTTGCGCAGCTGATCCATGTAGTCCTCGAGTTGCGGAACGATCGCCGCGTTCGGCGCGAAAAACGGATTGCCGGCGATCTCGGCGGCGGCAACGAAGGGGATCTCGATCGGCCCGAGCTGACTCATCCAGCCGCGGATGCTGACGCCGTAGCGCTCGGCCAGCCACTTGCGGGCGATCGCCCCGGCCGCAACGCGCACCGCCGTCTCGCGCGCCGACGAACGGCCGCCGCCACGATAATCGCGGAAACCGTACTTCTGCGTATAGGCATAATCGGCATGGCCCGGACGGAAAGTTTCGGCGATGTTGCCGTAGTCCCGGCTGCGCTGATCCTGATTGCGGATCAGCAGGCCTATCGGCGTGCCGGTGGTCCGGCCCTCGAAGACCCCCGACAGAATCTCGACCTCGTCGGGCTCGCGCCGCTGCGTCACATGCCGCGATGTCCCTGGCCGGCGGCGGTCGAGTTCGGCCTGGATGTCGGCGGCGCTGATCGCCAGGCCGGGCGGACAGCCATCGACCACGCAGCCGATCGCCGGACCGTGCGACTCACCGAACGACGTCACGGTGAACAGCGTGCCAAGGGTGTTACCGGACATGGCTTTCTCTTGCGCGTTAGAATGAGCGCAAAGTCTACCATAGCGGCTCCCGCCCGATCCGCGCCGACCACCATGACCGCCAAGCTGGCACGCCCCCGCAAAGCAACGCCGACGCCGAAGGCGCCGCCGCAGCGGCCTGCCGCGGCCGCCGGGAAGACGCCGCGCCAGGCCGAAAACCGTTGGCAGCGAACGATTCGCTATGGCTGGGACAAGGGTGGCAGCAAGGGCGGACGCTAGCGCACCGGTCGGCAGCACAAAGCGCAAGAATCGGGTGGCCAACGGCTCCTGCCGGACCGACAATCCGGGCATCCCCATCTCGATGAAAGCCATCATGGACGCCGCCAGCATCACCCGCCTGTTCTTCCTCGCCGCGATCTGGGGCGCCTCCTTCCTGTTCATGCGAGTCAGCGTCCCCGCTTTCGGACCGGTGGCGCTGATCATGTTCCGCGTCGGGATCGCCGCGGCATTTCTCTGGCTCGCCGGCCGGTTCTTCAAACACCCCCTGCAAGCAGGCCGGCTGTGGCGGCATTTCCTGATTATCGGCGTCCTCAACTCGGCGCTGCCGTTCATCCTCTTTGCCTATGCCGCGCAGTCGCTGCCGGCCTCGCTGCTGGCGATTCTCAACGCCACCTCGCCGCTCTTCGGCGCGGCGATCGGCGCCCTCTGGCTGCGCACGCCCCTGACCGGCGCGGTCGCCGTCGGTCTGGCGTGCGGCCTGGCGGGCGTCACCGTGCTGGTCGGCCAGAACCTGGCGCTGGCCGGGACCAGCGAGTGGACGGCCATAGCCGCCGGACTGCTGGCGCCGCTGTCGTACAGCGTCGCCAGCATCTACACCAAGTCCCGCCCTGGCCTGGCGACACCGTTCAACAACGCCCACGGCAGCATGTGGATGGCCACCCTGGTCGTCCTGCCGCTGTTTCTGTTCGCGCCGATTCGACAGTTCCCGGACGCCGGCGACTGGGCGGCGGTGTCGCTGCTGGGAATCGTCTGCACCGGCGCCGCCTACCTGCTGTACTTCCGGCTGATCGACGATGTCGGGCCGACACGCGCGCTGTCGGTCACCTTTCTGATCCCGGTCTTCGGCGTCCTGTGGGGCGCCGTGTTCCTCGACGAGGCCATCGGCTGGCACACCGTGCTCGGCGGCGCGCTGATCCTGACCGGCATTGCCACCACCGCCGGCCTCTTCGGACCACGACGGCAGCCGGCATGAACGAGGACAGCAACGCCAAAGCGGCCATCGCGACCGCCGAACTCGACGAACGCTGCGGGGCTTACGAGACGGTCGCCCGAGCGATCCGTTTCGTCAGGCAGCACCGCCCGTACCAGCCGGGTCTGCAAGAGATCGCCGAGCATGTCGGGGTCAGCCCGTTTCACCTGCAACGGACCTTCAGCGTCTGGGCGGGCATTTCACCCAAACGTTTTCTGCAGTACCTGACCAGCGCGCATGCGCGGTCGCTATTACGCGCGCAGAACGACGTGCTCGCTACAGCGTACGCGGCCGGCCTGTCGGGGCCAGGCCGGCTGCACGACCTGCTGGTCGCCTGCGACGCGGTGACCCCGGGAGAGGTCCGCTCGCTGGGCGAGGGTTTGCGCATCACCTTTGGCTTCGCGGCGACGCCATTCGGACGGGTGATCGCCGGGAACACCCCGCGCGGCCTGTGCCATCTGCAGTTCACCGCGTCGGACCAGGACACCGATGCCATCGCGCAACTTCAGTCGGAGTGGCCACACGCCAGCCTGCAGCGTGACGACGAAGCGCTTTCCGAAACCATCGGGCGGGTCTTTTCGGGCGTCGAAGGACAGCAACCGCTGCACCTGCTGTTGCGTGGAACCAACTTCCAGATCAAGGTCTGGGGAGCGCTGATCAACATTTCGCCCGGCAATGTCGTCTCGTACCGGACGCTGGCGACGATCATCGACCACCCGCGCGCCCAGCGCGCGGTCGGCTCGGCGCTGGCGCGCAATCGGCTCGCGGTGCTGATTCCCTGCCATCGCGTGATCCGCGAGAATGGCGATATCGGCAACTACCGCTGGGGCAGCGAACGCAAACACGCTCTGCTGGCGGTCGAGGCTGAACGCTCCAGGAATCGGTGGCGCTCCTCCGGCGCCTCGCCCGCGGCCGCCGAATGAACACCCGAGCGACACCGCCGACGGTCGAGGTCCGGATCTGGGGACAGGGCGTCGGCAGCGTCGCGGCGGCCCCGCAGCGCGACTGCCAGGTATTCACCTGGGACCCGGGGTGGCGGCGTACCGGCATCGAACTGGCGCCGCTGACCATGCCACTGGCCGGCGGCGACCGCTTCGCCTTCCCGGATCTGTCCACGGCGAGCTATCGCGGACTGCCCGGGATGCTCGCCGACGCCCTGCCGGACGACTTCGGCAACGCCCTGATCGAGGCCTGGATGAACAGCAAGGGCATCCCGGAAACAGCCATCAGCGCGCTTGACCGGCTGGCCTTCATCGGCCGGCGTGGCTTCGGCGCGCTGGAGTTCAGACCAGCCCGCGGAGCGCCTCGCGAGAGTGCCGAAGCGCTGCAGATGCCCTCGCTGGTGGAGGTCGCCCGGCGAGTCCTGCACGGCGACCTGGCCAGGGGTGCGGGCGGCGATCGCCTGGCGCGGAGCGCGCTGGCCAGGCTGACCCGGGTCGGCACGTCAGCCGGCGGTGCGCGCGCCAAGGCGGCCGTAGCCTGGAACCCGCACACCGGTGCGCTGCGCAGCGGCCAGTTCGACGTCGACGCGGGTTTCGAGCACTGGCTGCTCAAGTTCGACGGCGTCGGCGAGGCAAAAGGCGGCGAAGACGGCCGGATCGAGTACGCCTACGCGCAGATGGCTGGTGCGGCCGGGATCACCATGTCGCCGTGCCGGCTGCTCGAGGAAAACGGCCGTGCCCATTTCATGACCCGACGATTCGATCGCCAGGTGGCCGGCGAGCACAGCGCCCGCCACCACCTGCAAACGCTGTGCGGCATCGACCACGTCGACTACAAGCTGCGGCGGACGCACGCCTATGCCCGCCTGTTTGCGGTCATCGACCGGCTCGGACTGGGTCCGCTGGCGGTCGGCCAGGCTTTTCGCCGGATGGCGTTCAACGTCATGGCGCGCAACTGTGACGACCACAGCAAGAACTTCTCCTTCCGGCTGAAGCAGGGTGGCGAATGGGAACTGGCTCCGGCCTACGACCTGACCCACGCCCATAACCCACGCGGCCAGTGGACCCGTCAGCACCAGTTGTCGATCAACGGCCGCTTCGAAGGCATCACGCGTGCCGACCTGTTGATCGAAGCCGAGCGCTTCGGCGTCCTTCGCGCATTCGATGTTCTGGCCGATGTGCGCGACGCGCTGGCCTGCTGGCCCCGTTTTGCCAGAGACGCCGGGCTCGGGGCGGCCAGCGCGGCTGCAGTCGGCGGCGATTTGCTGCCGCTCTGAAGCGGTAAACCTGGCCAGCCGGCAGGTTCATGGCCTTGTTCCGGCAACTCGGAAGCGCGGGACCGCCTGCACTCCCGCCCTGCTGGCGGCGCCCTTCAACCCAATGGGAATAATTTCACGGTCACCCCTGCGCATCCCGTTAAAATCGGCGACTACTCGATTGCCCCATCGCACCCAGACATGACCGATGCCCACCTGCTCGCCGAACTGATCAGCCACGCCGCGGCGCGCGACCCGGA
>NZ_JAPUVQ010000133.1:0-13030 GCF_029255145.1 Accumulibacter sp.
CCAGACCAACCTTGGCCTTGAACTCCGGCGTATGTACCTTCCGGGTAGTTGCTTCACTCATCGCTTCTCGCTCCTATGATGGAGCACAGCTTAAACCACTGTCTGATTTCCGGGGACCACTATAGTCCAACTGCTTGTGGCCCAGGCCTCGGCTTTTAGGCGTGAACGCTTATTTCGGAGGAGTCACGACGATGGTATACATCCGATTGCCCTGTCTGGCGCTTCTACCCCGACGGCTTCTTGTGGCGATCAAACTCACCCTGAAAACAGACGGAGTCAAGTGGTGGCACGGGTCAGCTTGTCCGCGGCGAGTTACGCCGCCCAGCAAATTGCCTTAGCCCGTTGCTTCCTTTATCCTTCGTTCCTTTTCACCTTGGTCCCGACCTCAACGCATGAGCATAGCACTCAAGACCCCGCAGGAAATCGACAAGATGCGCGTCGCCGGCCGCCTGACGGCCGAGGTGCTCGACTACATCACACCGCTGGTGAGATCGGGAATCACCACCGGCGAGCTGGATCGACTGTGTCACGACTATATCGTCGATGTCCAGGGCGGCATTCCCGCGCCGCTCAACTACGCTCCGCCAGGCTACCAGCCTTATCCGAAATCGATCTGCACTTCGGTGAACCACCAAGTCTGCCACGGTGTTCCGGGCGACCGGCAGCTGAGAAATGGTGACATCGTCAATATTGACGTCACGGTGATCAAGGACGCGTATCACGGCGACAGCAGCCGCATGTTCCAGGTCGGCGAAACGTCAGTTCAGGCACGAAGGCTCTGCGAACTCACCTTCGAATGCCTTTGGCTGGGCATTGTGCAAGTAAAGGCCGGCGCACATCTCGGCGACATTGGTCACGCCATTCAGCAACAAGCAGAGCGAGCTGGTTGCTCGGTCGTGCGCGAATTCTGCGGTCACGGCATCGGCGCCAAATTCCATGAAGAGCCGCAGGTGCTTCATTATGGCCGCCCCCACACCGGTATCCGGCTCGAAGCGGGAATGGTTTTTACCATCGAGCCAATGATCAACGCCGGCAAGGCCGCCATCAGAACGATGGCTGATGGCTGGACGATCGTAACCAAGGATCACAGCCTCTCCGCACAGTGGGAGCACACCATTCTGGTCACCGAGACCGGCTACGAAGTACTCACCGTGTCGGAGGGTACACGGCGGCCACCGGACTCGATCGGGTCTTAGCCAATGGACGCCGAGACCGTCGATCTTCAGACGCTGGTCGCGCGCTACCGGTCGCGCTTGCAACTCGGGCAGACGACAATCCGCGAGCGCTATCTCGCAGACGGGGATGCACCACGACTGCTGCGCGAGCGGTGCCGCCTGATTGACGAGGTGCTTTGTGACCTATGGCAGGCGCTGCACTTGCCAGTGTCGCTGGCCCTGCTGGCAGTCGGCGGCTACGGGCGCGGCGAACTCTACCCCGCCTCCGACGTCGACCTCCTGCTCCTGCTACCGGAGCCGCCGGGCGACGCACTGATTCCGCAACTGGAGCGGGCGGTGACCCTTTGCTACGATATCGGTTTGGAGGTCGCTCCCAGCGTACGCACCGTTGGCGAGTGCGCCGACGCAGCCGCCGGCGACCTCACGATCCAGACCGCCTTGATCGAGGCTCGCCTGCTGGTCGGCAGCGAGGAGCTCTTCGACGAGTTCTCGGCGGAACTGGAAAAGGTCCTTGATCCACACACGTTCTTCGAAGCCAAGCGAAGCGAGCAGGACGAACGCCACCTGCGCTTCGACGATACGCCCTACAGCCTGGAACCGAACTGCAAGGAAAGCCCGGGCGGCCTGCGCGATCTGCAGACGATTCTCTGGATTGCCAGCGCCGCGGGCTATGGTCGCAGCTGGGACGATCTGGCGCAATACGGCTTCCTGACCCTCGAAGAGCAGGAACAGCTGAAGCGCAGCATCGGCTTCCTGCAGCAGCTGCGAACCCGCCTCCACATTCATGTTGGTCGCCGTGAAGACCGCCTCCTTTTCGATTACCAGACCGCGCTCGCCGAACAGCTGGGCTACCAGGCGACCGAGACCCGCCGAGCCAGCGAACGGCTGATGCAGAAGTATTACCGCACGGCTAAGGAAATCACCCAGATCAACACCATCCTGCTCCTGAATATCGGTGCCGCCATATCGCCTCTGCCGGAGCAACCGCCACAGCCGATCAATGAGCGTTTCCAGAATGCCCACGACTTGCTCGATCTGATTGACGACGAGGTTTTCCACCGCGATCCGGGCGTCATCCTCGAAGCCTTCCTGCTGATGCAGCGGCATCCCGAGTTGCAGGGAATGACCGCGCGTACGTTGCGCGCGCTGTGGCACGCCCGCACGCTGATCGACGACGCCTTCCGCTGCGACCCCGGCAACCGCGCGCGCTTCATCGAGATTCTCCAGCAGCCGCACGGCGTGCTGCATGCGATGCGGCGCATGAACCAGTTCGGGATTCTAGGTCGCTATCTGCCCAGGTTCGGCAAGATCGTCGGCCAGATGCAGCACGACCTGTTCCACGTTTATACGGTCGACCAGCACATCCTGCGCGTCCTGCGCAACCTGCGCCGCTTTCTCGCCGACGAGTTTACGCACGAGTATCCATTGTGCAGCGAGTTGATCGGTGATTTTTCTCGCCCGTGGGTGCTCTACATCGCAGCCCTTTTCCACGACATTGCCAAGGGACGAGGTGGCGATCATTCGCGACTGGGGGCGGTCGATGCCGCCGAGTTCTGCTCCGCGCACGGCGTCGATGCCGACGATAGCGAACTGATCGTCTGGCTGGTCCAGCAGCACCTGTTGATGTCTACGGTGGCCCAGAAACAGGACATCGCCGACCCCGACGTGATGGGAGCATTTGCCGCGATGGTCAAGGACGAACGTCACCTGACCGCGCTTTATCTGTTCACCGTCGCCGACATACGGGGGACCAGTCCGAAAGTCTGGAATAGCTGGAAGGGACAGTTGCTCGAACAACTCTTCAGGAGCACCTGCCGAACGCTGCTGGCCGGCGGTCAAGTGCCGGTCAGACAAGGACTGATCGAGGATCGCAGACGTGAGGCCTTGCGCCTGCTACGCTATTTCGCGCTGCCCGACGCGGTGCACGAGCGCCTGTGGAAGCAGCTCGACACCGTGTACTTCCTCCGCCATTCGGCAGAGGAGATCGCCTGGCACACCCGTGCCTTGCACTATCGGACGAGTGTCGAGCAACCGGTGGTCAAAGCGCGCATCAACCCGCAGGGCGACGGCCTTGAAGTGATGATCTACACACTCGATCAGAACGACCTGTTCGCGCGCCTGGTCGGGTTTTTCGGCCGTGCCGGCTACACCATCGTCGATGCCAAGATCCACACGACCCGTCATGGCTACGCGCTGGACAGCTTCATGCTGCTCGACCTCAGCGATCGTGGCAGCGACCGGGCGATGATCAACTACATCGAGCACGAGCTGACGGTGCGCCTGACTTGGCAGAGCCCGCCAGAGTCGCCAGGCAGCGGACGGATCTCCCGGCAAGTAAAGCACTTCCCGATTCAGCCGCAGGTGACCATCGAGCCCGACGAAAAAGGCTCGCGCTACGTACTCTCGGTAAGTGCCGCCGACCGCCCGGGCCTGCTCTACACCATAGCCATGACATTGGCCGCACATGGTGCTAATCTGCATACAGCGAAGATCTCCACGCTCGGCGAACGCGTCGAGGATACTTTCCTGATCAGTGGCGGCGACCTTGGCAAGACCTCCAGCCGCATAAAGCTGGAATCCGAGTTGCTGGAGCGTCTGAAACTCTGACGACGCGCTCCGTCGGCGCAGCGCTCACGCGTACACGCCCGAGGCCTTTCGTTGTGCCCCCGGGAACGTATTGAGCCGTCTTGGTAGCGGTCCACGAAGACTGTCGGTTTTTTTTACACCCAGGCACTTCGTGGCTCCTTGGGGGTCGCGGCGCACAACGGCATCTAGATGATTTATAGCTATATTTTCAGTTGTTTTCACACCAGGCATGGACCTTGCTTACGGTTTAGTGAAGAGTAATTTGGTCATGGCAAGTGCACGACCACGGTTCCGGTGGGCCAGCTTCCTTGGCAAGAACGTGACGTAATCGACAGTTGATCTGCGTCGCGAGAGCGAAACTGGAACCTGTGGGACCTGACGCACACCTGCACCGCGCACAGAAAACTTTTGGGAGTTGCTTCGATGAAATCTACAGAACCGCTTGACCGCACGGGAACATCGGTGGACTTGTCGTCTGCGACCGGTGAAGCAGCCAACCTTGGCAATACGTCGGCTCCGGACAACAAGCGGCGGCGTCTGGTCCGCGGTGCGGTGGCCATGGCGCCACTGGTGCTGACCTTGCGCAGTGGGGCGCTGGCGGCAGCGTCCTGCACGGGGGCGAAGTTCGTCGGGACCACCACGGCCAATGGCGCGCTGCGTCAAGCTCCCCCCACTCTCACGGAGGCCGATACGTGCTTCGCCAGTCCGGGCATCTGCCCGGGGTACCCGATTTTCGGCCCCACCAAGGTCACTTCCGTAGGCGCCAACCTGGGGCCTGTCAGTAACGTCAATGGCGCCATCAGTTGTGGCAATCAGTCCGGTGTCACCGTTGCCATTCTCAGTTCCGCGGCCGCCACTTCCTTGATGGGCCACACTCCTTGAGCGGTAGATCCTGATTGTTTCGCAATCGACTGAAGTCGGCTTCAAGACCTTCTGCGCGGCGACATCCCCTCCGATAGGGCAGAACCGATGGTCTTGATGGCTGCCACTCGCGGTCTGGTTTGGCAGGACTGGGACGATGTCTACATCGTCTATCAACCTTCATCTGCCGAAACCCACGTCTTCAACGAAACTACCGCAGCAATCCTCAGATCTCTGGAAGCCGAACCACTAGCGGCGGACGGTGTAAAGCGCGAGACCGAGGCTGCTCTTGGTGTGGCGCAGGGAGGGCTGGCTGCCGACGATTTCGTGTTCGCCACGCGCCGGCTGGAGGAACTGGGACTGATCGAGTACCTGGACGAAGCGATTGGCGGGCAATGATCGTCGGTGACTTGAGTCACCGGGAGTTTGGGGAACAGCTGGGGGGCGATGGCCTGGCACTCCAGTTCGGCCCTTTCAACCTCATGGTCCGCTCCAACCTCAGATCGTTCGCATCGCTCGCACATCAGCTTTACGAGCCGTACCCTTTGCTGGAGCCGGCGGCGATCTGCGACTTTCACGTTCACATCAACGCGCCTCGCGGGCTGCGCCGATGGCTGCGACGACAGGCGTGTTTTGGCGTCGATGGGCAATCCCCCTTCGCTCCCTATGCCGTCGAACACGCCTTTCCCGCCCTCGAATGGGGAATCAACTGGTGCGTGGCGACACGCTCGCATCATCTGCTGCTGCTGCACTCGGCGGGAGTCGAGCGCAACGGCCAGGCGATCCTTTTTCCGGCCTCGCCCGGCGACGGCAAGTCGACGCTCTGTGCTGCCCTGATCCATTCCGGATGGCGGCTCCTCTCCGACGAATTCGGCCTGGTGCGGCCGGAGGATGGCCTGCTGCTCCCCGTGCCGCGCTTGATCCCGCTGAAGAACGAGTCGATCGAGGTGATCAGGAACTTTCGGCCGGAGGCGATCATTGGCCCGTCTTTCCTGGCGACGCGCAAGGGGACAGTGGCGCATGTGCGTCCGCCGCTGGACAGCATCAAACGCGCACAGGAACCCGCTCGCCCACGCTGGTTCATCTTCCCCCGCTGGGTCGCCGATGCACCGCTCACTCTTGAACCAATGCCGAGAAGCCAGGCATTTCTGATGGTTGCAACCAACGCTTTCAACTACGAGGTCCTCGATGAGGCCGCATTCAGGCTGGTCACCGACATGATTCGCTCCTGCGATTCATACTCGCTGATCTACTCCGATCTCGACGAGGCGGTTAGCGCCATCGACCAACTTTCCCGCACCGGCGATGGCTTCTAGGGCGACCAGCGAAACCAGACGGGCGCAGCGGCTCCTGCTCGAGGCGCTGCAAGCGCCCGAACGACTGCCCGCGCTGCCGCCCGCCGACTGGGAGCTGCTGTTACGCGTGGCGCGACGCGCCCGGGTGCTGGGGAGGCTGGAGTCCGACCTGGGCCGGGCGGATCTGCTCGGCAGCATCCCGCCGCGCGCCGCTGATCATCTAAGGGCGGCCCGCAACGTCATCGGACATCGAAAAACCCTGATTTCCTGGGAAGTAAACCGCCTGCTTTGGGCGCTCAAGGGCATCGATGTGCCGCTTATCCTGCTCAAGGGCGCCGGCTATCTCCTCGCAGAACTGCCGCCGGCGCGCGGCCGGATCTTCGCCGATGTCGATCTGCTGGTGCCGGAAGAGCGGATCGGGGAAATCGAGGAAAGACTCGTCGAACGCGGCTGGTTCAAGACCCAGATCGACCCTTACGACGACCGGTACTACCGCGTCTGGATGCACGAGATTCCACCGCTCCGTCACCAGGAACGAGGCACGGAGATCGACATCCACCATCGGCTGCTGCCGAAAACCAGCCATCTACAATCCAACCCCGCACCGCTGTTCACGGCTGCCAGAGCGCTCGCAGACCCGCGCCTACGCGTTCTGGCACCCGCCGACATGGTTCTGCACGCACTGGTGCACCTGTTTCTCGAGGGTGATCCTGACGAGGGTCTGCGCCTGCGCGATCTGGTCGATGTTCATGATCTGCTGCGACACCATGGGCAGGATCCTGGCTTCTGGGCGGGTCTCGGGCCACGGGCACGCCGCTTGGGTTTCGAGCGTCCGCTGTTCTACGGATTGCATCATGCGCAACGACTTTTCGGCACACCGATTCCCCCGGATGTGTTGCGCGGGCTGGAAGACGCAGCGCCCGCCTGGCCGATCCGCCGGCTAATGGATCGTCTGATTCACCTCGCGCTGCTGCCTGGACACCCCGATCACCCTTCCCGCCTGGCGGTTCTGGCCCGCTGGCTGATTTACGTGCGCGCCCATTGGTTGCGGATGCCGCCGGGCCTGCTCATCAAGCACCTGTCGCACAAGGCCTGGCTGCGGTTTCGCGGATTCAGGAAGCGGGTCGACCTGGCCCAACTCGACCTCAAACAGCAGTAACCGGCAAGAGTCGGCAAGGTCAGGGGAGCGTTCGCAATCCAGCGACAATCTGGAACAAATCCCGGGCATCAAGTTATACTGTAAATAAAAACAGTATCTCGCCATGTCCGACGCGCTGCCGCTCTACGCCGAACTCCACTGCTGCTCCAACTTTTCCTTCCTGCGCGGTGCGTCGCATCCGGAAGAACTGGTCGAGCACGCGCAGGGGCTCGGCTACAGCGCGCTGGCGATCACCGATGAAGCGTCGCTGGCTGGTGTCGTGCGGGCGTATCGGGCAGCCAGCACGTGTGGTCTGCAGTTCATCGTCGGCGCCGAGTTCCGTCTCGCCAACGAGCCGGGGTCCGGCCTCAAGCTGGTCCTGCTGGCGCAGAACCGTGCCGGCTACGGCAATCTGTCGGCGCTGATCACGCTGGCACGACGACGCTCGGTCAAGGGCGAGTACCGTCTGTACCGCGGCGACTTCGAAAGTCCTGGCAACTTCGCCGGCAGCAGCGGCGCCCTGCCCGATTGCCTGGCGCTGTGGATCGCGGACACAGACGCCAGTGCGGACGATGGACGCTGGCTGGCGACGCGCTTTCCGGCGCGGTCCTGGGTGGCCGTCGAACTCCATTCCGGACCCGATGACGCGACGCGACTGGCGGCGCTGCTGCAGCTGGCCAGAGCGAGCGGCCTGGCGGCAGTTGCGGCTGGCGACGTGCACATGCATCTGCGCGCGCGCCGCCCGCTGCAGGATACGCTGACCGCGATCCGTCTGAAGACTACGGTCTTTGCTGCTGGCCGCTTGCTCTTTGCCAATGGCGAGCGCCATCTGCGCAGCCGCTTGCGGCTGGCACGGCTCTACCCGCCCGAACTGCTGGCCGAAACGCTGGCCATCGCCGCGCGCTGCAGTTTTTCACTCGCCGAACTGCGCTACGAATACCCCGACGAAGTGGTTCCGGCGGGCCAGACAGCGCCTGGCTTCCTGCGGGCCGAAGTGACAAAAGGGCTGAGCCGGCGCTATCCCGGAACGGTGCCGCCCGCGGTGCGCGAGCGCGTCGAACACGAACTCGCGCTGATTGGCGAACTCGCTTACGAACCCTACTTCCTGACCGTCTACGACATCGTCAATTTTGCGCGCAGCCGCAACATCCTTTGCCAGGGGCGCGGTTCGGCAGCCAATTCAGCCGTGTGTTACTGCCTTGGCATCACCGAAGTCGATCCGCTCCGTTCGACGCTCCTTTTCGAGCGCTTCATCTCCCGTGAACGCGGTGAGCCACCGGATATCGACGTCGATTTCGAGCACCAGCGGCGCGAGGAGGTGATCCAGTACCTCTACGCCAGGTACGGGCGCGAACGTGCGGCACTGACCGCCGCCGTGATCACCTACCGAACCCGTGGTGCCCTGCGCGACGTCGGCCGCGCGCTCGGTTTTGGCAGCGCCCAGATCGACGCCCTGACCGCTTCGCTCGCCTGGTGGGACAAACGCGATCAACTGCCCGATCGCCTGCGTTCGGTTGGCCTTGACCCGGCGGCGCCGCGCGTTGCCAAGTGGCTGGCGTTGGCCGACGCGCTACGGGGCTTTCCGCGCCACCTCTCGCAGCATGTCGGTGGCTTCGTCATCGCGCGTGGCCCGCTGGCACGGCTGGTACCGGTAGAAAACGCCGCGATGCCCGAACGGACGGTAATCCAGTGGGACAAGGACGACCTCGACACCCTCGGGCTACTGAAGGTCGACGTCCTGGCGCTCGGCATGCTCTCGGCGATTCACCGGGCGCTCGATCTGGTCGGCATCCGCTTGCCGGACGTCCCACCCGAAGACCCGGCGGTCTACGACATGCTTTGTGCCGCCGATACGGTCGGCGTCTTCCAGATCGAATCACGGGCGCAGATGGCCATGCTGCCGCGCCTCAAACCGCGCAACTTCTACGATCTGGTGATCGAAGTGGCGCTGGTCAGGCCGGGCCCGATCCAGGGTGACATGGTCCATCCCTACCTGCGTCGCCGGCACGGCAAGGAGCCCATCGAACTGATGCGCCCGGAGATCGCCGCCGTCCTGGGCCGTACCTGCGGCGTGCCGATCTTCCAGGAGCAGGTGATGCAACTGGCGGTGGTCGCCGGCGGCTTCACTCCCGGCGAGGCCGACCAACTGCGCCGCGCCATGGCCGCCTGGCGACGCAAGGGCGGACTGGAGCCTTTTGAAGAGAAACTAATCACCGGCATGCGCCAGCGTGGCCACGATGAAGCCTTTGCGCAGCGCATCTTTGCCCAGATTCGGGGTTTCGGCGAATATGGTTTCCCTGAATCACACGCCGCCTCGTTCGCCCTGCTGGTCTACGTGTCGGCGTGGCTCAAGCGCCATCATCCGGCGGCTTTTCTGTGCGCCCTGCTCAACAGCCAGCCGATGGGCTTTTACTCGCCTTCGCAGTTGCTCCAGGACGCGCGCCGGCATGGCGTGCAGGTTCTGCCGGCGACGGTGACCGACAGCCGCTGGGAAGCACAACTCGAAAGTCCGGGACAGGTCGAGATCGCTGGCAGCAGGCCCGCCGTCCGCCTGGGTCTTGGCAGCATCGCCGGCCTGTCGCAGACCGCCACCGCTCGCCTGCTCGAAGCCCGCCAGCAGCGTCCGCTGGCCAGCGTCGCCGACCTCGCAACCCGGGCACAACTGGCCGCCAAGGAACTCGCGCTGCTCGCGGCTGCCGGTGCCCTGATCAGCCTCGCCGGCCATCGTCGGCAAGCCGCCTGGGCAGCCACTGGCGTCGCCGGACAACTCGATTTGCTGGCTGACGCGCCACCGCCGGAAGCCGCGGTCGAACTCCCGACCCCATCCGAGGCTGACGACCTGATCGCCGACTACGCCAGTACCGGTCTGACCCTCGGTCGCCATCCGCTGACCCTGCTGCGCGCCCGCCTGGCGGCGCAACGCTACGTCTCCGCCAGTCAGCTACAGAACGCCGCCGACCGCCAGCTGCTGCGTGCCGCCGGAATTGTTACCTGCCGGCAGCGGCCAGGCACTGCCAGCGGGATTGTTTTTGTCACCCTGGAAGACGAAACCGGGCTGGCCAACGTCGTCGTACACTCACGGCTGGTCGACAGCCAACGCCGCGAGCTGCTCGGCGCACGTCTGCTCGGGGTTCTCGGGCAGGTTCAGCGCGAAGGTCAGGTCGTCCATCTGGTTGCCAAGCGCCTGGTCGACCTGTCTTCGCTGCTCGGTCGCCTGCCCACCGCGAGTCGCGATTTCCAGTGATCGGTGGCCAGACCGCCAGGCCGGAAGATCCGTCAAGCAGCGCTGGCAACGACCTCGGCGTAGAGATCGTGCTCGTCCGCATCGAGCACCCGCACCCGCAGAAAATCACCGGGCTCGGCGTCAAAATACTCGTTGATGAACACCAGACCGTCGATTTCCGGCGCGTCGGCGGCCGAACGGGCAATCGTTCCTTCGTCGTCCACCTCGTCGACCAGAACGTCGATCTCACGGCCGATCTTGGCAGTCAGCAACTCCGCGGAGATATCTTCCTGCGCTTCCATCAGGCGTCGCCGCCGCTCCTCGCGAACGTCCGCTGGCACCGCATCGGGCAGCGCATTGGCCGCCGCGCCGGCCACCGCCGAATAGGCAAAGCAGCCCACCCGGTCGAGGCGGGCTTCCCTGACGAAAGCCAGCAATTCCTCGAACTCGGCTTCGGTCTCGCCGGGGAAACCGGTAATGAAAGTGCTCCGGACCGTAAGCTCGGGGCACACCGCGCGCCATGCCCGGAGACGCTCCAGGTTATCCTCGGCACTGGCCGGGCGCTTCATCGCTTTCAGAACGCGCGCACTGGCATGCTGGAAAGGCACGTCGAGGTAAGGCAGGATCCTGCCCTCGGCCATCAGCGGCAACAGGGCGTCCACGCTGGGGTACGGATAAACGTAGTGCAGGCGCACCCAGATCCCCAGATCCCCCAGCGCTTCGCAGAGTTCACGCAACCTGGTCCGCAGCGGACGACCACCGGCAAAGCCCGTTCGGTACTTGACGTCGACCCCGTAAGCGCTGGTGTCCTGCGAGATGATCAGCAGTTCGCGCACGCCGGCCTCGGCCAGATTCCTGGCTTCCTGCAACACGTCGCCGATCGGTCGGCTGACCAAAGGCCCACGCATCGAAGGGATGATGCAGAAGGTGCAACTGTGATTGCATCCCTCGGAGATCTTGAGATAGGCAAAATGCTGCGGTGTCAGTTTGACACCATGTGCCGGCACCAGGCTGGTGAATGGGTCGTGCGGCTGCGGCAAATGCGCATGCACATGCCGCAGCACCTCGTCTGCGGCATGCGGACCGGTCACCGCCAGCACCTGCGGATGCGCCTTGCGGATCAGTTCCTCCCTGGCACCCAGGCAACCGGTAACGATCACCTTGCCGTTCTCGCTCAGCGCCTCGCCGATCGCATCGAGCGACTCCTCGATTGCTGCGTCGATAAAGCCGCAGGTATTGACGACAACCAGATCGGCCCCTTCATACGACGGTGAAATCAGATAGCCTTCGGCGCGCAGCTTGGTGAGAATCTGCTCGGAGTCGACCAGCGCCTTCGGACAACCCAGCGAAACGAAACCGACACTTTTCGGCTTGGACATGGCGTACCACTTGTGTTGATCAGCGCGCCAGTATACCGCCAGCAGGTCGCCCCTGACCCGCGGTATTGATCAAGCGCGGTCAAGCGCATGCCGTCCCGCTTCCCCGGCCACCACCCGCGATCACTAACGGGCGGGCAAGGAACGACCCGCCAGTACCAGCAGCAGAAAGAAACAACCGATGACGACTCCGCCGATACCGGCCTGCAGAAGCGTTGCCAGTTGAAAGGTGCCCAGGTAGAAATTCCCGAGAAAGCGCATCACGGCGGCAACGAGGCACAAGCCCAGGCCACCAATTCCCGCAACGCGCCCGAGCAACAGCAGAAGACCATCCATTTCTGACTCCCTTGTGTGAAAAAGCGATTGGCCTTTTTCTCCCGCTCCAGGAACAGCCGGAGCGATCCCGGCGGGCGAGGCTACGTTGAGCGAAACGTCGACCGAGCACTTTCCGCCCGGATTGTAAGCGAGAGCAATCCGGAGTCAAGCACTCAAGCACTCAAGCAGCCGAAGCAAGCGCGAACGACAGCCAAGCACTGGTAGTGGTTTCCTGGCCACCTGAGCACTTCCCTCGGCACGAAGCATACGCTATGCCGGCAGCGTGTTGCCAAGGTCGCGCTCTGCCGCATCGACTTCCTCACCAGAGCTTCGTGCTCTTCAACCATTCTGTGCTGGACGCAACGGGATCCGGATAGCCGCCCGCCCAAAACTGAAGCATTGGACAGCCGCTACGAGGAACCAGCGGCCTAAGCCATGACGATGGATTTCCCGCGCCTCGGAGAAGGGGCTGTTCCGGTTCGCCGTCGCCGGACGGGGCCACGCCATGAGGGTGTGGCCCTGCCGTTCGGTCAGAGCCTCCCTCTCGCGACCAGCGCAAGAACGGCAAGCGTCAGCAGCGCCTGGGTCCCGGGCTCGGGAACACTCTCGGATGCCGCAAAGTCTATCGTGGCGGAAGAAAACTGACCACCAATGTAGGCCACGATGCGATTGTCTACAATTGGCGACCAGCCGACGCCGCCATCAAACCAGTCGGTGCCGCCGTTTATCCGCGTCGTGTCGTCGGAGGTCGTGCCAGGGGTACCGTTGTGGTTGAAGCCCTGCTTGGCGTCGTGCACCCAACTGATCCATGGCACCCCCAGGATCTCGCCGGCACCGACGATGTCGATCATGTGGCCGCCGCCGCCGTCCCAGCCAATGCGCACCTCGACGTCCTCGCCGTGCCGAATTTCGTCGATGATCCATTGCACCAGGCTGCCTAGCAGCCTGTCGGACTTCACGCTGGCCAAGCCGGCGCGTTTCACCATACACAACAATCAAGCCGGATTTTCGTGATTTTCCCGCTTTTCCGAGAGTTTTCCCCTCATTTTCCCTACTGTGGG
>NZ_JAPUVQ010000134.1:0-7501 GCF_029255145.1 Accumulibacter sp.
AAAAAAAACCAACCCGATGAGGGGTTGGTCTTCTTGTTTGGTGGTGCAATCGCACCCTGGATCACAACTCGCTATGCGGGCATATGG
Source organism: Accumulibacter sp. (assembly GCF_029255145.1). GTDB lineage: Bacteria > Pseudomonadota > Gammaproteobacteria > Burkholderiales > Rhodocyclaceae > Accumulibacter. Next base: position 88 of record NZ_JAPUVQ010000134.1, read on the forward strand.
GTACTGGTGAGGAAGTGTGAGGGTGTTTGTCCGGGTAATGCGTGTGTTGGCCAGGTCCACTTTTCTGTTCTATTTCTCGGTTGGAAAACGAATCCGGCTCCGCATCGCAACTGCGACTTGGGTATGCGCAGCCGCTCCGCGTTCGGTAGTGGGCTGCCAATCAAGGTGCTCGGGTCTCGCTCACCTTTCACCTTCAGGCGAAGCACACAGAACCCGGTTTGCTTACGACGCGTTCAACGAGGCCGGCAAGGCGATCGCGTTCATGGTGTAGGCCACCAGCAGTTGTAGTCGTCGGCATTCATCGGTTCATCACTCGGCGACATCCGAGCCGGCTCGCTAAACCGGTACGCCCTTGACCGAAGCCTCGGCGCGTTCCCGCAGTTCCTTGCCAGCCGTGGAACGGGGTAGACATTTTTTTCGTGGTCCGTAGGCGATTTGGGGCGGAGCACTGTCGCATCATCTCTATACTTTGGGTCTGACAATCTTTTTGACCTCTTATAGTGGACATGAGCGACCCGACGAATCCAGTTTCGACGCCGTTTGGTGCCCTGCTTGCTGGTGCCGCCCCGCCTCGCGCGACCGTAGAAGACCTCGCCGGCGAACTGGATCGCCTAACCGACTCCCAGCGGGAATGGGTCAGCGCTGTCATAAAGCAGTTTCAGCTTCACCATTCGTATGTTCGGAACCCTGGATCCGACTTGGTGAACCAGACGGTGTTGGACGTGCTGGGTGACGCCCTGCGGATTCATCATGCGTTCAGTCGTCAAGCACTGTCCAAAGATCGATTCGAATTCGCGCTGGAGCGAGCACTAAGCCGTGCAGGCATACCTGCTGTATTGGCAACGAGTCGGACCAACCGCGGACATGATCTCACGATCAATGGAGCCCCGGTCTCTCTCAAGACGGAGGCCGCCAGCAACATCAAGGCAAACTTTCTCCACATTAGCAAGTTCATGGAGCTTGGGCGTGGACCATGGGAGTTCAACGCTCTGAGAGAAGGGTTCTTCCAGCACATGACCAGCTACGACCGAATTTTTCAGTTCCGTTGTCTCGGCCAAGGGCCTGGAAAATACGAATACGAACTCGTAGAGATTCCTAAGCAGCTCTTGCTGGAATCGACTAACCAGCCATTCGTGGTTTGCGCGAACAGCCTTCAAAGCCCCAAGCCCGGCTACTGCAGGGTTGCCGATGCTACGGGAGAGCGCTTCGCGCTCTACTTCGATGGCGGCACCGAGCGCAAGTTGCAAATCAAGAACATCCGCAAATCCCTGTGCACGGTGCACGCTACCTGGCAGTTCGACTCAGCGTCCCTTTAAGAGGCGCTCCTTGGCTAGCTCGGCAAATTCTTCGCTGAGCTCGATACCGGTACATTGCCGCCCCAACTCGTCGCAAACTACACCGGTTGTGCCACTGCCGAAGAAGGGGTCGAGGACCCGGTCGCCCTCCTTGGAACCTGCCAGCACACAGAGCCGCACCAACTGGCGCGGATAGACCGCGAAGTGCGCGCCAGCGTAAGGCTCTGTATTGATGTTCCAAACTGACCGACGATTCTTCGATTTCTGGTTCTGAGCAAGGGCCGGCTCCTTGATGGCCTCATGGTCGTAAAGATACCGCTCGTTCTTCGAAAACAGGAAAACGTACTCATGGGATCTGGTCGGCCGGTCTTTCACGCTCTCTGGCTGACAGTTCGGCTTGTTCCAAACAATGTCGCTCCGGAGATACCAGCCATCCTCTTGCAATGCAAAAGCTAATCGCCAGGGCACCCCGATCAAGTCCTTCGGCTTCAAGCCTTCGGGAGTCGGTGCCCGATAGTCCATCGCCCGTCCCTTGTTCTTGGCATCTGGGGCTCTCCAGGTGCGGCCGCCGCTGGTGTAGCTGTCGCCGATGTTCAGCCAGAGTGTGCCATCGTCAGCCAGCGTTCGCCGAACCTCACGAAATACAGCGACAAGATCCGTAATGTAGTCACCGATATCGGACTCTGCGCCAATCTGGCCGCCAACCCCGTAATCTCGGAGCCCCCAATACGGTGGCGAGGTAACGCATGTACGAAACAGCCCGTCCGGAAAACCAGACAGCACTTTTCGGACGTCACCCCAGATGATTTCACACTGGCTCTTTGGAGTTGCTGCAGGCGGCTGTTCGTCGTCGAACTCGAAAAGTCGCAGGATCTCAGCCATTGGCAGCCTCCGGTGAATTTCGACTGCTCTGCTCGTTGGTGGCAGTGCCTCTACACGATTCAACAGGGACACCCATGGCCTTGCAGTGCAAGGCGATAAGGTGCTCAATGAGGTTCGAGACGCTGCGTTGATCACGATCAGCCGCAATCTTGAGTGCACGCTTGTACTCTGCGCTCAATCGAACGTTAAGCGTCGCTGTCTTGATCGTAACCATGAAGGCAGTATAGCGTATATGTAACGCATAGTGCATTACATTTTGGAATTGAATCGCCGTCGCAGATCGCCAAAGACTGTAAGGAAGCACAGCATACTGCATCATTGCAAGGTGTCGCTTGACGTGCGAAATCGAGCCAAAAAAGACGCGGGCAGTAGAAGTGTTGAACTGCGTCTCGGCAGCGAGTCCAGATGACAACGGCGCGTGCCGGCTGAGTACCTGACGGGGCTGGGCTGAGGAAACGTATTCAGCAACCCCTCTGGCCGTCTTTGGCCTCTCCACCAACCAGCCATTTCGAGTTGGCGTATCTCGCGAAACCAAAGCATACGTCATCACAAACTCGCCGAGCACCACCCCGCAACGCCTTGCCCAGCAAAGGTTTCAAAGTTCCGTACCTAGTTTGCGAAGTCATGAGGTTTCGACAAGAGCGGCCTCTACGAGCGCAGATATGACATTTGCGGCGCAGTCAAGGTCAGGAGGTTTACACGAAAAACCCCGCAGAACATGGCGCTCAGCTCGGTCTTCGAAACGGCTGCACGCACTCTTAACGGATGCTGTCCTGGCGTGGGCCGCGTTGGCCAGAACTTACGCAAACCGAAGCCCTCCGCAGGATGAAGGAGATTCGTCGTCGAGAATACCGCTCGGCAGCACATGTGTCGCCAATTCCGCCGCGGTGTAGCGACATTGACTTCAGCGAAATCGCCGCCCATAGCTGAACATAGTGTCGAGGAGGCCACGCTCTGCTTGAACTCCAGCGGTGATGTCACCAGTTGCGAGCTGCCATCGCACCAAGATGCCCTTCGCTTCGGCACCACCAGCCCGGCGGACCGCCAAGACCGCCATCAGGATCGCTGGGTACGTAAGAAGGGCAGCGGATCAGTGTCCCAAATTGCCATCTTCGTCACATCCCGCTCAATTTGTGGGCCACATTGCGCCCGATGTGTAGACCAAGTGTTCGGTAGGCCTCGAAGGTGGACTCGGCGAACCACTGGTCCAATGTGCTCACGTGCGGAAAACTCGTCACCCTGCGCCTGTAATCCGCCAAGTCGGCCGGCTCATCCCCGGTGATCGTGGACTTGCAATAGATGAACTCGCCGCAATCCTCAGGTCTGCCCTCAGAGTCCCGCGCGTACACCACCCGCCAACGCTTGAACGCCACCTTGGCGAGACGCCCCTTATGGTCGGAGACCAGATCGTCGAGGCCGGTGATCTCGATCTCGGCGCCGAAGTCAGTGCGAACCCTGGTTTGCAGATTCAAGAGGTCGTCGAATCGAAAGCGTGGGTCGCAGCTTGCGTCAGCGCAGACGATCAACTTCGCCCGACGCCGAATCATCTCGTATACACCAAGGTTCTCGAAGTGCCCGCCGTCGGTGATGTAGACAGCGTTGGACTCGATGTCACACCTTGAGAGGGCCTCTCGGACAAAGAGCGAGGCTTTCAGGTTGTTAATGCGCTGCTGCACCCAGGATTTGTCCTTGAGGTGTAGTGTGGGCAACCCGATCTTCCATGCCTCCGAGGGTAGCGGCGGTGTCATCTCCCCGTTTTCCGAGGCCGGATTCGGAAACCACCGCCCCAATCTCGCGCCCAGCAGTGCTAGTACCAATGCTCGCTCAGGCGTCGTCGTCGAACCCGTGTTCGTGCTGAACGCGGCAGCCGAAGTCGCGATGGCCGTCCCCATGGTCAGCGGCTCCACTTCGTAGCCAACCTCCTGCGACTCACGTCCATGCTCGCTGACCGGCGCCATAGCGCGGTAGGAGGACTTAGTGCTCTTGGCAGAGCGCTCTAGAGTTGCCACGTGAAACCCCGCCCTTAGCGGCGTAAACACGAACGACGCGGCTTTGCGCTCCGACAGCCCCAAACGACGCTCCGTTGTCACGTTGACCGCAGCGCACCAAACTGGAAAGGGTCGATAAACGATCGCGGCTTCGCCTTTTCCGGCAATAAGATCGCGCAACATTGGATCATCGCCTTCGTCGATGCCCACTGTTGGAAGCGGATTTCGTTTTGTGTTCGAGGCCCCAAGGAACGCACGATTCAGGCGATTTCGATAGAAGTCGTGCATCGAGAAGGAATTCGGCCCGCTCGCGGTCAGCACAAGAACGGACAGGACGAAGAACGCGGCGATCGGGCCACTCATGTACAGCGGCCAATCCTCGGCTACCACCCACGCGAGCTTGTTATCGATCACCCTTGCCATGACCAACGCCATGCCGGCGATCGCGCCAACGGTCAGCAATCCCAAGACGCGCGCCAGCAAACGCGTGGCAGGCCGCGCTGCCAAGATGGTCGAAAGACCGAACAGAGCGAGCGCGCCGAGCCCGGTGTATACCACATGCACCGGAGAAGGGTGGAGGCGGCTTGCAGACGAGACGGCCACGCAGCCAACTGTTGCGACAATCGCAGCAACGATCAGCTCTCCGCTCCAACGCGCCCACCACTCGCGATGCACGGGTTCTTCCTGCGATCCTTCGCTAACAGCCATGACGGCGTTGACTAGCACCGCGAAAACCGCGAGAAGGGCTACGAACACTGCCGCCGGGCTCAAGAGGTCGGGGGGGTCGGGGGCAATAAGCGTCGCCACACGCAGGACCCAGCTCACCAAATATGGGGTCATGCTGAGCAGTACCAGACAGATTGACGTCATTAGGCCGGCCGAAGTGATCTGCACCCGGGTCTTGTGCCGGACCGAATCCCAGCCGTCGAACAGTCGCCCGTGGAGAAGTGCGCTCTCCCAGGCGTGCCCCATCAGCAGCATCAGCCACGCGACGTATGGAAGAACAGGTAGCGGGCCGCGCGTCGCAAGCTTCGGCTCCAAGGGTATCCACAACCATGCCGCACAGGCAGCCACGCTTACGGCGATAGTGCCGCCGAGGGTCCAAGGGATCGGCCGATTAGAAATGCCCTTCATCATCCTATAAAAGTATACGCAGGAGAGCACCACCACCTCGGCAGCGCAAGTCAACAGCAAGCATACGGCGGCAAAGTTGGCTCCCGCGAGAGGTTTTTCCGGAAGGCCTACGCCCGTGGCTATTGCTTTGTCGGTCGCGGCAAAGTGTAGTCCGACCAGTAACGCACCTACGATGAGCCAGGTGGCCGTGGCCGGACCGGGTTTTCCCTTGAGGTTACGATTGAGTGCCTTGCAGGAATTCCACCAACCGACGCACAAGGGTACGGCTGCGACAAAGGCGAGCACGTGAGCGTACTGCGGACCCCAATGTTCGATGAAAGCCGCGATGGCCAGGGCTTGCCAACTCACGGCCACCGCCAATAGACCAAGCGCAGCCAGACCGTACACCATGTTTCGAAGAATGGTCGACAGCGCGGCGGCTGTGTCCGTCGAAAGCAGGCCTGTTCGCAAGGTGAGGTAGTTGCCATGAGCGCGCACGTGCCTCAATACGAACGGTTGCTCTCCCTGCTGATGCGGGGAGATCGTTTTCTCTCCAAGCACAGCTTTGTTGACCACCTGGTGGGCAGGATCGTCGTCTGTAGCGGTAATCCGATGGACCAGTGCCATCCACCAGCCCATCGCATATCCGCCGCCCGAAACGGACGACATGTAATCGAAGCGGGAGATCTGCCCTCGCTCAGCAAGGGCCTGCAGAAAGCCGGTGGCGAACGCTGCGCTTCGGATTCCACCTCCAGAGAGGCACAGGCCTGACGGTTCGGCAAACAGCCTGGTATTTGGTGTGAATGCTTTCAGAGCAGCCCGCGCATGCTCGATGTGTCGAGCCTCCTCCTGAATTGCTTCCGCTGCATTGAACCACTCCTCACTCTTGTTCTCACCCGTCATCCGGATCCTCCCCGCCCTGCATCCTCTTGTCGCATGGCTCGACGTCCGAAGGCGCAGCGAACGGACCCAGCCCGGCCGAAGTCCTTAGCTTGCCAACCCGCCTGCTAGGCCCTGGTGGGGCCTAGCACTTACCTAGCAGTCAACTTGCAGTTCATCCTGAGGGATAGGAAATCCGACGCCGCCGTCGCAAGTATATGAGCCTAGATCAAGCAGCGTCAATCTCGATTTGGTCCCAGGAGCCCCTAAGAAGTTGTCCGAATCCCGCCCCGCTTGGTGCCTGTGCTCATCCGCCCGGGCACCCCAATCACATCCATGAAATCTCCCACCTGATCACAGCACATCCTTCACTTCCTTGGCGACCTCATCGATCCCGGCATCGCGGTTTTTCTCGATGAAGTTGAAGACCCAGCGCACGATCGCCCAGCCCGGCAGGCCGCAGCCGAAGATCAAGCCGCCCAGCGCCACGAGCCCATTCGCCGAATCTACCCACTCCTGCAACCGGAAGTACTCGACGGCCATCGCCCCGCCGCCGATCCCGGTGACTACGGTACTGATCAATCCCACCGCCCACTCGCGCATCGAGCGCGGCGGCGTCATCAGCATCACGACGATGGCCGAAAGCAGTGCCCCGCCCGCCGCCGCGCCTCCGGCGGCCTTGAACGCCGCAGCCCCGGCGACGCCACTACTGGTTGGTTCTGGCACGATGACTCCCCAATGCAAAAAAGCCGCCGAAGGCGTGTGCCTTTGGCGGTCGGGTGATGAAACGGGTTGTATTCAAGACGGCGCATCGCGCATGGCCGATGTCGACCTGCGCAACGAAGATCACGTATCCGGCGTCACTCGAACGACATTGGACCCATCGGCCAGCAGCAGCGCCCGTTTCCCCTGCGCCACCACCACACCGCTTCCGGCTGCCGTCTTGAACGTCGTGGAGAACGCCCCGCTGTTGTTGCAGAACACGACCGCCTGCCAACTGTTCGGCGCGATGACGTTCCGGTTCGCGGTCAGTGCGCCGGTCGTCGTCAGGTACGAACAGCGCGCCTTGTCCGCATTGGCCGGCGCGGTAAGATCCACGTCGGCCCCGGTTACCGCGACGCTGCCATTGCTCGGCAGGTAGGCCGGCGCCACCCAGGCCCGGTTGTCGGTGTAACTGGTCACTGACGACGCTCCGGTGACGACGGTGTAAAGCGGAATCGACCCGCCAGTGAAGCCCACAGTATTCTTCGATACCAC
>NZ_JAPUVQ010000135.1:0-16259 GCF_029255145.1 Accumulibacter sp.
TGCCACGTTGCAAGAAGCCTAAAAACGGCGTAAAACCGACCCGTCCGAAACCGCTAAAACAGCCACTTCTCCTGGCCGCATTACGCCGCGATTCGCTGGCCTTAATGTGCCGCAAATTGACAGCCGCCGAGCAGCGTTCCCCGTTCGGCGAGTCGCATACGGACCCGCTCACCGCTGCGCAGCGCAATCGTTCCGTCGACGAATTCCTCGGGTGACCAATCATCGCCGGGGTACTTTCGATAGGAGAGACAGGCCACGCGACGTGCCTTCAGGCGTTTGAACAACTCCGGGCTATAGCCTTCGCGATCGAAAACCAGAGTGAAGCGATGGCGCAACGGTTCGGCCGCGAGCACTTCGGCGCTCGGCTGGCCCGGGATGTCCCGTTCCAGGCGAGGCAGGATCTCGCCTTCAAGAACCTTGATCAGGCCCGGATCGACGGATTGTGTGACCCGAAAGAAGGGCTGCCCATCGATCGCGTTGACCCAGTAATCCGCGGTCGCCCGCTGGCACAGCCGTTGCCGCGCGACGTAGTGGCGCGGCAGCTTGGTCTGTTCGCCGTAATACACCCGCACATGCGCGTCGACGTAGAGGATGCCTGCTTGTTCCGGCGCCGCCGCCATCCAGCGCCGACACAGGTCGGCGCTCCATTTTTCGGCATGATCGTCCTGGCTCAGGAGCCCAATCTTCTCGCGCAGGGTGCGCACTTCGGGAATCCGATCCAGACCCAGTAGCTTGCCCCACTCGCCAGGCGCGCACGTGCGCAGGGACTCGACCGATTCCAGTCGCGCCAGGGCCATGAAGGCGATCAACATCAACAGACTGTCGATCCCGTAGTAACCCGGTGGCAGCGTCAGTTCCTCACATCCTTCGAGCAGTCCAACTGCCAATAAGGCGGGCAGCGCAAACAGCACCCCTCCCCGCGGCACGTCGACGGCCGCCTGGAACTGGGGAGCGACCGCATTCAGCCCGCCCACGCTGGCCGCCACCCGGGCTTCCACGTGGCTTGCCCCAACCCCCATCGGGGCAGCGCTGTCGAGCGCGCTCCGCTCGCTCTTGGTGCTCGATACGACCGCGCATGTCCCTTTCGCCGCCGGAACACGCAGCCGTCCAGCACGCACCGCTTTCGACAGGGTGTCGCTCTTGATCCCCAACTCTGTCGCGACTCTCGATACCGCCTGTCCGTCGTCCAGCAGGACCTGCGCCTGCTTCAACACCCCTGCCGTCAGCACCGCCGGACCACGGCGCCGCGGCGGAACATAGAACCCTTTCGGCCCCTCTTGCCGATAGCGCTTCAACGCACGCTTGACACTCAACGCGGGCACCCCGAAGGCGCGCGACACGTCCACCACCCGCAGATGACCCTGCGCGATAAACTGCGCCGTAATCATCCGGAACGTCGCCAAATCCTCCTCCGCATGACTGAACACCGGTAGGAGGCCATGAAAATACACGACTTGCCCGTCCTGCTTCCCGACAGACAGCAGTTCCTTGATCGGCGTCACGGCATCAGGAAAGATCGGCAACAGCAGTTGGGGCATCGGATTCTCCCGCAAGATCGGCGTGGCGCCGGGCAAAAAGCCCTACTATCCGCCTCGCTCAGTATCTTCGCAATATCCGACACGCCCCTCGGCACAAACCCGCGCCAGTGCTTTATCGGCGCGCTAACCTTATGAACGAATGTTGATTCGCCACCACAATCGTGCAACCGTCATGGCGCCGAGATCAGGTTGTCTGGGCCCACTGCGATCGAACTCGGGTGAGCGCCTGGTTGGTCACGAACAACGGTGACTCGATGTGGACCGGTGAACTACCGAACGGATCGAGGCGGTCATTTCGCCCTGTACGGAAAACCTGACCAGAGAGTCGAGGCAAGCGACCGCCCCAGAGGCCGGGCACACCAAGAAAAAAGCCAGGCTAAGCCTGGCTTCTTGCTTCTAGCGCACGCCAGGGCGTGCACTTTGTCGATAGCGACCCCTAGGTGACAGGATTGGTGCCGGTATCGGGTCGATCCATCAACTCGACGAACGCCATCGGCGCATTGTCGCCGACGCGGAATCCACACTTCAGAATCCGCAGGTAACCACCATTGCGGGTCGCATAGCGCGGCCCGAGTTCGTCGAACACCTTGACCACCATGTCACGATCCCGCAGACGATCAAAAGCCAGCCGGCGGTTGGCAAGATTCGGCTTCTTCCCGAGGGTAATGATCGGCTCGATCACACGGCGCAGTTCCTTGGCCTTCGGCAGGGTCGTCTTGATGACTTCTTCCCGCAACAGCGAAACGGTCATATTGCGCAACATCGCCAGACGATGGGAGCTGGTACGATTCAGTTTGCGGAGACCCAAACGGTGACGCATATCTATTCCTTCCTGTTCTTTGCCAGCAGCCTATTTCTCGAGCCCGGCCGGCGGCCAGTTGTCGAGCTTCATGCCCAGTGTCAGGCCACGCGCGGCCAGCACTTCCTTGATTTCGTTAAGCGACTTGCGACCGAGATTCGGCGTTTTCAGCAGCTCGTTCTCGGTTCGCTGAATCAGGTCGCCGATGTAGTAGATGTTCTCCGCTTTCAGACAGTTCGCAGAACGAACCGTCAGCTCCAGATCGTCGACTGGCCGGAGCAGCAAGGGATCGACCTGTACCGTCTTGTGGTACTCGACGGGCATCGCCGTACCGGCCAGATCGGCGAAAACCGAAAGCTGCTCCATCAGAATGCGCGCCGCGGTGCGGATCGCCTCCTCAGGCTCGATCGCGCCGTTGGTCTCGATTTCCATGATCAGCTTGTCGAGGTCGGTGCGCTGTTCGACGCGCGCGCTCTCGACTGTATAGCTCACCCGACGGACCGGGCTGAACGATGCGTCGAGAACCAGCTTGCCGATGGTCTTGCCGGCCTCGCCCAGTTCACGAAGATTACCGGCGACGTAGCCCAGCGACTTCTCGACCTTCATCTCCATCGCCAGCTTGCCGCCAGCGGAGAGGTGCGCAATCACGTGCTCCGGGTTGATGATCTCGACGTCATGAGAGACCTCGATATCCGCCGCCCGGACAATCCCCTTGCCTTCCTTGGCAAGGCGCAGCACGACCTCTTCCCGATTGTGGAGCTTGAAGACCACGCCCTTGAGGTTCAGGAGGATATCAACCACATCCTCCTGTGCGCCATCGATTGTCGAGTACTCGTGGAGTACGCCGTCGATGCTGACCTCGGTCAGTGCGTAACCCGGCATTGATGACAGAAGAATACGCCGCAGGGCATTGCCGAGAGTGTGCCCATAGCCGCGTTCAAACGGCTCCATAACCACTCGCGCATGCACCGACGACAAGCTCTGCACATCGATGATGCGCGGTTTATATAGTCCACTGCTTTGCATGTACTGTCCTTTGCCTGATGCCGTCAAGCCTCTCGCCTACTACTTCGAGTAGAGTTCGATGACGAGACTCTCATTGATCGTCGGCGGCAGTTCGCTACGCTCCGGGTGTGCCTTGTAGGTCCCCTTCGCGGCCTTTGCGTCCACTTCGACCCACTCCGGGAAACCGCGCGCCTCGGCGGCGGCCAGCGCAGCCTTGACGCGAAGGTGCGCCTTGGCCTTCTCGCAGACTTCCACGACGTCGCCAGGGCGCACCTGATACGACGGGATGTTGACCCGCCGACCATTCACCAGCACCCCGTTATGTCTGACTACCTGCCGGGACTCGGAGCGCGACGCCGCAAAGCCCATGCGATACGCAACACTGTCAAGGCGCGCCTCAAGCAACTGCAGCAGAACTTCGCCGGTAACCCCCCGGCGGCGGTCGGCTTCTTTGTAAACCTTACGAAACTGCCCTTCGAGAACGCCATAGATACGGCGGATCTTCTGCTTCTCACGCAAATGAACACCATAGTCCGACAAACGTTGCCCGGACTTCTGCCCATGCTGCCCCGGCGCGTACGAGCGACGCTCGATCGCACACTTGTCGGTAAAACACTTCTCGCCTTTCAGGAACAACTTTTCGCCTTCACGGCGGCACTGACGGCACTTCGGATCTAGGTTGCGAGCCACTGTTTCTTCTCCTTAAATCCGACGCTTCTTGGGCGGACGGCAGCCATTGTGCGGGATCGGCGTGACGTCGGTAATCGCCGTAATCTTCATGCCCAACGCATTGAGCGCGCGCACCGAGGACTCCCGCCCCGGGCCCGGGCCCTTGATACGGACTTCCAGGTTTCTGACACCGCACTCGACAGCCACCTTGCCGGCCGCTTCCGCCGCCACCTGTGCAGCAAAGGGCGTGCTCTTGCGCGAGCCCTTGAAGCCGGCGCCGCCCGATGTCGCCCACGACAAGGCGTTGCCCTGGCGGTCGGTGATGGTGATGATCGTGTTGTTGAACGACGCGTGGATATGGGCTACACCCTCGGCAACGTTCTTTCTTACCTTGACTTTCTTGCGAACTTTTGTAGCGGTCTTGGCCATAGTCAGATCCTAGTTACTAATCATTTCTTGCCGGCGATCGGCTTGCGCGGTCCCTTGCGGGTGCGCGCATTGGTCTTCGTACGCTGACCACGCGAAGGAAGGCCCTTGCGGTGACGAAGACCCCGGTAGCAACCGAGGTCCATCAGACGCTTGATGCTCATCGTCACTTCGCGGCGCAAGTCGCCTTCGACAGAGAACCTGCCGATCTGGTCGCGCAAGCGCTCCAGTTCAGCTTCGGTCATGTCCTTCATTTTTGTTGAACGTGAAACCCCAGCCGCATCACAAATCTTTTGTGCGCGAGGACGCCCAATACCATAAATCGCGGTGAGCGCGATCTCGGCATGCTGGTGGTTCGGTAGGTTTACGCCTGCGATGCGGGCCATTGATTCACCCCAACTATTCGAAACTTACAGTTATACCTTCAACCGACTGACAACCCACAAGAGTGGCTTGTACAGCGATCAACCTTGACGCTGTTTGTGACGTGGATCGGCACAGATCACCCGCACGATCCCGTGGCGGCGAATGATCTTGCACTTACGGCAGACGCGCTTCACAGAGGCCAGCACTTTCATTGTTAACTCCTGGTTCCCCGGCACGAGGCGCAGCCGGCCCGGCACCGAATTGTTGCGTAGAGATTCCTCATTTGGCGCGGAAGACGATTCGCGCACGACTAAGGTCGTAGGGTGTCAGTTGCACCGTCACCTTGTCCCCCGGCAGGATGCGGATATAGTGCATGCGCATCTTGCCGGAGATGAAGCCAAGAACCACATGGCCGTTCTCGAGCTTTACCCTGAATGTAGCGTTCGGGAGGTTTTCGACGACCTCCCCCTGCATTTCAATCAAGTCTTCCTTTGCCATCCTATTTCGCCGGTAACCCGGAGCCTTTGAAGTTAGCCTTCTTGAGCAGGCTCTCGTACTGGTGCGACATGGTGTACGCCTGCACCTGGGTCATGAAATCCATGGTTACCACGACAATGATCAACAGCGACGTACCGCCAAAATAGAACGGCACGTTCCACTTCAAGATCATGAACTCCGGTAACAAGCAGACGATGGTGATATAGCATGCGCCAACCAGGGTCAGCCTCATCAAGATCTTGTCGATGTAGCGAGCCGTCTGATCACCGGGGCGAATCCCGGGCACGAAGGCCCCACTCCTCTTCAGGTTGTCGGCGGTCTCACGCGAGTTGAAAACAAGTGCCGTGTAGAAGAAACAGAAGAAGACAATCGCCGCTGCGTACAGCATTACGTAAATCGGCTGCCCCGGCGAAAGCGCTCCCGCCAAGTCCTTGAGCCAGCGTCCAGACTCGCTCGATCCAAACCACCCGGCAATCGTCGCCGGGAAGAGAATGATCGACGATGCGAAGATTGGCGGGATCACTCCTGCCATGTTCAGCTTCAGCGGCAGGTGCGAACTCTGGCCACCGTAGACCTTGTTCCCGACCTGACGTTTGGCATAGTTGACCAGGATCTTGCGCTGCCCACGCTCGACGAAAACCACAAAAGCGGTGACCAGCACCACCAGGACACTGATCACGATCGCCGTCAGCGGATGCATGGCGCCGGTGCGCACCAGCTCGAGCAGGCCGCCAATCGCATTCGGCAGGCCCGCCGCGATGCCAGCAAAGATGATGATCGAAATGCCGTTACCCAGCCCGCGCTCGGTCACCTGCTCACCCAGCCACATCAGGAACATCGTCCCGGTGACCAGCGTGATCACCGTCACGAAACGAAACATCATCCCCGGGTCGAGCACCAGTCCCGGCTGCGACTCGACCGCGACCGCTATGCCGATCCCCTGGAACAAGGCCAGGCCGACCGTACCGTAACGGGTGTACTGGGTAATCTTACGCCGTCCTGCCTCACCCTCTTTCTTCAGCGCCTCGAGTTGCGGGCTGGCGTGAGTCATCAATTGCATGATGATCGAGGCGGAAATGTACGGCATGATCCCAAGTGCGAAGATCGTGAAACGCGACAGCGCCCCCCCGGAAAACATGTTGAACATGCCGAGGATGCCACCCTGCTGCTTGCCGAACAGTTCGCTGAGTACCTGTGAGTCGATTCCAGGAACAGGAATATGCGACCCGATCCGGTACACGACCAAGGCGCCAAGCAGGAACCAGAGACGGCGCTTGAGGTCGCCGAACTTCCCGCCTTTGCTGACCGTGCTGGGACTAGTTGCCAAGAAAGATTACCCCCGCCAACTCGTTATTCGGCCACGCTGCCGCCAGCGGCTTCGATCGCCGCCTTGGCACCCGCCGTCGCTCCAACACCCTTGAGGACGACCTTGCGCGTGATCTCGCCCGACAGCACAACCTTCGCCGAGAGCACTTGCTGCGGCACCAGATTGGCCTGCCGCAGCGTTGCCAGGTCGACCTCATCGACCGGCAGGCGCTCGATGTCCGACAAGCGCACCTCGACGTTGCGTGCGCCAGTCAGCGACTTGAAGCCACGCTTCGGCAATCGGCGCTGAAGTGGCATCTGGCCACCCTCAAAACCGACTTTGTGAAACCCCCCTGCTCGCGACTTCTGTCCCTTGTGCCCGCGTCCGCAGGTCTTGCCGAAGCCCGAGCCGACACCGCGGCCAACGCGCTTCTTGCCAGGGCGCGAGCCATCGCTCGGATGCACAGTATTGAGTTCCATCTCAGCCCTCACACTTCAAGAGATAGGCGACCTTGTTAATCATTCCGCGAACCGACGGAGTATCTTCGAGGATCGAGCTACTATTCAGACGACGAAGGCCCAGGCCACGTACCGTCGCGCGATGCGACTCCTTGGTGCCGATCAGGCTCCTGACGAGCGTCACTTTGACTTTCTTCTCAACCATCTCTTACCCCTGAATCTCGGCCACGGTCTTGCCGCGCTTGGCAGCGATCGCAGCCGGTGTAGTCATCGAGCGCAGCCCGTTGATCGTCGCCCGGACAATGTTGTAGGGGTTCGTCGAGCCGTGCGCCTTGGCGACGACGTTGGTCATCCCGATCACGTCAAATACCGCTCGCATGGCGCCGCCAGCGATGATCCCCGTACCCTCCGGGGCCGGCTGCATCATCACTCTGGACGCACCATGATGTCCGAAAACCGTGTGCTGCAAGGTCCCGTCCTTGAGGCTGACCTTGATCAGGTTGCGACGAGCTTCTTCCATGGCTTTCTGGACAGCCACCGGAACTTCGCGAGACTTGCCTTTGCCCATGCCCACGCGCCCATCGCCGTCGCCGACCACGGTCAGCGCTGCGAAGCCGAGGATCCGACCACCCTTGACTACCTTCGTTACGCGGTTTATCGAAATCATCTTCTCGCGCATGCCGTCATCGGGCTTCTCAGCTTGCTGAGGTTTTCTGCTTTGCGGTTTAGCCATTGATTACTCCAATTCTTTGCAGTCTGGTCAGAACTTGAGGCCGGCCTCACGAGCGGCCTCCGCCAGCGCCTTGATGCGTCCGTGGTACTGAAACCCGGAACGATCAAACGCCACCTGCTCGACACCAGCCTTAATGGCGCGCTCGGCGACCAGCTGACCGATCGTTTTCGCCGCGTCAATATCGCCACCGCCCTTGGGCAAGGTCTTGCGCACTTCCGGCTCCAGCGACGAAGCGGCGGCCAAGACCCTGGATCCACAGGCGGAAATGACCTGTGCGTAGATGTGGCAGTTGCTGCGGTGCACCGACAGACGCACCGACTTCAGTTCGGCAATCTTGGCCCGGGTTTTGCGAGCCCTGCGCAAACGCGCCTGTTTCTTGTCAATCATCTAAGCACCCTTACTTTTTCTTCTTCGTTTCCTTGATGACGACGATTTCGTCGACATAGCGCACACCCTTGCCTTTATACGGCTCTGGTGGGCGATAAGCGCGAACCTCTGCCGCCACCTGGCCGACCAGCTGGCGGTCGACCCCCTTGATAACGATTTCGGTCTGCGTTCCGGTCGTCGCCGTAATGCCCGCAGGCAACTTGTAGGCAATCGGATGCGAAAAGCCGAGGGTCAGGTTGAGTGTGTCCCCCTGTGCCTGCGCACGATAACCGACGCCGATGAGGTTGAGCTTGCGCTCGAAACCCCTGCTTACCCCGGTCACCATATTGGCCACCACTGCCCGCAGGGTTCCGGATAGAGCGTCGGCCTGCGCTACGCCAGGAGTCGGCTTGCAGAGCACCGTACCATCGTCGGCAAGCTCAACACCGACTGCCGGATGCGCGGCGAACTGCAGCATCCCAAGAGGGCCCTTCACCGAAATAAAATCCGCCGAGACATCTACCGCGACACCCTGCGGCAGAACGATTGGTTTCTTTCCAACGCGCGACATGGCTACCCCTTACGCGACGACGCACAACACTTCGCCGCCGACATGGCTGGCTCGGGCCTTGCGGTCAGTCATGACCCCCTTGGGTGTCGACACGATCGCCACACCCAGACCGTTCATCACCGGCGGAATGCTGTCGGCGCCCCGATAAACTCTCAGACCTGGCCTTGAGACACGGTCAATCCGTTCTATGACCGGACGACCAGCGTAGTACTTCAGGCCAATTTCCAGGACCGGTTTGCCGTCATTCGGCGACACCCCGAAATCCTCCACATAGCCTTCATCCTTCAGCACCTGGGCGATGGCAATCTTCACCTTCGACGACGGCATGGCGACCGAGGCCTTCCTTGCCATCTGGGCATTTCGGATGCGTGTCAGCATATCGCTGATCGGATCGCTCATACTCATTATGTTCTCTCCTGCCTACCAGCTAGCCTTGATCATTCCCGGAACCTCGCCTTGCATCACGAAATCGCGCAGCTTGCTACGACCCAGGCCAAACTTGCGGTACACGCCGCGCGGCCGGCCAGTCAACAAGCATCGATTACGGAGCCTGACCGGGCTCGAGTTGCGTGGCAGCGCCTGGACCTTCAGACGCGCCTCGAAGCGCTCCTCGACAGACAGACTCTGGTCGTTAACCATCGCCACCAGTTGGGCACGCTTCTTGGCATACTTTTCAACCAACTTGCGCCGTTTTTCACCGCGGTTGATCACAGCGAGTTTTGCCATTTCTTCTCAGTTCCTGAAGGGGAATTTGAACGCGCCAAGCAAGGCACGCGCCTCGTGATCGGTCTTGGCGGTAGTCGTTACACTGACGTTCATGCCGCGCAGCGCGTCAATCTTGTCGTACTCGATTTCCGGAAAGATAATCTGCTCCTTGAGGCCCATGTTGTAGTTCCCACGCCCATCGAAACCCTTGCCGGAAATGCCGCGGAAGTCGCGAACCCTGGGTAGCGCCACCGTTACCAGGCGGTCGATGAACTCGAACATGCGCGGACCGCGCAAGGTCACCATGCAGCCGATCGGGTATCCGGTGCGGATTTTGAAGCCGGCGATCGACTTACGGGCCTTGGTCGTCACCGGCTTCTGCCCAGCGATCTTGACCAGGTCGCCGATCGCGTTTTCCAGCACCTTCTTGTCTGCAACAGCCTCGCCAACGCCCATGTTCAGTGTCACCTTGGTGATCCGCGGAACCTCCATCCTCGACTTGTAGCCGAACTTTTCGGTCAGGTCCGCTACCACGGTGGTCTTGTAGTAATCCAGTAAACGCGCCATGACTGCTCCTTAGCCGGCCAACACTTCGCCGTTAGACTTGAAAAAGCGCACCTTCACACCGTCTTCGAGCGTCTTGAAGCCGACACGATCGGCCTTTCTGGTCGCCGGGTTGTAGAGCGAGACATTCGATACGTGCAGCGGCATCTCTTTTTCGACAATGCCGCCAACCACACCCTTGACCGGGTTCGGCTTGACGTGCTTCTTGACCCGGTTAACGCCCTCGACCACGACGTGCTCCGCGTCCGCACGGCGCAGTACCGCCCCCCGCTTGCCCTTGTCTTTACCGGCGATCACGACGACGTCATCACCTTTACGAATCTTTTCCATGACCGTCCTTACAGCACTTCCGGCGCCAGCGACACGATCTTCATGAAGCGGTCGCCGCGCAGCTCGCGCGTCACCGGCCCAAAGATCCGCGTGCCAATTGGCTCCATCTTGTTATTCAGGAGCACCGCGGCGTTGTGATCGAACCTGACTAGCGAGCCGTCCATGCGGCGAACGCCCTTGGCCGTGCGCACCACCACCGCGCTATAGACGTCACCCTTCTTCACGCGTCCACGCGGCGCGGAATCCTTGATGGTGACCTTGATAATGTCGCCGACGCCAGCGTAGCGTCGTTTGGAGCCGCCCAGGACCTTGATGCACATCACCGAGCGCGCGCCGGTATTGTCGGCAACGTCGAGAACTGTCTGTACTTGAATCATTTGTCACTCCAACTTGGCCCGCAGCAGCGGTCAGTCTTGGAACCCGTAGGGGTAGAAACGCTCAACAAGGAGAGTCAGTCGAGCGCGGGGAAACGCGGCATTATAGCCGCTCTTCTGAATAAAGCAAGTTCTAGATTGCAACCGCGCGTTCGAGAAGCTTGGTGACAACCCAGGCTTTGGTCTTGGAGAGGGGACGTGACTCCTGAATTTCCACCAGATCACCGGCCTTCACTTCGTTACTGTCGTCGTGCGCGTGGTACTTGCTCGAACGCACGATGATCTTGTCGTAGATCGCGTGCTTGACACGGCGCTCGACCATCACCGTTACGGTCTTTTCCATCCGGTCGCTGACGACTCGGCCGACCAGGGTACGCTTGCTGCCTGTGGTCTCGCTCATTGTTGAACTGCCTTTTCACGAAGAAGCGTGCGCACGCGCGCGATCTGACGGCGCACTTTGCCAATCTGACTGTTGTTGGTCAACTGCTGCGTCGCAAGTTGCATCCGCAGACCGAATTGGGCCTTCAGCAGGTCGATCAATTCCTTGTTGAGTTCGTCGACCGTTTTTGCTCTGAGTTCACTGACTTTCATGATCAACCCACCATACGCGTAACGAAAACGGTCGGAATTGGCAGCTTGGCGGCAGCCAGCGCAAAGGCCTCACGCGCCAGGCCCTCGTTGACCCCATCCATCTCGTACAAGACCTTACCGGGCTTGATCTCCGCGACGTAGTATTCCGGGTTGCCCTTGCCGCTTCCCATCCGCACTTCGGCAGGCTTCTTGGAAATCGGCTTGTCCGGAAAAATCCGGATCCAGATCCGGCCACCGCGCTTGATATGCCGCGTCATGGCCCGCCGAGCGGCTTCGATCTGGCGCGCAGTCAACCGCCCACGACCAATAGCCTTGAGCCCGTACTCCCCGAAGCTCACTTTCGCGCCTCGGGTCGCCAGGCCGGTATTCCGGCCCTTTTGTTCCTTGCGGTATTTTCTTCTAGCTGGCTGCAGCATCTGTCGTTCCTGCCTTTCTTACACGTTTCACCGGCGCCTTCGCGTCCGGGGCTGCCCCATCGACTTTGCCTGCGTCCTCCTGGCCATCGGCTTTGGCCCTTACGCCACGCAGCCTGTCGGCACCTTCGCCAGTCCGGGTAACCCGGCGCGTCCTGCGCAGCTGCTCATCAGCCGCCGCTTCCGGGGAAGCCGCCGGTTGATCGTGGCGATTCACGATCTCGCCCTTGAAGACCCACACTTTGACGCCGATCAGACCATAGGTGGTCAACGCTTTCGATGTCGCGTAATCGATGTCGGCACGTAGCGTGTGCAGTGGTACGCGCCCTTCGCGATACCACTCCCGGCGAGCGATCTCGGCACCGTTGAGGCGGCCAGAGCTCATGATCTTGATTCCCTGCGCACCAAGGCGCATGGCATTCTGCATCGCTCGCTTCATCGCCCGCCGGAACATGATCCGCTTTTCGAGTTGCTGGGTAATCGAGTCGGCAATCAGCTGCGCGTCAATTTCGGGCTTGCGAATCTCTTCGATGCTGACATGCACCGGAACTCCCATGATCTTCTGCAAGGCACCCCGCAGCTGATCGATTTCCTCGCCCTTCTTGCCGATAACCACGCCCGGGCGGGCCGAAAAAATCGTCACGCGCGCGTTCTTTGCAGGGCGTTCGATAAGAATCCGGCCGACGGATGCATGTTTCAGTTTCTTCTTCAGGTACTCGCGAACCGCGAGGTCTTCATTGAGCATGCCAGCAAAGTTTTTCTTGTTGGCGTACCAACGCGACGACCAGTCACGCGTAACAGCCAGCCGAAACCCAGTAGGGTGAATCTTTTGTCCCATTCTTGTTCCTCAGTTGCCGACGGTCAGAAAGACGTGACAGGTCGGCTTGACGATCCGGTTGCCGCGCCCTTTGGCTCTCGCGGTGAAGCGCTTGAGCACGGTACCCTTGTCGACGCAGATGGCCGTTACTTTCAGCTCGTCGATGTCGGCGCCGTCGTTATGCTCCGCGTTGGCGATCGCCGACTCGAGCACTTTCTTGATGATCGCTGCGCCTTTCTTGGGACTGAACGACAGAATACTGAGCGCCTTGTCTACCGGCAGACCGCGGATCTGATCGGCCACCAGCCGACCCTTCTGGCTCGACAGGCGCACGCCGCGCAAAACAGCACGAGTTTCCATATTCATTCCTTTACCTCTTCGCCTTCTTGCCGGCGGTGTGGCCCTTGAAGGTGCGGGTCAGCGAGAACTCGCCGAGCTTGTGGCCAACCATGTTCTCGGTGACATACACCGGAACGTGCTGCTTGCCGTTATGAACGGCGATCGTCAGACCAACAAAATCCGGCAAGACGGTCGACCGGCGCGACCAGGTCTTGATCGGCCGCTTGTCGCCGGTGGCGCGCACCGCGTCCACTTTCTTGATCAGATGGGCATCGGCAAACGGGCCCTTTTTGACGGAACGTCCCATGGTTCTCTATCCCCTAGCGTTTGTTGCTGCGGCGCTGCACGATCATCGACGTCGTGCGCTTGTTGCGGCGCGTACGATAACCTTTGGTCTTGGTTCCCCAAGGACTGACCGGGTGCATGCCCGATGCCGTCTTGCCTTCGCCCCCACCGTGCGGGTGATCGATCGGATTCATGGCCACGCCACGAACCGTCGGGCGAACACCGCGCCAGCGATTCGCGCCAGCCTTGCCGATCGAGCGCAGGCTATGCTCTTCGTTACCGACTTCGCCAATCGTCGCCCGGCACTCGACGTGCACTCGCCGGATCTCGCCGGAACGCAGCCGCAATTGCGCGTGCGCACCTTCACGGGCCAGCAACTGCACCGATGTTCCTGCAGAGCGCGCCAACTGCGCTCCTTTGCCCGGAACCATCTCGACGCAATGGATTGTCGTCCCGACCGGAATATTTCGGATTGGCAGGGTGTTCCCGACCTTGATCGGCGCCTCGGAGCCACTGGAGACCTGCTGACCGACGGCGATGCCCTTGGGGGCGATGATGTAGCTGCGCTCACCATCGGCATAGCAGAGCAAAGCGATATTCGCCGTCCGGTTGGGGTCGTACTCAAGCCGCTCGACCTTGGCCGGGATGCCGTCCTTGTTGCGCTTGAAGTCCACCAGCCGATAGTGCTGCTTGTGACCGCCGCCCTGGTGCCGCGTCGTGATATGGCCGTTGTTGTTGCGGCCAGCGTTCTTCGACTGCGACTCGACCAGCGCCGCCAGCGGTGCGCCCTTGTGGAGCTTTGGATTGACGACCTTGATAACGGCACGGCGGCCAGGCGAGGTCGGCTTGACTTTGACGAGTGCCATCAGACGCCTCCCCCATCAACGAAGTTAATTTCCTGGCCAGCGTTCAGGCAGACGTAGGCCTTCTTCCAGCTCTTGCGCCGACCCATGACGCGGCCAAATTTCTTGTGCTTGCCCTTGACGTTGGCAATCTGGACCGACTTCACCGAGACCTTGAACAACAGCTCGACGGCCCCCTTGACTTCAGGCTTGGTCGCATCTGGCGCCACGCGAAAGATCACCTGCTCGTACTTGTCGGCGACAAAGGTCGCTTTTTCGGAGATCTGCGGGGCAAGCAATACCTGCATCAGACGTTCTTGGTTCATCCCAGCATCTCCTCAAACTTGGCGAGCGCGTTCCTGGTAATCAACACCTTCGGGAAGCGGACCAGCGACACCGGATCAGCCTGCTGAACTTCCACTACCAGCACATTCGGCACGTTGCGCGAAGCGAGAAAGACGTTCTCCTCCAGCTCGTCGGTAACCACCAGTACCGACTCGAAGCCCATGCTCTTGATCTTGGTCAGAAAGAGCTTGGTTTTTGGCGCCTCGATCGACAGCTCGTCGACCACCGCCAGGCGATCCTCGCGGACCAGCTGCGAGAGGATCGCCGCCATCCCGGCGCGGTACATCTTGCGGTTCAGCTTCTGGCTGAACTTCTCGTCCGAGGAGTTCGGGAAGACACGACCGCCGCCACGCCAGATCGGCGAAGACGACATGCCCGCCCGGGCGCGACCAGTCCCCTTTTGGCGCCAGGGCTTCTTGGTCGTATGCCGAACATCGGAGCGATCCTTTTGGGCACGATTGCCGCTGCGCGCATTGGCCTGATAGGCAACCAGCACCTGGTGCACTAGCGCTTCGTTATATTCGCGATCGAACAGGGCGTCCGGGGCCTGCAAACGGCTCATTTCCTGGCCCTGCTCGTTGATCAGTTTAAGTTCCATTTATGCCCCCGCCTTGACTGCAGGACGCACAATCACGTCCGATCCCTTGGAGCCGGGGACCGCGCCTTTGAGCAGCAGCAACTGGCGCTCCACGTCGACGCGAACGATCTCGAGGTTTTGCTGGGTACGCTTGACGGCACCCAGATGCCCAGCCATCTTCTTGCCCGGGAAAACCCGCCCGGGGTCCTGTGCCATACCGGTCGACCCGAGCGCCTGGTGCGACACCGAGTTGCCATGCGAGGCACATTGCGAGGAGAAGTGGTGCCGCTTGACTGCGCCGGAAAAACCCTTGCCGATGGTCTGACCGGTGACATCAACCTTTTGCCCTACAGCGAAGATGGTCACGCTGATCTGGTCGCCGGCCTTCAGGTTGGCCAGCTCATCCGCAGATACCGGGAACTCTTTCAGGACGTAACCCGCTTCGACGCCAGCCTTGGCCAGATGCCCGGCCAGCGGCTTGTTTACGCGGGACGGGCGCCGCTTGCCAAAAGCCAGCTGAACGACAGAATAGCCATCGCTTTGCTGCGTCTTGATTTGAGCGACGCGGTTGTTCGACACATCGAGCACGGTTACCGGAACGCTTGCACCTGCGTCGGTAAAGATGCGCGTCATGCCGACCTTGCGCCCAACAAGGCCTAGACTCATGCTTATTCTCCTCTGACCGGCTACGATTGGCCGGCGAGTTCTGCCAACAAAAACGGGCAGCGTCAACACACGCCTGCCCGACCAAAGCCGGTAATTATAGCCCTACCGAAGGCATTACTGCAACTTAATTTCGACGTCGACGCCTGCAGGCAAGTCCAGCTTCATCAACGCATCGACCGTTTTGTCGGTCGGGTCGATGATATCCATCAGTCGCAGGTGCGTGCGCATTTCGAATTGGTCGCGCGAAGTCTTGTCGACGTGTGGCGAGCGAAGGACATCGAAACGCTGGATGCGGGTCGGCAGCGGCACCGGGCCGCGGACAACGGCTCCGGTGCGCTTGGCGGTTTCGACGATCTCCTGGGCTGACTGATCGATCAGACGATAGTCGAAGGCTTTCAGGCGGATCCGGATTTTTTGGCTTTGCATGTCATATTCCAAAGAGCGATGGGTGGCGCAGGTGCGACACCCGGATTTTGCCGAACTACTCGATGATCTTGGCCACGACGCCGGCGCCGACGGTGCGCCCACCCTCGCGGATGGCGAAGCGCAGGCCTTCTTCCATGGCGATCGGGGCGATCAGCTTGACCGTCATCTGGATGTTGTCGCCAGGCATCACCATCTCGACGCCTTCCGGCATGGCGATCGCCCCGGTCACATCGGTCGTCCGGAAGTAGAA
>NZ_JAPUVQ010000136.1:0-26878 GCF_029255145.1 Accumulibacter sp.
ACCAGCCCGGCATTCGCCGTCAGCAGTTCTTCCGTCGCTTCAACCTTGAACGGAAGCACCGTTTGTGCCAGAGTCCCCATCGCCCCGCCTCCCTTGCTCTCCAAATAGGTGACTGTCTCAGTAACATCACTCTATCCAAGATCAACGCTTGGCGGGGCATTCCCGCTATCTATTCAGATTGAATCGCGGAACCCGGGCCCCTATCGCATCGGCCTTTCCCACGCTTCTGGGCCGGGCAAGCGACCGCGGTACCTTGCAGGCTACGGCGCGGACGAGATCTCTGCCCCGGCCCGCCGTCGTCAGCTTTCGAGTCCGGCGCTGGCCGACCTGCGCTACACTCCGTTTCTCGAGAAGGAGACTGCCGCCCGTGTCGTGCCTGATTCGTCCCGCCGTGCTGTTCCTGGCCCTTGCCGTAAGCGCTGCGCCTGCCCAGGCCCGGCCCGGCGAGGTGTCCTACCGCGGTCTGTGCGATGCCTCCGCGGCAGTCGCTCTCGGACCGGAGCACTTCGTCGTCGCCGACGACGAGCACGATATCCTGAGTATCTACCGCCTCGGAAAACGCGACCCCACCGCCAGCCTCGACCTGACCGACTACCTCGGCAACCGTCAAGAGGGCAAAGCGAGCGAAGCCGACCTTGAGGGTGCCGCGCGCATCGGCGACCGAATCTACTGGATCTCCTCGCATGGCCGAACCAGCAAGGGGAAGAGCGCAGCGTCAAGACATCGTTTTTTTGCCACCGACATCATCGGCACCGCGACAGGACCATCGCTCCAGGAACCGACCACGCCGCCCTACTCCAGAGTCCTCGGAGATCTGATCGCCGACCGTCGCTTCGCGGTGCTGGCCAAGGCGAGTGAGCTGGAGATCTCGCCCGAAGCTCCGGGCGGCGTGAACATCGAAGGCCTCGCTGCAACCCGCGACGGACAGCTGCTGATCGGCTTTCGCAATCCGCTGCCAGAAAACAAGGCGCTGTTGATCCCCTTGACGAATCCGGCGGAAGTGATCGACAAGGCCGCGTCCCCAATTCTTGGCGAGAGCATCTTGCTCGATCTCGGCGGACGCGGAATCCGTAGCATTGAGTTCGTCGCTCCGGGCTTCTTGATCGTCGCCGGGCCGGCCGGCAGCGGAAAGCACAACCGCAAGGGCTTTGCCCTGTACTCCTGGTCCGGGCAGGCTGCGGACGCACCACAGCGGCTCAAGCCGATCGATTTCGGCACACTGCGGCCCGAGGCCCTGTTTGCGATCCCCGGCAAGCAAGCGATCTATGTACTCAGCGACGACGGCGACGAGAAAGTGGATGGCGTGCCGTGCAAGGGGTTGCCGGCAACCAGGCAGTCGTTTCGTGGCCTGGCTCTGGACCTGCTGCAGCGACCCTAGCGCCAGGCGGCCAGGAACTCCCGCCAATGCGGCTTGCCGATCTTCTCCAGTTCGCCGCGAACAAAGGCGACCTCGGCATCGTATTCTGTCCGTGACAGCTCGCCGCGCAACAGACGAAAGCGCAGGGAAACAAGGTAGGTATTGAGAACGTCGGTTTCGCAGTAGTCGCGTACCTCGCCAAATGCTCCCGCCTGCCAGGCCTGCCACACCTTGCTGCCATCCATGCCGAGTTTGCCGGGAAAGCCGATCAGCTTGGCCATCTCGTCGAGGCGCACGCTGGCGCGTGGCTGGTACATCGCCAGGAGATCCATCAGATCGAGGTGGCGCGTATGGTAACGGCTGATGTAGTTGTTCCACTTGAAGTCGCGACTGTCGGCGTAGTCGCCGTCACCGAGGTCCCAATAGCGTGGCGCGGTGACGCCGTGGATCAGCCCGCGGTAGTGCAGCACCGGCAGGTCGAACCCGCCACCGTTCCACGACACGATCTGCGGCGTGAATTTCTCGACGCCGTCGAAGAAGCGTTGAATTATTTCGCCTTCGCCCTGCTCGGGTTCGGCCAGGGACCACACGTGGAAATCGCTGCCGACGCGAAGCGCGCACGAAATTACCGCCACCCGTTGCAGGTGGTGCGGCAAGAAGTCGTTGCCATGGGTCGCCCGCCGCTGCTGAAAAGCCAGTTCGGCGACCTCGTCATCGGATAGCCCGGGATCAAGACCGTGCAGGCGACGCAAGCCGCCCACGTCCGGAATCGTTTCGATGTCAAAGGCGAGAACCGGCTTCATCTGCCTCTCAAGCCTTGCTCAAGCTCTTCTCACGCAGGAAAGACGCCGGTCGACAGGTAACGGTCACCGCGGTCACAAACGATCGTGACAATGGTCGCCTTCTCGAGTTCGCCGGCCAGCCGCAACGCGACGGCCAAGGCACCGCCCGATGAGATGCCGGCAAAGATGCCCTCGTCGCGAGCCAGCCGGCGAGTCATTTCCTCGGCCTCTCCCTGCGAGACCGCTTCGATACGGTCGACCCGTGCGCGGTCGAAGATCCTGGGCAGATAGGCTTCCGGCCATTTGCGGATACCCGGAATCTGCGAACCGTCTTCCGGCTGGCAACCGACGATGCAGATCCTGGCATCCTGCTCCTTGAGGTAGCGTGAGACGCCCATGATCGTTCCGGTAGTGCCCATGCTGCTGACAAAATGGGTGACTCGCCCGTCGGTCTGGCGCCAGAGCTCGGGACCGGTCCCCTCGTAGTGCGCCAGCGGGTTGTCGGGATTGGCGAACTGATCGAGGATGATGCCGCGGCCATCCCTGCGCATCCCTTCGGCGACATCGCGCGCCAGTTCCATGCCGCCATCCCGGGGCGTCAATACCAGCTCGGCGCCAAAAGCGCGCATCGTCTGCCGCCGTTCGACACTCTGATTCTCCGGCATCACCAGGATCATCCGGTAGCCGCGCACGGCAGCCGCCATCGCCAGCGCAATGCCGGTATTGCCCGAAGTCGCTTCGATCAGGGTGTCGCCGGGCGCGATGTCGCCACGCTGTTCGGCACGCGTGATCATCGACAGCGCCGGGCGATCCTTCACCGAACCAGCCGGATTATTGCCCTCCAGCTTGGCCAGGATCAGGTTGCCACGGGCTTCGCAACCGGCCCCCGGCAGTCGCTTCAAACGCACCAGCGGCGTCTCGCCGACGTAGTCCTCGAGTGTCTTATTCACCGGTGTTCAACCACTTGACGTACTGTGGGACACCGTCTTCGACACTGGCGAACGGCTGTTCGTAGCCCGCCTGACGCAGTTTCGACAAATCGGCCTGGGTGAAGCTCTGATACTTGCCCCTGAGCGCCGCCGGAAACGGGATGTACTCGATCAGGCCCTGGCCTACCAGCTCGGCAAGCGGCAGAGCCTCTTTGCCGGTCAGCGCCCGGCAGGCATTGACGTTGGCCACCGCCAACTCGTTGAAGGTCTGCGCCCGACCGGTGCCGACATTGAAGATTCCCGACTTTTCCGGATGATCGAGAAAATGAAGGTTGACCCGAGCGACGTCGTCGATATAGACAAAATCGCGCTGCTGCTGGCCGTCGGCATAACCATCGCAGCCTTCGAAAAGCTGCACCTTGCCCGCGCTGCGAAACTGTTGGTAGTGGTGAAAGGCGACCGAAGCCATACGTTCCTTGTGCGACTCGCGGGGACCATACACATTGAAATAGCGGAAGCCGACGACCTGCGAGTTGGACGAACCGACGCTCGCCAGGCGATGACGGACGATCTGGTCGAAGAGGAACTTCGAGTAGCCGTAGACGTTCAGTGGCGCCTCGTGCTGGCGCTCCTCCCGGAAGAGGCCACCGCCGCCGTAAGTCGCCGCACTCGAGGCGTAGAGGAACTGCACCTCCTGATCGAGGGACCAGTCCAGAAGCGCCAGCGAGTAGCGATAGTTGTTCTCCATCATGTAGCGGCCATCGGTCTCCATGGTGTCGGAGCAGGCGCCCTGATGAAGGATGGCATCGACGTCGCCATCGAAGTCTCCGGCCAGCAGGCGCTCGAGGAATTCCTGCTTGTCGATGTAATCGGCGATGTCGCAATCGACCAGATTCCGGAACTTCTCCGCCCGACTCAGATTATCGACCGCGACGATCCGGTGCAGCCCGCGCTGGTTCAGCGCTTTGACGAGGTTGGCGCCGATGAAGCCGGCAGCGCCCGTTACGATGGTGTACATGGAATCAACTCACCTCAGTTCAATGCTGCATTGAGTTCGGCGCGGCCAACCACGGCCGTCCCGAGCTTGCCGACCACCACCCCAGCCGCGACATTCGCCGCATGCACCGCTTCCGGCCAATCGGCGCCACACGCCAGCATCACCGCCAGGGTGGCGATCACCGTGTCGCCAGCGCCGGAGACATCAAAGACCTCCCTGGCGACCGCCTGCTGATGTACCGCCCCGGCTGCGTGAAACAGCGACATGCCCTCCTCGCTGCGAGTCACCAGCAGCGCCTCTAGTCCCAGCGCGCTGCGCAGGGCTTCCGCTTTACGCGCCAAGTCACCTTCGTCCGTCCAGCGTCCGACCACCGCCCGCAACTCACCACGATTCGGGGTGACCACGGTCGCCCCTGCGTACTTCGAGAAATCGTCGCCCTTCGGATCGACCAACACCTTCTTGCCGGCAGCCCGCGCCATCCGGATCATCTCGCCGATATGCGTCAAGCCGCCCTTGCCATAATCGGAAAGGATCACCGCATGGCAATCCGGCAGGCGCGATTCGAATTCGACCAGCTTGGCGCGCAATACCTCGTGCGAGGGCGAGGTTTCGAAATCGATCCGCAGCAGTTGCTGCTGCCGACCAATCACCCGCAGTTTTACGGTAGTGCTGATCGCCGGGTCGACGTGCAGGCTGACATCGATCCCACTCGCTTCGAGCAGTTCCTGGAGACGTTGACCGGCTTCGTCGTCACCGACGACCGACAGCAAGCCAACTCGAGCACCCAGCGCAGCGACGTTGCGTGCCACGTTGGCGGCGCCACCCGGGCGCTCTTCGCTACGCGCCACCTTGACCACCGGTACCGGCGCTTCGGGCGAGATCCGCTCGACGTCGCCGAACCAGTAGCGATCAAGCATCACGTCGCCGACGATCAGCAGCCGTGCAGCGGCAAGGTCAGCAAGCTGCATCGCTACCCAGCGTGGCAAGGCGAGCTGCGCTCGCCAGACTGGCGCGCGTTGTCGGGCACGGTGACAGGCGACATGGGACTCCTAGGGCGTCAGATCGAATTCTTCGGTGCGCTTGGGGGAGTAGGTCTCCCAGCCGCCGCAGGCCGGGCAGCGCCAATAGAACTGGCGCGCCTTGAAGCCGCAATTATCGCACCGATAACGCGCCAGGCGACGCGTGTAGCCGTGCACGATCCCCTTGGCCAGATCCAGGTCGGGACGAATGTCCGGTGAGGCAAACAACAGTCGCGCCTCGAGCAGTTTGTCGAAGCCAAGCAGTGTCGGATTGCGTATCAACTCATCGCGAACCAGTCGGTACGCGGCTTCCGGTCCGCCGCTCTCGAGCACCAGCTGAAAGACCACGTCCAGCAGGTCCAGCGACGGATAGTGGTCCAGATAACCTCGCAAGAGCTGCAGGCCCGCCTCGCGGCGATCCTGCTTGCGGAAGGCATCCAGCAAGCGCTTGGCGACCAGTGCCAGATAGGTCGGATCCTGCTGTTCGATCCGCTGCCAGGACTCGATCGCAGCGGCGAACTGATCGTGCTGGAAGTGCAGGTCACCCTGGAGCAAGCTCGCCCGAACGCATTTTCGATTCCGTTCGAGTGCGATCTGCAGGTAGTTGGCCGCAAGATCACGACGCGAACGGATCATTTCGGCGGCGGCAAGCTCGCAGTAGTACTCGGCAATTTCCTTGTGCGAGGCGAAGTCGGGCAGCTCCGAGGCGATGGCGATCGCCTTCTCCCAGTCCTTTTCCAACTGGTAGATCTCAAGCAGGTTGCGTTTCGCGTCTTCCGCTAACGTCGAATTGCGCAGTTTCTCGAACACCGCTTCGGCGCCATCGAGCAGCCCGGCCTTGAGATAATCCTGTCCTAGTTCCGCGAGTGCCTGCAACTTCAGATCCTGTGCCAGATCCTCGCGCTCGACGAGATGCTGATGCATCCGGATCGCCCGCTCGGTTTCGCCGCGACGACGGAAAAGACTGCCGAGTGCGAAGTGGATTTCGATGGTCTGCGGATCGACCTTGACGGCCTCGACGAAAGCCTCGATCGCCCGATCAGGCTGCTCGTTGAGCAGAAAGTTGAGCCCCTGAAAGTACGAACGCGGCAAGGCGCGCGACTCCTTCACCAGGTGCCGGATATCAATCCGCGCCGCTGCCCAACCCAGCCCGAAAAACAGCGGAAACAGGAGCAGGTGCCAATACTCGAACTCAATCATCGGGTCGCCGTTGCTCCCTTAGCCACAGCCGCCGCTTGCCTCCCTGGCAAAGTCACATCGGGCGCCCCTGACTGCCCATGACTCTGTCCTGCGCTACCTTGAGTTCACGCTTCAATCTGTTCACTTCGCGACGCTGCGAAAACAGGGTACCCAGCAAGGACAGCACGGCGAAAACCGCACCGCCAGCGAAGGAAACCAGCAGGACAATGACCAGCGGCGCCTGCCAGACGGTGTCAAGGAAGAAGCGAACGCCCACCGGGTCGGTGTTCTTGATGGCGAACGCAAAAATGACGAGAAAAAGAACGACTCTCGAGAACCACAGCAAGGAACGCATCAATTACCTTATCACAGGAAACGGGCGGCAACTTGCGTTGCCGCCCGCAAACCGACTTGCCTGAGCACTCAGACCAGATCCAGCGAGCCGTCGACGCGCTCTCGCAATTCCTTGCCTGGCTTGAAGTGCGGCACCCATTTTTCCGGGACATCCACCTTCTCGCCAGACTTCGGATTCCGGCCAACCCGCGGCGGCCGGTAGTTCAGCGAGAAACTTCCGAAGCCGCGAATCTCGATGCGATCACCCTTGGCCAGTGCCTCTGCCATGGCATCGAGAATCATTTTCACTGACAAGTCCGCATCCTTTGCGACCAGTTGAGGAAAGCGTCCGGCCAACTCGCCGATCAGGTCAGACTTGGTCATGGACCTGCCTTACTGGGGATTATTCAGCTTGGCTTTGAGCAGCGCACCGAGGTTCGTGGTGCCCGAACTGGCGTTGCTGTCGGCAGAGAACTTCTGCATCGCTTCGTGCTGTTCGGCCTGATCCTTGGCCTTGATCGACAGGCTGATCGAACGTGTCTTGCGATCCACGTTGATGATCATTGCCTCGACCGCATCGCCTTCCTTATACACCTTGGTCAGATCGTCAATCCGGTCGCGAGACACCTCCGAAGCACGCAGGTAGCCCTCCATGTCGCCATCGAGCACGACCACCGCACCGCGGGCATCAACCGACTTGACCACCCCACGGACGACACTGTTCTTCTCGTGGGTGGCGATATAACTGGTGTACGGATCGCCATCGAGTTGCTTGATGCCCAGCGAGATCCGCTCCTTGTCGGTATCGATGGCCAGTACCACCGCGTCAACCTCGTCGCCCTTCTTGAAGTTGCGAATCGCCTCTTCGCCAGCGAGAGACCACGACAGGTCCGAGAGATGTACCAAGCCGTCGATGCCGCCCGGCAAACCGATGAACACGCCAAAATCGGTGATCGACTTGATGGCGCCACGCACCCGATCGCCTTTCTTGTAGTTCATCGAGAAATCGTCCCACGGGTTGGCAGCGCACTGCTTCATGCCCAGGGAAATCCGACGCCGGTCTTCATCGATCTCGAGGATCATCACTTCGACTTCGTCACCCAGCTGGACGACTTTGGACGGATGGACGTTCTTGTTCGTCCAGTCCATCTCGGAGACGTGCACCAGTCCCTCGATCCCCTGCTCGATCTCGACGAAGGCACCATAGTCGGTCAGGTTGGTGACCTTGCCGAAGAGGCGGGTGGTCGACGGATAGCGGCGGGAAATGCCCACCCACGGGTCTTCACCAAGTTGCTTGAGACCCAGCGAAACGCGGTTCTTTTCCTGATCGAACTTGAGGATCTTGGCCTGCAGTTCGTCGCCCACGGCCAGCACTTCCGAGGGGTGACGAACGCGGCGCCATGCCAGGTCCGTGATATGCAGCAAGCCGTCGATTCCGCCGAGATCGACGAAAGCGCCATAATCGGTGATGTTCTTGACCACACCCTTGACGATGCTGCCTTCCTTGAGCGCAGCCAGCAGGGCATCGCGCTCTTCGCCGACGCTCGCTTCGAGAACCGCACGGCGAGAGACCACCACGTTGTTACGCTTGCGGTCGAGCTTGATCACCTTGAACTCGTAGGTCTTGCCTTCGTACGGCGTGGTGTCCTTGACTGGACGCATGTCTACCAGCGAACCCGGCAGGAAGGCACGAACACCGTTGGTCATCACCGTCAGGCCGCCCTTGACCTTGCCGGTAATGGTACCGGCCACCAGGCTGCCGTCGTTCAGCGCCAGCTCCAGCGCATTCCAGGCGGCGACGCGCTTGGCCCGGTCGCGCGACAGGCGGGTTTCACCAAAGCCGTTCTCGAGCTGCTCGATGGCCACCTGGACGAAATCACCGACGCCGACTTCCAGTTCGCCCTGATCACTCAGGAATTCTTCAAGGTCAATGTAGCTCTCGGATTTCAGGCCGGCATTGACCACCACGAAATTCTGGTCGATGCGCACCACTTCGGCGGTGATGACCTCGCCCGGACGCATTTCCTGGCGCCCGAGGCTCTCTTCAAAAAGTTCGGCAAAGCTTTCTTGCATGGTGGGAGTGTCTGACATGTCGATTGAGTTACCTAACCGCAGTGGTGCGGGGTGAGTTGAAAATCATCACCAGTCCCGACCGCTCCGGATGCCGCGGCAAACCGGCAAGCGAGGACACGACACCGGCAAGCCTGGGGGCGAAACTGCCGCTGGGCCGACCGAACGACGCGTGGAACTGGTGACACTTTGGGCTAACGGCAGCCGCCGTTTCACCCTGCTTCGGAAACCTTGTTGACCCAGTCCAGCACCTGCGCCACCGCACTGGCGATGGTCAGGTTTGTCGTGTCGAGCAATTCAGCATCCGCACTCCGCTGCATCGGCGAGACGCTACGTCGGCTGTCGCGTTCGTCACGTTCGCGCAGATCCAGCGAGAGGGCTGCAATACTAGCAGCGATTCCTTTTTCGATCAACTGCTTATGGCGCCTTTCCGCGCGCACCTCGACACTGGCGGTGAGGAAGACCTTGGTCGTCGAATCGGGGAAGACCACCGAGCCCATGTCGCGCCCGTCGGCGACCAGTCCGGGTGGCCGGCGAAATGCCCGCTGCCTGAACAACAGCGCCGCGCGCACGGCCGGCAGAGCCGCCACCAGCGAAGCGCCAGCCGAGATCTCCTCGCTGCGGATGGCATCGCCGACATCGTCGCCAGCGAGGCTGATCACCTTGCCCGCAAAACCGGCGTCGAGCGCAGCAGCGATCGCTGCCACCCCGGCCTCATCGTGCCAATCGACGCCGGCCTGGCGGGCCGCAAGGGCGGTCAGGCGGTAGAGGGCGCCGGAGTCGAGGTAGTGCCAGCCAAGCGCCTCGGCGACGCGCGAGGCGACGGTGCCCTTACCCGAAGCGGAAGTGCCGTCGATGGCTACCACCGGCACTGGCTGCGTGATCTCGGCAAAGCGCCCGAAATAGTCTGGAAACGTCTTGTCGACCGTCTGCGGATCGTTGACTCGCAGCGGCGTCGCCAGCGCGGCCAGCGAAAAACACATCGCCATGCGGTGATCGTCGTAGGTGTCTATCGCCGCCGGGCGCAAACTCTGGCCGGCGACAGGCGGCCAGACCCGGATGAAGTCGCCACCCTCGTCTACAGTCACCCCCAGCTTGCGCAACTCGGCGGCCATCGCCGCAATACGGTCGGTCTCCTTGACTCGCCAGCTGGCGATATTGCGCAAGGTGGTCGGCCCCTCGGCAAACAGCGCAACGGTGGCCAGCGTCATCGCCGCGTCGGGGATCTGGTTGCAGTCGAGATCGACGCCCTGAAGCCTTCCGCCCACTGCCGCGGACGCTTCGATCCAGTTGGCGCCAGCGGCAATCGTTGCCCCCATCGCGGTCAGCGCGTCGGCAAAACGGACGTCGCCCTGGATCGAATCGCGACCAACGCCTTCAACGCGCACGGGCCCGCCGCCAACGGCTCCGAGCGCCAGGAAGTACGACGCCGACGAGGCGTCACCCTCAACCTCGATCGACCCCGGCGAACGATAGGCACTGCCGGCGGGAACGGTAAAGCGCTGCCCGCCATCACACCGCACCTGCACGCCGAAGCTGGCCATGGTGGCCAGCGTGATGTCCACGTAGGGCCTGGAAATCAGCTCGCCGAGCACTTCCACCGTCGTTTCGACGCCACGCAAGGGCAAGGCCATCAGCAGGCCGGTCAGAAACTGGCTGGAGACGTCGCCGCGCAGGCTGATCACCCTGGCGGGTCCGGGCGCACGAGGTATCCGAGGCGTACGAATGGCCAACGGTGGAAAGCCCTGCCGATCGAGGTAGCTGATCTCGGCGCCGAGTTGACGCAAGCCATCAACCAGATCGGCGATCGGCCTTTCGTGCATTCGCGGCACGCCGGCCAGCCGGTACTCGCCAGCTTCGCCAACCGCCAGCGCCAGCACTGCCGTCAGCGGCCGAAAGGCGGTGCCGGCGTTACCCAGGAAGAGATCCGCCTGGCGGACCGGGAAAATCCCGGCGACCCCGCTGACCCGAAGCGCATTGTCGGGCAGCGGCTCGATGCGCACTCCGAGCGCCCGCAGCGCATCGAGCATCCGGGCCGTGTCGTCCGACTGCAGCAAGCCGCGGACTTCGGTATCGCTGTCGGCCAGTGCTGCCAGCAACAACACCCGGTTGGAGATGCTCTTCGAGCCAGGCAGGCGCACGGTGCCCCGGGCCGCGAGCAGTTGCGGCAGGTCGATGTAGTCTTCGGCCACGTCAGTCTTTCGTCTTGTTCTCGGCCCACGCGCGCCGGGCGCTTCTGGCCACGTCGAAGGTCGCCGCCAGGCGGGCGCCGTCACCGCACGCCAGGGCCGCCCGCAAGTCGTCGAGTTGCGCCCGGTAGTGGTCGAGTTCGTCGAGCAGTGCGGTCCGATTGGCCAGACAGATGTCGCGCCACATCTCGGGGTGGCTGGCGGCAATCCGCGTGAAATCGCGAAAACCGCTGGCCGCGAAAGCGAACAACTGCTCGCGGTTGTCACGCCGGGCCAGTTCGTGTACCAGGGCAAACGACAGCAGGTGGGGCAGATGGCTGACCGCGGCGAAGATGCGGTCATGCTCGGCCGGTGACAACTCCCTGATCAGGCCACCGCAACACTCCCACGCGGCGCGCACGCGGGCAACGATCGATGGCGCGCTTTCCGGCAGCGGCGTCAGCACCACCTGCTTGTGCCGGTAGAGATCCGCCCGCGCCGCTTGCGCGCCACTGTTCTCGGCGCCGGCAATCGGATGAGCGGGGACGAACTGCCCGAGCCGCTCACCGAAATGCGCCCGTGCGGCGGCGACCACGTCTTCCTTGGTACTGCCCGCGTCGGTGACGACGGTCTGCGGCCCCAGGCAGGGGGCAAGGCGCGCCATGATCTCCGGGGTCGTTCCGACCGGTGTGGCGATCAGCACCAGGTCGGCATTCGACACCTCCTGGCCGACATTGAAGCCGGCGCGGTCCACGATCCCCAGTTCGAGCGCCTGCGTCAGCGATCCCAGGCGGCGCCCGAAACCGACCACCTCGGTCGCCTGTCCTGCAGCCTTCAGTGCCAGCGCGAACGAGCCACCGATCAGGCCGACACCGAAGACCACCACCTTGCCGAACGTGACCGGCGCGCTCACGACCCGAAAGCTCCGCAGTAGTCGATCATAGTGACCCTTCAAGCGCCCCGAGGAAGCGGCTGTTTTCGCTCTCGGTGCCAATCGTCACGCGCAGCCAGTCCGGCATCCCGTAAGCGGCGATCGGCCGAACGATAACTCCCCGTCCGAGCAGCCGCTGGTTCACCGCCGCCGCGTCGACCACCCTGAAGGTCACGAAGTTGCCATGCGAGGGAATGTGGCTGCAGCCCAGCCGCTTGAGGCCGGCGACGATCTGCTCCATGCCGGCGCGGTTCATGGCGTAGCTGCTGGCCACGAACTGGTGATCGTCGAGGGCTGCGACGGCGGCAGCCAGGGCAAGATTGTTGCAATTGAACGGCTGGCGGACTCGATTCATCAGGTCGGCGATCACCGCCGAAGTCAGCGCATAGCCGATACGCAGACCGGCGAGACCGTAGATCTTCGAGAAGGTGCGGGTGATCACCAGATTCGGCATTTCGGCCAGCCAGGCGGTGGTGTCGACGCGCTCGGCGGGTGGCAGGTATTCGTTGTACGCTTCGTCGACGACCACCAGCACATCCGCCGGCACCGCCTGCATGAACCGCTTGAGCTGGGCATACGGCACGAAGGTACCGGTCGGGTTGTTCGGATTGGCGATCCAGATCAAGCGGGTATCGGGCCGGATCGCCGCCCGCATCGCCTCAAGGTCGTGGCCGAAGTCGCTGGCGGCAACGGCAATCGCTTCGGCGCCGGCCGACAAGGTCGCCAGCGGATAGACGGCAAAGGCGTATTGGGAGAAGATCGCCGAACGGCCAGGCGCCAGAAAGACGCGGGCGACCAGATCAAGCACATCGTTCGATCCGTTGCCGAGAACGATGCGCTCCATCCCCAGGCCGGTACGCTCGCCAAGCGCGTGCTTCAGATCGAAATCATCCGGGTAACGCGATAGCGTCGCCATCGCCACGGTCGCCGCCGCCCGCGCCTTCGGACTCATGCCAAGGGGATTTTCGTTGGAAGCCAGCTTGACGATCTGGTCGACGGCAAGACCCAGCTCGCGCGCCAGCTGCGTAATCGGCTTGCCGGGCTGGTAGGGCGATATCGCCCGGATGTAGGGCAGGGATTGCGTGTCCAGCGTCGGCAGTGCCATTGGCGTTCCTCGACAAGAAGTCAATCGGGTCAGTAAGCGGCCATCGGGTATGACCCGAGAATCTTGAGATAAGGCGCCCGGCGACCCAGTTCGGCAAGCGCCGAGCTGACCGACTGGTCGTCGCGATGCCCTTCCAGGTCGACAAAGAAGACGTAGGCCCACAAGGTGTGACGTGCCGGACGCGACTCCAGCCGGGTCATCGACACGCCGGCGTCGGAGAACGGCGCCAGCAGCTTGCTCAGCGCGCCGGTCTGGTTGTGTGCCGACATGATCAGCGACGTCCGGTCGCGGCCCGAAGGCCCCGCCTCCTGATGGCCGAGGACGACGAAGCGGGTGGTGTTGTTCGGCTCGTCCTCGACGTTGCTCGCCAGCTGCGGCAGGTGGTAGCGGTCGGCGGCCGCCTGGCCGGCGAGCGCCGCCGCGCCCGCCTCGGCCGCCGCGAGTTGCGCCGCCTGCGCATTGCTGCCCACCGAAATGCGCTGCGCGCGTGGCAGCGAGCGGTTCAACCACTCATGGCATTGCGCCAGTGACTGCGCGTGCGAGTAGACCTTCGTCACGCTCTCCAGCGAGCGCTCGTTCGACAGCAGATGCTGGTGAATTCGCAGGACCACTTCGCCACAGATCTTGAGCGGCGTCGTCAGCAACAGGTCGAGCGTCCGTCCGACGGCACCCTCGGTCGAGTTCTCGATCGGCACGACGGCATAGTCGGCATGCGCGGCCTCGACCTCGCGAAAGACGTCGTCGATCGAGATCTGCGGCATCAGGCGTGCGGCGTGGCCAAAGTGCTTGGTCGCCGCGCTCTCCGAAAAAGTACCCAGCGGGCCGAGAAAAGCGATTCCCAGCGGTTGCTCGAGCGACAGGCAGGCCGACATCACTTCGCGGAAGAACCAGGTGACGGTCTCGCCGGACAGCGGTCCAGGGTTCAACTGCTGGATCCGGTGCAGCACCTGTGCCTCGCGTTCCGGTCGGTAAATGAAGCCAGCCTCACCGTGCCGCGACTTGATCTCGCCGACCCGCTGCGCAAACCGGGCGCGCTGGTTCAGCAGCTCCAGCAGTTGCCAATCGAGCGCGTCGATCTGCTCGCGGACGACCGCCAGCTCGCGCTGCAGCTCGTCGTTCATCACGCCCTACCCGCCGGCGGTTTGCCGTGTTGCCGCAGGGGCTCGCCGGCGTCAGCGGCGCCCGTACCCGGCAGCCCTCCCCCGCATGGTTTCACCAGCGACCCTTGCCGCCGGGCGAGCAGCGGCAGGACCACCAGTCGCAGAACGCGCAGCATGCGCTCTACTCCTCCTGCGGACCGGCGGTCGGGTCCTCAAGCGACGACTCACCCGCTTGTCCGTCATCGTGTCCGTCGACGTCGTCGGCTGCAGCGAGCTCCGGAAGATCGGAGTCATCCTCGGTCTCGATTACCTTTTCCAGGCCTGCAAGCTTCTCGCCGGCGTCGAGCGCGATCAGGGTTACGCCCTGCGTTGCCCGCCCCAACTCGCGAATCTCGCGAACCCGGGTGCGGATCAGCACCCCGCCGGTGGTGATCAGCATGATCTCGTCGTCGTCGCAGACCAGCCGCGCTGCGACCACCTTGCCGTTCCTTTCGCTGGCGGCAATCGCCTTGACGCCTTGCGTGCCTCGCCCCGAATGCCGGAAATCAGCGAGCGCTGTCCTTTTGCCAAAACCGTTCGCGGTGGCCACCAGCACCGTTTGCTGATCGTTATCGGCGATCAGCAGCGACAGCACCTGCTGCTTGTCCAGCAGCCGCATTCCACGCACGCCCCGCGCCGTCCGTCCCATTGGGCGAACGTCTTCCTCGTCGAACCAGACCGCCTTGCCGGCGTCCGAGACGAGAATCACGTCCTGGCTGCCATTGGTGATCTCGGCGCCAATCAGGAAATCGTCCTCATCGAGCGCGACGGCGATGATGCCGTTCTTGCGCGGGTTGGAAAAATCCGACAGCGGCGTTTTCTTCACCGTCCCCTGCGCAGTGCCCATGAAAACATAGCGGTCGTCGGCGAATTCCTTGACCGGCAGGATGGCACTGATCTTCTCGCCATCCTCGAAGGGGAAAACGTTGATCACCGGCTTGCCCCGGCTGGTGCGCGTTCCCTGCGGGACCTCATAGACCTTGAGCCAATAGACCCGGCCCCGACTGGTGAAGCAGAGGATGAAATCGTGGGTGTTGGCAACGAACAGGCGATCGACGAAATCGTCGGTCTTCATCGAAGCCGCCTGTTTCCCGCGCCCGCCACGTCGCTGCGCGCGATAGTCGGCCAGCGGCTGCGACTTGATGTAGCCGGCATGCGACAGCGTCACGACCATGTCGACCGGGGTAATGAAGTCGGCGATCCCCAGATCCTGTGTGCTGATGACGATTTCCGAGCGGCGTTTGTCGCCGAACTGGGAACGGATGCCGGTCAATTCCTCGACGATCATCTCGGTAATCCGCTCGGGGCGTGCCAGGATATCCATCAGGTCGGCAATCCGCGTCAGGAGGTCGCCGTAATCGGCAACGATCTTGTCGCGCTCGAGACCCGTGAGTCGCTGCAGGCGCAGTTCCAAAATCGCTTGCGCCTGCGCCTCCGAAAGGAGATAACCATTCTCCGTCAAGCCGTATTCGACGCCCAGAATGTCGGGACGGGTCGCATCGAGCTTGGCGCGCTGCAACATCTCGGCGACCGTCGGCGAGGTCCACAGCCTCGACATCAATCCCCGGCGCGCATCGGCGGGCGTCGGCGACGCCTTGATCAGGGCGATGATCTCATCGACGTTGTCGAGCGCCACCGCCAGGCCTTCCTGGATGTGTGCCCGCTCGCGCGCCTTGCGCAATTCGAAAACGGTACGGCGGGTGAGCACCTCGCGCCGGTGCCACAGGAAACACTCGAGCATCTGCTTGAGATTCAGCAGCCGCGGCTGGCCATCGACCAGCGCCACCATGTTCATGCCGAAGGTGTCCTGGAGCTGGGTCTGCTTGTACAGGCAGTTGAGCACCACCTCGGCGACCTCGCCGCGCTTGAGCTCGATCACCACGCGCATTCCCGACTTGTCGGACTCGTCGCGCAGATCCGAAATGCCCTCGATCCGCTTGTCGTTGACCAGTTCGCCGACTTTTTCGAGCAGCGTCCGCTTGTTCACCTGGTACGGCAGCTCGTCGATGATGATCGCCTGGCGATGCCCCCGGTCGATATCCTCGAAATGGGTCCGGCCGCGCATCACCACCCGGCCGCGCCCGGTCCGATACCCCTCGCAGACGCCCGCAATGCCGTAGATGATGCCGGCCGTCGGAAAGTCCGGACCCGGCACCAGCTCGATCAGCTCGTCGATCGTCACCTCCGGGTTGCGCAGCAGCGCCAGACAGGCATCCACGACTTCGCCGAGATTGTGTGGCGGGATGTTGGTCGCCATGCCGACGGCGATCCCAGACGAACCGTTGATCAGCAGGTTCGGAATCCGCGCCGGCATGACCAGCGGCTCTTCCTCCGAGCCGTCGTAGTTGGGCCCGAAGTTGACCGTTTCCTTGTCGATATCGGCCAGCAATTCATGGCCGATACGCGCCATGCGCACTTCGGTATACCGCATCGCAGCGGCATTATCACCGTCGACCGAACCGAAGTTGCCTTGCCCATCGACCAGCATGTAGCGCAGCGAGAAGTTCTGCGCCATGCGTACGATCGTGTCATAGACCGCGGTGTCGCCGTGCGGATGGTACTTACCAATGACATCGCCAACGATCCGCGCCGACTTCTTGTACGGCTTGTTCCAGTCGTTCGACAACTCGTGCATCGCGAACAGAACGCGGCGATGCACCGGCTTGAGGCCATCGCGAGCATCCGGCAAGGCGCGTCCGACAATCACGCTCATCGCGTAGTCGAGATACGATCGACGCATCTCGTCTTCGAGACTGATGGGCAGGGTTTCTTTGGCGAAGGCTTCCATCATTTGGTCCGCTGGCAACGTGACTTCCAGGGGGATGTCATCGTCTTGATCAAGCTCGCTATTCTAGCACGCTCACCCCTCGCCCGGGCCTGCCGGGTCGCTGATATTGGGACGTTTCGGCGGAACGAAGGCCGCCCGCGGCCAAGAACGAAGGCCGACAAGGCATCTTGGGCGCGCCCGAGTTGGCCACGGCCTTGGCCACTGGAGTTGGGCTGGTGAGGAAGGCACTGCGGACCCTGCCAGACATTTGCCTGACCCCGACGCACGCGATGTTTCGGGGCCATACGGCCGGCAGCGCGTTCACCTTCGATGGTTAGCGCTAGTGGGCAATGTGCCAACCGAGCGGCTCGGATTTCAAGGCGTGCCCCAGGCCCGGCCTTCCCTCGATCATCGCTTAAGATCAAACTTGCAAACGACATTCAACGCCAAGGACTCCCGATGGACTTTTGGGGCAAACTTTCTGATGATCGCGCGAGCCAGCTGTCGCTGGCCGACCACTGCATTGACGTCGCCAGCGTCTTCCGCGCCTTGTGCGACCTGCCAGCGATAAGGCGCGGCCTGGGCCTCGGCTCGGCTGCCGTTATTCTTGACCGGCTTGCGGTATTCGCCCTTCTGCACGACCTCGGGAAATGCAACTCCGGCTTTCAGGCAAGGCGCGACCTGAACGCGCGCAATACTGCCGGTCACGTCAAGGAAACTTCCGTGCTGCTCTACGACGAAGAGCTTCGCACCAAATTGGTCGCAGCGCTTGGCCTTGCAGACATGGCGTCGTGGTTTGCCGACCCGGAAGCCGACGTCATGCGGTTGCTGTTGGCTGCGATTTTTCACCATGGAAGACCCGCGTTCGACGACAACATTGCCGACGGCATCGCGCTCGGCAATTTGAAACGACACTGGAAGCCCCGCGGCAACCTCGACCCCTTCGACGGCCTCACTGAACTGGGCAAAACCGCCCGCCGCGCTTTCCCCAATGCATTCCGAGGCGATGCTCCGTCAATCGGAGTCAGCGTCGCGCTGGAGCATCGCTTCGCCGGACTGGTGATGCTCGCAGACTGGCTCGGTTCGCACCGGGAGTCCTTTTTCCCTTTCGAGCACGAAGGCGATCGCATCGGATGGTCGCGTCGCCAAGCGAGAAAAGCGCTGGTGGCCGTGGGCCTGGACGTTTCGGCAGCCCGCATCCGTATCGAACACGGACAGCCCACTTTCGGCGACACGTTTGGCATTCGCGGCGAACCGCGCCCTTTGCAGTCGGCGCTGTCCCGCGCCGATCTGCCGGCCCTGCTGGTTGCGGAATCCGATACGGGTTCGGGCAAGACAGAGGCCGCACTGATGCACTTTCTGGCGCTGTTCGCGGCCGGCAAGGTCGACGGTCTGTACTTCGCCCTGCCGACACGGGTCGCCGCCCGCGAATTGTATGGCCGCGTGACCGACGCGATGCACCGGGTCTTCGGCGACGATTGTCCGCCCGTGCTGCTCGCGGTGCCGGGCTATGCGCAGATTGATGGTGAGCCGAAGAACATGCTCCCAACCGACGCTCATCTGTTCAACGATGACGAACAAAGAACGCGCGACCGAAACTGGACGGCGGAACGTCCCAAGCGCTTCCTTGCCGCACCGGTGGCCGTCGGCACCATCGACCAGGCGCTGTTTTCCGCTATCCAGGTGCCTCACGCTCACCTGCGCGCCGCCTGTCTCGACCGATCGCTGCTGGTCATCGACGAAGTGCACAGCTCGGACGTCTACATGCGTTACCTCGCCCGACGACTGCTTATTCGTCACCTCAAGGCCGGCGGTCACGCCCTGCTCCTGTCGGCCACATTGGGCGCCGCGGCACGGGCAGAGTACCTGCACCCCGGCGATTCCCGACCGCAGGCCGAACCGTTCGACCAAGCCATCGTGCTGCCCTATCCGGCTTTGAGCGCGCCCAACACGCCGATGCGACATTTGCCCGACCCGGCGTGCCGCAGCAAGACCGTACGCCTCGAACCACTGCCACTGCTCAAGTCGCCCGAAGACCTCCTCCCCAGATTGCGCGACGCGGTGCGAGCAGGACAGCGAGTGCTGGTCATTCTCAACACCGTCGGCCGTGCCATTGCTTTGGCCCGACTGGCGGACGCCGACCCCGAACTGGCGTCGGCCCTGTTCGCGGTAGGCGGCGTTCGCGCGCCCCACCACGGCCGATTTGCCCGCGCCGACCGGGAGCAAATGGACCGCGTCGTCAGCAAACGGATGGGCAGAGGCTCCTCCTCGGGAGCCATGCTCCTCATCGGCACGCAAACGCTGGAACAGAGCCTGGACATCGACGCCGACTGGCTGCTCACCGACCTCTGCCCGATCGACGTACTGCTGCAACGCATCGGCCGCCTGCATCGGCACGACCGCGGTCCGCGCCCGATGCCGGTTTGTACCGTGTTGTTGCCAGGAGAATCGGACTTTTCAGTCTTCCTCAACCCGAGAGGCGAGGTACGGCGCGGCAACCTCGCCGGTCTCGGCACGGTGTATGAGGATCTGCGCATCCTGCAACTGACGCGTGATCTGATCGTCGCCGGGCCGGTCATCGAGATTCCCCGTGACAATCGGCACCTGGTCGAAACCGCGACGCATCCGGATCGACTCGTCCAACTGCAAGGCGACGCCTGGACGCGACACGCCCTGCATATCGAAGGTATAGGCGGTGCACAACAATCCGCCGCGCACGCGGCGGCCATGCCGAACGAACACTTAGGTGAGTTCATGTTCCCGAACACCGTCGAAGAACACTTGGCCACTCGTCTCGGCCTGAGTGATCGCATCCTGTCGCTGGGGAGAGACTTTCCCAGCCCCTTCGGCCAGATCATCTACGACATTAACATTCCCGGTCGTCTGGCACCAAAAAAAGAAATCGAACAGGCTCACCTGGTGAGCTTTGAGGGCGATATCCTGTTCATTCAGGCTGACGCTGCCGGCCAGTACAACTACCGGTATTCCCGTTTCGGATTGGAGAAAACCACACCATGAACCTGCTCACCGATCCCGTTCTTCGGGTGCAAACGCCGGAAGGCACCAATGGCGCCAGCCTGCCTGAACTCCTGGCACTGCTGGGCGAAGACCGGGTGGAAAGCCTGCCCGGCCTGCAGCGCCACCAGGAGGACGCCTTCCACATCTTCTGCTGCTATCTCGCCGGCGCGGTGCTAGCACGCGCTGGCGATACCCAAACCGGCCAATCCACCGAATACTGGCGAGAGGGCATTCGAGCACTCACGCGAGACGACGGCTGCGCCGATGACAGCGCGTGGACGATGGTGGTCGAGAACCCGACGAAGCCAGCGTTCATGCAGTCACCGGCGCCGACCCGTGAAGTATTTGGCCGTGACTACAAGCCGGATGCAGCGACACCAGACGCGATCGACGTTCTGATCACCTCCAAAAATCACGACGTAAAAAGTTCACGGGCAGCAAACGCGGACCCAGAGGCGTGGCTTTTCGCCCTGATTTCTCTACAGACGACAACGGGGTTACTTGGCAAAGGCAGCGGCGGCGGGATGAACCGTGGGATCGGCCGCATGAACAAAGGCTACGGCAGTCGCCCGCGAGTCGGCTGGCAAGCCACGACGCGTGCCGGAGCACAGTTTGGGCGAGACGTTTCGGTACTTCTC
Source organism: Accumulibacter sp. (assembly GCF_029255145.1). Classification (GTDB taxonomy): domain Bacteria; phylum Pseudomonadota; class Gammaproteobacteria; order Burkholderiales; family Rhodocyclaceae; genus Accumulibacter. The sequence continues at coordinate 20,433 of NZ_JAPUVQ010000136.1, forward strand.
GCAACCCGCGCGACCCTGCTCCAGCCACCGCACCCGTATGTCAAAAGCGGAAAGGTCCTGCTCTGGATAGCTCCCTGGGACGGCATTGGAAGCCGTGCGCTAGCCAGCCTCGACCCGTTCTTCATAGAAATTGCCCGGCGCGTTCGGCTACGCAGCGAAGTTACCGGCATACGCGCGCACGCCTCCGGATCGGCGGCCAACTTTATTGCTGGCGACCAACTGGCCGGGAATCTTGGCGATCCGTGGACACCTATCACCCAGAAAACCAACGGCGCGCTAACGGTCCAGGAGCATGGTTTCACCCCTGAGTTGCTCCAGAAGTTGGTTTTCGGCGATGGATATACACCTGCCGCCATGCAACGCGCAGACAGTTCGGCGGCCGGCGGTTGGTTTTCTGCGTCGGTACTTGTGCGCGGACAAGGAAGAACCGACGGCTTTCACAGCGCGACCATTCGCGTGCCGGAAAAACCCAGAATCGCTCTGCTTGGTGGCGGCCCCGTCCGTGACCGCCTTGCCTTACTCTCGAAGAGAGGTCTCGACGCCGCGTCCGCTATCCACTACAAAGCACTTCGGCCTGCCCTTTTTTCGCTCATGGAGGGCGGGCCTGAATCAATCGTTCTCGACAAGACCGAAATCGCGAAATGGGTTGACCATACTTCAGGGCCCTTCGCCCACAACTGGAATCCGCGTTACTTCGACTGGCTCTGGTCCACCGTCGACATCTCCGACGATACTGAAGCCCTTCATCCTTGGTTCGACGAACTGTGCCGGCTCGCGCAAGAGACGCTGAACCGCGCTATCGAAGGCGCTCCCCAGCGCCACGGCCGTACCTATCGCGCCACAACGAAAGCACAAGGCATGTTCTTCGGTAGGCTGAAAAAGAACTTTCCGCAATTCATGGAGGTGAGGCATGACCAACCCTGAACCCCGCACTCCTCCCGCCCACGTTCCGCACCTGGCAGCCCTGCTGAAAAGCGCGGGCATATCCAATGGCGAGCGTGCGGCACTCAAGCGCATGGCACTCGATGGCCCCGCACCGCTGGCGCTACATCGACTGTTGCTGGCGCATGTCGATGATGCCTGGCAGGGCGAGCGTTGGCTTGCCGACTGGCGCGCCGTCGTCTGCGCGCTGGCCATTCAGCGCGACGGCGGGTTCAATCCGGCCACGCCTTTCGGCCGGGCACTCGCCGAGGCGCGCTTTGCCGAGAGTCGACTGGAACGTCTGCTCGCCGCCAGCGGCGACACACTGCGCGCGTTGGCGCTGCGCGCCGCGCGTCAGGTAGCGGCCAAAGGCATCGCGTGTGACTGGCGCACGTTTGCCGAACTGCTCTTTACGCGTGACTCAGAGAATCGAGAACGCATCAACACCCGCATCGCCCGCGACTTCTACCGCACTCTGCAATCTGCCATCAGGGAGGAATAACCATCATGTTTCTGCAAATCCACACGCTAACGTCCTTTGCCGCCGCTCTTCTCAACCGCGACGATGCCGGCCTCGCCAAGCGCATTCCCTTCGGCAACGCCGAGCGCATGCGCGTCTCGTCGCAATGTCTTAAAAAGCACTGGCGTGACGAACTCCACCGAGCGCTCGACCTGCCCGGCGGCATTCGCTCGCGAATGTTTTTCGAGCGCGAAGTATTTCCGCGAGCGGTCACCGCTGGCGTCGACGAAACTGTCGCGAAAGGGATGACTGTAGCCCTGCTCAAGAAACTGGTTCAGGGCGGGCAAGACAAGACCAATCCGCTACGGCTTAACCAGCCGGTCCTGTTCGGAAAACCGGAAGCAGACTATTTCGTCAGGCTCATCGCTGGCTGCGCAAAGAGCGGGGAAGATCCCGTATCAACTCTTGACGCTCGCCTGACAACCGAGAAAGGTAATCTCCGTGCCCTAATGAAAGCCGCCGGCCAGGACGACCTCGTTTCCGGCATCGAAGGCGCAATGTTCGGGCGTTTCGTCACCTCCGACATCCTCGCCCGAACAGATGCCGCCGTGCATGTTGCCCACGCCTTCACCGTCCACCCGCTGTCGACCGAGGTGGATTTCTTCACCGTCGTCGATGACCTCAAGGAAGCGCACGAGGATGCCGGCGCTGCGCACGCCGGTGACATGGAGTTGGGCGCAGGCCTCTTCTATGGCTATGTCGTGGTCGACGTGCCGCTGCTGGTCTCCAACCTTTGCGGCTGCGACGCCAAGGATTGGGCCAGCCAGCCGGCAGAAACGCTGGCCGATGCACGGAGAGTCTTGGCGCGGCTGATCGACGCCATTGCCACCGTCAGTCCCGGTGCCAAGCTGGGTTCGACCGCCCCCTATGCGCGAGCCGCCTGCGTGCTGCTGGAGTCCGGCAAGGGCCAGCCACGCACCTTGGCCAATGCCTATCTCAAGGCACTCAAACTCACCGGTGACCCGATGCAGCAGGCGGTGGACGCGCTGGGCGAACATCTCGCTGCAATCGACGCCATGTACGGGTGCAAAGAGAAGCGTTTTGTCTCGTCGACGCAGAACACCGCCAAGCTGGCCGGCATTCCTGCCGCGCCACTCACCGCCAGCGTCACCGCCGCACTGGACAGCATTTTCGGTGCCGACTGATGGACGCGCTCATCCTTCGTCTTGACGCACCGCTGATGAGCTTTGGCGGCGTCATCGTCGATCACCACAACGTCACCGAACGCTTTCCTGGTCTCTCGCTGTTTGCCGGACTGTTTGCCAACGCCCTGGGCTGGACGCATGGCGAGAGCGAAAGAATCGGTGCGGTGCAGGATCGACTGATCGTCGCCTCGCGCTGGGACATCGAACCTGAAGTGATTGTCGATTACCACACGGTGGATTTGGGTCAGCCGAAGATGCGCGAGAAAGGCTGGACGACGCGCGGCGAACCGGAACATCGCGACGGCGGCAACGCCAAATTCGGCACGCATATTCGCCTTCGCCACTATTGGGCGAACGGTGTGCTCACCGCCGCACTCGCCCTGCGCGGTAACACCGTGCCCGATCTCGCTGCATTGGAAGGGGCGCTGCAACAGCCCGCACGGCCGTTGTTTTTCGGCCGCAAGACCTGCCTGCCCAATGCCCCCGTCCTCATGGGGCGCGCGTCAGGCGATGACATCCTCTCGATCCTCAAAGCCTTCCCTCGCATTCAATGTCCGATGCGCCCTGCGAAAGACCGGCAAATGGCCGCTCGCTGGCCAGCGGAAACAGGCGACAACCGGGAAGACCAGCTCAAGCCCATTTACGACCAGCGCGACTGGAAAAACCAGTGGCACGCCGGCAGGCGCATGGTGGCGGAAGGCCTGATCGAGGAGACATCGTCATGTTCATGATTGACCTGCCGCTCGACGCGGCGCGGCTGATGCGCTTTGCCCATCGACAGGGGCACGGGCAACTGGCCGACGACGATTTTGGCTACGCTGCGCACGCATGGCTTGCCGCCGCGCTGGGGGAACTGGCGCCGAAGCCATTCCGTCTTCTGGAAAACCGTCAGGGACTACGCCTGCTCGGCTACGCCGGCCAGCCCATCGATGCCCTGCGCGATCACGCGCAGACCTTTGCAGAACCGGATGCGCTGAACGTGTGCGAATGGTCCGCCGCCGCCGGCAAGTCAATGCCGGCCGACTGGCAAACCGGACGGCGGCTCGGCTTCGAGGTTCGCGCCTGCCCGGTGAGCCGTGCCGAACGGGAGCGCGATGTCTATCTCGTTGCCGTGAGCCGGGCGCAGGAGACCGGTACGGAAGCGCCGTCACGGCCGCAGGTGTATTCGGAATGGCTTGTCCGCCAACTGACCAAAGAAGGTGCGGCGCGGGTAAACCAGGCCGCACTCGATTTGACCGGCTTTCAGCGGGTGCGCAGCCAGCGCCTGTCACATGCGTCCGAAGGCGCGAAGCGTCGGGCCGTCGAGCGCCCCGATGCGCTCTTCGCGGGCGAACTGACAATCGAAGACCCAGACGCCTTCGCTCGTCTTTTGGCGCGAGGCGTCGGGCGGCATCGCGCCTTCGGCTTCGGCATGCTGTTGTTGCGCCCGCCGCGGCAAACGGGCTGAGCAATTGACATGGCAGCCAGCGGCTTGTTTTCCGGCAGATTGGGACTGGCGGAATCGCGCATTCCGCATGCCGATCGGCATGGCTTGATCTGGCTGTCGCGCGGGCGACTGTTTGTCGAAGACGGAACGTTGCGTTTCGTCTGTACGAAGTCCGACGATCTCGATGCCGGCGATTACGCGATCCCTTACCAGAACGTCTCGCTCATCCTGCTCGGACCGGGCTCGACGGTGAGTCACGACGTGCTGAGGGTGCTGGCCCGGCACGGCACCCTGCTCGCGGCGGTCGGCGAAGGTGGCACCAAGTTCTACACCGCGCCGCCCATGGGTCAGGGACATAGCGACGTTGCGCGAGCGCAGGCGCGGCTATGGGCGGATGGAAGCGAACGGCTGTCGGTCGCACGGCGCATGTATGCGTTCCGCTTCGGAAAGATTCTGCCGCATCGGGACATCACCGTCCTGCGTGGCATCGAAGGCGCACGCATGAAGGAAACATACAAGCTTGCCGCCGACCGCTTTCGCGTTCCTTGGGAGGGTCGCCGTTACGATCGCAGCAGTCCCAATGCGACCGATATCCCCAATCAGGCCATCAATCACGCCGCCACCTTTGTCGAATGCGCGGCGGACGTGGCGGTCGCCGCCGTCGGCGCCCTGCCGCCACTTGGCTTTATCCACGAAGATTCGAGCAATTCATTTACGCTCGACATCGCCGATCTGTTTCGCGCCGAGGTCACGATCCCGATGGCCTTCAAGGTCGCGCGCAAAGCGCTGGACCAGCCCGGCATGAATCTCGAACGCGCCTTGCGCCGGGAAGCGGCGATGGAGTTTCGCCGCGGAAAGCTCATCTCGCACATGATTGACCGCATCAAGGAACTGCTCCATGTCGATGACAGTGGTGGTGACACGAAATGTCAGTGACCGCGTACGCGGCTTTCTCGCGTCGTCGATGCTTGAGCTTGCTCCGGGCGTCTACACCGCGCCGCGCATTACGCCAGCGGTGCGGGATCGCATCTGGCGCGTACTGAGCGACTGGTTTCCAAACGAGGCGGATGCGTCGATCGTCATCCTCTGGGCGGATTCGGCCAAGCCCGGCGGCCAAGCGGCAGCGACTCTGGGCCTACCACCAATTACATTGGTTGACATAGACGGAATGCTGGCAACACTTCGTTGACTCGCTCTTTCACAATTTGGCGATAATTCATTTGGTTGAGAGGTAGAGTCTCCCCCGCGTACGCGGGGATCGACCCGCCCCGGGAGTCGAGATCGCGACGTCGGCAACGTCTCCCCCGCGTACGCGGGGATCGACCTTTCGACCAGGCATGGCAAGGATTCCAAGCCTTGTCTCCCCCGCGTACGCGGGGATCGACCTGACCGGCATGCGGCCCTTGTCCTGAAACGATCGTCTCCCCCGCGTACGCGGGGATCGACCGCAGCAGAGATGAAAGCCGGCCCTTCGGGCAGCGTCTCCCCCGCGTACGCGGGGATCGACCGCGAGAGACGGCGGCGGACGAACAGAAGCGCTTGTCTCCCCCGCGTACGCGGGGATCGACCCGTCGAAAGACCCGCAGACACGACACCCACCTTGTCTCCCCCGCGTACGCGGGGATCGACCCGCGGGAAAAAGCCCCCGCGTTCGCTGGCCCGGGTCTCCCCCGCGTACGCGGGGATCGACCATCCCGAGACATAGACGACCCGTGATTCCTGCAGTCTCCCCCGCGTACGCGGGGATCGACCCCCGTCCCGCCAGGCCCGCTACCGCCGCTCGTGGTCTCCCCCGCGTACGCGGGGATCGACCCGGGAGTGACGCCACCTGCGGTTTGCCAGGCAAGTCTCCCCCGCGTACGCGGGGATCGACCCTCGAAAAGGTCCGCATTCATGCGGCGATCCCGGTCTCCCCCGCGTACGCGGGGATCGACCTCGGTTTGGGTGTACCTGCACGATGACCAGGGCGTCTCCCCCGCGTACGCGGGGATCGACCTGGATTGGCCAGTCCTTCCTGCCCGGCTGGTTCGTCTCCCCCGCGTACGCGGGGATCGACCCTCGGTAGCCGTGTGCATGCGGCAGTTCTGGTTGTCTCCCCCGCGTACGCGGGGATCGACCTGCTGATAAGGATGGCCAATAGGATCTTGACTTGTCTCCCCCGCGTACGCGGGGATCGACCCGTGTTGCAGTTCCGCCCGGTGCGCGTCGTGCTGTCTCCCCCGCGTACGCGGGGATCGACCCGGAACCCGCATAGGTGCGAGCATCGCGATCCAGTCTCCCCCGCGTACGCGGGGATCGACCCGAAGTGATCTGTAGTGGTCAAGTAATTTCGGACACCGGGATAGGTTGTTTTTCTGCCATTTGATGTTCATAGACATTCGGCGGCAGGTAACCGAGTTTCGAGTGCAGGCGGGTGCTGTTGTAGAAGCCGACG
>NZ_JAPUVQ010000137.1:0-25944 GCF_029255145.1 Accumulibacter sp.
AGCTGTAAGCCTTTGCGAGCGGCAGCGATGACGGTGCCGAGGTACTGCCAGGCGGAGGCACCGCGGCGGCGACAGGTCTCGATGACGCTGGCCAGGAGAGCGAAGGCGCGGGTTCCCTCTTCGGAACGGGTGCCGTGACTGATGCGGCGTGAAATGACCCAGTGTCGCAATGCCTGTTCGGCGGCGTTGTTGGAGAGCGGCAGCAGGGGCTCCGCGAGCGGTCGCAGGATGACTTTCCAGTCGTAGAGGAATTCGCGCACGACACTGCGCAGCGCCGGATGTTGATCCGTCTGATGCCCCTCGCACAGGTGCCGCAGCCGTTTGACCTCGGCGGCGTAGCGTTCAGGCAGCGCTTGCGGCGGCGGATCGAGCCGTGCCGCGTAGATGGCCGCCATCAGCGCGGTCAGGATAGCTTCCATCTCCTGGCCAACCCGGGACACCCGGCCATCGCTCGATTCGGCCAGTCCCCGCAACTTGCGCATCAGGTGCGGCCAGCAGCGCAGGCGGTTTTCCCAGTTTCTGTAGACCCCGTAACCATCGCTGATGAGAATGCCGGTATAGCCGTCTTGAAGGGCGTTCTCAAGCATCTCCCGGGTGCGTGGGCCGATGAGGTAGAGCACCGTAAAGGTGCTGACCAGCGCCCACAACCACAGCAGCACGCCGGATTCCGGCCACGACGTTTCATCGACGTGCAACTGCGCCACCTGCACGATCTCGGTCACCAGGGCGTCCTCCAGCGGGAAGCTGGCACGGCCCGCTTCCCGGATCGTCTCATCAATCACGCCGGTGCTCAGCGTCAGGTCGAAGACTTCCCGCAGGAGCTCGCGAATACTCGCTCGTGACAGGCGCATTCGCAGCGCGAGCAGAACGATGACCCCGGCCAGGCGAGGACCCACCAAGCGCCATTCGCCCAGATCAACCTTTTCCCACTGGGCGTCGGGCGGCGCCCGCCAAGGCATGGCCCGGCTGACGTGCCCGCAAGCGCAGCGCACTTCAAGCAGCGTGTGACGCGTCACGCTGAACATCAGCCCGATGTTGCCCTCGACTGGCGGCGCGATGTCGATCTCGTCCCAGGCCGTGTAAGCCTGTGACTCGGCATCCTCCGCCAGGACTTCACCACAAGCCGCGCAGTTCTCGGGTCGGTGCGCACAACGGTCAGTAACCGCCAGTTTCTGCGTGCGACCATGGCCCGCACTGTTGCCCGGCGGCTTTCCCGAACCCTTTCGGGGCGATGGGCGCTCGGTCACCGGCGGCACAGTCCCTTGTGCCGGCGCCGGGCCCTCTGCCGTTTCGGCAGCACCGTCGGCAGCGCCAGCCTGGGCTGGCGCGCCTTTCGCCACGGCTGGGTCGCGCGCCGCCTTCTCCCACGGTGCCTTGGTGCTTGGCGGCCGCGAGCTGTTGCCCGGGTTTTGATTCAGCTGATCCTGCAACTCCTTGACGTCGTGCAGCAGTCGCTTCGATACTTCCAGCAATAGCTCCGCCGGCAGCTTCTTCAGCCACTCGTCGTCCATCTGGAAAAGATCATGCTTGCTCAGGCGCATCCGGTCGTGGCTATCGTGTCGTTGTCAATGCCATGGATTATGCCGCAAAAGCAGGGTGTTGGCGGCGTTTCTTAAGGAGGAGTGAACGGTTACTCGCGAAGCCAGAGAGCGGAAAAGAGCGCTTATTCTTTGTTGAAATTGATCCGACAGAGCCCGCAAGAGCGCGCAGGAGCCTTGATGCCGCCGGACATTACAATAGGAGCGACGTATTCAATCTTGAAGTTAACAGGCAGGTGCAGTCGCCTGTTCGATTTCTTGATAAATGAGGCGCCAATTTAGTGAGCGGCCGGGGAGACCGGAAAAAGAAATGATCTGAGCACATAAGTTACAACGAATTCACCACCTGGGCTGATAGTTTCCTAACATTAGGTGCAGCGAACGCCGACCGGCGCCACTGACCATGACGTTAGCGCGCACGCCGAGAGTCAGGTCTTTCCTCTTGCCCGTGAGAGTTACGCTTCAGACCTCAGACAGGCACCAGGAAAGACCCGACCCTCCGCTTGCACCGGGCGGTCGGCGCTATTCCGTCTTGCGCCTGGCGCGTGGATGCGCCTGATCGTAGACCGCTGCCAGATGCTGGAAGTCGAGGTGGGTGTAGACCTGCGTCGAGGCAATGCTGGCGTGACCGAGCATTTCCTGGACCGCGCGCAGGTCGCCCGACGACTGCAGAACGTGCGAGGCGAACGAGTGGCGCAACATGTGCGGATGCACACGCGCCGGCAAGCCCTGCGCCAGCCCGCGCCGTGCCAGTCTGAGCTGGATCATGCGCACGCCCAGACGCTTGCCGCGCCGGCCGACGAACAAGGCGGTCTCGTCGCTCGCCGCCATTTTCGGGCGCTGCGCAGCCCACGCCGCCACCGCCTCCCTGGCCTTGCTGCCAACCGGGACGATACGCACCTTGCTGCGTTTGCCGAGGACACGAACCTCGCCGGCCAGCAGGTCTTCGAGACCGGCAAGGTCGAGGGCGGCGAGCTCGGCCAGGCGCAAGCCCGACGAGTAGAACAGCTCGAAGATCGCCTGGTCGCGAATCGCCAGCAGGTTCTCGCAGGGGGCTTCCAGCAGGAGATTTGCTTCGTCTGGCGAAAGCGCCTTGGGCAGCGCCTTCGGGCTCTTCGGCGGCCGCACGCCGTCCACCGGGTTGTGCGTCGTCACTCCGCGCTGGCCGAGCCAGCGGTAAAAGCCGCGCCACGCGGAAAGTGTCCGCCCGAGCGAGCGCCCGCCGAGACCATGCGTGTGCAACTGCGCGACGAAGCGCCGGACGTGAGGCGTCCGAATGGCGTTGAAGCCGCAGTCGCCCGGCAGGTCGGCGATCAGGCCGCACAGCGATTGGAGATCACGGCGATAGTTGCTGACCGTATGCGGAGACAGCCGTCGCTGCTGCGCCAGCTCGTCGAGGTAGGCGCTGATTCTGGCGCGACGATCGTCCGCCGCACACGCGCTGGCGGTCACGGTCACGGTCGCGGCGTCAGCGGAGCACGCGAGCCAGCGCCGCCGAAGCCATTTCGCCCAGACGTTCGAGGTAGATCGTCCCCATGCCGGCGTAGAAACGCTCGACATCTTCGCTGCCCATGGCGATCATCCCGATCGTGCCGCCGCCATTGCGCATCGCGATCAGGGCCTGCGAGCGAACGTGCGGGGACGCTTCACCAAACCACGATGAGGTCTCGAAGCCGCTGGTCGAACCACAGTAGGGCTGCGCCAGCGTTTCGGCAAAGGCCTGCAGTTCCTGGCTGACCTGCGCGAATTCGGGCAGTTCGTCGGTATCGGCCGGGCGACCCCAGAGACGAACGGCCAGATGCGGAACGCCAAAGTCGTCGCGCAGGTGGAAGTTCAGGGTGTGCAGCACCGCCTGGAAACTGCCGGCGGCGATCATTCCCACCGCCAGCCGGTGCATCTTCTCGCTGATCCCGTCGTTCTCCTCGCCAAACTGCAGCAATTCGCCCATCTTGCTTTCGAGTTGCTTGTTCTTGTCGCGCAGCGCGAGCATCTGGCGTTCGGTGATCGAGATCGTCCGCCCACCATGCGGATGCGGAATGACCATGTTGGCCATCAGATCCGAGTGCTCCTCGAAAAACTGCGGATTGTCCTGCAGGTAGTGCGCGACTTCGTCAGACTTCATAGTTCGATTTCTCCCTTGAATACGGTGACCGCCGGGCCGGTCATCAGCACCGGGGCGCCGACGCCCTGCCAGGCGACGGTCAGCATGCCGCCGCGCGTTGTCACGCGCACCGGCGAATCGAGCAGGCCGCGGCTGATGCCGGCCACCACCGCGGCGCAGGCGCCGGTCCCGCAGGCCAGCGTTTCGCCGGCGCCGCGTTCGAAAACCCGCAGCCGAATGGCCTGGCGGTCGACGATCTGCATGAAACCGGCGTTGACGCGTTGTGGAAAACGCGGGTGCGATTCGATCAATGGTCCCTGCTGCTCGACCGCTGCCGTATCGACATCGGCGACGACCTGCACGGCGTGCGGATTGCCCATCCCGACGGCGCTAATGGTGACTTCGCGGTCACCGACCTGCAGCGTCTGCAGCGGGTCATCGGCCGACCCGATGAACGGCACCTGTGCCGGCATCAGCTGCGGTACGCCCATATCGACGCTGACCAGACCGTCATCCTCGAGCCGCGGGACGATCACCCCGCTCATCGTTTCGACGCGGATCTCGCGCTTGCTGCTCAGCCCCTGATCGTGAACGAAGCGGACGAAACAGCGCGCACCGTTGCCACATTGCTCGACCTCGCCGCCGTCGGCGTTGAAGATCCGATAGCGGAAATCGACGTCGGCGCGGGTGGCGCGCTCGACCAGCAGGATCTGGTCGCAGCCGACGCCGAAGTGGCGATCAGCGAGAAAGCGCAGCTGTTCGCTGTCGAGTTCCAGCGGCTGACGAATGCCGTCGAGCACGACGAAGTCGTTGCCCAGTCCGTGCATCTTGACGAATGTCAGTCTCATCGTGGGTCAGGATCCGGCAGTGCCAGCGGGCAGCGATCTGGCCATTATAAAGTCGTCCATCACGAATCCGCTGCCAATGTCTACGCAGACCGACTCGCGGACGGTGAAGCCCTGCCTCAGATACGCGGCGATGGCCCGCTCGTTGTTCTTGTTGACCGCCAGGATCAGCGTCGTGCAGCCTGCCGCCAGCGCTCGCGCGACGACCTGATCGACCAGCCGCGCGCCAATTCCGAGGCGCTGCCGATCCGGGTCGACGTAGAGCTTGTCGAGCTTCATTTCGCCAGCGGTAGTACCCAGCAGGCACGACACGAAACCGGCCAACTGGCCGTCGATGCTCAGCTGATCCCACCAGATATGCGGCATCTGCAACTCCTGAAGCACGAGTTGCGGCTGGTAGCGTTGCGCGAGCATGTAGTCGATCTGCTCCTGGCTGATGATCCCGGGATAGGTGTGTTGCCAGACCACGCGTGCCAGTGCGGCAATCGCGTCGACATCGGCGGCACTGACGGGTGAGATCGAGACGTCCATGTGGGCTCCGGATGCGTGGTCGTCGCACCGCGGCCGGCAGCGGCAGGGCCGGCATGTCGGCGCAACAGACGACTGGCAATGGCAAAGGGTGGATTGTACCGGCCCCGCGGCGCGCCGCGCGCGCAGAGGCCGGTCGGCACCGCTTGACGAGCGCTGGGCTGGCGGCGTCAGTCGAGCGCTTCAACCTGGAAGCCGCCGCAGGCGGCGAGGTCGGACTCCGTCCCGCCTGGGAGTTGAGCCGCCAGTTCGCGCAGCGCGCTGCGCATCCCTTCCTCGATCACCGGGTGGTAGAAGGGCAGTCGCAGCAGCTCGTGCACTCTCAGTTCGCGGTCGATCGCCAGCGCCAGCACGTGCACCATGTGTTCGGCGGCCGGTGCGCACATCTCGCCGCCAAGCAGACGGCCGCTGGCCCGGTCGGCATAGAGGCGCATCAGACCCTTGTTGCGTTGCGCGGTGCGCGCACGGCCCTGTCTGGCGAAGTCGGCCTGGCCAATCACGGCCGCGTTGGCGTCGAGATCGGCGCAGCGCCGACCGACGACGGCCACGTTCGGGTCGGAAAAAACGATCGCCAGCGGCGTCCGCCGGCGAAAGCAGCGCGGCTCGGCGGCGGTGGCGTTGATGCCGGCGATGTGGCCCTCGTCGGCGGCCTCGTGCAGCAGGGCGACGCGGCCGTTTGCGTCGCCGGCGAGAAAGACCGGCAGATCGCCGACCTGCAGGGTGTTCGGGTTGACCGGCGGCATGCCGCGCGCATCGAGTTCGACGCCGAGCGCTTCGATGCCGATACCGTCGATGTTTGGGCGCCGGCCCATCGCCGCGACGACGCCATCGACGACCAGTCGCCGCTCGCCCCACCGTACCGCGATGCCGTCGGCAGCCTCCGACAGTTCGGCGGTGGTCTCGGTGTGCACCGCGAATTCCTGCCGCAGCAGGTCGGCCAGCGTGTGGTCGACGGCTTCGTCGCTGAGCCCGGCAAGGTGCGGGTTGGAGCCAAAGCCGGCAACCTCGACGCCGAGTCGCGACAGCGCCTGCGCCATCTCGACACCGATGGCGCCGAGGCCGATAACCGCCATCCGGCGCGGTAACGCCTGCCGCTCGAACAAGGTGTCGGTGGTCAGGATGCGGTCGCCGAACGCGCGCCAGGCGTCGGGAACCACCGGGCGGCTGCCGCTGGCGATGACGATACGTCTGGCGCGGTACTCGCGCCCGCCGGCGGCAACCGTATCCGGCCCCAACAATCGGGCGCGGCACGCCAGATTGCGCTCGCCCAGCCCGTCGGTGGCCCTGAGCGTGCCGGCGACGAATGCGTCGCGCAGGGTGCGCACGCGGCGCAACACGGCCGGCACGTCGATCGCCAGCCCGCTGCCACCGCGGATGCCGAAGGCCTCGAAGGTGTGACGGCGATGATAGGCGTTGGCGGCTTCGATCAGCGCCTTGGAAGGCATGCAACCGACGAGCGCGCAGGTGGTGCCGTAGTCGCCGTCGTTGATCAGCAGGAAGTTCGCGGTGCGCTTGCGCACTTCGCGCAAGGCGGCGAGACCGGCAGAGCCGGCGCCGATGATGATCACGTCAAGTGTCTTTTCCATTTGCCGCTGCCTCGATGAAGGGGGTGATGGGTGGTTACCGCCGAGACCTGCGCTGGTGTTCAATGACTGCCACCGGACGGCGAGACCAAGCGGCGACCTGGGTGGCGGGTCTTGCCGGCCTGCCAGAGGTCGCTTCGGGGTAGCCGCTGTTTGCCAATTCTCGCACCAAGGTGGATGATGCTAGGCGAATGACCAGCTGCGGCTTCGGGGAAGCCGCCCGGACGATGATTATCGAACCACATCCACCAGCACAAGAACAGGATAGCGCATCGCCGCCGTCGCCGTGGGAGTTCGTCCGGCTCGCCGATTACCGCGTTCCCAACCCGGTCGGTGCGACCGCGGCATTCGAAAAATGGGCGTCGTTGAAGCGGATCTTCCGGCATCCTGCCAACCCGGAGCCGCCGCCGGTCAAGGCCGCAGCCGACTTGCGCGCGCTGCCGAAGGCGCGGCTGCGGCATCTGGCGGGACCGATCGACTGGCGTTGCGCGGCGAGCGCACTCGATTCCGCTCTGGCCGGGTGGCCGCAATCCGGGCGATCGGACGAAGCGGTGAAGTTCGTGATCGGGCAGCCGCACGCTGGTCACGCGGAGATTCTGGAGCACTGGGCTGCCCGCCATCGGGCGCTGCTGCTGGTCGAAGCGCCGGCAGTCGATCGGATTCTCGGCGACCACGGGCGCTGGCTCGAAAGCTGGTCGGCGACTGACCGCCAATGGGTGTTGCCGCATCTCGAACATTGCTATCTGCGCCACGCAGACGGTCTGGAGCTTGTCCGGCGGCTGCTGAAACGAGCGACCAGCGGCGCCCTGGGCCGCGGTGTGATCGCCTGCGATAGCTGGGCCTGGACCTATCTGCAGCGGGTCTGGCCGCTCCCGCAGCCGGATGCCCTGACCCTCCAGGCGTTCGACGGCCCGCGCCTGTCCCGCTTCCTTGCCGAACTGGTGGCAGACGCCGGACAGGACCGCCTGCGATTTTGCGACGCCACCACCGGCAAGGAGGTGCGACTGGAACTCGCGCCGGCCGACGGCGCGGTCAGCCCGGAGATCAATCACCTTGCCATCCGTAGCGGCGGCAACATCGGTACAGCCTGGAGCTTCTGGCGATCGTCGTTGCGCGCCGCACCCGCGCAGGCGGAGGACGCCCGAGAAGAGAGCGGCGAGCAGGCGCACGAGGCCGAAGCCGACGGCGACGTAGTCTGGGTGTCCACGGAGCTTCGGGAGCCTGTCCTGCCGCGGGAAGGTGGCGAGGCCATGGACTGCTGTTGCACAACGGGCTGCCGGAATTCGTCCTGCCTGAACTGCAGCCGCATCCCGGCCATCGCCTGGTGGCGTGCCTGCTGGAGTTGCGAAGCCTTGGGGCGGTCATCCTGGACGGCGAGCGTTGGCGGGTCAGCGCGCCGGCCTACGGCGTGGTCAGGGAATTCCTGCGCGCCCGCGGTTTTCTGCGCGACCACTTCTTGCGGGGCTGATCATGGAAAGCTCCCGGATGACGCAGATGTTCTCGGCGTTCGATACGGCTGCGGTCGTCGAGGTCCTGCTGATCCTTGCTGTCGCGACACTGCTGATCGTCGCCGGGCAGACGCTCCTGCAGTGGCTTGCCGGCTACCTGCACGGCCAGAAGCGCCTCTACCTGCTGGCCATGGCGCCCTTGTTGCGGCTGGGGATACTGGTCGCGTCGCTGCTGATGATCGTGCCGCTGATCGTCGAGCCGTCTCTGCAGAACATGGTGGCGCTGCTTGGATCGGTCGGCCTGGCGGCCGGTTTCGCGCTGAAGGACTACGCCAGCAGTCTAATCGCCGGCATCGTCGCCGTCGGCGAAAGGTCTTATCGCAATGGCGACTGGATCGACATCAACGGGGTCTACGGCGAGGTGACGCATGTCGGCATGCGCACGGTGCGGATTCTCACGCCGGACGACACCCAGGTCAGCATCCCGCACCTGCGCCTCTGGACCGATCCGATCGCCAACGCCAACTGCGGTCGCCCACAGCTTCAGTGCGTCGCCGATTTCTTCCTCGACCCGGCGCACGATGCGGCGACCGTCAAGGCGGTACTTCAGGATGTCGCGCTGACCAGCCCGTTTCCGCATTACCTGGAGCCAATCACGGTGATCGTGCACGAAAAGCCCTGGGGCACGCATTACCGCCTCAAGGCTTATCCGATTGACGCGCGGCAATTCCGCTTCACCACCGATCTGACCGTTCGTGGCAAGGCCGCGCTGGCGCGGCGCGGTGTCCGCTTCGCGTCGGCCCCGGCGGTTGCCGCGCAGCTGGCTTAGTCACCGGCTGCGCGCGGCTGGAGGTCCGCATCAGGGCTGGCGTCGCCGCTGCGCCCGGCCAGGAAGGCCTGCGCTTCCTCACGGCGTTCAAAGACGTGCGGCGCGATGCTGCGCGCCGAGAAGGCCTCGCCGAGCTTGGCGCGCAGAAACGCGCTGGTGGCGTAGCGGGTGATCTGGCTGAAATAGTTGGCCAGGAAGTAGCGGTCCATTTCGGCGTAGGCGTCGTACATGTCCTGATTGATGCGGAACCGGTCGTAGTTGATGATCACGCCGACCCGCTTGCCGGCCGCCCGGCACCGCAACTCACAAATGTCCCAGATCGCCTTGACGTCCTCTTCGACCCGGACGTGCATGCCCTCGAAATTGAGGAACAGGATGTTGCGTTCCGGATCGTAAATGACCCTTTCGGGCAGCGACAGGTTGAGCAATTCGGCTTCCAGGCCCATCGGGTTGGCATTGAAGATGCGCGCATCCATCACGCCGTATTCACCGATGATCGGCTCGAAGTCCATGTTCGGCAGAATGTCGCGGTCGACGTCGATGCCGGGCGCCACCTCGATCAGCGCCAGCCCCCCCCTGACCCGGCGGAAGACGCAGCGTTCGGTGACGTAAAAGACCGGCTTGCCGCGATCGTAGGCGTACTGACCATTGAAGGTGATCTGCTCGACCTGCTTGATGAATTTCCGCTGCCGCCCCTCCTCGACAATTTGCAGCTTGCCGTCATGGACTTCGACCTTCAGGCCATTGCCGGTGAAGGTGCCGACGAACACCACCAGGCGGGCGTTCTGGCTGATGTTGATGAAGCCGCCGGCGCCGGTCAACCGGCCGCCGAAGCGGCTGACGTTGACGTTGCCGGCGGCATCGCACTCGGCCATCCCGAGACACGCCATGTCGAGGCCGCCGCCGTCGTAGAAATCGAACTGCTGGTTCTCGTCGATCACCGCGTCCATGTTGACCCCGGTGCCGAAGTTGCCACCGGTCGAAGGAATGCCGCCGATCAGGCCGGACTCCACGGTCATCGTCAGCAGGTGTGAAATGCGCTCCTCGTTGGCCACCGACGCCACCCCTTCGGGCATCCCGACACCCAGGTTGATGATGCCGTTGGGTGGCAGCTCGAAGGCCGCACGACGGGCGATGATCTTGCGCTCGGTCAGCGGCGTCGACACCAGGCTGGCGAGCGGAACCCGGAACTCGCCGGCATAGGCGGCGCTGTATTGCGTCGCCAGGGTCTGCATGTGCTGTGCCGGCTCGGCGACGACCACACAATCGACCAGAATTCCCGGAATCTTGATCTGCCGCGGCGGCAGGCCGCTGCGCTCGGCGATCCGCTCGACCTGGGCGATCACGATGCCGTTACTGTTCTTCGCCGCCATCGCCATGGCCAGGTTGTTCAGCGTCAGTGCTTCCCGCTCCATGGTGATGTTGCCGAAGGTATCCGAGGTGGTGCCGCGAACGAAGGCGACGTTGACCTGACCGACCTTGTAGAACAGCCACTCCTCGCCATCGACCTCGACTAGGCTGACGATGTCCTTGGTGGTGGCGGCATTGATCCGGCTGCCGCCATAGCGGGGATCGACGAAGGTATGGAGTCCGACCTTCGAGAAGGAACCAGGTTTGCCAGCGGCCAGATCCCGAAACAACTGGCAGATGATGCCTTGCGGCAGGTTATAGGCCTGGATGCGGTTGTCGAGCGCCAGTTTCGCCACTTTCGGCATCCGGCCCCAGTGCCCCGCCACCACCCGGCGCAACAAGCCCTGATGGCCCAGGTGATTGAGCCCCAGCGTCTTGCCATCACCCTGGCCGGCGGCAGCGAACAAGGTCAGGTTCTTTGGGCTGCCGGTGGCGAGGAAGCGGCGCTCCAGCGCCGACAGCAGGGCCTCGGCGAAGCCGGTCTGGACGAACCCTGTACTGGCCAGGGTATCGCCATCGCGGATCAGGGCGATGGCTTCGTCGGCGGTAACGATCTTGCTGCGCATGCGGCTTCCTCCCGATCATGTTCCGGATTGCCGCCCGACAGACCGATCGACGACGGCGTCATCGCGGCGGCACCCGCAGGAGCAGCGCCAGCCCCGACTTCCAGACTTTACCCTTTTCGAAGCTACACTTTACATTTATCGACTGCTTGGAACGTAAGGTTCGACCGTGATCGGGAGCGGAATTCTTCCCTGCCGCCGGGTTGAATTCAATGGGCCGAAGCTCGCCGGCGTCACCTCGACGGCGCGGATCACCGCGGTGATCGGGTCGCCGATGTCGGGCATGCCCTTGAGCGCGACCATGTCCTGGAAGCTCGCGCTGCAGGAAGCGTGGCATACTGCTGACTTGCCTGCTCAGTGGAACAGCGTGGAGCAGGCGGCCGACCGGTCCCGGAATTGTAGAGTCGGGCGCCGGCCTCGTGCTCGCGTGCTGTGCCGAGTCGCGAGCCGCCACGGACCGATTCCTAGCCTCGCGACGAAAACCGGGACTCCGGGTTGTCCTGTGCCATGAACAGCTTTCCACTCAAGCGCATTGTTGACCTGTCACTCGCGTGTCTGGTGGCGGTCGTCGTGTTGCTGCCGTTTTGTCTGGTCGCCCTGTCGGTCAAGCTCACCTCTCCCGGACCTGTTCTGTACTGGTCGGATCGCGTTGGCCGACACAACCGCATTTTCAGGATGCCCAAGTTCCGCAGCATGCGTATTGGTACCCCGGCAGTGGCCACCCACCTACTGGCCGATCCGGCGTCTTTCCTGACGCCGATCGGGTCTTTCCTGCGTCGCTCAAGTCTCGACGAACTGCCGCAGTTATGGAGCATCCTGGTCGGCGACATGAGCTTCGTCGGGCCTCGTCCGGCGCTCTATAACCAGGACGACCTGATCGCCCTGCGGACCGAGCGCGGGGTGCACGAGCTGCTGCCGGGCTTGACGGGATGGGCGCAGGTCAATGGTCGCGATGAGTTGCCAATTCCCGAGAAGGTCGAATTCGACGTCGCCTACCTGCAGCGTCAGTCCGTCAGGCTGGACTTGCGGATTCTGTGGCTGACCGTGCTCAAGGTGGTGCGCCGCGAAGGGGTCACGCATTGACCGGCGCGCTGTACGCGTTTGCCAGGGTTGCCTCTCGGCCACCCGGAGATCTGGCTGCGGGCGGGTTCGATCCTGGAGGCCGGCGACAGTCGGGTGGTTGATGTGAGCGACGTCGTCTTCAATCGAGCCTCGCTGAGGGCCGCGGCGCTTCCCGTCTATGCCGGCATTTCGCTCGCCGACGTGTGCCTGCTCGATTCGGAGGCGCCAGGCGGTGAAGCGATGGAGGCCTTGATGGCCGCCGACGCAGTCGGTTTCGATACGGAGTCGAAGCCCACTTTCCGGAAGGGTGAATCATCGACCGGACCGCACCTCGTTCAGTTGGCCAGCGGAACCCGCGCCTACCTCTTCCAGATTTCTCGATTGCAGGGCGCCGACCACTTGAAAACCCTGAAAGCGATTCTCGAATCGCCGCGGATACTGAAGGTCGGCTTTGGCCTTGGAAATGACCGACGAACCCTGGAATCGCGATTGGCCATCCGGCTCGCCAACGTGCTCGACCTGGGTGAAGTGCTGCGCGGCCCGGGGCATCGCGGCGCGGTCGGGGCGAAGGTTGCGGTGGCACACTTCTTCGGCCAGACGCTGCAGAAGTCCAGGAAGACGGGCACCAGCAATTGGGCGATTGCTCACCTTACCGAGCGCCAGAGACTTTATGCGGCGAACGATGCGCAGGTGGCGCTGCGGGTTTACCGAGCGTGGGCCGATGCTGGTTCCGTCACCTTGCTCGCCTAAGTCCGCCGCGCTGTCGGCCGTCGAGAACCCATTGGCCGCCAGCCGCCATGCGCCAGCGCGACCAGCGCTGCAGCAACCATCCGAGTCCCAGTGGAGGACCAAGCATGTCATCATCTGACAAGATCCGGTCTGACGGCCCGGCGCCGACCGCCGGCTATAGCGACGCAGCACGAACCGCAGTGCAGGAAACGACAAAGCGCGTCCAGGAAATGCACGGCGCCATCGCCGACACCTACTTCGGCATCCTGCGCCGGATGCCGCTGCTCTCGGCACCTGCGCAGCTTGTTCGCGCCGCCCACGATACGATCGCGGGCGGCGTCTACGGGGCGATTCACTACGGTAGCGGCGGCTTGCTCGGCGCTGCGGCGACCGTCGAAAGACGCGCCACGGGCTTCGCTCCCGGCAAGCCGCCGGGGCGCCTCGCCAGCGGCTTGCGCAGCGCCCTCAACGGCGCTTTCGGCGACCATCTGGCAGCCAGCAACAACCTGCTGGCGATCCGCATGGCGTTCCACGTTGGCGGCGTGCCGATCGCGCTCGACGCCGCTGCGCTGCGCCAGACCTTCGCGGAAGCCGGAAAGCGCCTCTGCGTCTTCATCCACGGTCTGGGCTGTGACGAGCATTGCTGGGAAGGGGATGATCGCGGCGCAGCGTCGGAGGTCGATTTCGGCCGCCGGCTGCAAGCTGAGTCCGCGTGCACGCCTCTCTATCTGCGCTACAACAGCGGCCTGCCGATCGCCCACAATGGTGCGCAACTGGCCGGCCTTCTTGAGGAACTGCTGGCCGCCTGGCCGCAGCCCGCCAGCGAACTGCTGCTGATTGGCCACAGCATGGGCGGGTTGCTCGCTCTCTCCGCGTGCGAGCACGCGGCTGCGGCCGACCTGCGCTGGCCGCACGCTACCGCCATGCTGATTTGCCTGGGCTCGCCAAACCTCGGGTCGTCGGTCGAGCGCCTTGGCCAACTGACCAATGCAGCGCTGAACCTGTCGCGCATCACCGCACCGCTCGGCAAGATCGCGGCCACCCGCAGTCAGGGGGTGAAAGACCTCAGACACGGCCCTGGCGCCCCGCGCAGAGACCCGGCCCACGACCATATTGCCTTCCGCTTTCTCGGCGCCAGCCTGGCCGAGGACGCGGATCACCCCCTCGGCAAGTTCGTCGGCGACGGACTGGTCACCCTCGACAGCGCCACCGCGCACGTGATCGAAGGCGACGTGCAGAGCGTCAGCATCGGCAAGCTCGGCCACCTGCAGTTGCTCACCGACGCGCGCGTCTATCGACAGATCAGCGAGTGGATTGCCGGGCTTGATGACCACCAGCAGCTAGGGACGCGCTGAGCGCCGGATCTCGGGCACTTCCACGATGCGCACGCCGGACGGCGGGTCTTCGACCGCGCGCACGATCGCGTCCACCATCTGTTCGGCGCCGACCAGGCCAAAGCGGGCCGCTACGGCGCGCGTCTGCGGCAGCCTCTCGAACAGGTAGTAGACCGGCAGCAAGGCCATTGGCCAGCGGTGACCAGGCCCCAGCACGTACCACGGGCGCAGAAAGGTGGATGGAATGCCGCTGCCGCGGATCAGCGCTTCGGCCTCGGCGCGCGCGGCGACGTAGGCACGCATCACCGGCGCCGGTTGCGCAACGCTGAGGTAGATGAGATGCGGGACGCCGGCGTCGAGGGCCGCAGCCAGGGCAGCGCGAGCGGAAGCCAGGTCCACGCTCCGGAAGGCCGCGGCCTTTGCCGGACCGGGATGGGCAACGCCGACCAGATGAACCAGGACATCGGCGCCGTCGATCGCCGGCGCATAGCTGGATCCGTCGAGCGCATCGCCGATGACCACACGGCAACCCGAAGCGAGCCGCTGCGCGGACTCGCGCCGGGCCAGCGCGGCGACCCGATGGCCGCGGCCGATCAGGGCGGGAATCAGGCGGCTGCCGATATAGCCGGTACCGCCGGTAACGAAGACCCGCATGCTTTCCTCCCGCCTCGTGGCAAGCTCCTGCCAAACGACCGCTGCCGGCACGTTCACCAAGCGCCCCGAGATCCGGGGTACGCGGCGGCTCGCCGTTCGGATGCGCTTCGCCAGCCAGCGATCGTCGGCACTCGGCTCATGGCGACAGCAAGTCGTAAAGTCGCGCGAATTCGCCGGTCAGCTTGTGTCGGGGATCCAGGTGGATCATCGGCAGCGCCTGGTGGTGCGACTCGCGAATCCTGATCGAGGCGGACACGAAAGCATCGAGGATCGGCAGCCCCTCGGCGCGCAGTTCGGCGACCAGCTGCGATGGCAGCCTGGCGCGGGCCTGATAGTGGTTGACCACAATGCCCTCGACCCGCAGTTCGCGGTTGTGGTCGCTCCTGATCTCGCGCACGCTGTCCATCAGCGTGTACAGCGCCTGCCGCGAGAAATCGTCGCAATCGAAGGGGATCAGGCAGGTATCGGCGGCGATCAGCGCCGACCGGGTGAAGAAATTCAGCGCCGGCGGGGTATCGATGAAGACATCGTCGTACGCCTGCAGCTTGTCAAGGGACTCGCGCAGCTTGTACATCTTGTAGCGTGACTCAAGCTTGAACTGCAGCTCCTCCAGCCGCGGATCTGACGGCAGGACATCGAGATTGGCAAAGGGTGTCGGGACGATGTACGCATCCAGCGCCTCGGGAAACAGCTTGTAGCCGAGCAGGCCGTCGAAGAAGTGCGCCAGGGTCTTCCCTTGCTCAGCCAGCGCCGGGCCCAACAGGTAGCGTGAGGAATTGGCTTGTGCGTCGAGGTCGATCAGCAAGGTCCGCCGCCCCCGCGCAGCGCCGATGGCGGCCAGGTTGCAAGCAATGGTGGACTTTCCCACGCCGCCCTTCTGGTTGAAGACAACTCGGCGCATGACATTCACCACTTGTGTGATATGGATAAACCGGAAGTCTAGCCTTTAGTCATCGCCGGGGAAAGGGGCACGACGCAGCGCGCCGCGGTGATGGGGCAGTTCCGGAAACAGCGCCGGCGTCAAGCGCCGGGCAATCCGCTCAACTCGCGCTGTGTCAGATAGAGACGCAGATCGAATTCAAGCTGGTGATACGCCGGCTCCATGTGGTTGCACAGCCGGTAAAAAGCCCGGTCGTGTTCGGACTCTTTCAAGTGCGCCAGTTCGTGCACGACGATCATCCGCAGGAACTCGGGCGGCGCGTCCTTGAAGACGCTGGCCACCCTGATTTCACGTTTCCACTTGATTCGGTTGCCCTGCATCCGCGGTAGCCCGCCATTGATCCCCAGAGCATGGGCGGTCAGCTGCAGCCGGCTGTCGAACAGGACCCTGGCCGGTGGTTCGGCATTGCGCAGGAAGCGGTTCTTCAACGCCAGCGTGTAGTCGAACAGCGCGCCATCGCTGCGCACCGGGTGCGTCCCCGGGTACCTGCTGCGCAGCATGGGTGTCAGCCGACCCTGCGCTATCGCCTCGCGGACCTGCCGCTGCAGATCCTCGGGATAACCGGCCAGATAGCGGAGCGGCAGCATCCTCAGCAGGCGCTGGCCAGGACCTTGTGCAGCCAGGCTTCGATATCTTGCAGCTCCTCCAGGCAAACGGTGTGCTCGGCCGGATAGTTATGCCACTCGACGACGTAGTTCGCTGCTTTCAGCAGTTTGGCGCTGCGCTTGCCGAAGTCGTAGGGAATGACCGCGTCGTGCTGCCCATGCGCCATGAAGATCGGCACGTTGCGGTTGCCGGCAGACGCTTCGGCAGCCAGCGTATCGGCCATTGGCAAGTAACAGGAAAGCGCCAGGATGCCGGCCAGGCGCTGCGGATGCCGCAAGCCGGTATGCAAAGCGATGACGCCGCCCTGCGAAAAGCCGGCCAGGACGATGCGCGTGTCGGGGATGCCGCGCTCGTTTTCACGGGCAATCAGCGCCTCGACTTGCCGCGCCGATTCGCGCACGCCCTCGGCTTCCTCGCGTCCCGGCGAAAAATCGGGTGAGACGATGTCGTACCAGGCGCGCATCACCATGCCGCCATTGATCGTCACCGCGCGCATCGGCGCATGCGGGAAGACAAAACGGAGCGCCGGCAACTGGTCGAAATCGAACTCGTCCACGATCGGCTCGAAGTCGTGTCCATCGGCGCCGAGACCATGCAACCAGATCACCGCGCACTTTGGCGTCTCGCCGGTCTGACGTTCGACAGCGGGCAGGAGCGGATCGGCGGTGTGGGTAGCTGCTGCGGTCATGGGGCGGATCCTTGTGCAGGGAAAAGGGGGAAAGGCTGCCATTCTACCAGTCCGCCCAGCGTCGTCGGTGCGGCGCCTCCGATGGCGATCACGCCTTGCGAATGTGGGAAATGATTGCCTTGGCGATCGCCGTCGTGCCGTCCTGCCCGCCAAAAGCGATCGGATAGACCACCGCCATGGCCTTCTCGACGGCATTTTCGAGGATCCGTGCGGCATGCGCCAGCCGAGGTTCGCCGTGCTGGTCGGCCAGCCAGTCGAGCATCAGCGCTGCCGAGAGAATCTGCGCCACCGGATTGGCGATGTCCCGACCGGCAATGTCCGGAGCACTGCCGTGGGCCGGCTGGAAAACGGCGTGCCGATCGCCGATCTCGGCCGTTGGCGCCAACGAGAGACTGCCGGCAAGCGCCGCGGCGAGGCTGGAAAAGACGCTGCCGCAAGCGTTTTCGGTGACCAGGACGTCGAAGTCCCACGGCGACCTGACGAGCTTCGCCGCAGTCGCGTCCACGTAAGCATATTCGGCGCTGATCGCGGGATGAGCTGCCGCCACCTCGCCGAAAATCTTGCGGAAGAAAGCCATCGAGGGGAGCACGTTGGCCTGATCGACACAGCTGACCCGGCCCGGCCGCCTCTTGCTCTTGGCTCGACGCCCGGCAACCCGAAAGGCAAATTCGGAAACCCGGCGGCTGGCGTCGCGCGAGATGACCATCGTTTCCCTGGCGACCGTGTCATTTTCGAGTGACCCGCGCCCACGCGAGTAAAGGAGCCCTTCGCTCAGTTCGCGAACCAGCACCAGATCGACGGCGGCAGCCCTCTTGTCGGCCAACACGCGCGGCAATCGCGGATAGCTGCGGATCGGGTGCAACCCTGCGTACAGATCCAGCTCGGCGCGCAGATCGACATGTGTCGCGATTTCCGTTCCATCCGGGTAGCGAACATGCGGCAAGCCCACCGCACCAAACAGGATCGCGTCGGCTTTCCTGCACTCGGCCATGCTTTCATCGGAAAAGGCCGTACCGGTCTTGTGATAGTGGGCGGCGCCCGCTTCCAGTGGCCGGAAGTCGAAGCGGGCGCCGTCGAAGCGCTCCTGGAGGACCTCGAGGACCTGCAAGCAGGCGGTCATGACTTCCGGGCCAATCCCGTCTCCAGCAAGAACCGCAATGCGAAAACGAAAATCTCTTCTGTCCATGCGCGCTTGTTTCCCTCGTGCTGAGCGTAACGGATTCTCGGGCAAAACCAGCGGCGAAAGACCGTCCCCACGCCGCCGAAGCCGTGGCGCGAATCGCCGTCCAGGAAGCGACGTCCGACAAAGCACCACGCCAATGGATACTGCCGCCTATTGATAAGGAAAAGCGCCCGTGTGGTCAAGCGCTTTCTTTGCGCTCGTCATTTTTTGGGCATCGGGAAAGGGCTCGTGCACGCGCTACGGGCTGCTTGCAAGAGCGCAGGCGCAGCCGAGGCGCCAAGGAATGGCGCCGCGCTCCGAACAAGGTGCGGAGCTTTCGCCATCGACGCGCGAGACGTGCTACGGTTGCGGTTCGACCACCCCCGGAGGGCACCCGCATGGCTTTCAGTCCAGCATCCCGCGTCCAGGACTACCTGGTGTTTGGCGAGTTCGGCGACGTCAATCCGTCGATCACCGACTCCTCCACCTATACTTTCCTGAGCCCGGAACGAATGGAGGAGTTGTTCGAGCACGAGATCGAGGGCTGCTTCCTCTACTCGCGCCACTTCAACCCGACCAACAAGTACCTCGCCAGCGCCCTCGAGCGCATGGAAGACGGCCAGTCGGCGCAGGTCATGGCTTCGGGAATGGGCGCCATCAGTACCACGCTGATGACCCTGTGCGGTGCCGGCGACGAGATCGTCTGCGGCCGCAGCATCTATGGCGGTACGTATGCCCTGCTCAAGAACCTGCTGCCGCGCTTCGGCGTGATCACCCGCTTCGTCGACCTTTGCGATCACGACGCGGTCCGGGCGGCGATGAGCCCGCGAACCCGAGTGCTTTACTGCGAGTCGCTCAGCAACCCGCTGCTCGAAGTCAGCGACCTCCCGGCCCTGGCCACCATCGCCCACGAAAACGGCGCGCAGCTGGTGGTCGACAACACCTTCACACCGATGATCCTGTCGCCGCTGCGGCACGGCGCGGACATCGTCGTGCATAGCCTGACCAAGTTCGTCAATGGCACCAGCGACTGCGTCGCCGGTTGCGTCGTCTCGTCGCGCGAGTTCATCTCCCGCCTGAACGACATCAATGCCGGTCCGAGCATGCTCCTCGGACCGGTGCTCGACAGCACGCGTGCGGCGAGCATCCTGAAGAACCTGCACAGTCTGCACATCCGCTTGCGCCAGCACGGCGCCAACGCCCTGTACGTATCGAGTCGGCTCGAAGCGTTGGGCCACGCCGTGCACTACCCCGGACTGGCCAGCCATCCTCATCACAACTTGCTGGAGCAGCTGATGAACCCTGGCTATGGTTGGGGCGGCATGCTGACCCTGGACGTCGGCAATCTGGCCGCCGCCAACCGCCTGATGACGCTGATGCAGCGCGACAAGGTGGGCTACCTAGCGGTCAGCCTCGGCTACTTCAAGACGCTGTTCAACACTCCCGGCCACAGTACCTCATCCGAGATCCCGCTCGAAGAACGAGAGGCGGCAGGTTTGCGCGATGGCCTGATCCGTTTTTCCATCGGCCTTGACGAGGATATCGCGCAGACCACCAAACGCATCGAGAGCTGCCTGCTGGAAGCTGAAGTCCGACCGGCGGGCGGCGTTCACCTCTGAGCGCTGCCTTCGCCTTCCGACGTTTCCGGCGCTGCCGACAGACGCCGCTCAACTGCCGTTCGCGACGCGGTACGCTGGCCAGCTCGCCGGAAGTCTGTAGAATACCGTCCGGGCCTGTAGCTCAGTTGGTTAGAGCAGAGGACTTAGCGCGACCAGCCTGAACATCGCCTGATGGGTGGCTGGTTTGCATGGGTTGCCCGTTCCCAGCGTCGCGCTGGTGGCGGGTAGAACTGGTCAAATTCGGTGGAAGCTAAGACCTGCGGGAGACGCCAATACCGAGCCAAGCCCCCATAGCGCCAGGGGGAAGGTGTAGAGACTAGACGGCCAGCCTGTAAAGGGAAGGTATAGTCCAGACCGCAAACTCGAAAGAGGCGGTGAAAGCCGTAGCGGTAAGCATAATCCTTTGGTCCAGGGTTCAAGCCCCTGCGGGCCCACCAAACAAGAAGACCAACCCCTTATCGGGTTGGTCTTTTTTTGCGTACTGCCGCGTACCGGCGCGGGTTCGTGCGGGTTCCTGTGGACTTCGTGGTTTCCCGCCGGCGCCCGGATTGGGCCGTTTTCACTCTCTCAGGGCCATTTTTCTCTCCGGCCTCGCTGTCCGCTGGAAGCCGAAGTCCACGAGTGCCTCAAATTGACCAATTATAAATCAACGGCTTATACGTGGTCCAATCAAGCGTTTGATTCGTGGCATTGGTAGGCGGAGGGAACAATAACCGCCGGTCCGACGAGCAGGCAATCAGGCGTTTTGCTGGTTGGCCATCCGTTGCCGGCCAACTTCCGACCTTGTTCGTCGCCGTTGCGGGCGTCTGCTCGGTGTCCTTTGCCGCGATTGGTGGGTTGTCACAGCGAGGTAGCTGCGAATGACCGCTTCCGAATTCGCTGTAAGACTGCTCGCGACCCAGACCTGCCTGATGCTTTTATCATGTTTCATGGCGGCTTCCTGATCCGCAAGCTGCCGGTCACGGGAATCTGACGTCGGCCCGCTCCTCGGCCAATGCCGCCGTTGCCCTGGGGCGTGGTGTCGGGCAGGAAAGAGTTGGTTAACTGCCGTTCAACCGCAAACGACAACGAACGGCAGCTTTCCTTTCGGGCGAACGCGAACTCCCGACCCAGGCTGTGTAAACTTCAGTTGAGCGCTTCGTCCTTCCAAAACTTCGCTCCCGCCACAGCGCCACCAATCTGGAGGCCATTCTTTGTCAGCGTGTAGTACTTCGCGTGAGGAATGGCATTTCCACCGCTTTGCCCACCAATGGTCTTGCCTGCGGCGCCGGCTTCCCAGGAAAGCCCGGATGCAAAAACGTTGCTTTGGCCGAGCGGCGCAAATCCTGACTTCAAACCGGCCAAACTTGGCCGGTTCGCCGCTCCACCACCATGGGGGGGGGCGTGCACACCTATTTGGGAAACATGAACTGTACCTGCGCCCGAATTTGCCAGTTCGCCCCATCGTCCGGGGTAACCACGTTGTAGTAGGCCGACAGCTGCGCATTCACCGGCAATTTTCCAAGGTGGAATATCTTCCCTACGCCACCGCCCACAGGCACTGTCCACCGTTGGCTGTCCTCCGCCCTCCAGTTAGCCGTGATGATCGGAGCACTGACCACATATAAGCCCCCCGGGAAGTTGTAATTGACGAAGGGCTGGATCATCCCGTTGTTGTACGAGCCGCCCTGCTTGTCGCCGGATAGCGACCAGATGTTGTTGACTAGCGCGCCATAGACCCACGGGCTCCCCTTTTCGAGGTGCAAGACGACGACAGACGGACCGAGGCCCCAGTTCTTGTTGCCGAGTTCGTTGTCGGTGTTGGTAGGAATCTGCGCAACCGGCCCGACCCCCCAGATCCAGCTCCCGGGCTTGGCCGGCGAAACAAAGGCTGTCAGCACGGTGTCGCCGATGCCGTTGGTGCGGTCGTCACCCGGGTAAAGCCCGGGCATCGAGATCACCGGAACGATGGTGCGCGTGATGATGTTCCAGTCGTCATTGACCGAGATCGGGATGACCGGCTGGATGTTGAGGATGTTCTGCGTTTTCTTCTCAGGCCCGAAGTTGAGGTTGGTATTGTTCTGGAACGGAACGCTGATCAGGTTTCCCACCGGGTTCTGGGCTAGTTTGGCCAGTTCCTCGGCGCTCATTTCGGCATGGGCCGGCGCCAGCATGCTGAGGCTAAGCAGGGCGCAGACAACTACTCTGGCGGGGGAGAAGCCGGAAAGCGCAGCGGCCGGTCCATCCGAACAAATATTCATGGTGATTTCCTTGTCAATTGCTGTGACAGATACTTTGAAAGCGCCATTGGCATTCATCGCGGGTTCCTGTTTTGGAAGGCGAATACCGTCTTCCAGTCGTTCTTCATGCTGATG
Source organism: Accumulibacter sp. (assembly GCF_029255145.1). GTDB lineage: Bacteria > Pseudomonadota > Gammaproteobacteria > Burkholderiales > Rhodocyclaceae > Accumulibacter. The sequence continues at coordinate 21,994 of NZ_JAPUVQ010000137.1, forward strand.
ACGGTCCAGCCACGCTGGTTGGCTTCCGCCATGAGCGCATCGCTGAAGGTGCAACTCTTTGACTGCGGCCCGTAAGCCAACTTGCGCTTGGCGTTTCTTGATTTACGAAATACTCAAAATGGCTGAGGCATTTTATTGCTCACCCCTTTGTCGCGGTCAACCCGGAAAGACAGGCAAAAACAGGATCGTCGGCGGCCCGGCTAGCGCACCGCCGCGCCGAAAGCTCAGTATGGCGGATTAATGACGATATACTGACCGCCCTGAGGCTGGTACCAGGTGGTGCCACATTGCTGGTAAATGATTCCACCGTAGTTCACTGGCACGCAGTTGGGTGGTATGGTCCGGACGATAGAACCGACCACGGCGGCGGTTACCGCAACCGTCGCGGTCACTGCTGCTGCCGTCGCCACCGGGTGATAATAACCGTTGTCCCAACCGCCGCAGCATCCGCCATGGCGGTCCACATCGACGTTGACGTTCCGGTTAACGTTGACGTTCCGATTGACGTTGGTAACGCTGGTGCTGCGAACGTTGGATGCACGTACATCGCGCCGGCTGTTGTCGATTTGGCGCTCGCCACCATGGGCCATGCCACCAGCGCGGGCACCGGCATGACCGCCACCGCCAAAGCCGCCGCCTCGTGCTTCGGCGATAGGTGTCATGACGAAACTGGAAAGAACAAGCGCCGCCAGCGGTGCAGCAAACAGCTTTTTGTATGATTTGCTCATGTTGGCGCTCCTTTATTTTTGATCAAGCACGCGGAGTTCAACTGCCGTGCTGCCCTTGGGCGGGGTGAATTTGAAAGTCGATGCAGAGAACGTCGGCTTGAGTTGCCACTCGATCAAGGAAATCGACTGCGGGCGTGCCTCATCGGCCCGGTTGGTAATGACCAGTTTTCGCGGCAGCTTCCTGGTACCGACAGAAATCCACACCTGCCAATCGATGTTGCCCTGACGGAAAGCGTAGTGATCGCACAGATCGTCACCGATAAAGTCCTGCCCGGCATTCATCGCCGATTCGATCTTGTCGAGTGGCGCGAGCGGCGTGCCCCAGGAAAATAGGTCGGACAGCGGCACGTCAATCCCATAGCGTTGCTCCAGGCGGTTGACAAGTTCGTCCAGCGTTCCGGAAAAAGTAGTTGTCGAATACGATTTCTGGGCCGGAGCATAGAGCGTCACAGTCGTGCCGTCATACACCAGTTCGCGCTCGTTCCGTGCACTGATCATCCGCGCACGCATTTTGTTTGGCCGGTCGGCGTACAGTACGGCAGAGGCCGAATGCTGCAATTTTTGTCCATCGGCCAGAACCCGCTCCCCGGTGAGTTCAGTGGCAACCTTGAAGCGCTTCAGGGCCTGCAGATCGCTACCCATGTCCTTGAGCGCCTGCATCGCAGCCGGATCGATGGCAACGACTGCGACCTGGCCAACGCTTACCGGTTGAGCCGTCTGCGCATACAAGACAGACGCGGCCAAAGCAAACGCCATCAGCGCTAAAGCGGGTTTGGTCAGTGTCACTTCATTCTCCTTGTAGGTGGATGGATGGGAAGCATGGCAATCCCATCCGGTGGCCCACATGCCTTGTGATCAACGGCATGTAGCGCATCATGATTTCCTCACGTTGCCCGCTTAGGGAGTAACGATGTTGAACCAGAACTCAAAGTTGTCGAGATAGGAAAGCAATTCGTCCAGTTTGGCTTCGCTGCCCGAGAGCTTCACGCTACCTGCTGACATTGCGCTCTTGAGTGTGGTTTGCTTGAGTACGATCTGATTGAGCGCTTCCCGAGAAAGCGTAAGGGTTGCATCTGCATCTTTCGCCTGCAAACCCGGCGTATGGTTCAAAACACCATTGACCATTTCAAGAACGTAGCGCTCTTTAACATCGGTGAAATCGAAGTTCAGAACGATCCGCTTGCCATCAGCTTTTGGTCCGTTCAGGCGCATAGCTAGGTAATCGAAGAACAGGTCAAGACTCATTGCCCGCAAGGTGTCGGGGCTAGAGGTATTCGGTGCGGGGAGTTTAGCCACACCTTCGCGTAGCTCTTTGGCACCGGTGAGATAGAAGTTGCGCCACGGCCCACTCTCAGCCTGGTACCCAAGCTGCTCAAGTGCATCTGCCTGAAGCTCCTTCGCTGCCTTGTTGGTGGGGTCGGCAAAAACCGCGTGGTTCACCACCTCCGCAACCCAGCGGTAATCGCCCTTGTCATAGTACGTCTTTGCCATCTTGAGCAACGCGTCTGTACCGCCCATCATTTCCACATAGCGTTTTGAGGATTCGACGGCCGGCAGCACGTGCAAGGTGGCTGGATTGCCGATAAACCAACCCAGGTAAAGAACATACGTAGCCTTTACGTCGTGATTCAACGATCCGTAGTAGCCGCGATTCGAGAAGCGTGTTCCAACAGCCTTAGGCAACTGGATTTGCTCCGCAATCTCGACCATCGTCTCCCCGTGGTTGGCCAGCCGCAGCGTCTGGTCATTGATGTAACGATACATATCACGCTGGAGGCTAATATGCTCGACGAGTGCCTTTTGACCCCATACCGGCCAGTGGTGCATGGAGAAGACGACCTCTGCCTTGTCGCCCCACATTCCCAGAGCTTCGTTCAGATACTTGGACCAAGCTAGCGGGTCGCGGATCTTGGCTCCTCGCAACGAGTATGTGTTGTGCAGTGTGTGGGTCGCATCTTCGGCGGCATTGATGGCCTTCTTCTCCTTGATGTAGAACAGCATCTCGGAGGGGGCTTCGGTGTTTGGTGCGAACAGGAACTCATAGGTCAGCCCGTCGATGACGCGAGTTTCGCCCGTCTTGGAAATGATTTCCGTCGGCGGAATCAGCGTGACGGTACCTGCGGAAGTCGTGGTGCCGAGGCCGGCACCTACCTGACCCGTGGTGCTTGGCGGCAGAAGATTGCCATACATGTAGCTGGCCCGACGACTCATCGCGTTTCCGGCCATCACGTTCTCGGCGACTGCAGCCTCAAGGAAGCCGACCGGCGCATAAACCTTGACCTTGCCCGCTTTGACCGAAGCCTCGTCGATTACACCGCGCACCCCGCCATAGTGGTCAACGTGGCTATGCGTATAGACAACGGCGACGACCGGCTTCTTCGGCCGATGTTGGTAGTAAAGCTCAAGCGCTCGCTTTGCGGTTTCGGTCGAGATCAGCGGATCGAAAATGGTGATGCCCGACTTGCCCTCGACGATCGTCATGTTGGAAAGATCCTGATTGCGGACCTGGTAGATGCCGGGGACCACTTCGAAGAGGCCTGAAATATTGATCAGTTGCGATTGACGCCACAGGCTTGGGTTGACGGTATCGGGAGTGGCCGAGCCTTCCTTGATGAAGTCGTATTGTTTCGGGTTCCAGACAGGATTTCCCTCTGCGCCCTTGAGCATTTCCTGAGGTAACGGCGCAATGAAACCTTTGTGCGCCAACTCGAACGACGTCTTGTCGGAGAAAGGCAATTCGTTGAGAAGTCGAGCATTCGCCACTTTGGTTGAATCAGTAGCGCTCTTGGGTTGGTCTTGCGCATTTACCAATGAAATGCTTTGGGCAAGTGTGAGAGACGCGAAGAGCGCCGGAAAGAGTCGATGGAATTGATGCATTTTTTCCCTCAAATATTGATTATGGAATTGGTATTGTTGGTGCTCCGAATATGCGGACTTGCCTGTCGCCTCAGTTCAAGGCGCTGTCCCTCCAAAACTTCGTTCCGGCCACCGCGCCACCAATCTGGAGTCCATTCTTCGTCAGCGTGTAGTACTTTGCGTGAGGAATGGCATTTCCACCGCTTTGCCCACCAATGGTCTTCCCTGCGGCGCCGGCACCAATCCAATGCTCTCAACGTAACGCGCCATTGACATAAATTGATCGGCGGACCCAGAAACCGGTTGCGCGTCAGGCGAGCACAAGGCAAAGTATGTATCCCCTTGATACGGATGTAAAATTTTATAT
>NZ_JAPUVQ010000138.1:0-62008 GCF_029255145.1 Accumulibacter sp.
ACCGCTTCAACCGCCGCTTCGACCTCAAGATCATCCTGCGACGCCTCATCCGTGCCGCCGCCACCACCGGCAAGCGCCCCGAGGTCTGGCTCCGGTTGGCTGAAGCACAGCGCTAATCAGGTTGGGGAATGCGCCAGCCGAGGTCGCGATGGATCGCCAGATGACGCGGCGTCCACGAGTTCGGCGTCTTGTGCACGAAATGGTAGCGGGCGACGTGATAGCTCGGGTCGAAGCCGCAGAAGTTGCGCTGCAGTTCGGCGAGTTCGTCGGCGCGGTAGCTGGCCAGCGGCTTCAGCGCCTCGTCGGCGTGGCGGCGCAGGCGCTTGCGGTGCAGGCGCGCGCCGAGGTCGGACGAAGCGGCCAGTTCGGCGGCACGGCGCGCGACGTCGACCCGGAAAGCGTCGCGGTCGCCGGCCAGGCAGGCATCGACCAGGCCGGCCGCGACGCCGGCGGCGGCACTCATCGGCAGGCGCCGGCGCATGATCTCCTGCGCGCCGTCGACGCCGACCCGCGCCGGCAGCAGGTAGGTCCAGTACTCCGAGCCAAACAGGTTGCCCATGTTCCGGTAGTGCGGATTGAGCAGCACGCCGGCGCGCGCCCAGACCAGATCGGCGGCACGCGCCAGAAAGCAGCCGCCGGCGCCGCAATTGCCCTGCAGCGCGGCGACGGTCAACTGGTGGTCGCTGCGGATGATCGCTTCGGCGAGATCGTCGATGGCGTTGATGTTGGCCCACGACTCGTCGGCCGGCGAGTCGGCGGCCTCGATGCTGTGCAGGTGGATGCCGTTCGACCAGTAGTCGCGTCCGCCCATCAGGACGACGACGCTGACCGGTCGCTGCGTCGCCCAACGCCAGGCCGCCAGCAGACGCTGGCACTGGCGGGTGCTCATCGCACCGTTGTAGAACTCGAAATGCAGGAAGCCGACCGCCCCGGCTTCTTCGTACCAAATATCCTGCCAGGTCGCTCCGGTCGCCGGGAAGAAGCTCGCCAGCGGTGCTTCCGGAATGCCCGCCAGCTGCGCGGCGAAGACCTGCGCCGCCGGCAGCTTGAACGAGGCCGCCGGCTCCGACCGCCGCAGATGGCCGATCCACAGCGCACCATCGACCGTCGCCCGCAGGATCGCGGTTTCGCGCCAGGCGATCACCGCCCCCGGCACGCTACCGCGCAGCCCGTCTTCGGGCCAGGCGTCGAACAGGCGGCAGGGCTCGCCGAACAGCTCGCCGGCGACGCCGGGGAAACCATCGCCGGCGTTCAGTCTGGCGAGGATCGCCGCAGCGGAATCGCGCTGCCAGTCGATGGCGCGGTCAGCCTGGGTGATCAATGGCCGCAGGCGACCGCGTACGCCGGCGTCGGCGGGGTCGACCGGGATCGGCACGAAACTGCCGGCGGCGAAGCGCTCGACGGCGCGCAGCACGGCTCGGGTGGCTGCTTCGGTCACTTCGTGGCGATACAGGCTCGACTTCCTGGCGACGCGCATGGCAAAACGTTCGCTGGCCCACACCGGACCGCCGTCGAGTTCGCCGGTCGCCTGCAGGACGGTCACGCCCCAGTCCGCTTCTCCCGCCTGAATCGCCCAGTCGAGCGCCGAAGGTCCGCGATCGCCGACGATCCCCGGATGGACGATCAGACAGGTATGCGCTTGCCAGATCGACGCCGGAAGCGAGCGCCGCAGGTAGGGCGCGATGATCAGCCCGGGCCGGAACAGAGCGACCGCCTCTTCGGCAACCGCGTGGGCGATATCGAACTCGATCGACAGCTGGTGGCCGCGCGCACCGAGCTCGCTGTACAGCCGCTGGCTGAGGCTGTTGAAGGCGTGGCACAGCAGGAGGATGCGCATCGTCGTCCCGCCTCAGCAGATGCGCGGCAACTGCTCGCCGGCCAACCAGTCGACGATGCGGCGGCCGCCAAGGGCGGTGGTCATCTGTACGAAGTGGTGGGGGTCGGCGTGGACGCTGCCGATCAAGGCCGCGCGCTGTCCCAGCGGATGCGCGCGCATCGCCGCCAGCAGCGCGTCGGCGTCGGCCGCCGCGACGATCGCCAGCAGCTTGCCTTCGTTGGCCACGTAGAGCGGGTCGAGACCGAGAAACTCGCAGGCGGCGGCGACCTCGGGTTGCACCGGCAGCGCGCTTTCCTGAAGCATCATCCCGACCCCCGACTGGCGGGCGATTTCGTTGAGCGTCGTCGCCACGCCGCCGCGCGTCGGGTCGCGCAGGGCGCGGATCGCCGCGCCGCTGGCGCGCATCGCGGCGATCATGCCGTGCAGCGCAGCAGTGTCGGAAACGATCTGCGCCGCGAAGCCGATGCTTTCGCGTTGCGCCATGATTGCCATGCCGTGCTCGCCGATGGTTCCCGAAACGATGATCCGGTCCCCCGGGCGGGCTCGGTCGCCGGAGAAGTCATCGCCGTCGGCGACGACGCCGACGCCGGTGGTGGTGATGTACACCCCGTCGCCGGCTCCCCGCTCAACGACCTTGGTGTCGCCGGTGACCACCGGCACGCCGGCAGCGTTCGCTGCACCGGCCATCGAGTCCACGATGCGCGCCAGGTCGGCGAGCGGAAATCCCTCTTCGAGGATGAAGCCGGCAGCCAGATAGAGCGGCGTTGCGCCGAGTACCGCGACGTCGTTGATGGTGCCGTTGACCGCCAGGCAACCGATGTCGCCGCCGGGGAAGAACAGTGGCGAGACGACGTGCCCGTCGGTGGACATCACCAGCCGGCCGGGCGGCATCGGCAGCAGCGCCGCGTCGTTGCCCTGCCGCAGATAGGCGTTGCCCAGCCGCCTGGCGAACAGCTCGTCGATCAGCTGCGCCATCGCCCGGCCGCCGCTGCCGTGCGTCAGGTCGACGACGCCTCGTTTGAGGTCCAGCGGCCGGACATAGCCCGGGCGCCCGGCGCTCATGGCGCCACCACCGCGTCGGCAAAACGACCAAACGAATAGTGCGCAGCGCAAGCGCCCTCGGCCGAAACCATGCACGAGCCGACCGGGTTTTCCGGGGTGCACACGCTGCCGAAGATACGGCACTCCTGCGGCCGCTTGACGCCGCGCAGAACGGCGCCGCACTCGCAGGCGGGATGATCGTCAACCGCCTGGTAGACGACCGCAAAGCGGCGCTCGGCGTCGAAATCGGCAAACTCCCGGCGAATCTTCAGCGCGCTGTAGGGCAGTTCGCCAAGCCCGCGCCAGGCAAACGAGCGCCGCAGTTCAAAGACTTCACAGACCAGCTGCTGCGCCTTGCGGTTGCCGTCGCGCGTGACAGCGCGCGAAAACTCGTTCTCGACCACCGCCTGGCCGGCGTTGACCTGCTTGATCAGCATCAGGATCGCCTGCATCACGTCGAGCGGCTCGAAGCCGGCGATCACCACCGGCTTGCGGTACTCCTCGGCGAAGAACTCGTAGGGCCGCGTGCCGATGATGGTAGACACGTGCGCCGGACCGATGAAACCGTCGAGCCGCACCGTTCCCCAGCGCCGTACTTCGAGCGATTCGAGGATGCTGGCGATCGCCGACGGGGTCAGCACGTGGCAGCAGAGCACCGAGAAGTTCTTGAGCCCGAGCGCCTGCGCCTGTTTGATCAGCAGCGCCGTCGGCGGCGTCGTCGTTTCAAAGCCGATGGCGAAAAAGACGACCTGCCGGTCGGGTTGCCGCTGCGCCAGCGCCAGCGCGTCGGCGCCCGAATAGAGCATCCGGATCCCGCCGCCAGCCCCGGATTTCCGGCTTAGCGCGGCTTTCGCCTTGAGCAGCGACAGCCCGCCCGACGCCGGCACGCGCAGCGGATCGCCATAGCTGCAGAGGGTGACGCCCGATTCACTCGCCAGGCGAATCGCCATATCGATGCGGCCGATCGGCAGCACGCAGACCGGACAGCCAGGACCGTGGATCAGACGCACGCGACGCGGCAGCAGGTCGCTCACCCCATAGCGAGCAATCGCGTGCGTGTGGCCGCCGCAAAACTCCATGAAGTGGTAGTCGCGATCGTCCCGCGCCGCCTGCCGGATCGCCGCGGCCAGCCCGCTGGCCAGCTTGCCGTCCCGGAACTCGTCGATGAACTTCATCCGCCGACGCCCTTGTCTCGCGATGAATCCATTCCCCGCCACCCTCCCCGCAGGCCTGCCGCGTCAAACGACCGTCGCTGTTGCCTCCTGCAAGGCCGCCTGGCCGAGTTCGGCGAACAGCGCCAGGGTCTTTTCGGCCTCTTCCGGATCGAGCCGGGTCAGCGCGTAGCCGACGTGCACGATGACGTAGTCGCCGACCGCTATGTCGTCCACCAGCGCCAGCGAAACCTCCTTGCCGACGCCGGCGACGTCGATCAGTGCCTGCTGGTCGGGCCGCAGTTCGACGATCCGGCAGGGCAGCGCCAGGCACATGCTCCCCGCGCCCCTATTGGCGTGCCAGATGCTGCAAGGCGACCCACGCCTGACCAACGCTCAGTCCGCCGTCGTTGGGCGGCAGCTGGCGCGCTTCGATGATGCGCATCCCCTGCGCACTCAGGCGGGCGCGCAGGCCGCGCACCAGCACCTGGTTGAGGAAGCAACCACCGCTGCCGACCACCGCCTGTTCGCCGGGGACAAGAACCCGCAGCCACTCGGCCAGCGCCGCGACCAGCGTCGCGTGAAACAGCGCGGCGCCGCGCTCGGGGTTCTTTTCGTCGGCGAGAACCGCCAGCAAGGGCAGCAGATCGAGTCGGCCGGCGGAGATTTTCCAGCCCATGTCCAGTGGCAGAACGTCGCCGTAGCGCAGCGCCAAGCCTTCCAGCAGCATCGCCGCCTGCCCCTCGTAGGCCATCACCGCCTTGACTCCGAGCAGGCCGGCAACGGCGTCGAAGAGACGGCCCATGCTCGAGGTCGGCGGGCAGTTGAGATCGCCGGTGAGCATCTGCGCAACCGCCGGCGCAGCCTTTTGCGCCGAAAAGCGGTCGACTATCTCGCCGGTGCGACCCAGTCGATGCAACACCGCAGCAGCCATTCGCCACGGCTCGCTGGCCGCCCGATCGCCGCCCGGCAGCGCCAGCGGCATCAGCGAACCAAGCCGCCGGAAACGGTCGCCATCGACACGCAACAGCTCGCCACCCCAGGCTGCGCCATCGGTGCCAATCCCGACCCCGTCGAGCGACAGCGCCAGCATGCTGCCCTGGATGCCGTGTTCGGCGAGTACCGCGGCGGCATGCGCATGGTGATGCTGCACGCCAAGCAGCGGCAAATTCCACTGCTGCGCGCACTCGGCGGCAAAATGGGTCGAGTGGAAATCGGGATGCAGGTCGTGCGCAACGATCGCCGGTTCGACGCCGAGCAGCTTCACCATCTGCGCGACGTTCTCTTCGAGGAAATCGCACACCGCAGCGTTGTCAAGATCGCCGACATGCTGCGAAACGAAGGCCTCGTCGCCGCGCGTGACGCAAATCGTGTTCTTGAACCAGCCACCAACGGCCAGCACCGAGGGCCCGGCCCTCGGCAGCTTGATCGCCCGCGGCGTGTAGCCGCGCGCCCGCCGAATGAACTGCAGGCCGCCGCTGGTGATACGCGCGACGCTGTCGTCACAACGCGTGACGATGTCGCGATCGTGCATCAGGAACGCGTCGGCAATGCCGTACAGCCGCAGCAAGGCTTCGCTGTTGCCGACCACCAGCGGTTCGCCACCGGGGTTGGCGCTGGTCATCACCAGCGCCAGATCCTGCGCCCTCTCCAGCCAGCCCAGGCCAGGCGGACGCTTCGCCGCTTCGTGGAAGAGCAGGAACTGCAGCGGCGTGTATGGCAGCATGACGCCCAGCCAGGCCAACCCGGGCGCGACGCCGGGCAAGGCATCATCGCAGCTGCCGCGCTTCCGGAGGAGGATCGCCGGACGCGTCGGCAAGGTCAGCAGCCCCGGTTCGCCGATCCCCATCTGGACGAACATCGCCGCCGACGGCGCGTTGGCCAGCATCACCACGAAGGGCTTTTCGTCGCGCTGCTTGCGCTCGCGCAGCAGCGCGACGGCGACCGCGCTGCGCGCGTCGCAGGCCAGGTGGAAACCACCCAGGCCTTTGACGGCGATGATCTTCCCTTGCCGCAGCAGGCTCAGAGCGCCGGCGATCGGATCGTCCGGCAAGGGATGCCCTTCGGCGTCGAGCAGGAACAGCTGCGGCCCGCACTTCGGACAGCAGTTGGCCTCGGCGTGAAAACGCCGGTCGGCTGGCTGCCGGTACTCGTGCTGACACCTCGGACACATCACGAAAGGCTTGAGGCTGGTACGCACCCGGTCGTACGGCAAGCTGCGGCTGATGGTGTAACGTGGCCCGCAGTTGGTGCAGTTGGTGAAGGCGTAGCGCCAGCGGCGGCTGCTCGGCTCGAAGACATCCGCCAGGCAGTCGCGGCAGACAGCCGTATCGTGCCCGATCATCGTCGCTGCGCGGCCACCCCGACTGTCGATGATCGAGAAGTCGCTGCCCGTGTGCGCCGCCAGCGCCGCATCGCGGGCGACCACGGTATTGACCCGAGCCAGCGGCGGCGCATCGTGCTGCAGACGTTCGATCAGCGTGTGCACCTGCGCTGCCTCACCGCACACCTCGATTTCGACCCCGCGCGAGTCGTTGCGAACCCAGCCGGCAAGGCCCAGTTCCCTGGCCAGGCGCCAGACGAAGGGGCGAAAGCCAACGCCCTGAACGACACCGCTGACGCGGATGTTCTGACAAATGATGGTCTCGGTCATCTCAGCCTCCCGTCGCGGCGGCAAGGCGTGCTGCGCGTTCGACGATCCGTCGCTGCAGCGCGGCCACCGTCGCCATCCTCTTCCCGCGGCGCGCGGCGCAGCCCGCCTCGAGCCATGCCAGCCACTGCTCAAAGCCTTCGCCGGTGGTCGCCGAGAGCTGGATCACCTGCAGCGTCGGATTGACCCGCCGGGCGTAGCCGATCGCCAGATCGCAGTCGAATGAGACGTAGGGCAGCAGATCGACCTTGTTGAGCAGCATCAGCGAGGCGGCGTGGAACATCGCCGAATACTTGAGCGGTTTGTCTTCGCCCTCGGTGACCGACAGGATCACCACCTTGTCCGCCTCGCCAAGATCGAAGGCCGCCGGGCAGACGAGATTGCCGACGTTCTCGATCAGCAGCAGCGAATCGTCGGCCGGCGACAGCTCGTCCAGGGCATGGCCAACCATGTGCGCGTCCAGATGGCAGCCCTTGCCGGTGTTGATCTGCACCGCCGCGACGCCAGTGGCCCGAATCCGTTCGGCGTCGCGGCTGGTTTGCTGGTCGCCCTCGATCACCGTGATCGACAGCTTGTCCTTCAGCGCCTCGATGCTGCGGCACAGCAGGCTGGTTTTCCCGGAGCCAGGGCTGGATACCAGGTTGAGGGCAAGAATCCCCTGCTCGTCGAAACGCTGCCGGTTCTGAGCCGCGTGGCCGTCGTTCCTGGCCAGGATGTCGCGCTCGATCCGGACCATCCGGGATGGCGTCGTGGCCGGCGCCGGTGCGTCTGCAAGGGGCTCGCCGGCATCGGTGGCAGCATCGTCAGCGTGCGGCTCCGCGCGCGCCGCGGGGTGGTGAGCCCGGGGCCATGGTCCCGCGCCATGCCGATGCCGGCCATCGGCGGCGACGACCGCACTGTAGCCGATCGTCGAGCGCCCCGGCCGGCCCTGCTCAGCCGCCTGCTGCGGCGGAGCGTGGCCGTTGCGCTGGGGAGGGTCGTCTTCCGGCTCCGACAAAGGCTTTCCGCCGACGCGAGTTTCCCCGGCGCCGCAACCGCACGTGCTACACATCTGCTGTCTCCTCGATATTATTCAACCTCCAGCTCCTTGACCCGCATCTCGGTCCCTCCGGTCGCTTGAACGGGGTACCGACCGCAGGCTGGGCAGGGGTCGTAACGGGCCGCGAGCGGCACCGTCTGATTGCAATTAAAACATAAACCTTCGCCCGGCACCTCGACTACATTCAGAACCGCGCCTTCGGCCAGCGTGCCGCTGGTCACGGCGTCGAAGCAGAAGCGCATCGCTTCGGGCTCGACCGCCGAGAGCTGGCCGATTTCGAGGAACACCGAGCGGACGCGCCGAAAGTGCTGCACGAGCGCCGCGTCCTCGACAATCTGCAGGATGCCCAGCGCCAGCGACATCTCATGCATCCTTGACCACCAGCTCGCTGGGCACGCAGGGATCGAGCGCCAGGGCCAGGCAGCGGGCGGCCATCCCGGCCTCGGCACGGGTCCGCGCCGGGCCACCGCCGAGCTCGCGGACAAACGCCACCTGCGGGTGAAAGTTCCAGTCGGTCGGCGCGACGGTGACATGGCGTGCAAGGCGATCGCCATCGAGTTCGACCCGGTGCCGCAAGGTGCCGCGCGCCGCGGGCAAGGCCGGGCGCGCCGCTGCCGCCTGCGCACAGAGGCAAGTGCTGAACAGGCGCCGAATGATTTCGAGGGCCCGCGCGACCGGGAGTCCGCGCAGACCGCCCGCCGCCGGCCGGGTCGAAGCGACCTCGGCGGTGGCGATCTGCTGCCCGTCCCACGTCAAAGCGAGCTGCAAAATGCCCTGTTGCACGGTGACCTTCCCGGAAAAGGTCTCCGAACGATAGCAAAAGCCTTTGAATCCATTTTGATTCTAATCAATCCACGGCTAAACTGCCGCGTTCACAATACGCCCTCACCGACCGCTGGCCACGACCTCCGTCGCCGGCACTGCCCTTTCCGGGATCTCCCTCTGCATGCTTGAAGCCTCGAATCTGGAATGCGTACGCGGTGAACGGCGCCTGTTCGCCGACGTCGGCTTTCGGCTCGAAGGGGGCGAAATGCTCTACGTGCAGGGGAGCAATGGTTCGGGAAAGACCAGCCTGCTGCGGATGCTTTGTGCGCTGACGCCAGCGGCCAGCGGCGAGATTCGCTGGCGCGGCAAGCCGATCGGCAGGCTTGGCGAGGAATTTCGCAGCGAACTGTGCTACCTCGGCCACCAGAACGCGATCAAGGAAGAACTGACGCCGCTGGAAAACCTGCGCTCGTCGGCGCAACTGGCGCAGGAGTCGCTTGACCCGGATGCGGCGCTGGATGCGCTGGAACTGGTCGGACTACGCGGCCGCGAGGATCTGCCCTGCCGCTATCTTTCGCAAGGACAGAAGCGGCGCGCCGCCCTGGCTCGCCTGGTCAATGAAAGGCGCCCGCTGTGGGTGCTCGACGAGCCCTACGTCGCGCTCGACACGGCCGCCGTCGAACTCGTTGCCGGCCTGATCGGCGCGCACCTGCAGCGCGGTGGACTGGCCGTGCTGACCACTCATCAGGCGGTGCCCATCCCGGCCGCAGCGGTCCGCGAACTGTGGCTTGGCGACGACCATGCAGCGCCTGGCGGCGGCCAGTCAAGAACATGCTGAGCTCGCTGCGGGCGGTAATCGGCCGCGACCTGCGACTGGCCATGCGGCGGCAGGCCGACATCGTTGCGGCGATGTTCTTCTTCATCATCGTCGTCAGCCTGTTCCCGCTCGGCGTCGGCCCCGAACCCGATCAACTGCGCCGGATGGCGCCGGGCGTGCTGTGGGTCGCGGCGCTGCTGGCGACGATGCTTTCCCTGCCACGGTTGTTTGCCGACGATCACCGCGACGGCACGCTCGAACAACTGGCGCTGGCACCGCAGCCACTGGGGCTGATCGTGCTCGGCAAGGTGATCGCGCACTGGCTGGTGGCCGGCTTGCCGCTGGTCGTACTGGCGCCGATACTCGGTGTCCAGTTCGATCTGGCCAGCGACGCGCTGGCAGTGCTCACCCTGTCGCTGCTGATCGGCACGCCGGCGCTGTCCGGCATCGGCGCCATCGGCGCGGCCCTGACCCTGGGCGTACGCGGGGGCGGCGTGCTGCTGTCGCTGCTGGTACTGCCGCTGTACATTCCGGTGCTGATCTTCGGCGCTGGCGCAGTCGATGCCACGGTCAGCGGCCTCGGGCCGCAAGCGCATCTGTCGCTGCTTGGCGCGCTGGCGCTTGGCGGGGTGTTCTTCGCCCCGTGGCCGACGGCGGCCGCCTTGCGCGTGGCGCTGGAATGAAGCCGGCTCCGGGAACCCCATCCGCCGCATGGCGACGGCCAGCCGTGCCGCTTGAGGTAGAATGGCGGGCTTCGGTTCGCCGCGTGGTTCACCGCCTGTTTCATCTTGGGACGCCTCATGCATCGTAGTTCGCCTGTTCGCCTTGGCGCGCCGCAAGCCAGCGGCAGCGACGGCCCATCGTCGCGCCTGGCCGGTCTCGCCCGCACGCCCGCCAGGCGGCGCGTTCAACTACCGCTTTCCGTGCGATGACCGAGCGCGCGATCAACTGGTTCCGGTACGCCAGTCCGCAGGCCTTCTACCCGCTCGCCGGCAGAATGATCCCCTGGTTCTGGGCGCTCGCCGCGCTGTTCGGCGTCGCCGGACTGAGCATCGGCTTCCTGCTGGCGCCAACCGACGCCCAGCAGGGCGAGGGCTACCGGATCATCTTTCTGCACGTGCCGGCGTCGTGGCTGTCGATGTTCATCTATCTGGTGATGGCTTTCTGGGCCGGCATCGGGCTGGCTTTCAACATTCGCCTGTCGGGAATGATGGCCTCGGCACTGGCGCCGACCGGCGCGCTGTTCGCCTTCCTTTCGCTGTGGACCGGCGCCCTCTGGGGCAAACCGATGTGGGGCACCTGGTGGGTCTGGGATGCGCGCCTGACTTCGGAATTGATCCTGCTCTTCCTGTATATCGGCTTCATCGCCCTGCAGGCAGCGATCGACGACCCGCGCCGGGCCGACAAGGCCGGTGCCATCCTGGCGCTGGTCGGGGTGGTGAACATTCCGATCATCTACTTCTCGGTGAAGTGGTGGAACACCCTGCACCAGGGCGCGTCGGTCAGCCTGACCAGGGCGCCGAGCATGGCGGCGATGATGCTCTGGGGGATGCTGCTGTGCGCGCTGGGGTGCTGGATGTACAGCATCGCCATCGCGCTGATGCGGGTACGAACGATCATGCTCGAGCGCGAACGCCACACCGACTGGGTGCGCGAACTGCTCACCGAGCAGGAGTAAGCGCATGCACTGGAACAGTCTTGGCGAGTTTCTGGCGATGGGCAACCACGGCCTGTACGTCTGGGGCTCGGTGGTGGTGATGGCGGTGCTGATGATCGCGGAACCGATGCTGTTGTTGCGGGGTCGGAAGACTCTGCTGGAGCGTCTGAAGCGTCAGTACCGTGCCGAGAGGAGCGAAGCGACCAGGGCGCGCGCAGTGTCCAACCACAGGAGCACAGCTTGAAACCTCGTCACAAGCGCATGGCGTTGATCGCCGGCGGTCTGGTCATTCTCGGCATCGCCGTAACGCTGGTACTCAATGCCTTCCAGAGCAACCTGGTGTTCTTCTTTTCACCGACGCAGGTGGCCGCCGGCGAAGCGCCAACCGGCAAGAGCTTTCGCATCGGCGGCATGGTCAAGGAAGGATCGCTGCAGCGTCAGGCCGACGGGGTGACGATGCGCTTCGTGGTCACCGACACCGACCGGGAAATGACCGTTGCCTACCGGGGGATCCTGCCGGACCTCTTCCGCGAGGGCAAAGGGGTCGTCGCGCAGGGCAAACTCGACGCCGATGGCGTCTTTGCCGCCGCCGAGGTGCTCGCCAAACACGACGAGAACTACATGCCACCCGAAGCCGCCAAGGCGGTCGGCGACGCGCACCAGCGAGCAGCAGCGAACAAGGCAGCGGCGGAAGCCGCCGGCAAGACTCTCAGTCAGTAAATCGGACCTCCGGACGAGATAAGCTCATGATCCCTGAACTCGGCAACTTCGCGCTCATCCTAGCGCTCTGCGTCGCCCTGGCGCAGGGCACTCTGCCGCTGATCGGCGCGCACACCAATCGGCGGCAGTGGATCGCGCTGGCCCGCCCGGCAGCGGTCGCGCAGGCGCTGCTGGTGGCGGTGGCCTTCGCTTGCCTGACCAGCGCCTTCGTCGAGAACGATTTTTCGGTGGTCTATGTCGCACAACACTCGAACACGCTGCTGCCGCTGCAATACCGCGTCGCGGCGGTCTGGGGCGGACACGAAGGCTCGCTGCTGCTGTGGGTGATGATGCTGGTGCTGTGGGCGCTGGCGGTGGCGCTGCTGTCGAAGCAGTTGCCCGACCACATGGTCGCGCGCGTGCTGGGCGTTCTCGGTCTGGTTGCCGCCGGCTTCCTGCTGTTCATCCTGCTGACCTCAAACCCCTTCGAGCGCCTGTTGCCTGGCGCCGAAGAAGGGCGCGACCTGAATCCACTGTTGCAGGACCCCGGCCTGATCTTTCACCCGCCGATGTTGTACATGGGCTACGTCGGCTTCTCGGTGGCCTTCGCCTTCGCCATCGCCGCGCTGCTCTCGGGTCAGCTCGACGCCGCCTGGGCGCGCTGGTCGCGACCGTGGACCACCGCCGCGTGGATCTTTCTGACCCTCGGGATTGCGCTCGGGTCGTGGTGGGCGTACTACGAACTCGGCTGGGGCGGCTGGTGGTTCTGGGACCCGGTCGAAAACGCCTCGTTCATGCCCTGGCTGGTCGGGACGGCGCTGCTGCACTCGCTGGCGGTAACCGAGAAGCGCGGCAGCTTCAAGAACTGGACGGTGCTCCTGGCGATCTCGGCGTTCTCGCTGTCGCTGCTCGGCACCTTCCTGGTCCGCTCGGGCGTCCTGACCTCGGTGCACGCCTTTGCCACCGACCCGCGCCGTGGCATCTTCATCCTCGTTTTCCTGGTCGCGGTAATCGGCAGTTCGCTGGCGCTGTTCGCCTGGCGCGCACCGAAAGTCGGCCTCGGCGGCCGCTTCGGCCTGTTGTCGCGCGAATCGCTGCTGCTCACCAACAACGTGCTGCTGGTCGTCGCCTGCGCCTCGGTCTTGCTCGGTACGCTCTATCCCTTGCTGATCGACGCGCTGGGGGCCGGCAAGCTGTCGGTCGGCCCACCCTACTTCGACGCGGTTTTCGTGCCGTTGATGTTGCCGGCAGCGTTCCTGATGGGAGCCGCGCCGTTTGCGCGCTGGAAGCACGCCAGCGTCGGCGAGCTGACGCGGACGCTGCGCTGGGCGTTTCTGGCGGCGGCTGTGGTCGGCATCGGCACGCCCTTGCTGCACGGCGAGTGGAAGCCGCTGGTCGCACTGAGCCTGCTACTAGCGGCGTGGATAGTGCTCAGCGGCTTGCTCAATTTCGTCACCCGAGTGCAATCGACGCGTGCCGGCCAGCCCTTCGTCAGCGCCGCGCGCAAACAGCCGCGAAGTTTTTTCGGCATGCATCTCGCGCACTTCGGGATCGCCGTGTTCATCGTCGGAGTAACCATGGTCGGCGCGTATCAGGACGAAAAGGACGTCAAGATGGAAGTCGGCGACACGGTCGGTGTCGGCGGCTATACCTTCCGCTTCAACGGCGTTGGCCAGCAACAGGGGCCGAACTACCGGGCCCTGGTCGGCGACGTGGATTTGATCAAGAACGGCCGCGTGCTGCGCAAGATGTTCCCCGAGAAGCGTTTCTACGTCGCCTCGTCGATGCCGATGACCGAAGCGGCGATCGACACCGGCCTGCTGCGCGACGTCTATGTCTCGCTCGGCGAGCCGATCGACAAGGCCAAACCGGAAGCCGCCTGGGCCGTTCGCGTCTATTACAAACCCTTCGTCGACTGGATCTGGGGCGGCTGCGTGCTGATGGCGCTCGGTGGCCTGATCGCGATCAGCGACCGCCGCTACCGGATCAAGGCCAGGATCGGCGCGCCCGCCTCGCCGGTCGCCGGCGCATCGCTGGCGCAGAACGCGTGAGGACTTGCCGATGAACCGGTTTCTCTGGCCGCTGATCGGCTTCGTCGTTCTCGTCGCCCTGCTCGCCGTCGGGCTGAACCTCAACCCGCGCGACGTCCCTTCGCCGCTGGTCGGCAAACCGGCGCCGTCCTTCTCGCTGCCACGGCTGCACGCGCCGGAACAGCAGTTCTCGCCGAAAGAAATGCTGGGCAAGGTCTGGATGCTCAATGTCTGGGCGTCGTGGTGCGTCTCGTGCCGGCAGGAGCATCCGCTGCTGGTCGAACTCGCCAGGCGGCAAGCGGTGCCGCTGGTCGGACTGAATTACAAGGAAGTACGCGGCGACGGCGCCATCGACATGGACAAGGTGGCGCCCGACAGCGAAAAGGGCATGGTCCTCCAGCGGGCTGCCGGCTGGCTGGAAAAACACGGCGACCCGTACACCCTGTCGGTGCTCGACATCGACGGCCGCGTCGGTATCGACTACGGCGTCTATGGCGTCCCCGAAACCTATGTCATCGACAAGGCAGGCATTATCCGCATGAAGCAGACCGGTCCGATTACTCCGGACATTCTCTCCGGCAAGATTTTGCCACTGCTCACCGAACTGTCGAAATGAAGCGCGGCCTGATGATCCTGCTGCTCGCCCTGGCGGGCGTCGGCGGCAATCTTCTGCACGCCGGTGAAGCCCGACCGCTCGCCGAAGACGAGCTGACCGAAAAACGCCTGATCGCCATCTCGTCCGAGCTGCGCTGTCTTGTCTGCCAGAACGAGTCGCTGGCGGGGTCGCATGCGGAGCTGGCCAACGACCTTCGTCGCGAGATCCGGACGCTGATCAACGAAGGCAAGAGCGACAACGAAATCATGGAATTCATGGTCAGCCGCTATGGCGACTTCGTCCGCTACCGGCCACCGTTGAAGGGAACGACACTCTTGCTGTGGTTCGGCCCGGGGCTGCTGTTCGTGCTTGGCCTCGCCGGGCTGGCGCGGTACCTGCGCCGCCGTGATCTGGCGGTCAGGGACACGCCCCTGACCGCCGAAGAGCAGCGCCAGGCCGAACTGCTGCTGCACGACCAGGATCCGAGTCAAGGACGCTCATGACCAGTTTCATCTTACTCGCGGCACTGTTGGTCATCGTCGTCGTCGCCATTCTGTTGCCGCCACTGCTGCGCCAGCCAGGGCCATCTGCCGCTGGCGACCGCCGTGAAGCGAATCTGGCGATTTTCCGCGACCAGCTTGGCGAACTCGAACGCGAGCGCCACGACGGCTCGCTGACCGAGGACGACTTCGCGCAGGCCCGGCAGGAGTTGCAGCGTCGCCTGCTCGACGAAGTCCAGCCGCCACCAGGGCTGCCGGCCGGTGCCCCGGCTGGCCGCAAGACCGCCCTCGCGCTGCTGCTGGTGATCCCGCTCGCCGCCGCTGCCGGCTATGCGCTGCTCGGCAACCGACAAGCGCTCGACCCGCTGCAGCGACAGGCGCGGATTACGCCGCAACAGATCGAGGGGATGGTTGCCGGCCTGGTCGAGAAGCTGCGGCAGAATCCCGACGACCGCCAGGGCTGGGTGATGCTGGCGCGCTCATACAAGGTCCTGGAGCGCTACCCGCAGGCCGCCGAGGCCTACGCTCGCGCCGGCGCGGTGGTCGACCAGGATCCGGCATTGCTCGCCGATTATGCCGAGGTTCTCAGCCGTGCCACGGGCGGCGGCCTGCAGGGCAAACCGACCGAGTTGATCGAACGGGCGCTGAAGATCGACCCTGACGAACCACAGGCGCTGCTCCTGGCTGGCGCCGCGGCAACCGATCGACAGCAGTTTGCCGCCGCCGCCGACTACTGGGCACGCCTGCTGGCGCAACTCGAACCCGGCTCGGAAGAAGCTGTGGCGCTCGAGGCTGCGGTCAGCAAGGCGCGCGAGATCGCCGCCCGGACCGCCAGCGGCAAACCGCTCGCACAGCCGGCGCCCAGCGTCACAGCAGCCGGCGCAGTCAGTGGCGAAGTGACGCTCAGTGGCAGGATCGCCGAGCATGCCAGTCCGAACGACGTCCTGTTCGTCTTTGCGCGCGCCGAGGAAGGCCCGCGGATGCCGCTCGCCGCGACGCGGGCCCGGGTTGGCGACCTGCCGCTACGCTTTCGCTTCGACGACTCGATGGCGCTTGCCGGCGGCCGGAAGATCTCCGATTTCAAGACCATCAGCATCGAGGCGAGGATCGCCAAAGCCGGCCAGGCGCAGACGTCGAGCGGTGACCTGTACGGCACGCTGATCGGCGTCAAGCCGGGCAGCCAGAATCTACGCCTGCTGATCGACCAGGTGCAACCCTGATGACACTGGCTATCCGCATTGCATGGGGACAGACATGAACCGCGCACGCGCCATCGAGCTGCTCACCCGAAGCAAACCCACGCTGACCGCTCGCTATGGAGTGAAAGAACTTGCTTTGTTGGGATCAACCGCACGCGACGCAGCGCGCAGCGATAGTGATGTCGATGTCCTGGTCACATTCGACGGTCCGGCCACATCCGAGCGTTACTTTGGCGTCCAGTTGTACCTCGAAGACCTGTTTGGCGTGCCAATCGATCTCGTGACGAACAAGGCCTTGCGCCCCGAGTTGCGCCCATTCGTCGAGAAGGAAGCCGTGCATGTCTGAGCAGCCAACGCGCGAATGGCGGTTCTTGCGCTACGCTGCCAGCAATTCGTGCAGACGGGTGGCCGTTTGCTCTTGCACCTCCACAGCCTCGAAAAGGGAAGCCGGGTAAAGAAAATCCTCGCCGGAATCATCGATGATCCGCAGCATGCCGTGGCTGTCCGCCGGGGCAAGCACCTCATAGAGCCGCCCAAGCGTCAGATCATCCGTCGAGAACTCGCCAAAACCCTCGCGAGACAGGCAAACCACGAACCTCATAGCCATTCCTTTATCTTCAGTTTCACCTTGCCGATGCCATGAGCCTCATACCAGTGAAGCTCGGCTCTTGCTGTCGTCCCATCAAGGAGGCGGACAATGGCGATACCCTTTTTCTTGCGCCAATAGCCAACTCCGTATCGCTGCCGCAGCAGGGCAAGCTCCCGAATACCACTGCCTTCGGCGATAGTCGCGACACACGCGATCTTTCCGACAATACAGAATTCCATTGATCAATGCTACTCCGATTCTCGGACTTGCCAATGCTTTGACGAACACATCGGCACCCAACGGCTGACCGGCGCGGGCGCCTTCCTGGACGCCCGCAACCGTCATGCGTTACCGTTCGATCTCTCGCGTAATGAGCCTGGCGTCGATTTGTCGTGACCAGCAGTTCCACAGCAATCTCTCCGACGATCAACCGCTCAATCTGCACTTTCCGAGGTGCTGACGGGCCAGAGACGCGACGCCAATGCGCCGACGTATCCTTCCTCGTGACAACGGCACGACTACTGCCGCGGCCACCGCGCGATGGACTGAATGTCTTGGGCATGAGGCAGTACCCGCGCCACGCTGATCCCTGTCCGGGTAGTAGAACAGCAAGTACGAAGCGCATCGATTGCAACCGATGCGCTTCCCTTCGGTCAGCACATCCTGCGACCCTAGCTGCGGCGTCTGTTGAAGCCGAGCAGACCGAGGGGAGCGGCGACGAGCAACGCACTACCCGGCTCCGGCACGACGGCGGAAACGTTGTCGAACACCCGCGGATTGTCCAACTCAGGACCGAGCGTTCCGCGAAAATCGAACTCGACACCGACTTCGTTGAGTGTCGCGATCTGGGCGTCAGTAACCGCGTAGTGCGGCGTCTGCAGCGGACCGCCGCCGAAGTCATAGACGCCGTAAACCCCGTTGGCGACGCCGTCAATGACAATGCTCATCTTCACCGGGGTGTTGTAGCCTCCCACTAGGTGAATGAAATCCCCAGGGGTGCCGTTGAGGTTGCCGGCATAAAAACGCCAGCCACGACCACCCGGACCGCTCAAGTCGAGTTGCCAGTAAGGCCCGCTCTCTGCGAAGTTCAGAATGGTCGTTTCAGCGAGCCCAATGAGAGCGTTGTGAGCACCCCCGGATGTTGCGTAGGCGTCAAAGGAAAGTGTGGTGATGAGGTTCGGGTCGAGGCCGAGCCCCAGCGGACGCGTTGAAAAATTCTGCCCCCCGTTGGTAGGGGCCAGCCCGTTCAAGACCTTGGTCGGCAGGAAAGTACCGTTGCCGACGTTGAGCGTGCTGTTCACATAATCGGGCACCCAGCCCCCCTGACCGGTAACAGTACTGCCGACGGCGTAGACCTCGAAATTTTCCTGAAACAGCGTCGTGGCGGCGACCGGCGTGGCGACAAGACTCGCCGCGATGGCCGAGGCAGCGACGGCCAATTCGATGGTACGGCGCCGTCCGCTCAGGAATCGGGCACGCGGATTAATGCAAGACGTTTGGCTGAACATGTGAGATCTCCTCCGTTGGGTAGTGACCACTACACGGAGGCAAGAATTATGCTAGAATTTTTTTGGCAAATTAAAACAATTGCTTGCACGCAACGCAACGCAGTGTAAGATTTTTCGACACCGTGCCAAGCAATATCCCTCCTTTCGGGCGCCTGATACGGCATCAAGTGACTGGTGCCGCACCATCGTCCCGCGGAAGTATCGATCACCACGCGCCGTATTCGTAGTGGCCCAGGATGTCGATCTCGCTCCAGTGGTCCGCTGGCTGCCGCGGCGGTAGCGCTTTGACCTCACGCGCCAAGGCGGCAAGCAGCGGTCGACAAAGCGCGCGAGATTGCCCCGCCCGGACCGCCGGCGGCAAACCGCTCGAACAGCCGGCGCAGTCAGTGTCGAAGTGACGCTCAGCGGCAGGATCGCCGAGCAGGCCAGTCCGAATGACGTACTGTTCGTCTTTGCGCGCGCCGAGGAAGGACCGCGGATGCCGCTAGCCGCCATGCGTGCGAGGGTTGCCGACCTTCCGCTTCGATGACTCGATGGCCCTGGCCGGCGGCCGGAAGATCTCCGATTTCAAGGCCATCAGCGTCGAGGCGAGAATCGCAAAGGCTGGGCAGGCGCAGACCTCAAGCGGTGACCTGTACGGCACGCTGACCGGCGTCAAGCCGCGCAGCCAGGGACTTCGCATGCTGATCGACCAGGTTCAACCGTGAACGCGGCGCGTCGCCAGGGCCAACACCGTTTTTCGCGGGCGCGAATTTCCCGTTTGTTAACCTAGATCAAACCCCCTGTCGCGGGTCGTCCGCTAGACTCTCGGCTGCCTCGGCGCTTGGCCGTGGCGAATCGCGCAGCGCATGGAAAGTCCAACGGGAGGGAACTATCGTGGCAGATAACGGCTCAGGATTCTGGGCAAGACTCAAACGGCCCAGCATCAAGTACTCGCTACTGACACTGCTATTGGTCGGCTTCGTCTCCGGCGTTTTGTTCTGGGGTGGTTTCAACACCGCCATGGAAGCAACCAACACGCTCGAGTTCTGCATCGGTTGTCACGAGATGAAGGACAACGTCTACCAGGAGTACAAAAAGACTATCCATTACAGCAACCGGACCGGTGTGCGCGCGTATTGTTCGGACTGCCACGTACCCAAGGACTGGACGCACAAGATGATGCGCAAGATCCAGGCAAGCCGCGAACTCTATGGTAAGGTCATGGGGACGATCGACACCCCGGAGAAATTCGAAGCCAAACGTCTCGAACTGGCAAGCAGCGAGTGGGCGCGCATGAAAGGCAGCGACTCGCGCGAGTGCCGTAACTGCCACTCCTTCACGGCGATGGACATCGAGAAGCAGAAGCAACGCGCGTCCAAAATGCACAAGATCGGTCAAGAAGACAAACAGACCTGCATCGACTGCCACAAGGGTATCGCGCATAGCAAGCCGAAGAACATGCCGGAAGAGGAAGAAGACAAGGACGACGGCGGTGGCTTCTAGCCACATCGAAGCAGACGACATCGGACCTGAGCAGCCGGTCGGGGGCAGGCGCGAAGGATCTGCCTGCCCCCGACCGGTGATAACCGTAGCAACCCTGAGTGGAGTGTGAAATGAAAAAAACAAGCGTTTCCCTGGCCCTATTCGGTGCTTTGCTGGCCTTCGGTTCGCAACTGGCAAACGCCGCTGCGCCTGACTGGAACAAGGTTCCCAAACGTACCATTCAGGTTTTCCACGCCGGCGTGACGCCGGCCGAGTGGGTGATGAAGAAGTCGGACCACAGCGGCCGCACCGGTATCAACAAGGGCGAAAGCTGCGTCGGCTGTCACGAAGAAAAGGGCGGCCTCAACTTCGACATGAAGCGCCTTGCCGGCAAAGAGCTTGAACCCAAGGGTGCGCCGAAGACGATGAGCTTCCCGGTCACCGTCCAGTCCGCCTACGACAAGGATCATGCCTATATCCGTCTGACGTTCAAGGCGCCGGCCGGTGGCTTTGACCCTGCGGACAAGGAAAACGACGTCAAGGTGGCGATGATGTTTGCCAACGACGAGGTTTCCAAGGGTGCCCAGATCGGCTGCTGGGGAACCTGTCACGGTGACGCGCGGACCATGCCTGGTGCCGACGACAAGAAGACCAAGTACACCAAGGGCGGCGCCTACGAGTTGATGCAGTGGAAGAGCGCCGCCGGTGCCAAAGCCGTTGACGGCTCGGTGACCGACAAGCGCAACATGGAAGGCGGCACCGCCGGCGTCGTCGCCGAAGGCAGCAAGTCTGGCGACACGTACACGGTGACCTTCACCCGCAAGCTGTCCGGCACGCTCGCCGAAGGAAAGGCGACGCCGTTCGGCGTCGCGGTCCATGCCGACCATGCCACCGGCCGCTTCCACCACGTGTCGATGGGTTACACCATGGGCTTCGGGGTCGATGCCGACGTCAAGTCTGCCAAGCAGTAGGCGACAGGCTTCGGCCAAGCAGAAAGGGCAGGACCGAAGTCCTGCCCTTTTTTACGTCCGCGGTTTTCCGCTCACAGCGTTGGCCATCACAGCACCTGATTGACCAGCCGGTCTGCGCGCGTACGCGCGAGCCGTTTGAGGAGCCGCTGGGCGGGCAAGGGGTAGGTTTCGATGCCGTCGAGCCCCTGGTGGTGATCGAGCCGCCGCGTGTGCGCCAGGATCCGCTCAATTTCGACTCGGTGCTGCTCCAGCAGGCGGCGGTGCGGGTCGTGGATCAGCAGTCCGTTCTCGAGGTCCAGGCGCCACGCCCGAGGATTGATATTGCTGCCGGTCAGCAGCGCGTAGTCGTCGTCTACCAGCAGACCCTTCAAGTGAAAACTGTGATGGTCGTGGCACCAGAGGTGCAGATCGAGCAAACCCTGATCGACGGCCTTCTGGTGCGTCTTGCAGAAACGGCGCAGATTGGCCTCGTAGAGGTATGGCAAAGCGCCAATCGTCGAGAACGGCTGGTCGGCTGGAATGTAGTAGTCGTTGGCGGTCTTGTCGCCAACGACGATGGTCACCCGGCATTGCTGCCTGATTTTTGCGTCAAGGGCCCGGCGAACCGGACCCGGCAGGTTGAAGTACGGCGTGAACACCACCAGACGCTGCGTCGCGCGTTCGATCAGCTGCACGATGACGGAATTGAGCGGGTTGGCCCTGCTACCCAGGCCAAGCAGCGGCGTGATTCCGACCTGCTGGTTGCCGATCATCGCGCCAGCAGCCGTCGGATAGCTGGTCGACGCCAGAATCCGTCGCAACTTGACTATCGCCTGGCGAAGCGAAGCCGTTCGTGGTCTGCACACGCTATCCAGGGGCCGCACGGCGGCGTCCGGTCGCAGGACGTCGGTCATCAGCGCCGCCAGGCTGTCGGCCAGCGGGCGGCTCTCGATCAGATGGTAGCGATCAAGGCGATAGCGCTGGTGTCGGTGGAGATAGACATCGTTGATGCTGGCGCCACTATAGAGAACCGCACCATCGATGACGAAGCCCTTCAGGTGCATCACGCCCAGCAGTTCCCGTTTCTGCACCGGCACCCCGTAGATCGGTACACCGGGGCCGAGACGGGCAGCCATATCGGCGTACAACGCGGCATTGCCGGTGCTCGCGGCCTTGCCGATGAGGCCGCGCTGGGCGCGGTGCCAATCGACGAATACCGCGACCTCCACCTCCGGCCGGGCGCTCTTGGCGGCATACAAGGCCGCCAGCACCTCTCGGCCGGCATCGTCATCCTGCAGGTAGAGGGTGCTGATCAGAATGCGCTCTTTGGCGGCGGCAACCAGCTGCAACAGCGTTTCGCGGAACGCTGCGGGAGCAGCCAGGGTCACGATGTCTGCCGCCACCACGGGGATGCACGGCAGACGGTCGAGCCCCGGCACCGCCGCGGCATGACGGCGACCACGCCAGCGTTGCATCGCTGCCAGGAAGGTGGCAGTTCTGGAGGGAAATTCGAGAGTCTTCTTCACCGCCCGAAATTATACCCGGAGGGTGCCCCAAACCCGCCGGGGGAGAACCTGACCGTCCAGGCGACGCCTCGCCGGGCATCCGTCGCAGGCCCTTGTCGCATGCAGGGCTGGCGCTGTACGGGCAAGGCGCTGACTCCACCTGCTAATCCGGCTTCGTTCGCTGATCCGTCCCCGGAGCGAGAAACACGCCGATCCCCAGGGCGATCAGCAGCAGCGGCCACCAAGTGCGGAACAGCCTGGCCAGGTCCACTTCGATGACCTCCAGATTGATGGCCAGTGCCAGGACACCCGCCAGGATCAGCGCGATGGCACCAGATTTTCCTCTCATTTTCAGTCCTCCCCGTGCGCAACCTCAATGCCTTCAGCCGCCTGCGCGGTCCGCCCTGCCGGAGCCGGTGGGCCGCGCCCTGGGCAAGGGGGTCACGGCAGATAGTGATCAAGGTAAGCGTTCACCGCCAGTGCGCCGAGTCCTCGCACGTCGAGCGAAGACTCGAGGATGATCGCTTGCCGCGCGGGCGAAAATCTCCGCGCCACATGTTTCCGGAACTTTTCGAGCAGCACCGGAATCCCCTCGGCGCGGCGCCGGCGGTGGCCCAGCGGGTACTCCACAACAAGCTCGGCGGTGCAACTGCCGTCGGTGAAAAAGACCTGCAAGGCGTTGGCGATCGAACGTTTGGCCGGATCCAGGTAGTCCGCCGAGAAAGCGGCCTCCTCGACGACCTCGATCTTGGCACGCAAGACGTCGATGCGCGGGTCTGCCGCCGCGCTGTCCTCGTAGGCTTCGGCGGTCAGCTGCCCTTCGATGAGCGCGAAAGCGACCATGTACTGCAGGCAGTGGTCACGGTCGGCCGGATTATGCAGCGGACCTTTCTTGTCGATGATGCGCAGCGCCGATTCGTGGGTGCGAATCACGACCTTGTCGATGCTGTCCAGCCGTCCGCGCAGCTGCGGATAAAGCTCCACTGCGCACTCGATCGCCGTCTGGGCGTGAAACTCGGCCGGAAAACTGATCTTGAACAGCACGTTCTCGATCACGTAGCTGCCATACGGTCGCGACAGGCGAAACCCCTCACCCTTGAACAAGGCGTCGTAGAAACCCCAGGTCCTGGCGGTCAGCGCCGTCGGATAACCCATCTCGCCCTTCACCGAAAACAAGGCCAGCAGCACGCCACGAGCTGTCGCATCGCCTGCTGCCCATGACTTGCGCGAGCCGGTGTTCGGCGCGTGCCGATAGGTGCGCAGCGGTGCCCCGTCGACCACCGCCTGCGACAACGCGTTGATGATCTGCTCGCGCCCGCCACCCATCAGCCAGGTGCAGACCGCCGCGCTCGCCAGCTTGACCAGCAATACGTGATCCAGGCCAACGCGGTTGAAGCTGTTGTCCAGTGCCAGAACGCCCTGAATCTCGTAAGCCTTGATCATCGCTTCCAGCACCAGGCGCATCGTCAATGGCGCCTGGCCGCTGGCTACGCGGGTCCGCGACAACCAGTCGGCGGTGGCCAGGATGCCCCCGAGGTTGTCCGAAGGATGCCCCCATTCGGCGGCTAGCCAGGTGTCGTTGAAGTCGAGCCAGCGAATCATCGCGCCAATGTTGAAAGCCGCCTGCACCGGGTCGAGCTGGAAGCTGGTGCCGGGAACCCGGGCGCCGTGCGGAACCACCATGCCAGCGACGAGCGGCCCCAGCAGTTTGGTGCAGGCCGGGTAGCCAAGCGCTTCCAGCCCGCAGCCGAGCGCGTCGATCAGGCAATAGCGCGCGGTATTGAAGGCAGCACTCGACTCGATCCTGAAGTTCAGGACGTAATCGGCGATATCGACCAGAACCTGATCCGGGTCGGGGCGAGTATCTGGGATTCGGGATGACATCGTTGCTTCTCCGGGTCTGCACCGCGCCGGCAATCAAAAAGATCCGGCTGCGGGTGGCGGTCTCTATTACGCCACCCGACGCGCGGCGGGAACTCAGCGCCGTCGGTCGAGGGGGACGAATTCCTGCACCTCGGGACCGACGTAGTTGGCCGACGGACGGATGAGCTTGCCGTCGATGCGTTGCTCGATGACGTGCGCCGCCCAACCGCTGGTGCGGGCAATGACGAACAACGGCGTAAACATCGGCGTCGGCACGGCCAGCATGTGGTAGGCGACCGCCGAGAACCAGTCAACGTTGGGAAACATGCCTTTCTGCTCGCGCATTACCGCCTCGATATGACTGGCGATGTCGAACAACTCGCGGTTGTCGCCATCGATACAGAGTTGCTCTGCCGCGGCGCGAATCACCTTGCTGCGTGGGTCGGCGACGGTGTACAGCGGGTGGCCGAAGCCGATAATGATCTCGCGGTTGGCAAGCCGGCGGCAGATGTCCTGCTCGGCCTGCTGCGGGTCGCTGTAGCGGCTCTGGATCTCGAAAGCGACCTCGTTGGCGCCACCATGCCGGCGGCCGCTCAGCGCCCCGATGGCACCACTAACCGCCGCATAGAGGTCGGCGCCAGTGCCGGTGATCGTTCGCGCGGTAAAGGTCGAGGCGTTGAACTCGTGCTCGGCGTACAGCACCAGAGACTTGTCGAGGCTGCTGGCATGCAGCGCCGACGGTGCCTTGCCACACAGCAGGTGGAGAAAATGCGCGGCGACCGACGGGTCGTCGGTCTCGGTCTCGATGCGCCGGCCGTTGTGCGACCAATGGTACCAGTAGAGCAGCATCGAACCGAAGCTGGCAATCAGCCGTTCGGCGATCTCGCGAGCAGCGCCAGGATTGTGGTCCTGCGCCTCGGGCAGGATCGTTCCCAGCGCCGAGCAACCCGTGCGCAGAACGTCCATCGGGTGTGCCGACGCCGGCAGGTTCTCGAGCACCGGCCTCAGTCGCACCGGCAAGCCCCGCAGCGTCCTGAGCTTCTTCCGGTACTGGTTGAGTTGCGTCACACTCGGCAAGCGCCCGTACAGCAAGAGGTAGGCCACTTCCTCGAAAGTCGCATGCTCGGCCAGAGCGATGACATCGTAGCCGCGGTAGTGCAGGTCGTTGCCGGTGCGCCCGACCGAACAAATCGCCGTGTCGCCGGCCACCACACCTGACAGGGCCACCGATTTCTTGCCTGTCGGCACTTCGCTGTGCAGCGCCTCGCCTTTGGTCTCCATCGTCCCCATCGTCTCCTCCCCTGGTGAACCAGCCGCCTGGTACGCGCGACGCTTTGGGCATCGCGAATGTCAACCGCCGCCGCGAACCGCCAGACCATCCGACGACGCGCCGCAAAGCAGTATTCCCGAGTTTGCCAAGGCAGGTCAACGGCTGACCAGCGACGCTGGCCGACGGCGCCAGCGAGCCCTGGCGGCCAGTCGCTCGCCGGCCCGAAAGCGGTCTCCGGACTATCTGACGCCAACGCCACCGGCCAGGCCGTCGACCGACTGCCCGTCGTCACCATTGTCAGACAGCCGGCCCTCGGCGGCCGGCAGGCGAACCGGTGGCGAAAAGGCCAGCGTGCAGGCGCGTTCATGCCCGAGCAGGGGCTTGGGCAGCAGCACGATCTCCACATCGGTGACGCCCACGTCGATCATTCCCAGGCGCTCGGCTGCCTCTCGGGAGAGGTCGATCACACGCCCCTTGTGCCCCATCCGGTCATTGATGCGGACGACAATGCAATAAGCGGACGAGGGACGACGGACCGCCACCGTCGTACCCAGGGGAAAGCGGTTGCTGGCCGCCGAGACATCCCGATGATGGAAATGCTTGCCGGAGGCGGTCTTCTGGCCAGTGAAGCGCTTCCCGTAAAAGCTCGCCCGGCCGGAAACAATGGCCGGCGTATCCGGCCAATCACTTGCCTTGTACGGGGGGCGTGCGGCCTCCCCGAGCGCCCCTCCGGACAAGGTCGACGCCAACAACCCAATGATCAGCCTCACCACGTCGCGCCTCTCACGGCGGCCACCAGCGCCAGGCGCCTTGTCCGACGCGCTGGTCGGCGCGCGGCCGGCTCCGCCTACTGGCCAAGGGCGCCAAAGACCGTCCGCAGGAGCGGCGAGCCGCTGCCGACCGGTGCGTCACCAATCGCCTTCTGCCGCGCCGGGCGGGACCGGATCAGGCCGTGAAGCGACACCCGCATGCCTCTCGCGGGCCCCGCCCGGCGGCCAGACGCAGTCTCCTGCGACAAATCGCCGACGGCAGGCGGCAAGGCGCGCGCACTGGCGAGAAGAGCGCTTAGAATGACGACTACCGTTCTGCTACCGCGCATGACAAGGATACCCCCGGTGGAAATTGGCAACGATCGAGTGCACGAGCACCCAAGGATAGCCTGCCGACCGACGTTCGTACAAGCCAGCCGACGATCGCTCTGGTGCCAGAGCTGGCACGCTCCCCGCCGCGATGTATGCCACTCGGGCATCCTGCAGTACCCGACAGGGGCCCTGCCGTGAACACACACCTGGTTCCCGATTGGCTGCGAGGCCTGCTGATCCGCAGCGTCGCTCATCGCTACTATTCGCTGGTGGTGGCGGTCATCGCCTTTGTCACGACCATCACCTTCAGCTTCCCCTTCGTTGCCGTGCTGATTCCCGCGGTGTTGCTGTCCCCGCGGCGCTGGCGATCGCTTGGCCTGCTCTCCGGCGTCGCCAGCGGCTGCGGCGCCGCCGCGCTGGTCGAGATCTTTCAGTTCCTCGGCGGCGAACTGGTGCTCGCCAGATACCCCGAATTGCAGACCATGGAAGGCTGGCAGTTGGCCAGCGAATGGCTGCAGCGCTGGGGCTTGCTGGCGATCCTGATCATCGCCGGATCGCCGATGCCGCAGACCCCCGCCCTGCTCTTCTGCGCGCTCGCCAACGTCTCCTCGCTGGGCATCCTGGTCGCGGTGGCGGTCGGCAAGACGGCCAAGTATCTGTTCATGGGCTGGGCCACGGCGCGCTTTCCGGCGCGCTTTGTCGGCTACAACTGATCGCTGTCGCGCATCCATCAATGCGCCGGCCATGGACCCATCCACCATCGACGGCTTGACCGTTCAGGCGACGCCAGCGCTTTCGGCCTGGACATCGGCCCAGTAGCTGGAACGTACCATCGGCCCGCAGGCAGCACCGGTAAACCCCATCGCCAAAGCCTGCCCCTCGTACATCTTGAAGACTTCCGGATGAACGTAGCGGGCCACCGGCAGATGGTGGCCGGACGGTGCCAGATACTGGCCGATGGTCAGCATTTCGACGCCGTTGGCGCGCAAATCGCGCAGGACTTCGAGAATCTCGTCATCGCTTTCCCCGAGGCCGACCATCAGGCCCGATTTGGTCGGAATCTGCGGATAGCGTGCCTTGAAGCCTTTCATGAAGGCCAGCGAATGGGCGTAATCGGCACCCGGGCGGGCCTGCCGGTAGAGCCGCGGCACCGTTTCCAGGTTGTGGTTAAGGACATCGGGCAAGGATTTGCCGAGCACCTCGAGAGCGATTTCCATGCGTCCCCGAAAGTCGGGGACCAGCGTTTCGATGGTCGTCGCCGGGGAACTGTGGCGCACCGCGCTGATCACGTCGACGAAGTGCTGCGCGCCGCCGTCACGCAGGTCGTCACGATCGACGCTGGTGATCACCACGTAGCGCAGCTTGAGCCTGGCGACGCTGTCGGCCAGATTGGCCGGCTCGTCGACATCCGGCGGCAGTGGCTTGCCATGCCCAACGTCGCAGAAGGGGCAACGGCGGGTGCAGATGTCGCCGAGGATCATGAAGGTCGCGGTGCCGCGACCGAAGCACTCGCCGATATTGGGGCAGGCGGCTTCTTCGCAGACGGTGTGCAGCTTCTGCTCGCGCAGCATCTTCTTGATCTCGCCAAAGCGGCCCGCAGCATTGCCGGCTTTTACGCGAATCCAGTCTGGTTTGCGCTGGGGAGTGTGCGGGACGATCTTGATCGGGATGCGCGAAGTCTTCAGTTCACCGCGTTCCTTGACGCCGGCGATTCTGGCGCCCGGCCTCTCTTCTCCACGCTCTTCGTACTGACTGCTCATTGTTTGCTCTCCAGTTGTGCCACCAGATGTCCTGCCAACGCCGTCGCCGCTGCCGCCGGGGTCATGGCGACGCCGAGATCCCTGGTCTGGGTGACCGGCAAGCCGGGGTAGCCGCAAGGATTGATCGCCGCGAACGGCGACAGATCCATGTCGACGTTGAGGCTGACGCCGTGATAAGTGCAACTCTTGCGGACGCGCAGACCAAGCGCGGCGATCTTTGCCGACCCCACGTAGACCCCCGGAGCGCCGCCATGCCGCTCGGCGCATACGCCGTGCCCGGCCAGCAGGTCGATCACCGCCTGCTCGATCGCCGATACCAGTTCGCGGACTTTCAGGCGCCGCCGGCCGAGGTCGAGCAGCAGGTAGATCACGACCTGACCAGGGCCGTGGTAGGTGATCTGTCCACCGCGATCGGTGTTCACCAGCGGAATGCCCAGGTCGGCCAGCAGGTGCTCCACCTTGCCGGCCTGCCCCAGGGTGAGCACCGGCGAATGCTCGCAACACCACAGTTCGTCGCGCGTCAGCTCGCTGCGCGCGGCCGTGAAGTCGATCATCTCGCACCATGTGTGCCGGTAGTCGGTACGCCCCAGGTAGCGAACCAGCGGCGGCGATGGCGGCGAGGTGTCGAGGGCCACGCTCTGGCCGTCGGCCATCCTTCCGGAGTTCCCTGTAATACAGCCGCTCGCCGAGCTGGTCATAGAACGATGCTGACCAGCGGATGGCCGCTCAGTTCCCGGTACAGGGTGTCGAGCTGCGCTCTGCTGGTGGCGTTGATGGTGCAGGTCAGGCTGACGTACTTGCCGCCGGTCGAGGCCCGCATTTCCATCGTCGCCCCGTCGAAATCCGGCGCGTGCCGCCGCACCACATCCAGCACCGCCTGCGCCAGCGAGGCGTTGGCCAGTCCCATGATCTTCAGCGGGAACAGGCACGGGAATTCGAACAGGCTCTCTGGCTCCTCAGACATCGGCGCCGCTCGTCGCCTGTTCACGATTGGCGCGGTACCAGTCATACATCTGCCTTGCCACCGGCCCGGGCCGGCCCGTCCCGACCGGCTGGCCGTCGAGCGAGGTGATCGGCAGCACTTCGCGAGTCGAGGAGGTCAACCAGAGCTCGTCGGCGCTGCGCAATTCGGCATCCGAAATGTCGCGAACTTCGCACGGCATGCGGTGCTGCGCCGCCAGTTCGAGCACCAGATCGCGAGTGATGCCGGCCAGTATCCGGTGGTCCCGCAGCGGCGTCGCTAGTACGCCATCCTTGACCACGAAGACGTTCGATGACGAACCCTCGGTCAGCAGGCCGTCACGAAGGAGAATCGCTTCGGCGCAGCCGGCATCGATCGCCTGCTGGCGCAGCAGGACATTGGCCAACAGCGAGACGGTCTTCAGATCGCACCGCAGCCAGCGGTTATCAACCGCGCGGCGCGCTGCGACGCCGAACTCGCGCTGCGCCGCCGATGGCGCCACCAGCGCCGTCGAGCAGATGAAGACGGTTGGCGACACGGCGCTGGGGAATGCGTGGTCGCGCTTGCCGTCTGCACCACGAGTCACCTGCAGGTATAGCGCCTGATCAGCGAAGGCGCTGTCGGCAATCACCCGCTGCAGCAGCTCGTTCCATTCGCCGGCGGTGTGCGGGTTCGGCAAGGCGATGCCAGCCAGCGTGCGCTGCAGACGCGCCAGGTGCGAATCAAGGAGGAACGGCCGGCGTCGGTACACCGGGATGACCTCGTAGGCGCCGTCAGCAAAGAGGAATCCTCGATCCAGCGGCGAAATCCTGGCTTCCTCGAGCGGCAGGAACTGCCCGTTCAGATAGGCGGTCATTGGCGACCTTTCTCCTGGCGACGACTCCGGCTCAGCCGCCGGATGCGCAGCGCGCGGCCGGGCGGGAGCGGGAGCGCCTACGCGCCGACCACGGTGCCCCGCCCGCAGGCGATGCGCCGTGGCGATGCGGCTTCTGCTAGTTGAACCACATCCGGACGGTGTCGACCATCCGCCCGACGATTCCCGCCGCCGGCACTGCTTCGAGCGCCAGCACCGGATAGTCGCCGTAGGGCTTGCCGTCCAGGCTGACCTTCAGCGTGGCCAGTGTCTGTCCCAGCGTCACAGGCGCCATCAGAGGCTGTTGTGAAACCAGTTCGGTCTTGATCTTGGGCCCGAAACCCTTGGGAACAACAATCACCAGATCATTCGCGAAACCGATCTTGACCGCACTTTCCTGGCCCTTCCAGACCTTCAGGGTGGTCACCGGATCGTTCTTCGCATAGAGCTGCACGCCGTCATAGAACTGAAAGCCGTAGTTGAGCAGCTTCAGCGATTCCTGCATGCGGGCATTGGACGATGCGGCGCCGAGTACCACCGACAACAAGCGGCGCGGACCGCGTTTTGCCGACGAAACCAGGCAATAGCCCGCCGCAGCGGTGTACCCGGTCTTCAGACCATCAACGGTCGGGTCGATCCACAACAGGCGGTTGCGGTTCGGCTGCGTGATGTTGTTGTAGCGGAATTCCTTCAGCGAGTAATACTTGGCGTATTCCTCCGGGAAGTCGCGAATCAGCGCCCCGGCGAGGATCGCCAGATCACGGGCAGTGGTGTAGTGCTCGGGGTCGGGCAGACCGTTCGAATTGCGGAAGTGCGAGCCCTTCATGCCCAGCCGCTGCGCCTCGCGATTCATCATCTGCGCGAAGTTCTCTTCGTCACCGGCAATGGCCTCGGAGAGTGCGACGCAGGCGTCGTTGCCCGACTGCACGATCATCCCCTTGAGCAGATCGTCGACCTTGACCTCGGTGCCGACCTGGATGAACATCCGCGAGCCACCCGTTTTCCAGGCCTTCTGGGAAATCAGCACGTCCTGGTCAAGCTTAATGGTGCCCTGTTTGAGCGCCGCAAAACTCAGGTAAGCGGTCATCAACTTGGTCAGGGACGCCGGCTCCAGACGCTCGTCTGGCGCCTGCGCGGCCAGTACCTGCCCGGCCGTCATGTCGACCAGCAGCCACGATTTGGCGGCCAGCGACGGCGGCGTCGGCAACTGCTGGGCGAGCGCCAGAACGGGAAGACAAAACAGCACGAAGAGTAGGGATCGAAGCTTGAGCATGTCTGGATTCTTGGCAAAGCGCGAATTATAGCAAGCCGGCCCGATCTGGCCTGTGCGGATTTTGTGACGCGATCCGGCCACCAATTTGACACCTCCGTGAAGTAACGCACAGCGTGGGCAGCTGACCGGAACGTACCATGGCGATCACTTGCTGGTATGCCGACCCACGTGAAGGTCGATTCGTCCGGACCCCATGCTGCCACCCTTTCGACAACTTTCAAGCTCTCTTGACCTGCAAGGCGCATTTGCCCAGTTGTCAAGACGCGGGTTTCCCGGCAACAGCCTAGACGAAACCTTGCGCCAGCTCACCGCCGCGACAGGGCGGATGCTGAACATCGAGCGCGTCAGCTTGTGGGGGTTGACGGCGGAGCACGCCAGTCTCGAATGCATCGATCTCTATGAGTTGTCGCGCGACCGGCACAGCATCGGGATAACTCTGCACGCCACACGCTACCCGGACTACTTCAGGGCACTCGAACGGGGCGAGCCGATCGTCGCCGACGATGCCATGAAACACCCGACGACGCAGGCTTTTACGGAGGACTACCTGCTGATGAACGGCATCAGCGCATTGATCGGCTCGCCGATCCACGTCGATGGAGAACTGCAGGGGGTGCTCTGCGTCGAGCAGGTCGGGCCCCACTCCGCCTGGACTTCGGTGCAACGACTGTTCGCGCATTCGGTCGCCAGCCTGGTCAGCCTGGCGCTGGTGCAACACCAGTTACACCTGATCGAAGAAGAGCTTCGTGATGCGAACAGCCTGCGCCAGGCACTGTTCGCTGGCGCGCGCGACGCGATCCTTATTTCGGACGCGCGCACGGGGCATATTCTCGACGCCAACCCGCAGGCCGAGAGACTGTTCGGTCGACAACTGCAGCAGCTGCTCGGCGTTCTGCAAAGCGAGCTTCATGCCGCCGGTGACGGCCTGGATATTCGCCAGTTGCTGACACTGGCCAAGGCCGATGCGGGCGAAGCGGTCCACAGCGACGTGGTCAAGCTCGACGGCACGGTCATCCCGGTGGAGATCGTCGGCCAGGAGGTGCAGCTCGAAAAAGGCAGGAAGGTCGTCCAGGGCGTGTTCCGCCCGCGATCGGTGGACGCGGGCGGCGACTGATCAGCGCGCCACGAAGGTCGGCTTGTAGCCAAGCGCCAGGCGAATCCTTTCGGCGACGCGTTCGGCATCGGCTCGGCTGTGATAGGGACCCATGTGCACCCGGTGCATGCCGCCGCCGGCAGTGATCTGAATCCCTTCGTTGAGCCAGTCCAGTTCACGCATCAGGTGCAGGCGTAGACTTTCGGCGTTGTCGGCGCTGGAGAAAGCGCCCAGCTGCAGAAAGACTCCGGGTTGCGCCGGCGCCGTGCCGGCAAGCACCGTTGTCGATGGTGAGCGAGGCACCGGCGGTGGTTGTGGCACTGGCTGGGACGGCGGTTCTGGAACGGGCCGCAGTTGCGGCGTCGGCGAAGGCGCCGATGCCACTTCCAGGCCCAGGCTTGCCGCCAGCAGCTCGATCTCGTCACGCCCGTCGGCAGGCACCGCTGTCGGCGCAAACTGAGCCGCAAGAGCACCAGACGCCAACGGCGGGCGCGGCGGCGGCATCACTTGCGCGTAGGTCATCGTCGTCGCACCATCCGGCAGGATCGACTCGACCTGGACCTGGGCGCTGCCGTTGTCCACGTAACCCAGACGGTGGGCGGCGACGTACGACAGGTCGATGATGCGGTCGGCGTGGAAGGGGCCGCGATCGGTGACCCGAACGACCACCGATTTGCCATTGCTGACATTGGTCACCCGGGCATACGACGGGATCGCCAGCGTCGGGTGGGCGGCGGTCATCGAAAACATGTCGTAGGGCTCGCCGATCGACGTCTTCTGGCCGTGAAACTTCTTCCCGTACCAGCTGGCAACTCCGCGCTGTTGATACGGCGAAAGGCTGGTGTTCGGCTGGTAGGCCTTGCCGAGCACGACATAAGGCCGGTTGGCAAAGCGGTGCAAGGGCTCGAGCTGCGGTTGCGGCTCCGGAATCTCGTCGAGATTGTCCGGAATATCGTCGCCTGGACCGTCGTCCTTGTAGTAAGCCCCTCCCCGCTTCTGCACCACGCCGGACTTCCTGGCCGGCGCCTTGCCCTGCGCGGTGCTCCGGGCAGCTGTTTCCGGCACGCCCGACGGCTGCGAAGCACAGGCGGCAAGCAGCAGCGGTACGCTCAACAGCCAGAGCGCCGGGCACAGCCAACGATCAGCCCATCCCGCCTTGGCACGCCTCATGTTCGGACCAACATGCGGTGCGAATGGATGCTCATCAGGATGCCGATGCTGACCGACAGGGTCACCAGCGCAGTCCCTCCATAGCTCATGAACGGGAGCGGGACGCCAACCACCGGCAGAATCCCGCTGACCATCCCCATGTTAACGAAGACGTAGGTGAACAGGCTCAGCGTCACCGATCCGGCCACCACCCGAGCGAAAAGTGTCGACGCCTTGGCGGCGATCATCAGCCCACGGCCGATCAGCAGCAGGTACAGCAACAGCAGGATGCAGTTGCCCAGCAAACCGCGTTCCTCGGAAAAGACGGCGAGGATGAAGTCTGTATGACGCTCGGGGATGAACTCCAGGTGGGTCTGCGTACCGGCCAGCCAGCCCTTGCCAAAACTGCCTCCCGAGCCGATGGCGATGGTCGACTGAATGATGTGGTAACCCGATCCGAGCGGATCGGTCGTCGGGTCGATGAGGGTCAGGATACGTTTCCGCTGGTAGTCATGCAGCATGGTCCACACGAAAGGTGCGGCGCCGGCGGCGCCGGCGAACAGCCCGACCATCACGCCCCATGGCAGGCCCGCAAAAAAAATGACGTAGAAACCGGCGGCGCCGACCAGAATCGCCGTTCCAAGGTCGGGTTGCTTGGCGATCAGAGCAAAGGGCAGCAGCAACAGCAGACAGGCGATCACGTAATGGCGAAACCTGAGCAGCGCTTCGTGCTTGTGAAAGTACCAGGCGAGCATCAGCGGCACCGCGATCTTCAAGAGTTCGGATGGCTGGACTCGCGTGAAGCCCAGCGACAGCCACCGCCTGGCGCCATTGACCTTGATCCCGAAAAAGTACACCAGGATCAACAGAACAATGCCAATGAGATAGAGCGG
Organism: Accumulibacter sp.; assembly: GCF_029255145.1. Lineage (GTDB taxonomy): Bacteria > Pseudomonadota > Gammaproteobacteria > Burkholderiales > Rhodocyclaceae > Accumulibacter. The sequence goes on from NZ_JAPUVQ010000138.1 coordinate 34,194, forward strand.
GACACCGAAACGCATCAGCTTCTGCGGTGGCAACTGCGCGACCGCCCACATCGCGCCGAGCCCGACCAACATGTTCAGGGCCTGTGCCAGCAAGCGGTTGTTGGCGTCGTAGGTGGCGCTGAAGACGGTCGCCAGACCGGCCGCCATGATCGCCGCCGTGATCAGCAGCAGCGGCACGTCGACATGCTCGACCAGACGCCGCCAGACGCGCGCCAGGAACTCACGCAGCATCAGTTAGTCCTCCTCGACATCGTCTTCCGGGGCAGCCCCCTTGGGTAGCTTGCCAAGCAGATAGTAATCGAAAACCATGCGCGCGATCGGCGCCGCTGACTGGGCGCCAAAACCGCCGTTCTCGACGACCACGGCCAGCGCAATCTTCGGCGCGTCCGCCGGTGCAAAGGCGATGAACAGGGCATGGTCGCGCAGTTCCTGCTTCAGCCTGGACGACTTGTACTCGCTCCCCTTGAGGCTGAAGACCTGCGCTGTCCCGGTCTTTCCTCCAGACGTGTAGCCGGCACCGGCAAAGGCGCGCGCGCCGGTGCCCTGGGTATTGACGCCAACCATGGCGTTCCTGATGGTCTCGACATGCTGCGGTTTCCATGCCAGGCGCCGCATCGGTTCGGGCTCGATCATCGTCTTCTCGCCAGTCCGGCTGTCGGTGATGTACTTGACCAGATGCGGCCGGAACATCACGCCGTTGTTGGCGACAGCGGCCGTTGCCTGCGCCAGCTGGATCGGCGTGTAGGAGTTGTAGCCCTGGCCAATGCCGATCGAAATCGTTTCCCCGGCAAACCATTTCTGCTGCTCGGGCCGTCTGAAGCGGCGCTTTTTCCACTCGGGTGACGGTAGCACACCTTCCGACTCGCCCTCGATGTCTACCCCGGTCTTCTGGCCAAATCCAAGCTGACCCATGAAGCGGGCGATGGCATCGATGCCCATGTCGTTGGCCAGCATGTAGTAGTAGGTATCGCAGGAATGGACAATCGACTTGTACATGTCGACCGTGCCGTGCCCGCCCTTCTTGTCATCGCGAAAATGATGGCCGGCGAAGTTGAAGAACCCGGGATCCGAAATTGCCTGACCAGGCGTACGTTTGCCGGTCTCCAGCGCCGCCAGGGCCATGAACGGCTTGAACGTCGAACCCGGGGGATAGGTGCCATTGAGAGCCCGGTTGAGCATCGGCCTTTCCGGCGAATTGTTGAGCAGTTCCCAGTCATCGCTGCGAATGCCATCGATGAACAGATTCGGGTCAAAGGACGGGTTGGAGACCAGCGCCAGAATCCCGCCGGTCGCCGGCTCGATCGCCACCAGGGCGCCGCGGCGGTCGCCAAAAGCCTTCTCGGCCATTTCCTGCAACTTGACGTCCAGCGTCAACGTCAGCCTGCTACCCTGAATCGGCGCGGTGCGCGACAGGCTGCGAATCGCTCTGCCGCCAGCGTCGATCTCGACCTGCTCGTAACCGGTTTCGCCGTGCAACTGAAACTCGTATTTCTGCTCGATTCCGGTCTTGCCGATGTGGTCGGTGCCCCGGTAGTTCGCCGCCAGCTCGCTTTCGTCGATCATCTCCAGGTCGCGCTTGTTGATGCGATTGATGTAGCCAACGGCATGCGAAGCGATTGGCCCCAGGGGATACTGGCGAAACAGGCGTGCCTTGACCTCGACGCCCGGGAACAGGTAGCGGTTGGCAGCAAACCTGGCCACTTCTTCCTCGCTCAATCGGGTCCGAATCGGCAGGCTTTCGAAGCTCTTGCTCTCCTCCAGCAACTTGCGAAAGCGCTTGCGGTCCTTGGGCAGCACTTCGATCAGCTGGCCCAGTCCATCGATCGTCGCTTCAAGGTCGGCGACCTTCGATGGCGTGATTTCCAGCGTAAAGGCCGAGTAGTTGCGCGCCAGGACGACACCGGCGCGATCGACGATCACTCCGCGATTGGGGACGATCGGCACCACCGAGATCCGATTGTCCTCGGCACGGGTGGTGTAGTAGTCGTGCTGGACCACCTGCAGGTAAAAAAACCGGGTAGCCAGAAGTGCCAGTGCCCCCAGCACGGCGATGCCGGCCAGAATGATTCGGAAGTGGAAGCGATGAAGCTCACCATCCGGAGCGTTCAGCGTCGAATGATGGGCGGGCACGGTCACTCCCTCAACGACGGTGCCCCGCCCGCGGCCGAAGGCGAGGGTCGCGCGACGCGCAACCTGGCTAACGCTGGCTCACAGCGGGCGGTTGGCATCGCGGTCGACGGGTTGGTGCTGCGGTAGCAGGAGGACAAAAGTGAGCAGCGGCCACAACAGGGCGGCGAAGAACGGTCCGAGGAGATAAGCCATGCCGGGGAAGTCGGCACCAACCATGGCCCACACGCCGAGTTGCACCAACTGCACCAGCAGCAGCAACGGAAAGACCTGCAACGCTTGCTGGCCAAGCGGAAACCACAGAATGCGACGCGACAGCGAAGCCCCCCCGTAGGCCACCAGCACATAGGCCAGCGCGTGCTGACCCAGCACGCTGGCATCGGCAACGTCCATTGCCAGGCCGAAGACAAAGGCCAGCCCCATGCCCACCAGGCGCGGCTCGCGAACACTCCAGAAAACGATCACCAGCGCCAGCCAGTCGGGCACCGCGGGCCACACCGAAGTCGGCAGGAAGTTGAGCACCAGCGCGACCAGCAACGTGAAGCCGATGAACCACGGCCTTACGGGCAGCAGGATGCGCGATGACGAGTAGCTGGTCTGCACCGCCTCAGTCCCTTTTCAGGCGTTTCTTCTTCGCCTGTCCTGATCGGGCCGAAGCCTTGCCATCCTTGCCCGTCGCCTCGCTCGCCAGCTCCTCCGGCAAGACCACCGGCGGACGGGGATCGAGCACCATCACCTCGCTGAAGTGCTCGACGCCCGCCAGGGGCACGCAGAAGATCCGGGCAAACGAGTAAGCGGTGTCGCTTTCGATGTGTACCACCTTGGCCACCGGGAAACCCGGCGGAAAGATCCCGTCCAGCCCCGAGGTCACCAGCACGTCGCCATTCTGGATATCAGCATTGGCCGGGACAAAGCGCAGTTCCAGCTGCCCGCTGCCCAGGCCGAAAACGACCGAGCGCAGGCCCGTTCGCACGACCTGAACGGGTACCGCCTGCTCTTTGTCGGTAATCAGGGTGACTTCCGCCACGAAGGGAAATACCCGGGTTACCTGGCCGACGATTCCAGCGTCATCAATCACCGGTTGCCCGGCGACGACCTTGTCCTGTTGCCCCTTGTCGATGACGACGCGGCGCGCGTACGGGTCGCGCGCCGAATAAAGGATCTGCGCCACCTGACCACTGACCCGCTGCCGCTCCTTGACGCCAAGCAGCTTGCGCAGACGCTGGTTCTCGACCTCGATCTGCTGGCTGCGGAGCAGCGTCGCGACGTTCTCGAGGCGAGCACGTTTCAGTTCCGCGTTTTCATCCTGCAAACGCGTCAGGGTGGCGAAATAGCTGCCGGCGTTGTCCAGGAACTGCGCCGGAAAATGGGCGAGGTGCTGTACGGGGTGGGTGAACATCGACAGGCCCTGGCGCAAGACCTCAAGCGTGCGAAAGCGCACATCGACGACCAGCAGCGCGATCGAAAGCGCCACATAGAACGAAAGCAACGCTACGGGCGCCGGCCCGCGCTTGAAAAACGGTGGCGGCTGATGGTCTATCAATCGAGGATCGAAGTCGGCGACTCGCGGCACTCAGGCCGCGCGTCTTCAGTCGGAAGCGAAAATGCTGCCGAGATTATCCATCTTTTCGAGTGCCAGACCACAGCCCCGGGCCACGCAGGTCAGCGGCTCCTCGGCAACGATCACCGGCAGACCGGTCTCCTCCATCAGCAGGCGATCGAGGTCGCGCAGCAAGGCACCGCCACCGGTCAGCACCATGCCTTTGTCGGCGATGTCGGCACCGAGTTCCGGCGGGGTCTTCTCGAGCGCCGACTTTACCGCCGAAACCACGCTGTTCAGCGGTTCGGTCAGCGCCTCGAGGATTTCATTCGAAGAAATGGTGAACTTGCGCGGAATGCCTTCGGCCTTGTTGATCCCCGAGACCTCCATCTCGCGCACCTCGGCTCCGGGAAACGCCGAACCGATTCTCTTCTTGATGTTTTCAGCCGTGTTCTCGCCGATCAACATGCCGTAGTTGCGGCTGATGTAGTTCATGATCGCCTCGTCGAGCTTGTCGCCACCGACGCGCACCGAACCAGCGTAGACCATGCCGCCAAGCGAAATGACGCCGACTTCGGTGGTCCCGCCACCGATGTCGACGACCATCGAACCGGTCGGCTCGGACACCGGCAGGCCGGCGCCAATCGCCGCCGCCATCGGCTCCTCGATCAGGAACACCTGACTTGCGCCGGCACCGATCGCCGACTCGCGAATGGCGCGGCGCTCGACCTGGGTCGACCCCGACGGCACGCAAATGATGATTCGCGGCGAGGGTGACAGCAGTCGTGAGTCGTGCACCTTCTTGATGAACTGCTTGAGCATCTGCTCGGTGACCGTGAAGTCGGCGATCACGCCGTCCTTCATCGGCCGGATGACGGTAATCGCGCCAGGCGCCTTGCCAAGCATCTCCTTGGCTGCCTTGCCGACAGCCTGGATGGTCTTCTTGGAACTGGGCCCACCCTCGGTCCGGATGGCGACCACGGACGGCTCGTCGAGGACGATTCCCTTGGAGCGCACGTAGATCAGGGTATTGGCCGTGCCAAGGTCGATGGCGAGATCGTTCGAAAAATAACTGCGCAGAAAACTGAACATGCTTGCGAAATCCGTGATGGCCCGCAGGGCTGCGGTGGGAAAAACTTTTATGATACCTTATATGGCTACCTCGTTTAACACCTTAGTGATTTCCCAACCATGTCGCTGACCCTAGAACAGGTCCACCGCGTTGCCCACCTCGCCCGCATCGAAATCAGCGAGGCCGAGGGGCAGAGCACGCTCACCCACCTGAATGGCATTTTTTCCCTGATCGAAGAAATGCAGGCCGTTGATACGCGAGGCGTCGAACCGATGGCGCACGCCCAGGACCTGGCGCAGCGCCTGCGTGCCGACCACGTCAGCGAGCCTGACGGACTCGATCAACGGTCCGCTTTCCAGGCCATCGCCCCTGAGACCGAGGCTGGCCTTTACCTCGTGCCGAAGGTCATCGAATGATCGAGCGCAGCCTGCAGGCCCTGCGACAGGCACTGGCCGCAAGAGAGATTTCCAGCGTCGAACTGACGCAACTCTACCTCGATCGCATCGCGCGGCATGACCCGCAGCTCAACGCCTTCATCACCGTAGACCAGACCAGAAGCCTGGCCCAGGCTCGCGCCGCCGACGAACAACTGGCGAGGGGAGAGGCCGGCCCGCTGACCGGCATCCCGATCGCCCACAAGGATATCTTCTGCACCCGCGGCTGGCTGACCACCTGTGGGTCGAAGATCCTGGGCAATTTCGTCAGCCCCTACGACGCGGCGGTGATTGCCCGCTTCGCGGCGGCGGGAGCGGTATTGATCGGCAAGACCAACATGGACGAGTTCGCCATGGGTTCTTCGAACGAAACGTCGTTCTACGGACCAGTCAAGAACCCCTGGGACGCCAGTTGCGTTCCCGGCGGATCGTCCGGCGGCTCGGCGGCGGCGGTCGCCGCGCGCCTGGCGCCGGCAGCCACCGGCACCGACACCGGCGGATCGATCCGCCAGCCGGCCGCCCTGTGCAACCTGACCGGAATGAAACCGACCTATGGCGTCGTCTCGCGTTACGGGATGATCGCCTTCGCCTCCTCACTCGACCAGGCGGGCCCGCTGGCGCGCTCGGCGGCCGACTGCGCGCTGTTGCTCAACACCATGGCCGGCTTCGACGAGCGCGATTCGACCAGCCTCGACCGACCGCTCGAAGACTACAGCCGCGAGCTCAACGTGCCCCCCGGCGACAAACCACTGGCTGGCTTGAGGATTGGCCTGCCGGACGAGTTTTTTGGCGAAGGATGCAGCCCTGAGGTGATGCGACTGGTCGAAGCAGCGATCGCCGACTACCGCCAGCTCGGCGCCGAGACGGTCGCCATCAGCCTGCCCAGCACGCACCTCTCGGTCGCCGCGTATTACGTGATCGCACCCGCCGAAGCCAGCTCGAACCTGGCGCGTTTCGATGGCGTACGCTATGGCTATCGGGCGCCGCAATACCAGGATCTCAACGACCTGTACAGCAAGACCCGCGCGCAGGGCTTCGGTGCGGAAGTCAAGCGCCGTATCCTGATCGGCACCTACGTCCTCTCGCATGGTTACTACGACGCGTACTATCTGCAGGCGCAACGCATTCGTCGGCTGATCGCCGACGACTTCGCCAAGGCCTTCCGGCAATGCGACGTGATCGTCGGGCCGACCAGCCCGAGCACCGCCTTCAAGCTCGGTGAGAAAGCGGCCGACCCGGTGCAGATGTATCTGTCGGACATCTACACCATCGCCGTAAACCTGGCCGGCCTGCCGGCGATCTCGATCCCCTGTGGATTTGCCGGCGGCCTGCCGGCTGGCCTGCAGCTGATCGGCGACTATTTCACCGAGACCAGGCTGCTGAACGTCGCCCACCGCTACCAGCAGACCAGTTCGTGGCATCTGCAGCAGCCGGGCGGGTTCGCCTGATGACCGGACCGTACCCGCGCTGGCGCGGTATCGGCAGTCGCCGTTCTTGAGAAGAAAGCACGAAGTGATGAAAGCATGGGAAGTGGTCATCGGTATCGAAACGCACGCGCAGTTGTCGACGCAGGCGAAGATTTTTTCCGGCAGTTCGACGGCTTTCGGCGCGGCGCCCAATGTCCAGGCCAGCGCCGTCGATATCGCCCTGCCCGGGGTGCTGCCGGTACTCAACAAGGGCGCCGTCGAATGCGCGATCAGGTTTGGGCTGGCGGTCGGCGCGACGATCGCGCCACGATCGGTTTTCGCACGCAAGAACTACTTCTACCCGGACCTCCCCAAGGGTTATCAGATCAGCCAGTACGAGTTGCCGGTGGTGCTTGGCGGCAAGCTGGCGATTCAGCTCGGCGACAGTGAGAAAGAGGTGAAGCTTACCCGCGCCCACCTCGAGGAAGACGCCGGCAAATCGCTGCACGACGGCCTCGGCCACCATTTCCACGGACGCTCGGGGATCGACCTCAACCGCGCCGGCACACCCCTGCTGGAGATCGTCACCGAGCCCGACATGCGTTCTGCCACGGAAGCGGTGGCTTACGCGCGGGCCTTGCACGCGCTCACGCGCTGGATCGGCATCTGCGACGGCAACATGCAGGAGGGATCGTTCCGCTGTGACGCCAACGTCTCGGTACGCCGGGTCGGCCAGGCAGCGCTCGGGACTCGGCGCGAAATCAAGAACCTGAACTCGTTTCGCTTCATGCAGCAGGCGATCGACTACGAGGTGTCATGGCAGATCGCCACTCTCGAAGACGGTGGCACGGTCGAACAGGCGACGGTCCTGTTCGACGCCGCGACCGGCGAAACGCGCGCCATGCGCTCGAAGGAAGACGCCCACGACTACCGCTACTTCCCCGACCCCGACCTGCTGCCGCTGCTGATCGACCGGCAGTGGATCGAGCGGGTCGCGGCGCAGATGCCCGAACTGCCCGCAGCCAAGCGCGAGCGCCTGCTTGCCGACTACGGGCTCTCGGCCTACGATGCGAAGCTCCTGACCAGTTCGCTCGAACTGGCGGCCTACTACGAAGCGAGCGTAGCGGCGGCCGGCAGGTCAAACGCCAAGGCCTGCGCCAACTGGGTGATGGTCGACCTGACCGCCCGACTGAACAAGGACGACCGGGAAATAGATCAGTCGCCGGTATCGGCCGAGCAACTCGGCGGCATCGTCGCCCGCGTCGGCGACGCCACGATCTCGACCACTATTGCCAGGAAGGTATTCGATTCGCTGTGGAACGGCGAGAGCACATCGGCTGACGAGATCATCGCCAGACACGGCTGGCAGCAGATCACCGACGGCAACGCTCTGGAGACCACCCTTGACGAACTGCTCGCCGACAATGCAGCGATGGTCGCCGAGTTCCGGGCCGGCAAGGAAAAGGCCTTCAACGCCCTGGTCGGTCAGGCGATGAAGCGGACCCGGGGCAAGGCCAACCCGCAACAAGTCAGCGAACTGCTCCGCAAGAAACTCGGCTGAAGGCCAACGGCAGCCAACGTGCAGGCGTGGCGCCGGCGGTGGCCGCCGCCAGCGCCTCAGCGGCGCTCCGAGGCGCGTTTCGAGATATCGATGAAGCGGCGCAGATCCTCGTCGTACTTGAGCCGGGTCGCCTCCATGTCCTTGCGCTTGGACTCGATCACCGACTCCTGCGCGCGGATCTCGTAGTCGGCATCGCGCAAGCCCTTGGCGACCTCCGCGGGCAACGGCCGGTTCTTGTAGAACTCGGCCTCGTTCTCGTACTTTTTTCGGTGTTTGCGTATTTCAGCGATGCGCTCCTCGGAGGCCTGGACCGATGCCGCGAGATCGCTCTGGGCGCGACTGCGCATCACTTCGATATCTTTCTCACTACCATAGGTATTGAGCAGCGCCTGATCCTTTCGCCGCTGCTCGCTCAGCACGCGCTCCTGCTCCTGACGCCGCCGTTCCGCAGCCGCCTTCGCCGCACGCTCGTCGGCGCTGAGCGGTGCCTCGACCACTCTTGAAGTCCGTCCCGACTGACCGAGCTCTCGATAGGCGCGCCCATAGCACGCTGACGGCAAGATGTCGCCACAAACCTGCTTGCCCGATTCGTCGTGGCAGCAAAAGATGCGCGGTGCGGCGATACCCGAACCGACGCCCGTCACCAGCAGCAGTTGCAGCACGAGCCTAATCGCCGCGCGCAATGCCATATTCCTGCCGATAGCTCGCTACGGCCGCTTCGTTATGGCTGAAATCCGGGCGGCCATGAAGGAAAGCCAGCAGGTCGTCGAGGCTGGCCACGGCGACCACCGGAATCCCGTAATCGCGCCGGACTTCCTGCACCGCGGACAATTCGCCGCGGCCCCGCTCCATTCGGTCGAGTGCGATGACCACCCCGCAGGGCGTCGCCCCGGCGGCACGAATCAGTTCGACCGACTCGCGCACCGACGTCCCGGCTGAAATCACGTCGTCAACAATCAGCACCCTGCCGGCCAGCGGAGCGCCGACAATACAGCCACCTTCGCCGTGATCCTTGGTCTCCTTGCGATTGAACGAGAACGGCAGATTCAATCCTGCCTGTGCCAGCGCGACGGCGACCACCGCGACCAGCGGGATGCCCTTGTAGGCCGGTCCGACCAGCGCGTCGACGGCGACACCGCTGCTGGTGATCGCCTTCGCGTAGAATTCCGCCAGGCGAGCCAACGCGGCACCGTTGTTGAACAAACCGGAATTGAAGAAATACGGCGACTGCCGCCCGGCCTTGGTCGTGAACTCACCAAAACGCAGAACCTCCTGCCTGACGGCAAACTCGATGAATTCCTGACGAAAGTCCATAAAGCCTTTTTCTGGAACAAGGCCGCTTCCGGCCCGGTGCCCTATGTTACGCATCATTACCCTGAACCTCAACGGCATTCGCTCGGCCTGGCGCAAGGGCCTGCTGCCCTGGGCCACCGCCCAGAATGCGGACTTCATCTGCGTGCAGGAGCTGAAAGCCCAGCACGCAGACCTCAGCGAGGAGATGAAGGCGCCGGATGGCTTCGACGCCTACTACCATTGCGCAGCGCAGAAGGGCTATAGCGGCGTCGGCCTCTGGTGCCGCAAGAAACCCGACAGGGTCATCGATCTGCTCGGAAGTGCCGAGTTCGACGTCGAGGGACGTTTTCTGCGTGCCGATTTCGGCCGCCTGTCGGTGATCTCGCTGTACCAGCCCTCGGGATCCAGCTCCGAACAACGCCAGGAGGCCAAATTCCGCTTCATGGCGTTCATCTACCCGCAGCTCGTTGAACTCGCATCGAGTGGGCGAGACGTCGTCGTTGGTGGCGACTGGAACATCGCCCATCGGGAAATTGATCTCCGAAACTGGCGCGGCAACCGCAACAACTCAGGCTTCCTGCCCGAGGAGCGCGCGTGGGTCAGCCGATTGCTCGACCAGGGCGGATGGTGCGACGTCTTCCGCGACCTGCACCCGACCAGCACCGACGACGCGTATACCTGGTGGTCAAATCGCGGCCAGGCGTGGGCGAAGAACGTCGGCTGGCGGCTCGACTACCAGCTGGCAACACCCGCCATTGCGGCGCGGGCCAGAAGCGCAGAGGTCTTCAAGGAACAGCGCTTCAGCGACCACGCGCCGCTGACCATCGACTACGACTATGACTTCGACACAGCCAGCAGCTGAATAATGTCCTTCAGCAGGACCTGCAACTCGCAACGAGTCATGCTCTTGATCGTTTGCATTGATCTCCACCGGTAATTTCTATACTCTGAAAGAGTTGCTGGACGATCATCCGGTGTTGTACGACGCTCTTGTAGCATCACGCCCCTTTCAATCTTACTGTCCACTGCGAGGTCCATCATGCCCGACGCCAATAACGAACTTTCCACCTCTAGCAAGCAGAAACTGGTCTCCGATATGAAGATCGTCGTTTCCGATGCAGAGGAAATCCTGCGCGCTACCGCTGGTGTTGCCGGCGAAAAGATGGGCGACTTGCGCGAGCGCATCGGTGAGCGCCTGCGCGACGCCAAGCTCCGTCTGGCGGATGCCGAGGTCGCCGTGGTCGATAGAACCAAGGCTGCGGCGCGCGCCACCGACGATTTTGTCCACGAGAATCCGTGGCGGGCAGTCGGCGTTGCGGCTTTCGTCGGCCTGCTGCTTGGTGCGGTCATCAGCCGCCGCTAGGTATCCGCCTTCTTGATGAGCGAGACTCCTGCCCGCACCGGGAGCAACGGCCTGTTTGGCAGAGCCAGGAACGGTGCGGCTGCACTGCTCGGCACCGGCAAGACGCGGCTCGAACTCCTGGGCAACGAACTCAAGGAGGAAAAGCTGCGGGCAGTCCGCCTGCTGCTCCTGTCGCAACTGCTGGCGTTCTGTCTGGCGGTCGGCACGATCCTGCTGGTCGCCATGCTGGTGGTCATCTTCTGGGAGAGCAGAGTGATCGTCCTGGCCTGCGCCCTTGGGCTCTTCGTCGTTGGCAGCGGTTTTGCCTACGCCGCTCTGAAACGGGCCATGCATCGCCCCGACCGCCTGTTCGCAGCCAGTGTTGCCGAACTTGGCGAAGACCTTCGACAGCTCAAGGGCGCTGCCCGCGATGAAGCCTGACACGCGCTGCCCGCGATGAATCAGGAGCTGATCGACCTTGCCGTCGAGCGCGGCCGGCTGATCGAACGAATCAGCAGCCAGCGGCAACGCCTCGGCCAGGAACTGCAACCGATCGGCGAGGCCTTGCAAGGCGCCGATCGCGTCCTGGCCAGCGTGCGCAAGGGCTGCGGTTACGTTCAGGAACACCCGGAGGTGGTCGCCGTCGGGGTGGCGCTATTGATCGTCGTACAGCCCCGTCGCGTCTGGCGCTGGAGCAAACGCGGCTTCGTCGCCTGGCGTACCTGGCGGATGGTACGCAGCCAGATCGCCGATCTTGGCCTGCTGACCCCCCGCCGATAGCCAGTCAGTCCCAAACGCCGAGCGTGCGAAGCTGCGTGCTGGCGGCTTCTGCCCAACCGCGGTTGGCTGCCGGGCTGGCTGGACTCGGATGCAGCACGCGCCCGACTCTGACCGTCGTTCCAGCCAGCGCCTCGCGTGCCCTCGTTTCGGCGAAAGCACCGACGCCAATCACCCATTCAGGCTGCAGCGCCATGACCAGCGTCTTCAGATGCGCGTCGCACACCGCCTGGAGCGCTGCCGCCTCGGCGGCCGGCAGCTTGTCCGGTGTCAGGTTGCGGCCGCGCTCGAAGAAGGCAAGCGGGCAGTAGTTCGCGACAAAGTGTTCGCGAAAGAAACACTCGGCGGTGCCGAAGCGTTCGCGAAACAGCCCCCACAGGCGCCGGCCGCTGACTTCCGAACGGGTGCAGGCAAAACCTTCGATCGGCCGCCAGGGATTCTCCAGCGCCGGCTTGCGCACCGCGCATTCGATCCCCAGCCAGTCACGCACCGCGGCAATTTCACCGAACGGCACCCCGCTCTGAACCATCCCGAAAGGCCCCGGATTCATCCCGAGAAAGACCACCCGCCGGCGACCGGCAGCGTAGCGACGCAAGTAAGATTCGTGCGGCTCCCGGGCGTAAGTCAGCGGGTCATAGGTGTGGCTGACGGGTGGCGCGAAGCTCAGCGTCGCCAGCCTTGCCGACAACTGCCGGGCGGCGGCGGTCAGCGTTTTGGCGATGCGATGATCTCGTTCCATGGGGCAACCCTGTACAGCAGCAACATCCCCGGCGCAGCGAGCACGAAGCACAAAAGAAAGAAGTTGACCCACCCCAGGGACTCGACCAGTGCGCCCGCGGTGGCGTTGATGAAGGTCCGTGGTACAGCGGCCAGACTGGTAAACAGCGCGAACTGGGTGGCCGTGAAGGCCGGGTTGGTGGCGCGCGCGATGAAGGCGATGAACGCCGCCGTTCCAAGCCCGACGCCAAGATACTCCGCACCGATCACGCCGGCCAGCGCGACGCGGTCAAGGAGGTCGATCGCCGGCTGCACACCACGCGATGCCAGCCAGGCGAAGCCGAGAATAGTCACCATCTGAACCACCCCGAACAGCCACAGCGCGCGGTTGATCCCCAGGCGTACCATCCACAGCCCGCCGAGCAGACCGCCGAATACTGCCGGCCAGAGTCCGGCGTGTTTGGCGATCATCCCGATGTCGGTCATGCTGTAGCCGAGGTCAAGATAGAACGGCGTCGACAGACTGGTGGCCAGCGAGTCACCCAGCTTGTAGAGGAAGATGAAGCCGAGTACCAGTGCCGCGCCCAGCCAGCCCTTGCGGCCGATGAACTCGTGGAAGGGCTCGACGACCGCTGCCCGCAAGGTCTTTGGCGCGGCCAGAGCGACCGGTTCGTCCACCAGCAACACCATCACCATTCCCGGCACCATGAAGGCGGCGGTAATCCAGAACACCTGCGCCCAGGGGATCAGGTCGGCGAGGATCAGCGACAGCGACCCCGGTACCAGTCCGGCAACCCGGTAAGCGTTCACGTGTACCGAATTGCCGAGCCCGAGTTCCTCGTCACGGAGAATCTCGCGCCGAAAGGCGTCCAGCGCCACGTCCTGCGTCGCGGACAGGAAAGCGAGGGCCACCGACAGCCAGATCACCGGCGTCAGATTGGTCGACGGCGAGAAGCCGCCGAGCAGCCCGATCGACAGCAGCAGTCCGACTTGCGAGAGCAGCATCCAGCCGCGCCGACGACCCAGCGGCAGGCGATAGCGATCGAGCGCGGGTGCCCAGAGGAATTTCCAGGTGTAGGGAAACTGGATCAGCGCGAAGAAACCGATGATCTTCAGGTCAACGCCGTCGCTGCGCAGCCATGCCGGCAACAGGTTCAGCAGCAGGTACAGCGGCAGGCCGGAACTGAAACCGGTGAACACGCAAATCAGCATCTGCCGGGTCAGCAGCAGGCGCAGCCAGGCGGGCATCAGGACTTTCGCCCGAGCCGATAGAAAGCAAGGCTGCCGTTCAGATTGGGATCGTCGGAGACTTCGCGCCCGGCTTCGTCGAAGGCCAGGCGTTCGCGAATCTCGATCTCGAGCCGGGCGCACAGGTCTTCGAAATCGACGATGGTGAAGAAGCGCACATTCGGGGTGTCGAACCAGTCGTATGGCAGATCTTCCGAAACCGGCATGTGTCCGGCGGCAATCGCCGCGCGGTTCGCGCGGTAGGCAAAGTTCGGGAAGCTGACCACCGCCTCGGCGGCAACGCGCAGCATCTCGGTCAGGATGCGCTCGGTGGTATGCATGGTCTGCAGGGCCTGCGAAATGACGGCGTGGTCGAAGGATCGATCCTCGAAGCCCAGCAGCCCGCATTCGATGTCCATCTGAATCACATCGACGCCATTGCGGATGCATCCGAGAACGCTTTCATGGTCGATCTCGACCCCGTAACCGGTGACGTCGCGCGTCTCGTTGAGGTAGCGCAACAGCCGGCCGTCGCCGCAACCCAGGTCGAGAACGCGCTCACCGGGCGACAGCCAGTTGGCGATCACCGCGAAATCGAAGCGCTCTCGCTGCTCGGCTCTGGCTCTCCTCTCGTACTCGGTCATACGGCGATGTTTCCCAGGTAGGCGCGCAGCAAGGCGTGGTAGTGCTGGTCGTCAAGCAGGAAGGAATCGTGGCCGGCATCGCAGTCGATCTCCGCGTACACCACGCGCAGGCGGTTATGCAGCAGGGCAAAGACGATCTCGCGCGAGCGTGCCGGGGCAAAGCGCCAGTCGGTCGAAAAACTGGCGACGAAGAACCTCGCCCTGGCGCGGGCCAGCGCGCTGGCCAAGTGACCGTCAAAGTCGTAGGCAGGATCGAAATAGTCGAGCGCCTTGGTCATCATCAGGTAGGTATTGGCGTCGAAAAAAGCGGCGAACTTGTTGCCCTGGTAGCGCAGGTACGACTCGATCTCGAAATCCACGTCGTAGCTGAACTTGTGCTCGCCGTGGCGTAGCTGCCGGCCGAATTTCTCGGCCATCTGGCTATCCGACAGGTAGGTGATGTGGCCGACCATTCGCGCCAGGCGCAATCCCCTGGTCGGGATGACGCCGTGCTCCGCGTAATGGCCGCCATGAAAATCCGGATCGGAAATGATCGCCTGCCGCGCGACCTCGTTGAAGGCGATGTTCTGCGCCGACAGCTTGGGCGCCGAGGCGATGACCATGGCGTGACGGATGCGCTCGGGGAACTGCAGCGACCACTCGAGCGCCTGCATCCCGCCGAGACTGCCGCCAATCACGGCGGCCCAGGTGTGGACGCCAAGATGGTCGGCCAGCCGGGCTTGCGCCGCCACCCAGTCGGCAACCGTCAGCAGCGGAAAATCGGCACCGTAGCGCTTGCCGGTATCCGGTCTGATCGACAGCGGGCCGGTCGATCCGTAGCAGCCACCAAGATTGTTGACCCCGACGACGAAGAACTTGCGCGTATCGAGCGGCTTGCCGGGACCAACCAGGTTGTCCCACCAGCCGATGTTCTCCGGGTCGTCGGCATAATGGCCGGCCACGTGGTGACTGCCGGCGAGCGCGTGGCAGACCAGCACGGCGTTGGAGTGCGCGGCGTTGAGCGTGCCATAGGTTTCGAAGACCAGTTCGAAGCCAGCTAGCTGGGCGCCGCTCTTCAGCGTCAGTGGCGCGTCGAACTGCATTCGCCGCGGCACGACGAGCCCGACAGAATTCTCTGGTGACATCGCAATTGGTTCGGTAACAGGGGCAGAAAAAACCCGGTCAGCTGGCAATGCCGACCGGGCCTGCCACGCTTTAGCCGTATTTGTAAGGCGCCCGCAAGCTGATCGTTCAAATCGGCGCCAAGGCGGCGAAAGTTACCCGCAGCCCGGCAAAAAGTCAATTCACGCGTTGAGCTTCTCGAGTTGCTCGCGAATCTTCCCCGGCTCCTCGTGGCGCAGCAGGCGCCGGACAAGCGGCGCCAGTTCCGAGCAGTTGCTCTGCATGATGCGCTGCTTGACCGAGAGGATCTGCGCCGGATGCATCGAAAACTGGCGAAGTCCCATGCCCAGCAGCAGGCGCGTCAGCACGGGGTCGCCGGCCAGCTCGCCACAGATGGAAACCGGAATGTGCACCTTCTCGGCGCTGGACAGGGTGTGCGCGAGGAGCATCAGCACGGCCGGATGCAGGGGATCATAAAGATGCGCGACCTGCTCGTCGCTGCGATCGATGGCCAGGGTGTACTGGATCAGGTCGTTGGTTCCGATCGACAGGAAATGCAGGCGCCGCAGGAACAGACCGACGGCCAGCGCTGCCGCCGGAATCTCGATCATCGCGCCGACCTCGATCGCCTCGTCAAACGCGAAGTTCTCGCCGCGCAGACTCGATTTGGCGCGTTCGATCGCCGCCAGCGTCTGGTCGATCTCGTGTGCCTGCGAGAGCATCGGGATCAGTAACTTGATCTTGCCGTGCTTCGATGCGCGCAGGATCGCCCGCAACTGCGTCTGGAACATGTTTGCTTCGGCCAGCGACAGCCGGATGGCGCGCAAGCCGAGCGCCGGATTGCTTTGCAGACGATCGCCGACGACCTTCTCCGGATGCAGGTCCTTGTCGTAACCGAGATCGAAGGTGCGGATGGTCACCGGCCGACCGGCCATGCCCTTGACCACCGTGCGGTAAGCCTCGAACTGCTCGTCCTCGGTCGGCATGTCACCGCGGTCGAGAAACAGGAATTCGGTGCGAAACAGGCCGATCCCTTCGGCGCCGCCGTCAAGCGCGTTGGCCACGTCTCCCGGCAGCTCGATGTTGGCGTGCAGGGCGATGTCGACTCCGTCGAGCGTCGACGACCTGGCGGTCTTGAGACGCCGAAGCTTTGACCGCTCGAGTTCGACCTGGCTTTTCCGCAGTCGATACTCGTCGAGCACCCGCGCGTCTGGGTTGACGATCAGCACCCCGCGGGTGCCGTCGACGATCAGGACTTCCTTGTCGCGGATCAGTTGCCGGGCGTTGTGCAGACCAAGCACCGCGGGAATGCGCAGGCTGCGCGCCAGGATCGCGGTGTGCGAGGTCGAACCGCCGACATCGGTGACGAAGGCCGCGAAGTGATGATCCTTGTAGGCAATGACGTCGGCCGGCGAGAGGTCGTGGGCAACGACGATCAGTTCCTCTTCCCTGACTCCCTTGCCGGTCCGCAGCGCCATCCGGCCCGGCTGGCCGACGAGTTCCTTGATCACCCGCTCGACGACCTGGCGCACGTCGTAGCTCCGCTCACGCAAGTACTGGTCGTCAAAGCTCTCGAACTGCCCGACCAGCACCTCCATCTGCTGCACCAGCGCCCATTCGGCGTTGCAGCGGCGCTCGCGAATCAGTTGCTTGGGAGTCTCGGCCAGCTCCGGATCGGACAGGATCATCGAATGAAGGTCGATGAAAGCGCCAAACTCTCCGGGCGCATGCTGCATCCGCTCCTTGAGACTGGCGAACTCGTCGCGCACCTCCGCCAGCGCCGCCTCGAAGCGGGCGACTTCCTTTTCCACCTGGCGCGGAGCGAGTTGCAGGTGCGACACCTCGAGCGTCGCGTGCGACATCAGGTGCGCCTGACCGATCGCGATGCCGCCGGATACCGGCAGCCCATGCAGCACAAAACTCATGAACGATTCACTCCGCCTCGCCAAACCGGTCGGCAACCAATGCCAGGATGGCCTCGCTGGCTGCCTGCTCGTCTTTGCCGGTGGTCTCGACAACCACCGTCGAGCCCTTGCCGGCCGCCAGCATCATCACCCCCATGATGCTCTTGGCGTTGATCCGCCGTTCGCCCTTCTCCATCCACACCTCGCTGCTGAAGCTGGCGGCGAGTTGCGTCAGCTTGGCCGAGGCGCGGGCATGCAGGCCCAGCTTGTTGAGAATTGCCGCTTCAGCCCGCACCATCCGAATCTCCAGTTCTCGCCAGTGTCGGCGGCAGCTTCGTGACCCCATCACGGCCCCCGCTGACCGCTTTCAGCAACATCGTTTCCATGCCCTTCTCGCGATAGGTCAGGGCGCGCAGCAACATCGGCAGGCTGAGCCCCGAGACGCCTTCGACACGGCCAGGCTCGAGCAGCTTGAGCGCCAGGTTGGCCGGCGTCGCGCCAAAGATGTCGGTCAGCACCAATACCCCGTTGCCGCCGTCGACTTCCTGCAGCCGCAGTCGAGCCAGCGGCAAGACATCGAGCGGGTCATCCTGCCAGGCGACGCCGAGCTGGGCCAGCAACGGCGGACGCTTGTTGAGCACATGACAGACGTTCTGGATCAGGCTTTCGCCGAAGCAACCGTGCGTTATCAGAAGAATGCCGATCATTGCGCCCACCCATCAAAACAGGCCGCCATTCTAAGTCATTCCGGGCTGCTCGGCAGTATCGCCGAACAACCCGCGGCGGCGCGCAGCGGATCAGGGAATGACTTCGAGAGATTTCGGCTGACCGCCGGCGTACTCAAGACGGGTGTGCAGGGCGCGGCTGACCTGCACGCGCCCGTCAGCGTCGACCCGCAGGACGTGCTCGACTTGCAACTGACGCGCCAGACGCGGCCAATCGCCGCCAGTAATGAACAATGGTTTGGAGGCGACATCGGAAAGCGTCCCGGCGGCAAGGCGTGCGGTGACCAGCACGGTCAAGGCCTGGGTATGCATCACCGGCCGACCGCTGCGCGGGTCAAGCAGATGACAGTAGCGGCGGCCGTCGACCTCGAAATAACGTTGGTAGTCGCCCGAAGTGCCGACCGCCTCGCCGTCGTCGAGTTCGAGCGTCGCCAGTGGACCCGGCTGCCGCGGATGCTGGATGCCGACCCGCCAGCGCTGGCCGTTCTTGCTGCCCAGCGCCAGGACATTGCCGCCGATGTTGATCAAGGCGTTATCGACCCCCTGCGCCTTCAGGATGCTCGCCGCACGGTCGAGGGCAACGCCCTTGAGGTAACCGCCAAAATCGAGTGCCACCTCGCGCTGGCGACTGCTGATCTCGGTGCCTTCGACCTGCAGGTCGGCGATTCCCGGCCGGACAGATCGCCACGCGGCCAGCGCGCCGGCATCGGGAAGCGCCGCCGGCAGGTCGTCGGACTGAAAGCCCCAGAGGCCGATCAGGCGACCGATGCCGGGGTCGAAAAGGCCTTCGCTGGCGCTCGCCAGACGCTGCGCTTCGCCGATCAGGGCAGCCATCTCGGACGTCACGGCTTGTCGTCTACCGGCGGCGATGGATTGATTCAGCACGCTCAGCTCGGACGGCTGCCAAGCGTGGTAGCTGCGATGCAGGCGGTCGAACTCGCGCAGCACCGCGGCGGTTGCCGGACGCGCCACCGCCTCCGGCAACCCGGCGATCAACACTTCGACACGCGTACCGAAGACGAAAGCTTGCTGCTGATGCAGCGGCGCCTTGCCGCAGGCGGCCAGACCCCAGACCAGAACGAGCAGCAGAACTAGGCGGCGGCCGCGCACGCACGTTCCAGCGCGACGACGAACAGTTCGGCGGCGTCGTAACCGGTCTGCTCGGCGATCTCGACGATGCACGTCGGGCTGGTGACATTGATCTCGGTCAGCCAGTCGCCGATTACGTCGAGACCGACCAGCAGCAGGCCGCGCGCCGCCAGCACCGGCGCCAGGGTGCCGGCAATTTCCCGGTCACGGGCGGTCAACTCGCGCGCCACGCCGCGGCCGCCAGCCGCCAGATTGCCGCGCGTTTCGCCGGCTTTGGGAATTCGCGCCAGACAGTAGGGAACGACTTCACCGCCGACGATCAGGATCCGCTTGTCGCCGTCGGCGATCTCGGGAATGTAGCGCTGCGCCATGATCGTTCGCGCACCATTGTGGGTCAGCGTTTCGACGATCACGTTGCGGTTAGGGTCATCATGACGAACGCGAAAGATCTCGCTGCCGCCCATGCCGTCGAGCGGTTTCAGGATGGTGTCGCGCTCGACGTCTACGAAGGCGTGGATCAGGGCCGGGTCGCGGGCGACCACGCCCGGCACGCCAAACTGCGCGAACTCGGCGACCGACAACTTCTCGGAATGATCACGCAGCGCCCGCGGCCGATTGAAGACGCGCGCGCCCTCGGCCTCGGCACGTTCTAGCAGCCAGGTGGTGGTGACGTATTCGGCGTCGAAAGGCGGATCCTTGCGCATCAGCACGGCGGCGAAATCGCGCAGCGCGACGACGTGGCGATCGACCTCGACGAACCAGTCGTGGTCGTCGGTGAGCATTTCCAGATGCACCGCTTCGGCACACACGCCATGCAGCGCCGACCAGTGAATCGCCCGCTGCTGCACCACCCAGATCGCGTGCCCGGCGGCCTGCGCGGCGCGCATCAGCGCAATGCTGGTGTCCTTGTACGCCTTGAGTGACGGCAGCGGATCGACAACAAACGCTATGCGCATATCAGGTGCTCCGGCAGTGGGGCGGTGCGTTCGAGTTCTAGCGAGGCGGCGAGCTGCGCCAGGCGGGCAACCACACCGTAGGCGTAGAAGCGGTTCGGAGCGGCATCCGGATTTTGGCACTGATCGGGCAGCGAACAGCTGGTCTCGAAAGCCAGCGGCTCGAAGTGCATCCCCGGCGCGTTCAGGTTTTCGTCCCGGCCGCGCCCGCCATGCACACGATAGAAGCCACCGACGACAAAGCGGTCGATCATGTACACCACGGGCTCGGCGACTCCGGCCTGCGCGCCGCTGCCGACCTGCTCGTAGGTGTGCACACCCTCCTGGATGATCACCTGCGAAACGGTCATCCCCTCCTTGATGACCGACATCTTGTTGCGCTGCTTGCGATTAAGGGCAACCACCTGCGAGGCATCCTTGACCGTCATCACACCCATCCCGTAGGTGCCGGCGTCGGCCTTGACGACCACGTACGGCGTCTCATCGATGGCGTACTGCTGGTACTTCTCGCGGATCAACCCGAGTACGGCATCGACGTTGGCGGCCAGGCATTCCTCACCCTGGCGGTCGTGAAAATTGACCGCCTCGCATACCGAGAAGTAGGGATTGATTCGCCAGGGGTCGATGCCGACCAGCCGGGCAAAATCGCCCGCGACCTGGTCGTAGGCGGCAAAGTGGTTCGACTTGCGCCGCACCGCCCAGCCGGCGTGCAGCGGCGGCAGAACGAACTGCTCGTCGAGATTCTGCAGGATCGTCGGAATACCGCCGGAAAGATCGTTGTTGAGCAGGATCGCACAAGGCTCGAAGCCCGCCAGGCCAAGCCGGTACTGATGGCGGACCAGCGGCTCGAGCAGCAGCGTCGTGCCGTCCGGCAACTCAACCGGTGTCGGCCGATCGACCTCCGGCGACAGCGAGCCAAGGCGCACTTCGAGGCCGGTCAGACGCAGGATCGCCGCCAGCTGCGCGACGTTCTGCAGATAGAACAGGTTGCGCGTGTGATTCTCTGGAATCAGCAGCAACCTCCTGGCGTCCGGGCAAATCTTGTCGATCGCCGTCACCGCCGCCTGCACGCACAGCGGCAGGAAAGTGGCGTCGAGATTGTTGAAACCGCCAGGAAAGAGATTCATATCCACGGGCGCCAGCTTGAAGCCGGCATTGCGCAGGTCGACCGAGCCGTAAAAAGGCGGCGTATGCTCCTGCCACTGCCCGCGCAGCCAGCGTTCGATTTCCGGCAAGGCGTCGAGGAAACGGCTTTCGATCTCGAGCAGTGGACCCTTGAGGGCGGTTGTCAGGTGGGGAACCATGGGCTTATCTCCTTCCCGTTGCCAGCGGGCTGCGCCGCGGAATGCGCGGTGGCGAAAGCTGCTCCGGCGGCAGCAGACTCGGTGGCCCGGTTTACGATCTTACACCGCCGCCGGGCAGGAACGCGCGAAACGACTCGGGCAGCGGCGTCTGCTCGAGGCTGCGCTGGGCGAAGAGGAAGCGGCCATCGCAAACGAAGCCGAGATCGGCCCAGTCGACACCGTTCAGCGCCGCCGCGAGTTGGCGCACGTCGACCGCCGGGTCGCGAGGAAAAATCGCCAGCACCGCCCCGTCGTAATGTGTGCACGGGTGCACGAAGAACGGCTGCGGGCGGCGGGTCTTGCTGTTCACATACACCCGCGGCAGTGGCGACTGGTGGTAACCACGCCCCCAGTGCCACCAGTTGGACTCGTCGAAGGACCTTATCCGGCGCGCGATCAGGCGTTCCTTGTGTGGTCGCAGCGCTGCCGGCGCCGGCTCCCCGGGTTCGCACCACAGCATCCGCCGGGTGTCGCCGGTGCTCACCGTCGCCGAGCAGACAAAGCTGCGGTTGCCGTAGCATGCACTGGCGTACAGATCGTCGGCGCCGGACACCGCACCGACCTTGACGAAGGCGATGTCGGCCAGATGCAAGCCATAGTCGCCGCGGGTAAACAGCAGGTGGCCGGCGCTTTCGACGAAATGACGCTCCTCCCACTGCAGCCTGCCCAGCCCGGCCAGGCCGTCGGCGAAACCCTGCGTGGCGCAGCGCGTCAGGCGCGAAAAGTTGTCGCGTTCAAAACGCCAGATCGCGCAGTTCGGCGTCGCGTCGTCAAACAGCCGCGAGTCGCCGAGATCGACGAAATCGGTGATCGTCCCGGCTGCGTAGAGCAGCCGGTTGAGCGGCACCGCCGAAGTCGCCTTCAGGAAGTCGCGCGGCGTGATGAACACCAGCTCGCCACCCGGCGCGAGATGGCGCAAGCACTTCTCGATGAAGAACAGATAGAGGTTGGCGCGCCCGTCGAGAACGCTGCCCCGGGTGTTCGCTCGCGTCGCGACAGCGATGTCCTGATAGCGCACGTACGGCGGGTTGCCGATGATCGTGGCGAACAATTCACGCTCCGGCAGCTCGAAGAAATCCATCACCCGCGCCCCCGCCGGTGCATGTCGCGGGTCGATCTCGATTCCCAGTGCGAAAGGGAAATGCTGCAGGAAAGCGCCGTCGCCGCACGCCGGCTCGAGCACCCGGCCGCAATTGCGCACCAGCGTCAGCATCAGGTCGACGACCGCCGCCGGGGTGAACACCTGTCCGAGACCGGCGACGTCGCACTCGGGCCGGCCGGCCCCGTTCAGCACCATCGAGCAGCGCTCCAACGGCTGCCGATGCGATGCCATCGGCGCATGCTCAGCGTCCTCCCCAGGGCATCACCGGCACAGTCGAAATACTGTTCGCCGGGGCGCCGTCGATCAGTTTGCGGCTGATCGCCAGATACACCAGGGTATTGTTGGCCGCGTCCCACATCCGGATCACGCGGGTCTCCTTGAACAGGATCGAGGTGTCTTCGGCGAATACCGTCGCCTCCTTCGGAAGCTTGGCCGGCAGCGTGATCGGGCCGGTCTGCCGGCACGCCAGCGAGAATTGAGAGGGGTCCTGCGCCAGACCGAAGGAACCGCTGACCCCGCCGGTTCTCGCCTGGCTGACGTGACAGGTCACCCCCGGCACTTTCGGGTCCGAGAAACTGTCGACGCAGACCTTGTGGTTCGAACCGATCAGCTTCCACTCGGTGGTCACGCAGCCCACCTGTTCGGCGACCACCGGTGCGCCGCAGAAGGCCAACGCGCAGGCGACGGCAGTTCTGCTGATCGGATTCGGTATTCGGCAAGTCATCAAGCTCTCTCCCTGGCAGGCAGAATCCGGCGGAAAACGCGCCCGGCGCGCTCGATCGGAACGGCGGCGTTTAGGCAATCATCATTCGGGATGCGCGACCAGCGTCACATTGCTGATCTGTCCCACCGGCGAACCGCGGCGTGCCCGCAGGCCGCAATGCCGATCTTCGGAGAGCAGCGTCTTGGTACGGCTGCGCAGCGTTCCCTTGATCGTCACCCGCGCGCCCCGCGTGACGACCACCGCGCGCAGCGACTCGCCCTCGCGCAGGCCGATGATCTGAACGCCCTTGCCGCTGCTCAAGCGCTTCATCTGGTCGAGCGGAAAGATCAACAAGCGGCCGTCTTCCGACAACGCGGCGAGGTGATCGTGCCCGGCGAGCCTGAGCAGCGGCAGGATGGTCGCACCTTCTTCGACGCTGACGAACGCTTTGCCTGCCTTCTGCCGCGACAGCAGATCGCCGTAACAGCAAATGAAGCCGTAGCCCGAGGTCTTGGCGACCAGCAACGGGTCCTCGGGTCGACCGGTCAGCACCTGCGCGATCCTGCCGGCGCCGAGTTCGACGAAGGACGACAGCGGCGCCCCCATGCCGCGACCATCGGGGAGACTGGCAACGGCGACGGTGAACGCACGTCCCTCGGTCGAGACGATCACCAGCGAGTCCACCGAGCGACACTCCTGCGCCGAGCCGGCGCGGTCGCCGTCCTTGAAGGCCACCCCCGAGAGGTCCAGGCCATGCCCCTGCCGGACGCGCGCCCAGCCCTTCTCTGAAATGATCACCGTCACCGGTTCGTCGGCGACAGCCGCCACTTCCGAGCGGGAAGAGGTCACCGCGGTCTCGATCATCGTCCGCCGCGCATCGCCGTGCTTCTCGGCGTCGGCCCTGATTTCGCGGATCACCTGCCGCCGCAGCAGCGCGTCGCTGCCGAGCAGCTTGAGCAATCCCTCGCGCTCGCCGCGCAGCTTGGCCAGCTCCTGCTCGATGCGGATTCCCTCCAGCCGCGCCAGCTGGCGCAGGCGGATTTCGAGGATGTCCTCGGCCTGCCGATCGGACAGCGTGAAGCGGGCGATCAGCGCCGCTTTCGGTTCGTCGGATTGGCGAATGATGCGGATCACTTCGTCGATGTTCAGGAAGACGATGTGCCGGCCTTCGAGAATGTGGATCCGGTCGTCGGCCTTCTGCAGGCGAAACTCGGTACGCCGGTGCACCGTCCTGATCCGGAAAGTGCACCACTCGCCGATCAGGTCGACCAGCGACTTCTGGCACGGCCGACCGTCGATGCCGACCGCCACCAGGTTGATCGGCGCCGAGGTCTCGAGGCTGGTGTGCGCCAACAGCAAGGCCACGAACTCGTTGCGGTCGATGCGCGAGGTGCTCGGTTCGAAAACCAGACGAACGTCGTCGTCCTTGCCGGACTCGTCGCGCGCGCGGTCGAGCTGCGAGGCCATCAGCGCCTTCAACTGCGCCGCCGACTGCTCGATCGCCTTCTTGCCGGGTTTCGGCTGCGGGTTGAGAAGGACGCCGATTTCGGAGAGCACCCTGGCCGACGAAACACCAGGCGGCAACTCGGTAAACACCACTTGCCAGGCGCCGCGCGCCATTTCCTCGATCTCGTAGCGCGCCCGCACGCGCAAGCTGCCACGGCCGCTGCGGTAGGCGGCGGCGATGTCGCCGGGCGCAGAAATGATCTGCCCGCCACCCGGGTAGTCGGGTCCGGGAATGTACTCGAGCAGCTCGTCGAGGCCCGCTGCCGGGTGCTCGATCTTGTGGATCGCCGCGGCGGCGACCTCGCGCAGGTTGTGCGCCGGGATTTCGGTGGCCATCCCGACGGCGATCCCCGAAGCGCCATTGAGCAGCGCAAACGGCAGGCGTGCCGGCAGAAAGGCGGGCTCGTCGAACGAGCCGTCGTAATTCGGCAGGAAATCGACCGTGCCTTCGCCGAGCTCGCCGAGCAGCAACTCGGCGATGGCGGTCAGGCGCGCTTCGGTGTAGCGCATCGCCGCGGCGTTGTCGCCATCGCGCGAACCAAAATTGCCCTGCCCGTCAACCAGCGGGTAGCGCAGCATGAACGGCTGCGCTACCCGCACCATCGCATCGTAAGCCGAGGTGTCGCCATGCGGGTGGTACTTGCCGATCACGTCGCCGACGACGCGTGCCGACTTCACCGGCTTGGCGGTGGACGTTAGTCCGAGTTCACGCATGGCGAACAGCACCCGGCGCTGTACCGGCTTCAGCCCGTCCTTGACGTCGGGCAGCGCACGGCCCTTGACGACGGCGATCGCGTACTCGAGATAATCGCGCGCCGCCGAGTCGTGCAGCAGGATGCTGTCGTCTTCGTCGTCGGCGGCCGTTGCCGGCGGGGCCCCTGCTCCTGGCGGCAGCGGCGGCACATCCGCCGGCTGCGATTCGGTGAACAGGTCTGGCGTCGAGTCGTCCTTGCGCACGTTCAGCTCACTCTCAAGTCTCGGCGCCAATCAGGGCGCCGTTATCTTCCATCCACGCCCGCCGCCCCGCGGACTCGCTCTTGCCCATCAACATCTGCATCACCGGTTTTGCCGCCTCGGCGCCCGGCATGCCGATGCGCATCAGGCGGCGCGTATCGGGCGACATCGTCGTTTCCCAGAGTTGCTCGGGATTCATTTCACCGAGGCCCTTGAAACGCGAAATGGCAATCGTTTCCGGCTTGATTCCCTCAAGTCGCAGACGATCGATCGACGCCTCGCGCTCGGCGCTGTCCAGCGCGTAGAGCTTGCGTGGCGGACGCGTCTTGCCCTGCCCGGGAACGTCGAGGCGATACAGCGGCGGTTGCGCAAAATACAGGTGGCCGCTGGCGATCAGCTTGGGAAAATGGCGGTAGAACAGCGTGCACAACAGGACGCGGATGTGCGAGCCGTCGACGTCGGCATCGGTCATGATCACCACCTTGCCGTAGCGCAGGTTGGCCAGCACCGAATCGGGCGCACTCGCCGGGTGCGGATCGATCCCCAGCGCGACGGCGATATCGTGCACCTCGCGATTGGCGAACAGGCTGCCAGCGTCGACTTCCCAGGTATTGAGCACCTTGCCACGCAGCGGCAGGATCGCCTGCAGTTCCTTGTCGCGCCCCGATTTCGCCGAGCCGCCGGCGGAGTCACCTTCGACGAGAAAGATCTCGTTGCGACGGGTGTCCTCGCTCTGGCAATCGGAAAGCTTGCCAGGCAGGATCGCCACCCCCGACTGCTTGCGCTTCTCTACTTTCTGGCCGGCGCGCGCGCGCGCCTGCGCCGCCCGGATGGCCAGATCGGTGACCTTCCTGGCGGCGTCCGGATGCTCGTTGAGCCACAGCTCCAGCGGATCGCGCAGCATGCGCGCGACCAGCGCCACCGCATCGCGCGAATTCAGGCGCTCCTTGGTCTGACCCTGGAACGACGGGTCGAGCATGCGCACCGCCAGCACGAAGCTGGCCCGCGAGAAGACGTCCTCGGCGGCAAGCTTGACGCCTTTCGGCAGCAACGCGTGGTGGTCGGCAAAACTCTTGACCGCGTCCAGCGCCGCCTGCCGCAGACCGGCTTCGTGCGTGCCGCCAGCCGGCGTCGGAATCAGGTTGACGTACGATTCGCGCGCCAGACCGCCGTCGGCCGTCCAGCAGATCGCCCAGGCCGCGCCCGAGCCGACCGGAAAGTTCTCGTCGCCCTTCCGGGCGTACTTCTCGCTGCTGAAGACCGGCGCCACGAGTTCGCCGTCGAGCTGCTCGCGCAAGTACTGGAGCATGCCATCGGCGAAGCACCAGTCGGTCGTCGCCCCCTCTTCGACGCGCAACGAGACCTGCAGGCCGGGCAGCAGCAGCGCCTTGCTGCGCAGCAGGCGTTCGAGCGGCGCCAGCGGGATCAGCGGTGAATCGAAAAAGGCCGGGTCGGGCCAGGCCCGCAGCCGGGTCCCGCTGGCCTTCTTCGGCGCGTCGCCAAGCCGCTGCAACGGCTCGATCACCGCACCGCTGGCGAAAGCCATCCGGTGACGGGCACCGTCCCTGACCACCTCGACCTCCAGGCGGGTCGACAACGCGTTGGTCACCGAAACGCCGACGCCGTGCAAACCTCCCGAGAAACGGTAGGCCGAGTCGTGCTCATCCTTGCTGAACTTGCCGCCGGCGTGCAGCCGGGTGAACACCACTTCGAGCGTCGGCACCTGTTCAAGCGGGTGGATTTCGACCGGGATGCCGCGGCCGTCGTCCTCGACGCTGACCGAGTGGTCGCGGTGGAGCGTCACCACGATCCGTTTGCAGTAACCACCGAGGGCCTCGTCGGCGGCGTTGTCGATCGCCTCCTGGACGATGTGCAGCGGGCAATCGGTGCGCGTGTACATCCCGGGACGATGGCGCACCGGCTCCAGCCCCTTGAGGACAGCGATCGATTCTGCGGTGTAAGTCATTACGCTGATTTCTCCATCAGACCGCCCCGGCGCTGTACCGGGGTGCCTGTGCATCCCTGCAGGCGTCCCGGTCGGCAGCACTGGCCGCAGCCTGGCGCGTTGGCGTTTCGAGGTGCGGAGTGTACTACCGAAGCGCCCGCCATGTGGTCTCAAGCGTCAGTGCCTGATCGCCGCCGCACCCAGGTCCTTCCGCGCTCAACGGTCGGCCTTGCAGGAGATCCGTGCGAGTGCCCTGACCACGGACTCCGCTACCCGCTTCGTCTGGTTGAGCGAGCTTGGCTAAAGCGATCTCAAGACGAGTGTTCGGTCACGGGTAGGGGCACACATGA